>CAIKND010000125.1 GCA_903828675.1 uncultured Acidobacteriaceae bacterium
AACGACATTGACGCGAATCTGATCGTCGTCGAGCGCAGTCGCCGTCATGAGCACGGCACGATTGCGCAGAATGGGAACAAGCTCTTTGAACATAGAGTTCCTCCTCGTGTATTGAGTAAAAGTTTTCGATGTCCCGATGGGATTCATCGAGTCGGCAGCTTTGCTTGCATCTTCCGGTTGCGAAGGCGGGTCTTCCGCCAGAGTCCTGGATCGACTGGTAATGCCGTCATTTTGCCCGTAGCTGCATTGAAGAAGCCGCCGTGGTGCTCGATCTTTCCGTAACGTAAGAGGCGCGCGAGCATCGTCAGAGCACTTGCGGCGAGCGTCTGATTGATAAACGGCTCCTGACGTTCGAGAGCCTCGACAGCCGAGCAACTCGGAAGCTGGTCTTCGCCGGCCTTGACGTCGGAGATCTCCGGATACAACTCGTTCACCGTGCGCAGCCTTTCCGCCGAACGCCGGTTGCGCGCGTTCCACGGCTGACCAAGCACGAATTGACCGCTTGCCGAATTGTTGCCAAGATCGAGCCAATAGGCGGTGCGGTTATTTGACTTCGCAAGTGAACGCGCGATGACGCTACGCGCCGCGCGGCTGTCCACACAGCCGATGAGGAAATCGATCGAGGTATCCTGAATTCTCTCGAAGGTCCGCTCTTCGAAGTTTCTCGGCTCGGCCTTCCAGTTTGTTCCCCAGAAGAGGTTGATGCGATTGATGAGTACTGTCGCCTTGCTCAATCCGATATCGGAGATCGAAAACGGCTGGCGGATGCAGTTGGTTTCGGAGACCGTATCGGCATCCATCAGCAGAACATCAAGCCCTGCGAATCGCCCCCATACGCGCAGCGCCTGGTCGAGATACGGCAGACCCATAACGATGGCGCTCCCCGTGCCGCCGGCTCCGACGACGAGAATGCGAATCGACCTTCGCGCATCGGCGCGGATGGAGAGTGCATGTTCAATGCGCATGATTGCCCTGCTCTCCGCGCACGAATTGGTCGAGCGTCTGTGGTAACTGAATCAATGACTCGGTTGGAAAACGCCTGCGCTTGCCCTTGAGCGATTCCGAAAGACCCTCGAATCCGCCCTCGTGACGCGTGAGGCGGCCGACGTTTGCGTGCGTGAAGGCGCTTTCGTAGAAGCCGCGCTCCCAAGCCGGGATCGCCGCGACCGTTGCACCCTCAGGCCGTCGCATCGTGCCGGTGCAGACGCGGCCGTCGTCCGAGAGATTCCAGAAAGGGGCCACGGCAAGAGTCGTCGTGGCTTGGGGCCGTTTGTTCACGGCAAGCGCCCGTACGCTCAACTCACCACTGGCTACCTTCCAAACCAGAGGGGGCTGCGGAAAGATGCGGCCGTTCAAATCAAAGGCCTTGCCTTCGGCGTTCTCGTAGAACATCTGCCGGCGTCGCGCCGGAGTCCACCAGACGATCATGCGATCCGCTTTGGCAAGAATGTTTGCCGGCAATACCTCGGCCTGGACGCTGCCGCCGAGCGAACGCATCAGAGACTCGACGAACGCGAGGGTGAGAGGCTGCGCCGGACCGAGCGTCGGTGGCCCGCTCTTTTGGACCAGAACGTCATGCCTGGTGATGAAACTCGATTGACGGTCACGGTAGACGAGCAGAGCCTCACGCAGCTCGAAGCAGTGATTCTGACCGATCGAAAGACGGATCTCCACGACGGGCCTCCGACTCGTGAATAGATTCAACAAGCGAAAACAATTCCGCATTGATCTGAATGAAGCGCGCTACGATCCGCAGCGCATCGCGCACTTCGTCATGATTGGTCGGCGTGAAAACAGCGCAAAGCGCAGGCTCGGACGAGCATTCGAGCATCGACTGGCTCTCTTCGTCGAAACAGGCCACGATGGCGTCGTGCTCTTTGAAACATACAAGCAGGCACGGCAGTGGCGGCTGGTCGTAGTGGCCCTCTTCGAGGTACTCCCGAGATTGCTTCAGGGGAAGCCGCGCGAGTTGCTCGATGCGGCGCAACCGGCCGATCCAGTCCTTGAATTGTCCTTTGCGATGCCGCCGCAACAATGCCCGGTCATGCGCCTTGCCTTCGCGATAATCGCGCTTCAGCGTCTTCCGGATGCACTCGGGCAGAGCCTTTTCTACCTCCGGGAACTCATACTGACCATGGTTTTCTTCGTCGTCCTCGGCTGCGTATTCGTGCATTTGCTCTTCGTACATCAGTGCGTCGTCATGGTTATAGAGGCGCATGACCTTGTAGAGAGCGTGAGTCAACGTCCAGTAGAATGCCGCTCCCAGTCCTTCGGCTTCCGCTTCCATTGCTTCGATCGCAGGGCCGATCTTCAGATAACCCGATCCACCGCATTCGACAAGGACAGCAAGCCTTCCCGAGCCAAGTTGTGCGTCCTCCCCGTACCGCTCCAGCGCGTCGCTGACCTGCAGGTGATATTCGACATTGCGCGTAAGTAGCTTGTCGCGCTCGTCGCCGATTCCGCTAGCCATCGAGGTTTGTGCGAATCGAATCGCACTGCCGCCAGCCTGCTTCCAGGCTTCTACGTTGCCCATTCCCTCGCGCACCAGCGCGGCGCACAGCTGAAAGAGCAGTTCTCGGTTGGCTTCGTGGGTGTAGTCGGTGCGCACGCCAACAAGGGATGGCAAAGCCTGGCCAAAAGCCGGCGCCAACGTCGTTACGCCAGCGGCGGAAGCAACTCCGGCGGCGTTGGCAGCAGTGTTCTTTCTGTCCCAGCGTTGCGTTGAGTGGCCTCTGCGATGGCGCTCGATAGGTCGCATGATTCTTTGCATTGGAGATGCCTCGCCAGGATCAGGTTGGCAGCAGGAGGAGCCTCGGCGGCTTCGGCCATGAACAAAGCCGCCAGTTCCTCTCTCGTCATTGCGCGCCGTGCCACGGCTTCACCCCTTCGAGCCGATGGCGCGGCTGAAGGAGTAGCGAAGCGCGTTGCCGGTATCCTCCGGTCCGGTCAATGTTGCGGTGGCGATTTCCGGATAAGACGGCGTGAGCAGGTCGCGGATTTCCTCGGCCGTCATCTGCGGTGCGGGGTCTGGAATGCGCGTGCCATTGAAATAGAACTCGCGCGGCAGGGATTCCACTTTCAGAGTGGCCATATCGGTCGTCTCCTCATCTGCCCCTTGCGGGGAGAAATGGTTGATAAGGATTGTTTGGGGAGTTCAGAACAGGCTGGCTTGAACCGGGGTTCTTTCGATCACAGGCGACGACTGTTCAGCTATAGCTGAATCAGCGGTTGTCGCGTTGCCATCGTCCGTTCGATTGGCGGGAACACGATACTTGGCCTCCAACCGTCTGAGCGTCTCCATCTCGCGCGCCCGCTCCGCTTCGACCACGCGCAGTTGGTAGCGGGCCAAATAGTTGCGCTTGCGCACTTCCTGCTGAATGGCGCGCTCGACATCGGAGAATGTGTACTCCCGATCGCCCCAGCACGGCCACTTGAGCGTCTTCTCAAGGAAGCGCAAGCGGCCCTGATCGGAGGTGAACCAGGTCTCGTAGAAGGTCGGCCTATCCACGTGCGCAATATGCCCGAAGCACATCGACAGGCGGTGATAGAAGTCCTTGCTGAAGAGCGTCTGCGCCCACTCGGACTCGATGAAGCGCAGGAAATGGTTTCCGAACTCAGCTTTGTCAGCCGTTGTAGAGAACTTGGTCGGCGTAAATTCGGTGGGGAGAAAGGGACCCTTCGGCATGAGATGCCTCCGAAGACGCCAATGGCCAGCAATAGCTGGCCATTGGCGCTGCCTTGATTGCGAACCGGCATTGGCCGGCGTCGTTCGGAACTACTT
>CAIKND010000126.1 GCA_903828675.1 uncultured Acidobacteriaceae bacterium
CATGCGTGATATCTCCCTCCCATCCCCCCTCCCCAATACTCCCAAAATGCCATTCAGCGCAGCATTATAGCTATGAATACAATTAAAGTGTTTATAATAAATAATTTACTACGAGCAGTCCAGAGCGGGTGATCGTTCTCCTGAGGGGTAGCATCGCGGCACAAAAGACCCATCGGTTACCTTTTCTGTGCCTCGCGGCAATTGAGTTGGTCTTTGAGCCGATTTTTGTCGTCTAATTGAGTGAGATGAGTAGTGTATCCATATCGCAATTATTTGTAACTGATTCCGTTGCCGCGGCTAATGAACAGGTTCGCCAGGAAAACCTTGCTGTATCGGCTGGGCTCAAGCGCCAAGACGCGGGTCTTCTGGACGAGTTGATCGTTCGCTATCAGCATCGGCTGTTGCGTTACTTGCTCTATTTGACCGGAAACCGCGAAGTCGCCGAAGACCTCTTCCAGGAAGTATGGATGCGCGTTCTGGTCCGCGGAGCGCAGTTCAACGGGCAATCCCGCTTTGAGACCTGGCTGTTCACCATCGCCCGCAACCTTCTGATCGACCTGCGGCGCAAGCGCACCATGAGCAGCCTCGACGAGTTGTTTGAGGTGGGCGGAGATGACGACCGGCCTTTGGCCTTTGAAGTTGCCGCTGACGGACCAACGCCCTTTGATCGCTTCTCAAATCTCGAGGACCGCGAACGAATTGCCGCGGCTCTGCTCGAGTTGGATACGCTCCATCGCGAGGTCTTGGTGCTCCGCTTCCATGAGGAACTGTCTCTTGAAGAGATCGCAAAAGTCACGCGGGCGCCTCTTTCCACCGTAAAGTCAAGACTCTACAGAGGCATGGCCATCATCAAGCCCAAGCTCGAACGCAACGTCCCACGCTGCCAGGAGGCGGTGTGAAGACCAACGGGCTGGCCCAGGATGTGGCCAGCGGCGCAGCTCAGGGCGCGGACACCACCCGCGACCTGTTGTCGGCGCTTGCCGGTAATCAGGCCGCCCGCGAGCGCGACGTAAGCTGCCATACTCGCCGCGTGGTCCTGGCGTCGCTCGGCGTTATGCAGGACCAGAAAGCAGGACGCAAGCGAGGCCGTTCCGTGGCATTGGCCTCAATTCTCCTTGTGGTTCTGGCTCTCGGTCCCTTTTTCTGGAGAGTTGCAGACGACTTGGTCGAGGACGAACACCTGGGCGATATTGCCACCCAGTTCAGCCTGTGGCTCTGCTTCCTTTTCCCGGCCATTCTCGCGGCCGCGCTGGTCGTCGGTTGGGCACGCAAGAGAGATTGAATAGACTAAAAGTGCAATCAGCACCCAAGTGCGGCAACTTCCTTCATTCCTCCTCCGTCCATCCAAATAAGGGTTAAGCTGTGTTTGATCCCGAGAAAGGCCCTCCGCGGGAGGGATTCACTATGCGCGTCACACAATCGATTACAGTCAACGAAGACGAACGCATGATTCCGGCTTGGTCAATTATTTTGGCCAGCTTGGCGTTTGTGTTGGTGGAGTATTACCTCTGGGTCGTTGCTCCGGACCAGCTGCACCACAGGCCGGCGCCCATCGGCTTTCGCATCTACTTCAACTTTTCCTGGGGCGTCCTGCTCGCCCTCTACTTCCTGATGGTCGGCTACATCAGCAAAGACGCTCCGCGCCGCGGCATGAGCACCAGGTTCTGGATGCTGGTGTGCTTCGTTATGCCCGGCGGAATCGGGGCCGTGATCTATTTCCTGCTGCGCCAGCCGGCGGCTACCCGCTGCCCAGCCTGTGCCACTCATGTGCAAAGCGACTTCCACTTCTGCCCGCAGTGCAACTATCAGCTCACCGCCAATTGCGGCAACTGCTTCCGTACCGTGCGCGCCACTGACCAGTTCTGCACCCGTTGCGGCCACGAGCTGTCCGCGGACCACATGCCGACGCGACTGCGCGCGCTGAGCGATTGAACCTCCCGGCCAGGCAACTGCGGAATCCACTCCGGTTCCGCAGCGTGTAGTATTGACCCGTCCACGTACCCTTCCTACAATCGAACTTCTGGCCCGTATGTCCATCTCCGCGCTCATCATCGACGACGAACTACTGGCCCGCGAGGAGCTGAAGTACCTGCTTGACTCTGTGGGTGGCGTGGACGTAGTCGGAGAGGGCGCCAACGGCATCGAGGCTGTGGCCCTCATCGAAGAACACAACCCAGACCTCGTTTTCCTCGACGTCCAAATGCCCGGCCTCGATGGGTTTGCCGTCATCAAGCGCCTGATGGAGCGCGGTCAGAAAAAAAACGGCACGGCTACGGGCAAGCATGCCGGGCCGCTTCCGCAGATCGTGTTTGCCACAGCTTACGACCAGTACGCGGTGCGGGCCTTTGACGTAAACGCCGTCGATTACCTGCTTAAGCCCTTTGACCGCGACCGCGTGGTCGAAGCGGTCGAGCGGGTAAAAGGCCGCATGGCCGGCGGCGCCGGTCCACTGTCGGACTCGCCGATAGAATCCCAACTCGATGCGCTGCTCCGGTTGCTGAATCGCCCACAAGGGCCGTCGCGCGCGCCACAGCCGGCCAAGCTGGTGGTGCAGGCGCAGAACCGCCTGCTGTTGGTGGACCAGGCGGAGATCTGCTTTGCGGCCATCGACGAGGGCGTCATTCGCATCGTTACGCGAACCTTTGAGGGGCAGTCAAAGTGCCGCACCCTCGAGGAGTTGCTGGAACAGCTTGACCCGGCCCACTTCTGGCGCGCGCACCGCGGCTTCGTGGTCAGCATCGATCACATCCGCGAGGTGGTGCCCTGGTTCAAGTCCAGCTACCAGCTGCGCATGAACGACAAGCAGCAGACTGAGATTCCGGTAAGCCGCACGCAAACCAAGAGGCTGCGCGAACTGTTCAATTTGTAGAGCCTGAATCTTGTCTAGTCGTATCTTTCGAAGACTATCTGTTTGCGATTCCAGCCGAAGGCCGTCAGCCGCTCGCGTACGCCCGAGACCATATTGTTCAGACCGCAGATGTAGGCGTGGATGCCGAATCGCAACTCGGCGGGCGGGGTGGCCGGATCGACCGCGGGAACCGGAAGCGGCAACCCCAAACGGGCAGCGCGTTCTTCCACAATGCGGGCGACGTGGTCCTGTACATAGCCCCGCAGCCCGGTCCAATCCTCAGAACCGCGGCTGAGAGTCGGCAGGTAGTGAAAATTGGGCTTGCGCGCGGCAAGAGCCTCAAACTCCGCCCGATAATAGAGATCAGTTTCGTAACGGGTGCCATAGACCAGCCAGATATCCCTGCCTTGGCTGCGATCTTGACCCTCAGCCGGAAACAACCACTGCGCATAGCCGCGCATCGGTGCCACACCGGTGCCAGTTGCCACCAGGATTGAGTCGGTGACCGGCTCGTGCAGGACGAAGTGTCCGTGGGGCCCGTGAATCTGGATGGTAGCGCCAACAGGCATATCGGGAAGGTCGGCCAGATGATTGGAGAAGAATCCTTCCTCAACCCGGTTAACGCATAAGTCAAAGCGATTGCCGTTGGCCGCCGACGCCAGCGAATAGGCGCGGGTCTGAAGTTTACCGTTCTGATCCTGCGCTACGGCCGAGATGAACTGGCCGGCCGCAAACTGGAAGCGTTCCATTCCGTCAAGGACGAACTCGAAGTGGAAACACTGGGCGGATTCTGAAATGCAATCCTTGCGTGCCAGACGTGCGGTGTAAAGTTCACGAGCCAAGGGGGTTCTCGCTTTGCGGGGAAGATCGTGACCGTTGCCGGACACACGACGATTATATGTCGCAAATGTATCTGAATGTCACGCGCTTAGTGGGCACCGGAGAAAGCCGGGCGTCTCAAATCTCCGTCTGCTTCAAGCTTCCTCAGGCAGGTTGTGTGGATAGCTGCATATCTCCGGCTGCCTGCGGGAGATATGCGAAGCGCGCCAGGCGGAACTGCGTCCAATAGCCTGACCACCGGGAATCTGCCTGCAAAGCCGCTCCAAGACGATGAATCATCTCTTCGCGAACCGCGGCGTACTCCACCTTGCCGATGAGATTGGATGCATCTTCGCTGTTTATGTCGTAGAGTTCATCGACCGCCGAGGAGCAGTTATAGGCGTAGAGGAAATGGCGTCCGTCGGAGAAGCGATGTTGAAGTCCGCAACTGAAATTCACGCCTACATGCCATCCGCCAAAGAACAGCAATGTGCGATCGCCCGGCTCTGCTGTACCTAGAATCCGAGGCAACAGCGATTCGCCATCAAACTTGGCTTCCGCGTGGATGCCAGCCACATCGAGCAATGTTTGCGAGAGATCGAGTAGCGAAACGGCCGACTCGACCACCTGCTGCGTTGCATGAGTCGTGCGCGGGAGTTTGATGACCATCGGAACGCGCAGAACATCGGGATGGAGGTACACACCCTTGTCAACCAAAGCACGGCGGCCGTTCATCTCGCCATGGTCCGAAATAAGCGCAATCACCGAGTCCTCGTAGAGCCCGCACTGTTTCAGCTTTGTGAGAAGGTTGCCGATCACCTTGTCCACGATCTCCATCTGCAGCGCATAGGCAATCCGGTAGTTCAGCAGGCTTTCATCGTCGTAGATGCCCCAGTAGCGGCGATAGAGGTCGATGATATCCGGTTCGTCTTCAGCCTTCTGCCAGTTTCGCTGCTTTGCGGTTTCATAGGATTTGGGCAGAGTCATGATCTTCCGCAGCTCCTTCTCGCGCTCTTCAAACCCAGCGGGAATTGAGAAGGGCTGGTGGGGATCGAAGATGTCGAGCTGCATATAGACCGGGTGGCGCTCCGTGGCTCCGCTGCCGACCAGGTTGTCGATGGTTTCAATAGCCCGTTGACCAAGGTAGTAACTGTACTGAGCTTCAAGCGGAAAGGGCTTGCCGTCCTCCTGCACGACCCACCCACCCACGGAGTTGCCCGCAGTCGTCCGGTTCTGCTGCTTGAAGACAATTTCGCGAGAGTATTTTTGCGGCTTTACGCCGAGTCGGCGCTGATAGTTTCGATACCCATCGTCGTCGAAGACAGGAGGCGACCAGCGGTCCCACGGCTGATCGTTCTCGCCGAAGGCGCTAAGGAACTTCCCGGCGCCTACATGGCACTTGCCCACTTGGCGGGTAACATAGCCGGCTGCGCGCAGGTATTCAGGAAAGATGATGTCGTCGGCGCGAAGTTCCGTCTCGAGCCCGGCTGGGGCATGCTCTCCATTGCCTAGTACATAACTATACCGGCCTGTGAGATAGGACGATCGCGAAGGAGAGCAGAGAGGTACCGTGCAAAATGCGTTGGAAAAAAAGCAGCCATCCTTCATCAGCGAGCGGATGGCCGGTATCTCCACATGCCTGGAGAGCGGCCGGTCAGGATGGTAGAGATCGGGACTCACCATATCGATGCTAATAAGGAAGATGTTTGGCGGCTTTTTGGAATGACTGCGTGAGTACGGACCCGCCCCCGTTATTTCCTGCGTAAAGTGCAGCGGCGAAGCAGTTGTGGCTGGCGGCATTTGTGCGTTCAGCAACTGTTTGCTGACCAGAGCTCCAGCCGTAAGAGTGCAAAAACTGCGCCGGTTCATATGATTGGGTTGTCCTTTACTACACGATGATGGTGCGTGAGCAATTCTAATGCTGCAGAATTTTCTTGTAAAGGATTACATTTGCCATTCCCAGAATTCGGTCGTGATGAGTAGAAGTGGGAAAAATTTGACCAGGGTGGGGTAAATGGGTCTGGGGTATACTCTGGTGAATCAGCGCGTCTACCACATGGATATTCTGCAGGTTGCCAAACGAGCCAACGTATCAACCGCCACCGTCTCGCGTGTAATCAACGGGCTGCCTGGGGTGCGCGAAAAAACTTCTGACCGGGTACGGCGGGCTATCGCGGAGTTGAACTACGTTCCAAATACCAATGCGCGCAGCCTTCGCATGGGCCGTACGCGCCTATTTGGGCTGATCGTCTCGGATATCAACAATCCGTTCTTTCCAGAGTTGATCGACGCGTTTGAGTCTCTTGCCGCGGCCCAGGGAATCGAAGTCATCTTCACTCATACCAACTACGATCCAATTCGCTTTCACAACTGCGTTCGACGCATGATCGAGCGCAACGTGGATGCGATAGCGGTAATGACCTCCGAGGTGGAAGAGGAGGCCCTTCAGCAGGCCACCACTGCGGGAGTGCCGATTGTCCTGATGAATCAGCGCGAGCTTGCGGGGAAATATCCCAATGTACTGGTGGATTATTCCGTAGGATTTCGCGAGGCGCTGGTGCACCTGCTTGCCTTGGGGCATAGCAATATCGGATTCATTGCCGGCCCGCAAACTCTCGACTCCGCCCGTCGCCGCAAAGACGCCTTCAAATCGGCGCTGAAGAGCCACGGGCTTCGCATGCGGGCGGAGTGGACTGCCATTGGAGACATGAAGGTTGAGGGAGGACGCGCGGCGATGGATAAGCTGCTGTCATGCAATTCCTCTCCAACCGCGGTGGTGACATCGAATGACTTGATGGCGATCGGGGCGCTTCAGGCTGCGCATGCCGCGCATGTCAGCGTTCCGAAGAATCTATCGATTATCGGATTCGACGATCTGCCCGTCGCCAGCATGATGCACCCGGCACTGAGCACGATCCGATTGCCGCGCAACCTGGTTGCGGCGCAGGCGTTCGCCTGTCTGCAACAGGCGATTCTGGGCGGGGAAGGGGCTGCGGTCGAGCCGGTGCAGCCACACCTTGTGATCCGCAATTCAACGGCGCCGCCCGCTAACAGGAAGCGACGCTGACGCAGCAGGCCATTTCTGACACGGCGGATACTCAAACGATTATCGAATTGAAGTAACTACTTCAAAGGCCGCTCCTGGCCTCCCATGCATCGAAAAGCAGGACTTTTTGGACCTGGAACAGGGCCTATTCTGGCTTCTCCTCTGACGTGGCTGGACTCAGAGTCTCACTGGGAGGGGGGGTGGGTAGGGAGGGGTGGTAGGGGGGTAGGGGTGGTCGTCCACTTCCAGTCTGCGTGGCTTGGAATCTGCCGCGGGAGGCAGATGTCTAAGTTTGGATATCCCATATGAAGATTGTGCGCCAATGGGCCTTAATTATATGCAAAACGGTGGACAGTAAGTTCTGGACGGACATGGAAAGGGCGAGGCGCCCGAAAAAGCAGCCGCAAATCCTTCGTTTCCCTTCGCTGCGCCTCGGTCACTCCTAATGAACGGTCCGGTTGAGTGTTGTTCTGTCCCACCCATTCCGCAAAGAACGCGGAATACATGGGGCACGGTGCTTTGTTGCGGGGTAGGCGGCGGCCGTTCATTCCAGATGTAACTTGCCGATGTAAGTCATGATGCTCAGGATAGCAGCTGGATTTTTATGCTTCGGTAAAGGCGCGGGGGTGAGTTGGTTGCTGTCCCACTCATTGCGATAAGGCCGCAATGAATGGGGCAGGGGGCTATTATGCGGGAAATGGCGCTGGGGAACCATCCTAATCGGCTTTATTCAGGCTGGAATGGAGCCAGTCAAGGTAGCAGGAGCTTCCGGATTCGACGGGCAGGACCAGGAATTCAGGCGTCTGATAGCTGTGCAACTCGTGGAGGCGGATTTCGAGGGCTGCGACTTTGTCGATTTCCGTTTTGAGCAGCAGCATGGTCTCAGTGGCGGAATCGAGGTTGCCTTCCCAGTGGTAGATGGACTCGACCGCGGGAATGAGCGTTGCGCAGGCGGCGAGGCGCTCCTCGACAAGGGTGCGGGCGAGACGGCGGGCCTCGTCGGGATTGGAGCAGGTGGTAAGGACGATTCTAGCTTGGGGTTGAACTGCCGGGCCGACTGGCGGAGTGGATTCGGGCATGAGGTGCTTTCGCGGTCAATAGCAGAGAGTGAATGTACGCCGAATCGAAGACTGGTCGTCCAGGTGTTTGAGGATGAATCCGGCAACGTCGGCGCGCGCGATCTTTCCCACCGTGATTCCGGTAAGGTCAGTGAGTTCCTTGTACTGTCCTGTCGAGGGCCCGTTGGTGAGCGTGCCGGGTCGCACAATGGTCCAATCGAGGCCACATTCGCGAATCAAGGCTTCCTGGCGCGTCTTGTCTTTATAAATCTCGGTGAGCAGCAGCGGCTGGATGATCTTGTCGTAAAGGAATCCGCCATGCCCCTTGCTATCTCCGGCGCCGATTCCAGTGATGCACACCAGCCTCTTGACTCCCGCGTTCTCCATTGCGGCCAGTAGATTGCATGTGCCATCGGAGAAGAGAGTGGTTGGCTTGCGGCTGAGCTTTGAGCCGAGCGAACTGACGACCGCGTCCTGTCCGGCGACGGCGGCCGCAAGGGAAGCAGCGCTGGTGACGTCGGCGCGGACAACGGTAACGCCAGGCGGCAGGTTGGCAGACTCAGGATGCCGCACCGCAGCCGCGATCTGATGGCCCAGAGCAAGTCCCTGCGCGACCAATTCGCGTCCCGTTGGACCTGTAGCGCCAATGACCAGAATCTTCATAATCTGCTCCATAAGTTTTAGGTTGGAACGACATGGTCCTTCCACCGGATATTGAGTTGATTTACCGACTACCGACCAATATACCGTGCGCTGTCTTGCCGGCACATTAATTCGATGTATTACCGCTATCGAGATACCGGTGATCCAAGCAGGCTTGCCGAGAGTGCCCTGGTGATGCAGTATGGAATTTGTGGCGTGAGAGCCCGCCGCGAATGGGGAGAAGACGATGAGCGCAGCGATCAAGTTTGGTACATCGGGTTGGCGGGCGATTGTGGCCGACGAGTTTACCGTAGCCAATATTCGGCTGGCGGTGGCGGGCATTGCGGCATACGTGAAGACTCAGCCGGAGCCGCACCGGGTGCTGGTGGGACGCGACCCGCGATTTTTGGGCGAGAGCTTTGTGGCTGAGGCGGCCAGGGTGCTGACCGGGGCGGGGGTCAGGCCTATTGTGATTCCCGAGGCCGCGCCGACGCCGGCCATCTCTTATGCGGTGCGCACACTGAAGACCTCAGGCGCGATCAACTTTACGGCGTCGCACAATCCGCCGGAGTACAACGGCATCAAGTTTTCAACGGCGGACGGCGCACCGGCGCTGCCCGAGGTGACGAAGCAGATTGAAGCGGCGATCGCCAAGCTGGATGACGGCTTCGACTTTTCCGACGCGGGGGCGCGCGATTTCGACAGCACGGACGTGAAGCCGGCGTTTCTGAAGCGGCTGGCGGAACTGGTGGACCTGAAGGCGATTGCCAAGTCGGGCATCAAGGTGGTCTACGATCCGTTCTGGGGCGCGGGGCGGGGGTACAGCTCCGACCTGCTGCGCGAGGCTGGCGTGCAGGTGGAGACGGTTCACGACTTCAGGGACGTGCTGTTTGGCGGACATGCGCCGGAGCCGGACGATCACCTGCTGGGCGACGCCAAGGCGAAGATGCGGGAGATTGGCGCGGCCATCGGCATTGCGACGGATGGGGATGCGGACCGGTTCGGCATTGTGGA
Organism: uncultured Acidobacteriaceae bacterium; assembly: GCA_903828675.1. Lineage (GTDB taxonomy): Bacteria > Acidobacteriota > Terriglobia > Terriglobales > Acidobacteriaceae > Telmatobacter. The sequence goes on from CAIKND010000126.1 coordinate 9,428, forward strand.
TGGGGATGGGACGTTTATTCAGCCGAATTACGTGATTGCGCTGTTGTTCGACTACCTGGTGGAGACGCGGGGCTGGAAGAACGGCGTGGCCAAGAGCGTGGCGACGACCAATCTGATCAATGCGGTGGCCGATTTCCATAAGGTTCCGCTGTATGAGACGCCGGTGGGGTTCAAGTATATTGGCGAGCTGATCAACGAGGACAAGATTGCGATCGGCGGCGAGGAGTCCGCGGGGCTGACGATTCGCGGGCACGTGCCCGAGAAGGATGGCGTGATTGCCGGTCTGCTGGTGGCGGAGATGGTGGCTGTGCGGGGCAAGAGCCTGGGGGTGCAGTTGAAGGAGCTGTTTGGCAAGGTTGGTTCCTTCTATCCGGTTCGCGAGAACTTCCGCTTGACCCCGGAGCTGAAAGCCGCGTTCACTGAGAAGATAAAGGCCGATCCCACGGAGCTGAGTGGGCGCAAAGTGAAAGAAGTGGTGCGGACGGACGGGCTGAAGCTGATTCTGGAGGATGGCTCCTGGGTTTGCTATCGGCTTTCAGGGACGGAGCCGGTGGTGCGGGCCTATACGGAAGCGCGCAGCGAGCAGGACATGGAAGCCCTGAAAGCGGCTGCCGAGAAGTTCGTGCTGTCGTAAAGCGTGGATAGAGGATTGATGGCGGACAAGAGAGTGCAAGCCGGGAAGAAAGAAACGGGCTCAGTGCCGGCGCCGCTGCGCAAGCGTGTGATCGAGTGGGCGAGGCACGCTTGGCGGCCGATGGGAACGGTGGTGGCCATTGGGCTGGCCCTGCTGCTTACCTGGCACGTGATCAACGGCAATCACGGCCTGTCAATCTGGCAGCAGAAGCGCGCTGAAGACCGCGAGTTGCAGAAGGAAATCAGGGACATTCAGCGGGAAAACGCCCAGTTGCGGCAGCAGATTGAGCGGCTGAAGTCCGATCCGGGCGCGATTGAGCACGAGGCACGCGAGAAGCTGCACTATGCCAAGCCGGGCGAGGTTATTTATACGCTGCCCGCGCAGCCGCAACCGGCGGCGGCGACAGGGAAATAGCGGGCTGGCGGGGTGCGGGGAAAAGGCCTGATTCTCGAGGAAAGTGTTCGAAAAGCAGACCCGTGGGGATAAAGCCGCTTTTATTTTCAATCGCTTGCGGCACGGCTGAAGCCGTGCCCTTTCAAAACGGTGTCTTGCTAAGAGTTATTCCGCAGCCTGTAAATCCCGCTTAGAAATCTACGTGCGCACGCACAGAACCAACCCAGGCGGGGCCGCGGTCGCGATTGTATCCGGGATTTGAAACGTGCTGCGCGCCGACGGCATAGAACAGGCCGCGCCATGCGTTCCAGTTGTAGTAGCTTTCAACGATATTCTCGCGGCCGTAGTTGAGGTTGCCGTCGCCGAGCAAAAAGCCAAGTCCGCCGCTTTTCAAATAGTTTTGGTGGTCGCGCTTTATGGCGTTGGAGACGACCGCCATGCCGATCTTGTCTGCCGGGCGATTCCAGCGGATTCCGGCGTAGTCGGCGCCGGCCGCCACGGTCTGGTCCACCTCAGTGTACGCAAAGGATTCGTGCTGGCCCTCGTTCCATCCGAAGCGGGCAAAGAGGCGGAGATTCGGAGTGAGTTCCTCTTCAGTGTTGTAGCCGAAGCCGTATTTGAGCGCGCTGAAGTGTTCATGCCGGGTAATGTCGGGAGCCTTGCCGGTCCCTGCTAGAAAGGCGCTGACGGCCTCGCGGTAGGAACCCATGTGAGCGCGGTTGGCATAGAACAGGACACGCTGGGTTCCCTTGCCCTTGAGAAGAAGGCTTTTGCGCAGCTCGAATTCACCGTTCTGGCTGTGGGCGCGGCTGAAGGCCCAGTCAAGGTCGATGCCGTTGGCCACAATGGGCATGGCGAAAAGGCCGTAGCGAAGGCTCCATGCCTTGTCGTCGTACTCGGCCATGCCGCCTACCGTGTAGCCCCTGGTATCGGCCGCGTAGTCATAGGCACCGTTGTTCACCACGGTCCAGTTAGTGAACTGAAGGTGGCTGTCGGAGCCCACCTCGTTGAGATCGAAAAAATCAGGCAGTGTAAGCTTTCCGGCGCGGAATTCCAGACGCCGGACGGAGACGCTGGAGGCCAGCGCAAAGGGGCCGGGCGACTGTGGAGTTGATTCGCGGCTGAGGCCAATGACCTGATGAATCTGGTAGCGGGAGAGGTAGGGCGCGGAGCCAAGACTCGGGTTGCGCACCACGTCCACGTTGGTAATGCCGCCCAGTCCCAGGGCCTGGCTCAAGCCGCGGCCCCCGGTGCTTTCCAGGTCCAGAATCAGGTCGGTGTTGTAGCGGACGGAGTGAGTCAACCGGAGGCCGGAGTAAAGCGTGCCGATCAGTGAGGTCTTGTATTCCGCACCGCTTTGAAAGCTGTTGGAGCCCTCGTAGGGGGAATGGAAGGGAAGACGACCCTGGAAGATGATGTTGACCTGCCCGGAGAGCCAGTAACGGCTTTCGGAGAGGTGGGGAATCATGGTGAGGATTGGCTCGTTTCGCTCTTGGGAGGCAGCGGTCTTGATTCCTGCTGCGTCCGGTTGGGGCGCAAGGGGGAGAGGTGATTGTGCCGAGATTGGTCGCGGGTTGGGAGCGGAAGGGAGCGGCGCTTGTATCTGCGCGTTGGCTCCGGGGCAAACGAGGCACGCCGCGAGGGAGGTGACAAGCGAAATGATGTGGAGGAGGCGCATAAATCAAAGGAGGATTTATTCCCCCACCTGGAATCGACTATACCGGGAGCGGCAATAGTGAAGCAATGGACGATAGCGGTGGGTAAACAGGGCTGTTAGTATTCCAAGTCATTGAAAAAATTGAGGAAAGTGCGTCAGTGGGAAAGCCTGATGGAGGGTCTGGCACGCGACTCCTGCTTCTGGCCCTGCGGGACAGCTGTTGCTGTAATCGTATGGGTTGGCTGGTCATGGGATTGTTAATGTTCGATTGAAATCTGGAAGCAGCTGAGAGGGGCATCGGTTTTGGGGGTGTTAGGGCAGACTGAGGCTGGGGGCGGCGTTTGCGTCGATCCAGAGGCTTTGGAACTCGCGGGGCGGAATGGGGCGGCCGAAGAGATATCCCTGAAAGCAATTGCAGCCGAGGCCGGTAAGGAAGTCGCGTTGCTCAACGGTTTCGACGCCTTCAGCGATGACGGTAAGCCCGAGGGCGTTGCCGAGGGAGATGACGGACTTGGCGATGGCGCTGCTGCCGATGTCGTCGAGAATGTCGCGCACGAAGGAACGATCAATCTTCAACTGGTCAAGCGGCAGACGCTTGAGATAGGAGAGAGAGGAGTACCCGGTGCCGAAGTCGTCGAGGGCAAAGCGCAGGCCGCAAGCTCTGAGGGCGTTCATTTTGTCGATGATCTCTTCAATATTTTCAAACAGCATGCTCTCTGTGAGTTCGAGCTTGAGGCTGGCGGGCTTGGCCCCGGTTCGGAGCAGCACTCCAAGGACCTGATCGACGAAGTCGGACTGGCGGAACTGGCGGGCGCTTATGTTGACGGCGATCGAAACCTGTTTGGCGGGGGCGCGCTTATTCCACGCTGCAATCTGTTTGCAAGCGGCTTCCAGAACCCAGGTGCCGAGCGGCAGGATGAGGCCAGTTTCTTCAGCGAGGCCGATGAACTCGCCGGGGAGCAGCAGATCTCGGCGGGGGTGGTTCCATCGGACGAGGGCCTCGGCGCCCATCAGACCTTTTTCATTTACCTGGGGCTGATAGTAGAGCTCGAACTGGTCGGCCTTGACGGCCTGGCGCAGATCGTCTTCCATGGCTGCGCGCGCCTGGACGGCGGCCTGGAGGGCGGGGGCAAAGAAACGCATGGTGTTGCGCCCGGCGGCTTTGGCTTGATACATGGCGATGTCGGCCTGCTGCAGGACATCGTTGGTGCTCTCGCGCTTTCCTCCGAAGATGGTGATGCCGATGCTGGAAGTGGAAAAACATTCCCGGCCATCAAGCATGTAAGGACGGTCGATGGAGGAGAGGATTTTGGATCCGATATTTTCGGCTTGTGCCGCGGCATCTTCGGCGACCTCGCTGAGATCCTCGAGCATCACAACGAACTCGTCGCCGCCGAGGCGGGCGACGGTATCGGCCTCGCGGACACAGGCGACAAGACGGCGGGCAACTTCCTGCAGGAGCAGGTCGCCATTCTGGTGGCCGAGGGAGTCGTTGAGAGTCTTGAAGTTGTCCAGATCGATGAAGAGCAAGGCGCGCTTGCGCACGGAGCGGGCACCTGCGACGACGTTCTGGCGAAGGCGATCCATGAGCAGGCGGCGGTTAGGCAGGCGGGTGAGCGGGTCATAGAAGGCCAGGTTCCAGATCTTGTCTTCGGCGGCCTTGGCGTCGGAGATATCGCGCATGATGCTGAGCACGCAGGGAACGCCCTCAATCTCAATGAGCGAAGAGGAGATGATGACCCAGATCATCTCTCCGTTCTTTTTTCTGTAGCGCGTGCGTGCGTCACGGAAGCTTGAAGTCTGGCGAAGGACGTCCGCCATCGTTTCACGAGCTTTTGGGTCATCCCATAAATTGAGTTCAACCGAGGTCCGGCCGATAACTTCGGGCATATCAAAGCCCAACAGATCGAGGAAGGCCTTGTTGACGTCGATAAGTTTGCCATCGTCAAGCTGGCTGATAGAGATGCAGTCGAGGCTCGTCTGGAAGACGGTGCGGTAGCGTGCTTCGCTGATTTGCAAGGCTCTGGCGGCGCTGGCGAGCCGCTCTTCAGTGGCTTTGGCCTGGGTGATATCGCGGGTGATTGAGAGGACGCATGGTACGCCGTCAAGTTCGAAGAGCGAGGCTGACATGAGGCCCCAGACAAGGTCGCCATTCTTTCTTCTGAAGCGAGCCTCGAGGTTATGGCAGACGGAGTCTTTCTTGAGAGCCTCGATAAGTTTGAGGCGGTCCGCCGGGTCGGCCCAAATCTCCAGCGTCAGTGATCCCTTGCCGAGAACCTCTTCGCGCTGGTATCCAATAATGTCAAGGAATGCCGGGTTTACATCGACGTAGATCCCATCGCTAAGCCGATTGATATTGACGGCATCGATGCTCATCTGGAAGGTTTTGCGGTAACGCTCTTCGCTGGTGCTGAGGGCTTGCAGGGCGCTGGCCAGGCTGGCCTCTATGGCCTTGCGTGCATTGATATCCTGGATGACGGTGATGTAGTGGAGGGGGTTACCCTCGGCATCGCGCTGAGTGGAGACGGTGATTTTGACCCAGGTGATGCTGCCATCCTTTCGTAGATATCTCTTTTCCCATATCGCGGGAGCGGCGGATATGGGCGGCGCCTGCTGGAGAATATCCAGGCTTTCAGCCAGATCCTGCGGGGCGGTGATCTGCTTGAAATTCATGCCGGGGATTTCTTCCGGAGAGTAGCCGATGATTTCGGCGAAATGCGCATTGCAGCGGAGGAACTTGCCTTCGAGCGAGGTATGAACGATGCCGACCGCAGCCTGCTCGAAGGTCTCGCGATAGCGTTCCTCGCTTTGCTGGAGCTGCAATTCCGTCAGTTTACGTTCGGTAATGTTCCTGATAACGCCGTGCAGTCTGATGGGCTGGCCCTGGGCATCGAAATCCAGTTTGCCCATGCCGTGGACCCAGCACTCGGCGTGGTCGTTGTGGCGGAAGATGCGGTATTCCTTGTTGAAGGGTTTGCGTTGGACCAGCACCTCGTTCTGAAAATAATCAATCATCATGGAGCGGTCATCGGGATGGATAAGGTCGGCCCAAGTGGTGAAATTGCGCTCATATTCTGCGTCGATGCCGAAGATTTCATCCAGAACCTGGGAAGAAGTCCAGATTTGGGAGGGGAGATCGAGCATATAGCTGCCAAGGCCGCCGATTCTCTGGGCTTCGGCAAGCGACTCTGCGCTTAGGCGCAAGGATTCATCGGCATTAACGCGCGCGGTGATGTCTTCGATGATGCCTTCGTGGTAGAGGAAATCCCCGTTGGGCGAACGGACCCTGCGGCAGCCAATAGAGGCCCAGAGGATGGAGCCATCCTTGCACCTGAAACGGCACTCGAACCTCTGAACTGCCCCATGTTCAGCAATCTGCCTCAAGAACTCCGCATGCTCGTCCGGGTTGTCCCATATATCGTCAACGACACTTGCGACCGAGGATTGAAGATCTTGCGGGGAATCGTAGCGCAGCATTCCGGCGAGCGCGGGATTCGAGAGGATGATTTTGCCGTCAGGGGCGGTCTGAAACATTCCTTCGACTGCGCCATCGAAAATATCCCTGTACTTTGTTTCGGTTTCGGCGAGTGCCCGCTCAAGCTGTCTGCGCTGGCTGATGTCCCTGGCAATGGCGGAGGCTCCGACCAGCTCACCATCCGCATTTCGGATGGGCGAGATCAGCACGGAAACATCAACGGAGCTTCCATCCTTGCGCTGAAAGACAGTATCGAAGGGGCTAATGGGCAAGCCGGCCTGAACGCTGACGAAGCACTGGCGCACCTCATCCAACCGGTCGGGAGGAGCCAGAACCGAGATATGCTTTCCGATGATTTCCGCGCCGGAATAGCCGAGCAGCTTCTCGCCGCCACGATTCCAACTGACAACGGTTCCATCCAGCGTTACGGCATGAATTGCATCGTCGGAGGATTCAACGATTGAGGCCAGCAAAGCCCGGGCCTCATCAGCCTCTCTGCGGACGGTGACGTCGCGAATGATCATGGAGATTGCAGTTACATCACCGGCATGATTGCGGAGGGGCCAGGAGGTAGCGGAGATGAGTATCCTGCGCCCGTCCTTGCGCAATCCTGTGCCTTGCCTTTGTGGGATGGCGGTGCCTGCCAGTACTTGAGCGGTGTATTCCTGGACATTGTCTTTTCGCTCCGGGGGCACGATGAGGGAGAGGGGCTTGCCACAGGCTTCATCGGCAGCGTAGCCAAACATGGCTTGAGCGCCACGGTTCCAGGTGAGGATAAGGCCAGATGGAGCGTAGGTGAGGATGGCGTCCTGAGAGCTTTCCACGATGGCGGCGAGGAAGCGCAGCGACTCCTGGGCGGCATTGCGCTCGGTAATATTCTTGCCGAAGACGGAGATGCCGGTGGTTTTGCCCTCAGTGACGATGGGGATGAAAGCAAATTCAAAAGTGCGGCCCGCCAGGAGGGTATGCTCGGCGCGAAACGGGCCCTGGGAAATAGCGCGCTGGTAGAAGGAGGACCAAAACCCTGCTCTGTCCGCGGGGATCAGGTCCTCAAAACGAGTGCCGACGGCAAGCTGGATGCCAAAGGTGGCTAGGAAGTCATTGCGAAATGCGCTGTTAAAGGCAATGAGGCGATGGTCGAGGTCGACCGACCAAATGAAGTCCTCAGTGCTTTCGATCAAGGCCGAAAGATTCGCTTCCGCTTGATTGCGCATTAGGGCCTTCCTTGGAGCCAGGCAGTGTCTCGTTTGACCTTGTAAATGCGTGCCTTGAGGGCAGGTCAGGGCAAACGAACCACACGTTGATTTCCCAGGAACGACTCAAGCCGCAGACTGATTTATCAGACCAGCATTCCATATCTATCGGAAAAACCGGGTTGATCGCTAATCAGCGTCAAAAACGCCGGGGATTTGCTTAGAGTGTACCGCAGATTGTGGGAGTGTACTCGGGGAGTTCCAGTTTGCCGAGGTTCGCCGGGGGAGCAAGCTGCTTTTTGAAAGGGGGCTGCGCTTGACACCTGCGTTAAACCCGGTTCAGGATGGGCTCAAGCATCCTTACGGTCAAAGCAAAGGCATACGGCGGGGCCCGGCACTGCGGCCAAATGAGTGGATGGCGCATGGGAGATCTGGACATGAGTTCGAAGTTGGTTTTGATGCTGGCTCCAGTTTTGCTGTTGGGCGGTACACGGTTTCTGGCCGCGCAGGCAGGGGAGAACTTCCCGGCGGAGCAGGGCTACACCGTGACGAACGACGTGACTTACACGACGGGCGTCCAAGGGCCGCTAAAGGCCGATGTGTATATTCCCAATGGCAAGGGGCCGTTCCCCGGGATTGTGTTTATCCACGGCGGAGGCTGGAAGAACGGTAACCGCAACCAGATGGTGAAGCTGATCCAGGTGCTGGCCGAGGATGGCTACGTAGGCTTTACGATCGAATACGACGTGGACCCGGTGCATTTCCCGGCATCGTTTCATGAGTCGCTTGCAGCGGTGAAGTTCTTCCGCGAACATGCCGCTGAATACCACTTGGACCCTTCGCGCGTTGCCGTAGCGGGCAGCTCGGCGGGTGGAGAACTGGCGGCGTTGGTAGCGCTGGATCCGGAAGGGCTGCAGTTTGACAAGACGCCGGTTCGCAGCGAGGCCAAGCCGGGAACGTCCTCAGTGGTGCAGGCGGCTCTGATACTGAATGGCGCATTGGACCTGACGGCGCAAGGCGATGCTCCATCGACCTCGGTGTCTGATTATCTGGGCGGATCTTGTGAAGCGCTTGCGCACGAATGCAAGGATGCTTCGCCTCAGTTTCATGTTCATGCCGGAGCGCCGCCGTTCTATGTAGGCCACGGCACTATGGATCAAACGGTGCCGTTTGCAGAAGCAGTTGCCTTTACCGACGCGCTGAAAGCGGCCAAGGTGACGGTACAGTTTTTCCAGGCTGAGGGCGGGAAGCATACGTTCTGGGCCGATCCCAAATTCCACGCGGAGAACCTGGAAGCGATGAAGGCATTTCTGGGGCAGCATTTGCGGGCGAAGGATCAAAAGATAGCCGCGAAGTAACTACGGATGTGGCTTAAAGCGTCGCCGTGACAGGTACACTGTTTTCTTACAGGAGGCTTTACGCCATGCAGACTAGAGTTCAAGGCACGACCATGCCCGTGCTTGAGGTGCAGCTTGACCCGAACGAGAGCGTGTACTCCGAGAGCGGAGAACTCTCGTGGATGACGGGCTCAATCCAGATGTCGACCCATACGCAGATGGGCGGGGGCGGCGGGCTGTTCGGGGTTCTGAAGCGGGTGGCCGGAGGCGGCAGCATCTTCATGACCGAGTACCGGGCCTACCAGTATCCCGGTGAAGTGGCCTTTGCCACCAAGCTTCCGGGGCATATTGTGCCCATCGAACTGGGCCAGGGACCGGAGTACCTGGTGCACCGCCACGGGTTTTTGTGCGCAACGCCGGAGGTGACGATCGGCGTGGGATTCCAGCAGTCGCTGGGGGCGGGAATTTTTGGCGGCGATGGGTTCCTGCTGCAGAAGATCGGCGGCCGGGGGACGGCCTGGCTGGAACTGAGCGGCGAACTGATTGTGAAGAACCTGGCGCCCGGAGAGACGCTGCGGGTGCATCCGGGACACGTGGGGGCGTTTCAGTCGTCGGTGAGCTTCCAGATCACCACGGTTCCGGGAATCAAGAACATGATCTTCGGCGGGGATGGCCTGTTTTTGGCGGTGATGACAGGGCCGGGGGCGGTGTGGCTGCAGACGCTGCCGATTTCAAGGCTGGCGCACCAGATCGGCGAATACCTGCCGCGGACCGAGGCGCGACAGACAACCGCGGCGGGGTTGGGCGGCGGCCTGCTGGGCGGAATTGTGGGATCGATTCTGGATGGAGAACGGTAGAGCAGTGGGCAGTGGACAGTTGTCAGTGAACAGCATTGAGAAGAGCCGAACATGACTCGATCTTCCGGTAGTACGCGCACGCTTCGCAGCGACATTATCTTCACCTTCATTCTTGCGCTGGCTTGTTACCTGGCGTGGCTTTTGCGCGAGGTGCTGGTGCTGCTGTATGTGAGCGCGCTGTTTGCCGTGGTGCTGAGTCCGGTGGTCCGTGCTACGGCGCGGCTTCATATAGGGCGCTGGCAACCGTTCAAGGGTTCGGCGATTCTGTTTCTCTTGCTCACGGCGGCCGCCGCGGTAACTGCATTCGGCTTTCTGGCATTGCCTCCGGTGCTTGAGGATCTGCAGCAGTTTGGCGCGGAGATGCCGGTGCGCCTGCCGGCGGCCCTGGAGAGGATTCGGCAGATTCCTTTCGCTGCCCAGTTGAATACCGGCGAGATCAGCGCGCGTCTTCAGGACTTCGCCAGCCAGGGAGTGACGTATCTACTGCTCTCGATCAGGGGTTGGGCGGGCAAGCTGTTCGATCTGATTACTGGCCTCATCCTGACCGTCTATTTCATTCTTGAGGGAGATCACGCCTACAACTGGTTTCTCTCCTTTTTCCAGCCAGAGAGCCGCGACCGGCTGGACAAGACGCTCAAGCGCGCCGAGATCCGAATGGAGAAATGGCTGCTTGGGCAAGGCAGCCTGATGCTGATTCTGGGCGTTACCAGCACCATCGTCTACCTCTCGCTTCACGTCCGCTACGCATGTGCGCTCGGCGTACTCACTGGCATGCTCAACATCATTCCCGTGATTGGTGCGGCGGTCTGCATTGCGATTGCGCTGCTGGTGGCGGCGATCGATTCGTGGGGCCGGGTGGCGGGCATCGCCATCTTCTACGTTATTTATCTACAGGTGGAGAACTCCTATCTCACGCCGCGCATTATGAGGAGTAGCGTGAACTTGCCGGGGTTGGCGATTCTGGTGGCCCTGCTGCTGGGCGGCGCCCTGGAAGGGGTTGTGGGGGCCATGGTCTCAGTACCGACGGCGGTTTTGGCAGCGGTGCTTGTGGACGAGTACCTGGTGAACAAAGAGGCTGCTTAACCGAAGCGGCGGCAATGTTGTTGCCGGGGCTGAGAATCCAATCCTGAGTCGTCCGCGATGCGGTTGAAGCCGCGCGCTTGCAAAACAAATGTTCGTCTGTGTCACCGCAGCACCTGCTTCCGGTGGATACAATGCTTGCGTTGCCACAGGAGGCAGTTATGCAAACGCGAATTCAAGGCACCACTATGCCGGTGCTCGAGGTGCAACTCGATCCAAACGAGAGCGTGTTCTCAGAGAGCGGGGAGCTCTCGTGGATGACCAGCTCGATTCAAATGACCACGCATACGCAGCTAGGCGGGGGTGGCGGGCTGTTTGGGGCGCTGAAGCGGGTGGCCGGCGGCGGAAGCCTGTTTATGACCGAGTACCGCGCGCTGCAGTACGCCGGCGAAGTGGCGTTTGCCACCAAGGTGCCGGGGCACATTGTGCCGGTGCAGGTAGGGCCAGGGGTTGAGTACATGGTGCACCGGCATGGATTTCTGTGCGCCACGCCGCAAGTGACCATCGGCGTTGGGTTTCAGCAGTCGCTGGGCGCCGGGGTGTTTGGCGGGAGCGGTTTTCTGCTGCAAAGATTGGGCGGTTCAGGGATGGCGTGGCTGGAGCTTTCAGGCGAACTGGTGGTAAAGAACCTGGCTCCGGGCGAGACGCTGCGGGTGCATCCGGGGCACGTTGGCGCATTTCAGGCATCGGTGGGATTCCAGGTTACGAGGGTTCCCGGAGTGAAGAACATGATCTTTGGCGGGGACGGGATCTTTCTGGCAGCGCTGACCGGCCCGGGCGCGGTGTGGCTGCAAACGCTTCCGATTTCCCGGCTGGCTCACCAGATCGGCGAGTACCTGCCCAAGGCGAAAGGGTAGCGGGAGAATGGTTTAAGCTGCCGTCTATCTTGCCGTGTGCATGGCGGCGTCGACGACAGCTTTCATGACGCCACAGTTGGAGAAGAAGCGGACGAGATTCGACGTGAGCGGTTCCCAGGTTTCAGAAGCGAGAACCGGGGCACCCGGATGGATCGCATTGGCCATTCTGAGCTCACCGGCGCCCTGGGCATCGAGCGTTTGAGCGGTGAGTTTGCGGGCGACCTCAAGCGGGAAGCTCTCCGCGACGAAGACGAACTTGCCGCGAGCGGTGATGACGACCGGGCCTTCGTTGGTGGTGTAAATCTGCTCCACCGACCCATCGGCAGACGTGGAGGTCTGTGCCGTCTCACCGGCGCTGGCGGAAGAATACTTGTGGCCGAGGTTGTTTGCGTAAAGCTTGGCGAAGGCCTGCGCGGAGGCTGCGTTTCTCCACACGGAGAGGTAGAAGAACGCGAGAGATTTTGTGGTGGCCTGATCGGCGGGAGATTTGGCGCTGCGCAACTGGCCTGCCCAGTAGACGCCGCCGTTCCACGCTGGGGTGAGGTTGCGGGCGGCCTCGTCTCCACCGAAGATTTCAGTCAGGATGTGCAGGTCGAGCTGGCCTATCTGGCCGATGTCGTAGGGCTTGTAAAGCTTGTCCACGATGGGATGAATGTCAGGCAGCAACGGTATGGCTGGAACGTGCCTCAGTTCGTACTCGCGGGGGTTGATGATCTCCCAACTGGACGTGGGCGGGTGGTCGAGTGCACCTGTAAAAGCGGCGGCCTGGCCCTTGTCCATCCAGATGTCCTGCTCGAAGCTGAGGCCCTCCCGATAAGGGAAGAGCATGGACTCGGACAGCAGCAGCGGGGCGCGGGCCATGATGGGGGAGTTCTCTGAGCCGGTCATCTGTTGCTTGATGACATCGAGAATCTCGGGATCCTTGACCAAGCTCTTGCCCATCGGCTTGAGGATGTAGTCCATCATGACGGCTGTGGCCTGGCCCTCGACAACGGCTTCGCGGGCAGTATCCAACTCGTCTTTGGCCAGATGGTCGCTGTCGCCGGAGGCGTTGAGAGAAACTTCGGCGGGGGTCTGGTCATTCCACTTTTCCAGGTTCGCGTACTGGTCCTGAAGGGCGTGCGTCAGCTCATGGGCCATCACCGGTTTCTGCTCGTCGATGTCGACCCAGTCGAGCAGATTGACGGTCTTGGTTTTGGAATCGTAGTAAGCCTCAATCTGCTCCTTGAGCAGGGCAAGGAGGAAAGGCTTGAGGGAGAAATCGCGGTCGAGGAGGCCGAATTTCTTGAGGATGACTTCATCGCGCTGCAGGCGTTTGGCTCCCTGGTCCTCTTCAAATTTCTCATTCAGGTAGCTCTCTACGGCGGAGCGGGTGGTTATCTGGCGCTTGACGGCGCTCTTGATGGGCAGAGCGGTTTCACTGGAGGAGAACTGGATGAGTTCATCGACGAGCGAGAAGAGCTGCTTTGCCTGTTCGGGAGTTATGTGGGTGGGAGCTTTTGCGGCGTCCGGAGCGGGAGCGGCTTGCTGAGCAGTGGAGACGGTTGCGAGCCCAAGGCAGAGCGCCGCGGCCCATCCCGCTGCAAGAAAGGTCCAACTGGGAACGGTCCGCTTGCGATTGCTCCACTTGCCGTTGGCCCATCTCACCACTTCGTTCTGGTTGCTCATCAAGTCTCCTGAGGTTCTGGTCTGCCGCGGATTCGGCCGCGGTTGACGTGGAGGCTCCGCACCGGGTTCGGAGCATGTACTTCCAAGGCTATAATCAGGATGCTGTCCTGCGCCAAGCGTCACCGGAAAATCTGCGCCGGACTGCGGAAAAGTCCCCCATGACTGAGACTAATCTCGCCTCGACAATTCAAGTAACCGCGCTGGCCACGCTGCTGGAGCAGGCGCATACACCGCACAAACTGGATGTTTACCGTGGCGTGTTGACTCCACAGATGTTGGACGCACCGGAACGGGAAATAGCGGCGCTGGTTGAAGGAGCCGCCGTACACGACCTCGGCTGGCAGCGGCGCGTGGCCGTGCGCGGAGAAGACCGCTTTCGCTGGCTGAGCGGGATGGTAACCAACACCGTCAACGACCTGTTTCCAAATACCGGAGCGTGGAACCTGGTGTTGAACGCGCAGGGTCGGATTGTGGGCGACCTGACGGTATGGCGGGAAGGCGAAGAGCTTTCTCCGCAGCGGCGTAATCCGGCTGGCGCAGGCGCCAAAGCCGGAGATAACCCGGAGGATCGCCTGCGCGGGACCCCCTTTGCCGGGGAGTCCGGTCTGGTTCTGGAGATTGCCGCCGACCAATGCGCAAAATTGCTGGCTCACCTGAATGGCTTCATCATCATGGATGATGTCGAGCTGATTCCGCTGGGCGAGGAGCCGGTTGGAGAGCCAGGATCGGAGACGGCACTTGGACTTACGGGTCCGCTGGCCAACGATGTGCTGGAGCGGCTGGGCCTGCCGGTATTTGCGCACCCGATGATGGGAACGAGCGTGGAGTGGAACGGGTTTGATGTAAGGATTCTGCGCGGATACGGCGTACATTCGCCGCACTACCAGCTTCGGGTGCAATCGGCGGGGCTGGGCAAGCTTTGGTCATGCCTGCGCACCGCCGGGGCCAAGCCGGTGGGTTGCGCTTCACTGGAGGCCCTCCGGATTGCGGAAGCGATTCCTGTGTACGGCATCGATATGGCCGAGCGCGATTTGCCGCAGGAGACCTCGCAGATGCGGGCTTTGCACTTTAACAAGGGCTGCTACTTGGGGCAGGAGATTGTGGAACGGATACGCTCGCGGGGGAACGTTCACCGGCATTTGCGGCCATTGGAGCTATTTGGGCCATTGCCGGAAGCCGGGACCGAACTAACCTTGGAAGACGGAAAGGCCGCTGGACAGATTACCAGCGCCGCCGAGTTGCCCCTGGCGAACGGGAACCGGGTGTTTGCGCTGGGGATGGTGCGCGGAGAGGCGGAGTTGGGCAACCATGTTCTTTCGTATGCTGCCGGGACGGATAAGGGCACCGCGCAGATATTGGTTTCGCCACCGATGCTGAATGCCAGTTAGTTGAGCGCGGATCCGGGGTTCAGGAGTCGGGACCTGGGGCATCCGCAGAGACTGCAGAGTTCGTAACTCAGAAAGACGGATTGGACAACGAAAGCTATGAGTGAAACCCCGAAGTTTGAAGTGATTGACCGCCGCAAGCAAAAAGCAGAAGAAGAACAGGTGAACCAGCAAGCGGGCGCACAGCCGCCGGAGACGGTGGCGCCGGCGCCAAGTTCCCCGGCAGCCCCTGGAGCCGGTCCGCGGCTGGTGGTGAACGAGGGGCGGCGCGAGCCTGCTCCTGCCGATGAGAAGCAGAGCCGGGCGGAAGCCGAGGGTGAACCGGATTTGCCTCCTGCGCCTACCGCCCTGGAGAGCAAGGACCAGAAGACGTCGTATGACGCGGCGGTGCAGCGTCTAGACGACCTGATCCGGGCGCAGAATCCTGCCATGGACGCGCAGCCGACGGTTGGGTTTGAGCACCTGGTGCAGCAGTTCTACGTTTCCGCCATGATCCAGATGGGCGCGGGGACGCAGGAAGGGCAGCGGCCGCGAGTGGACATTCTCGGCGCGCGCGGCACCATCGACCTGCTCGGGGTGCTGGCTGAAAAGACGCGCGGCAACCTGACGGAGGCCGAGGATCGCACCTTGCAAACGGTGCTGTTCGAGGTGCGGGCGGCCTTCCTGGAACTGACCAGCATGATCAGCTTGCAGGGCATATCGGCGCCGCCACCGCCGGTTCCACGCTAAGAGACCAAGGACAGGTAAGAGGGAACAGTGGCCCCGCGACCGGCGTAGGGGGACTTGTACCCGCGAGAGCTTATGGAGGGACGGCTGACATTTCTGGGGACGGGAACCTCGATGGGGGTTCCGACGCTAGGGTGCGACTGTGCGGTATGCACCTCGGCCGACCCGCACGATCGCCGGTTGCGGCCTTCGGCTCTGTTGCGCTGGAATGAAGAGAACAGCAACGGCGGCCGGGAACGGGCTGTCGTGATCGATACCGGTCCGGACTTCCGCGAGCAGGCGCTGCGTGCGGGGCTCAGGCGCGTGGATGCCGTGTTTTATACGCACGCACATGCCGACCACATTCTTGGGATGGATGATTTGCGGCCCCTGAGCTTTGTAGCCTTTCGCGAGGGCGGGCCGATTCCGCTGTACGCGACGGCGGAGACGGCGGAAGTGCTAGAGCGGATCTACGATTACACATTTTCGCCGCAAGCTACCTATCCCAACCGCGCCAGGGTACAACTGGAACCGCTCGCTGAGCGGAACCGGATTCACGGCGTCGAGTTTCTGCGGGTACCGGTGCTGCATGGGGGAATGAAAATTGCGGGATTTCGTTTTGGCAACGCGGCCTATTTGACCGATGTGAGCGGAATTCCCGAGGAGAGCTTCGAGTTGCTGGAAGGGCTGGAGCACCTGGTGCTCTCCGCCCTGCGGCATAAGCCGCACCCCAGCCACGCCACCGTGGAACAGGCGTTGGGCTGGTCGCGGCGCATTGGCGCACGGCACACCTGGCTTACCCATATTGCGCATGAGCTGGGCCACGAAGAGACCAACCGCGCCCTGCCCGACAGCGTGAGACTGGCATACGACGGGTTGACCATTCCAGTGAGCGTGAGCCTATGACGGAGAAACGCGAGAGCACAATGAGCGAAGGTTTGGCAGTGCAAGTATTCCGCTCACTCGCGGAAATTCCCGCGGGGTTTGGGCCATCGGTAGGCGCAATCGGGAATTTCGACGGCGTGCATCGCGGACATCGGGAGATTCTTTCGGCGGTGGTGGAAGAGGCGCGGAGCCTGCATGCGAAGGCGGTGGCGATTACGTTTGAGCCGCACCCGGAGCAATATCTGCGGCCGCAGCAGGCGCCACCGCTGCTTACGTCGCTGGCGGAGCGGATGCGGCTACTTGCCGGGACTGGCATCGATGCGGTGGCCGTGCTGCCGTTTGACGAGGCGTTGGCCGGGCTGCCGGCACGTGAATTTGTGCGGCGGATTCTGGCCGGGGCGCTGGGCATTCGCGGATTGCATGAAGGACACAGTTTCCGGTTTGGGTGTGGCGCGGAGGCCGGCGTGAAAGAACTTAGGGAACTGGGCGCGGAGTTCGGATTTGCCGTGTATGTGCATGATGCGGTGCGGGTGCATGGGATGGAAGTTTCCAGTTCGGCGATTCGAGCGCTGCTGGCCGCGGGCGATGTGCGGCGGGCGCGGTGGATGCTGGGACGGCCGTTCGCCGTCGTCTCCTCGCAGGCCCGGGGACGCGGGATAGGAACGCGGCTGCTGGTGCCGACCGTCAATCTGGCTGCGTATGACGGCCTGCTGCCGGGATTTGGCGTTTATGTAACCCGGCTGAAGGTGGCTGGGCGCGCGTTTCAGGCGGTGACGAATGTGGGCAATCGGCCCACGTTCGGCGAGGCCTCTTTTGCCGTCGAGTCGCACATCCTGGACTTCCAGCCGGTTGAGATGGATGAAACAACGCCCGTGGAACTCGAGTTTCTGATGCGGCTGCGCGGCGAAATCGAATGGCCGTCGCCGGAAGCCCTGAAGGCACAGATTTTCAAGGATGTAGCGCGCGCGAAGAGATATTTCCGGTTGGCTCAGCCTCCGGCTGCCGGTTTCTAGGCACCGACCTGCTTACGTTCTTTCCCGCATCGTAGAAATTACAAACTCCGGTGAATACGAGACAGTCAGGATCGCTGAAAGCGAATAGGATGATGGGCATGAAGAATCGATCCGTCCCTACTGACGCATTACTTTCGCATATTGGATATCAGAACGTGGCAGAGGCTTGCGCCTGGCTCAGTCGCGTTTTTGGCTTCATAGAAGCCTATCGTTACGGCGACCCGGTGAGCGGAGTGCAGATGTATTTGGGCCAGGCATACGTGATGCTGCGCAACGCCCGGCAGGGTTGCCTGATTCCAGCGCGTCTTGGCTACGGGACGCAGAATCTTACGATCTTTGTCGAAGATGTGGACGCGCATTGCGAGAGGGCCAGAGACGCGGGCGCCAGGATTGTGGAGGAGCTGAACGAAACCATCTACGGCGAGCGGCAGTATGGCGCCGAGGATATCGACGGTCACCTCTGGATCTTCTCGCAACATGCGCGGGATGTGAGTCCAGAGGAGTGGGGAGCTTTGTCAAATCCAAAACGCTGAAGTGGAGGCTTCGGGGATTCGGCAAGACAGAGAGCCTGGCGACTGGCGCATACCATGCTCCATCGGCGACAATTTTTTCTGCTATGAAAAATCTTTCGCGCCGTGACTTCCTTATGACCGCTTCAGCCGCAACACTTGCTTCCGCCGCCGTTTCAAGTTCTTTTGCCGGGACTGTGCCCGCCACTTCGAAGGCCAGGCACAGGCGCGTGTTTGTCGCCTCGGGCGGCCCGGATGGAATTCTGGCCTACGACTGGGACGAGGCTACCGGCGAGCTGAAAGCGGCCGGTGTGGCTGCCAAGCTGCCCAAAGTGGCCTGGCTCGCTTTCTCGCACGAGCGCCAGTATCTCTACGCGGCGTCGGAGCTGAATCTCTTTGAGGGCAAGCCGACGGGCGAGGTAGCCAGCTTCCGCGTGGAGAATGGGGAGCTGCATCCGCTTTCAGCTGTTAACTCGGCTGGAGTGGGCACCTGCCATGTAGCCGTGGATCATACCGGCCACATGCTGATCGCCTCGGATTACGTGGGCGGCAGCGCGGCCAGCTTTGTGATTACCGAGGGCAAGCTGAGCCTGGCAGTCTGGACCGAGCACTACAGCTTCCACGGGCCCAACGCGCAACGGCAAGACACCGCGCACGCCCACTTTGCGTCCTTCTCGCCCGACAACCGCTTTGCGTATATCAACGACCTGGGCGGGGACTGCATCCACATCTACAAGTCGAACCCGGTGACCGCCGCGATGACGCCGGCAGGCAGCTACAAGGGCGCGCCGGGGTCCGGTCCGCGCACGCTGCATTTCCATCCCAACGGCCACACCGCCTACTGCGTCAACGAACTGGCTTCCACCGTGGACGTGCTGGAGTGGAGCAAGACGGACGGCAGCCTGACGCTGGGCAAACGAATTGAACTGCTGCCGGAGGGCTATCACGGCCCCACGCGCGCTTGCGATGCGGTCATTTCGCGCAATGGGCAGTTTGTTTACTTCGCCAACCGCGACAACGATTTTCTGTATTCCTTCAAAGCCGATCCGGCGACGGGAAGCCTGACAGCGATGGGGCGGTCCAACTGCGGAGGCAAGATTCCGCGGAACTTTGTGCTGGACCCTTCCGAGCGCTGGATGCTGGTGGCCAACCAGGACTCGAACCTGCTGAGCGTGTTTGCGCGCAATCCGGAGACGGGCGTTCTGGCAACCGAGGGAAAGAGCTTCGCCGCGCTGGAGCCGATGCGGATTCTGTTTACGTAGAAACCCCCTGATTCAGAACTTATCCGCAAATGGGTAGCGCCGGCCTCCAGGCCGGCACCACCATCCTCTACCCACAGTAGCGTCATCACTGAACACAGTGAGGATCTGCGGCTGCCTTTCAGAGTTTCAAGTTGGCGATACTTCCGAGTAGCCGACAAACCGACAGCTATACAGAACCTGCGAACCCACCGTTAATTGTTGACGGCGATCTATTTTCATCTACTCTTGTTTAGACGGAGCTCTTGCACCCGAGCGGAACGGCTGAAACTGCGAACAGCGTAGATTCTTGCTCCGTTGACCATCAGTGTCGCACCGGAAGGAAATTGAGCTTGTGGAATGTCGTCTTCAGCGTCGTCGCTCCAATACTGCACTGCGTCTCCGTCTTTCGAACTGACGACTACTAAGAAGCCTGAGCCGTAAGGAGCAATCTGTTTGAAGATGGACGAACTGTTGCCGCTATAGCGCCACTTCTCTTTGCCGGACGTAGCATCCAATCGAACAAAGAAAAGATCGCACCCGACCACGCCAATTTCGTTGATCTTGGGGTTGAAAGCAGGGGGAGCGTAAATGCTAAGGGCTTCGGCAGGGCCTCTGGTTACGTATTTCCACGCAATTGCCCCATCAGGGTCGGTCACATATAGCGTGTCAACCACACCGAATATCATTCTGCCGTCCGAGAATACTTGAGGAGCAACTTTGGGTACCGGACAATCCTGATTGTTGGTTGCTCGCAGGACAAAGCCAGCACTTCCTCGATGTGATTTATTGTCGCGAGGTACTTGAGCAACACACTGCAAACAGCCGAAGAGTATGATGAGCAACAAATACTGAAATTTCATATTTTGCATTGATTCTAAACCCGTGCGGCGCGTTCCGGGCCAATCACCGCCAACTCGGCAGTTACTTTTCAATCAATATTTGCACACGCCTCGAACTCGCCGCCTGGGCTCCAGCTTTTTTCGGCAGGACGAAGGTTTCCTACGCAAAGAGGCCGCTATAGCCTCTCTCCAGGCAAAGCTCCCCGAGGGAATGCCTGCCGGCATATCCATGCATTTAATGGTCCCCTCTACCTGCTTCTATTGAAGACGCCAGTCCGGCGCTTCAGCCTTTTTCGTTCTGTCCCATCAGGGCGAAGATGAGGCCGACGGTTCCGCCAACCAGCGGAGCGATGAGCAGAAAGCCCGTGGCCGTGTTCAGGGAGTGGACCAGCGACTGGATGGACTGGTTGCCGATGGCCAGGCCCTGGTACTGCTTCCACGGGTCGGGCGACTGCGGAACGGGATTATTCAGATCGATCCTGGCCAGAATCACGGCGCAGGCCATGAGCGCGCTGATCATGGCGCTCCATACACCCGCTCCGATGCCGACATTAGGACTGGCCGCCACCCTGGAACCGCGCAGCCCGGCGACGCCCCACAAAATTGCGGCCGCAACCAGCAAGCCTATCTGGTAGAAAATGACCTGCTGCGCATGCTGCTCCCCGAGCAGAACGTAGCCGATGGCGAGCAGGCCGGCCGGCACACCGAGCATGGTTCCGATCGAGAGCGCCTTGCGGACCACAACGTCGCTATTGCCTCCGATCCAGAAGAGAAGAAAGACGTATGCCGACAGGCTGATAATCGGGTCATAGCCGGTTGTGCCCTGGCCGGGCAGATTTGCGATCTCAGGCCAGGGCCGCAGACGCATTGCCAGGATCGCCAGATCGGCTAGTGCAAGCAGGACAACAGGAATTCGAAATGTATGCGGAGTGCCGGAGCCCATGAACTGTTCCTCGAGTCTTTATCCTCGCGTGAAATCACGGAGTTAATTTAGCCGGGATATGTACTCAGTCTAAATCGACACGCGGGTCGGCGCTGTATGAAAAAGACCGGGATTGTTCAACTTGCCGTGTATGGGTCGTTCTGCCATATCCGCTGTGAGCCGGAAACAAGGGAAAAACTGAAACGCGGCGCTATGCGCCAACAAGGGCAGGGGCGCCCGAGCCGGAGAGCGTTACCGCAACAGCATCCTCCACTTGAGCCGGGGCCGTTTCCACGGGGACGTGGGCCAGTTCCCAGGCGGAACGGTCTTTGAGCAGACGCGAAACCAGGGCGGTATGCATGGCATGGCCGGCGCGCTCGGCCACCACGTGGCCCTCAATGCGGCGTCCGGCGAGGGCCAGGTCACCAATCAGATCGAGCACCTTGTGGCGGACATATTCGTCTGCGAAACGCAAGGGGCCATTCTCCGGACCACCGGGGCCGAGAATGATGGCGTTTTCCGGCGTCGCGCCACGGATAAGGCCCATGTCGCGGAGACGCTTCTCGTCGGTCTTGTAGCCAAAGGTGCGGGCCGCTGCGATGGCGGAACCGTAAGTCTCGGCAGCCAGGTCGATAAAAGCCATTTGATGGCCTATGGGGGCGGGAAAGTCGATTGCGTAGGAGATGCTATAGCCGGAGCCGGGGTAGACGCCGATGAACTTGTTTCCCTCGCGTACCTCGACGGCCCGAAGTACGCGGATGGTCTCGCGGCGGCGGCGCTGGGTACGGATGCCTACGTTGAGAAAAGCCTGCACATAAGGCAGCGCGCTGCCGTCGAGAATAGGCAACTCAAGGTTGTCCAGTTCGACAATGACGTTGTCGACGCCCATGCCGATCAGCGCGGAAAGCAGATGTTCGGTAGTGGAGATGAGTACGCCCTGGCGCATCAGGCTGGTGGCGTAGCTGACCTTGGCGACGTTGCGGCCGTTGGCAGGAATCTCAAAGTTGTCGAGATCGGTGCGGCGAAAAACAATGCCAGATCCGGCAGGAGCGGGCAACAGGCGCAGAGTGACCGGGGCGCCTGAGTGCAGCCCTACACCGGTAAGCTCGATGGGTGCGGCTACGGTTTGTTCCAGGTGTGCTGGATTGGCCAAATGCCTGCTCCAAAGATGCAAACGAGTACATCGGTTAGATTAGACGGGGAGCGGAAAGCCGTCTTGTGGTATTTTTGCCACACTATGCGCATAATAGGCCACCATTTTGGAAGGAAACGGGCTGGAGTGCCTCACTCTTAAGGTCGTAGAATCAGGGAATCTCCGGCTTGGCCGATGCGATGAGCACCTGAAAGGAAGACAGATGGACACTGCCACCGATGCTACGATTCCCATGCGCGCCCTGCTGGCAGGGGCACGCCGCAAGGAGCGGACGCTGCTGGATCTGGTGCGAAAGCTGGTGGAGACCGAGTCGCCTTCGGACGTAAAAGCCGCCGTGGACGAATGTGTTGCGCTGGCTGCTGCGCACGCCAGGGGGCTGGGTGGCCGGGTCAAATTGCATCGACAGCGCGGGTTTGGCGACGTGCTGGAAGCGCGGTTCGGCCCGCGCAAGAAAGGCGCCGATGCTGACCGGGTTCTTCTGCTTGGGCATCTGGACACCGTGTGGCCCATAGGAACGTTGAAGACTATGCCCTGTCGCCTGAGCGAGGGAAGGCTCTGCGGCCCGGGGACGCTGGATATGAAGGCGGGTGTGGCCATGGCGCTGACCGCCTTGGAGATGCTGACGGAAGCCAACCAATTGGACCGGGAGATTGTGCTGCTGCTGACCAGCGATGAAGAGGTGGGCAGTCCGGTTTCGCGGCCCATCACCGAGCGGCTTGCGGGCGAGTGCAGGGCTGTGTACGTGCTCGAGCCGGCGCAGGGTCTGGCGTACAAAACCGCGCGCAAAGGAACTGGCGTGTGGCATATCGAGGTGAACGGAGTTGCAGCGCACGCGGGCGTGGATTTCGAAAAAGGGGCAAGTGCGATTTGCGAGCTGGCGCGCGTGGTGGAGACGGTGAGCGGCTGGACGAATCTGAAGCGTGGCCTGACCGTGAGCGTGGGCGTGGCGGGTGGAGGCACAAAAACCAATGTGATTCCAGCTGAGGCCTGGGCTCAGGTGGATGTGCGGATTGCCCGCAAAGCGGACGGGCCGCGCATCGAACGCAAATTTGCCGGGTTGAAGGCGGTCGACAAGCGCTGTTCGCTGACCGTGACGGGCGGAATCAACAGGCCGCCGATGGAGCGCAGCCGCGGAACCGTGAAACTCTATCGAAGGGCCAGGATTCTGGCTGCGGAACTGGGGCTAACCTTGGACGAGGCCTCCACCGGGGGCGCTTCCGATGGCAACTTCACAGCCGCCCTGGGCGTGCCCACTCTGGACGGGATGGGTGCGGTTGGCGAGGGAGCCCACGCGCGGCACGAATCGATTGTGGTGGAGCATCTCGCGCCCAGAATCGCGCTGCTGGCGGGAATGCTGGCGGGGATCTAAAGCCAACCGTCCGTGCCGTGCCTTTGTTTAGAATCAATGAGAGTTCGCGGGAGCGGCTGCTACACTCCCGTGGAGAAACAAGCTAACCAGCTGGAGACTAGCAAGCCATGAAATACACAGCCTTGATTCTGTTGTTGGTGGCCGCCACAGCCGCCGTCAGCGCACAAACTGCGGCCAAGCCGGCATCCCACGCTACTGCCGCCAGGCCCGCCGCCACCAAGTCCGGAGCCACTGCCGCCCATTCCACGGCGGCTTCGACCGCATCAAAGCTGCCCCCCGGCGTACCCGTGGAGAAGGGTCTCATTAAATCGGCGTTCACGCTACGCTACCAGGACATCACCATCGGCACCGGCGCTGATGCCGAGCCGAACAAGATGTACAAGGTGAACTACACGGGTTGGCTTGGTGACAACAAGAGGCCCGACGATGGGCATAAGTTCGACTCGTCCTTCGACCACCGCAATCCTCTCTTGGACAAGGACGGCAAGCCGGTGATGGGCGACGACGGAAAGCCCAAGCTCGGCGATCCGCAGCCCTTCACCTTTCCGCAGGGCTTCGGGCGGCTGATTCCGGGCTGGGATCAGGGCTTTGCCGGCATGAAGATCGGCGGCAAGCGGCGGTTGTTCATTCCGTGGCAGCTTGCTTATGGAGCGTCGGGGCGTCCGGGACCGGATGCGGCCCACCCTGGCATTCCTCCCAAGTCCGATTTGATCTTCGACGTGGAACTGCTCGATATCACCGAACTGCCCATGCCGTCGAATCACCCAACTGCCAGCGGAGCTCCCGGCGGTGCGCACCCGATGCCAGCGACAGCGGCACCTGCCGCAGCACCGGCAACACCACCGGCGCCTTCGCCAGCACCTGCCGCAGCGCCGCAACCGCAGGCCAGGTAACACGGCGTTTCGAGGAAATCGATCAGGCCACGCCGACCGGCAACTCCGGCGTGGCCGCGATCAACTGGCGGGTATAGGCCTCGCGGGGATTTGCGCAAAGTGCCACGGCTTCGCCCGTTTCAACCAGACGGCCATGTTCCATGACAGCAATGCGCGTACTCAGGTAGCGCACCAGCGGCATGGAGTGGGAGATGAACAGATAGGTCAGCGCGTGCTCCCGCTGCAGGCTGCGGAGCAGGTTGATAATCTGGGCGCCCACGCTCACATCGAGAGCCGAAACCGGTTCATCCAGGATCAAAAGTTTCGGACGTAGGGCCAGGGCGCGGGCAATGTTGATGCGCTGCCGCTGACCGCCGGAGAACTCGTGCGGATGGCGCGCGAGCGCGGACTCGTCGAGGCCCACCTCAGAGAGTAGTTTCACCGCTTTGGCGCGCAGCGCAGTGCGGCCGCCCCCCGAGCCGGCGTGAATCACCAGCGGCTCCGTCACGATGTCGAGCACATTCATGCGCGGATTCAGAGCGGCGTAAGGGTCCTGAAACACAGGCTGCATCTGACGGCGAAGGCGATGCAACTCTGCGGCCGAAGCCGTGGCGATGTCGATGCCCTCTACCCGCACAGAGCCGCGGCTGGGCTTCACAAGGCCGAGAATCATGCGCGCCAGCGTGGTCTTGCCGGAGCCCGACTCGCCAACCAGACCGAGCGTTTCTCCTGCGTTGATCACCAGAGAAACATCTTCGACGACCGTCTGCAGTTCCGTGCGCAGACCCGCACGCCAGGGATAGCTCTTCCAGACCGAATTGACCTCAACCAGCGCCATGCATCGATGGTATATGCACAGCCCCGCGAGGCCGCCTCTTCTACACTTGAAGTCGGAGAGTACGCATTGTCTCACTTCATCAGCTTTGTACGAATTCCCGCATTAGCCATTCGCCAGCATTTTCGCCCGCTGCCCCGGCTCGGCATTCTTGATGAAGATCGTCTCCGCCTGCGCGTGCTGCCCAACGACATAGACATCAACATGCACATGAACAACGCGCGCTATCTCAGCATCATGGATTACGCGCGAACGCATTTTCTGGCTCGCACCCGCTTGCTCGATCACATTCTGCATTCACGCTTGCAGCCCCTGGTAGGCGCCATCTGGGTTACGTATCGCCGCTCCCTGCCGCTGTTCTCGCTCTTCACGCTCACCTCGCGGCTGGTCTGCTGGGACGAGCGCTGGTTCTACATCGAGCAGACTTTTACGGGGCACAAAGGCATGGCCGCGGTCGGCTGGGTCAAAGGAGTGTTGCGCGATGCCGGCGGCGTTGTTAATCCGCATCGCGTAATTGAAGGCGTGGCTCCCGGCACGCTCAGCCCTGCTATGCCGGAAGCCATCGCCACATGGAACGACCTTACCCGCGAAAAACTGCAACCGGGCAGTTAGAGCAAGTATCGGGCGCTCCAGGCCAAGACACAATGACCCATTACTGCCGCAACGTGAAGATCACATTCACCGTGGTCTCCACATCCACGGGAGCCCCATCCAGCAGATACGGCCTGTACTTCCAGTTCTTCACCGCGTCCAGCGCCGCCTGTTGCAGCAGTGAAGGCCCGCTCACCGCATGCAGGTTCTCGATAGTTCCGCTCCGCGAAATCGTGGCTTGCAGCACCACCGTTCCCTGCGTGCCCGTGGCTTTCGCAATCGGCGGATAGACCGGAATGGTCCTGTTTAACAACAGTCCCGCTTCAACCATTCCCGACACGCGCACTGGACCATGTTGTTCCTGGCGCACAACGGGATGATTGCTCTGGCTGCCGAATGGAACTTCGCTGTTGCCATTGCCATTCAGGTCCATATTGGCAACATCCACGGGCGGCAAACTCTCCGGCCTGTCGGCCATCATAATGCCACGTGGAATTACAGAAGGCGCAAAGATGTGGCTGCCAACCATCTCGCGCTGCACCATCACGGTGTGTTCAGGCCGCACCTCGGGCTTGGTCTCGGGCACGGGCGCTGCGGGAGCTTCCATGAGAGATATCATCGTCATCCGCGGCAGCGCTTCCGGATTAATTAGCGGTATCAGGATCAGAGCCAACAGTATTGCCCCGTCCAAAGCGAGCGCCGCTAACATCCAACTGCGGCTGCGTGTATGGATTCTGCCACTGGATTCAAAGGTTGAGTCTTCAAACATGGCCTGCCTCCCTGAGTCCGAATTCAGCAGCGGCGGCCGGGGTCAGGGAGGTCAATCAGGCGTAGCTGCCCGGCCGCTCCCCGCAATCTCTGCGCGGGGAGCGGGCCTTAAGGCCCTCGGCTTATCCCGTTCGGAACCACTGTAACTGTGTAGACACCGCAGCCTCGTAAACTGTTCCCAGAGCAAGCCATGCACCCCGTGAGTTACACTCCAAAATACTCATGACCTTCCCTGCCGGAGTTCGAATGAACCTGTTCCGCTTGACTCTTTCCGTGGCCGCCGCTGCCCTCCTCGCAAGCGTCCAGGCTGCCAGTCTCCAGATTGCAAGTGAGCCACAGCAGCAAGCCATTCCCGATCCTGATGCCACGCTGCGTTACATCCACGCTTCATGGGACACGCTCACCCGTTCAATCGCCGATTGCCAAGTGCTGGCTGACAGTAAAGTTACTTCGCAGCCCGTTCTCTATCTGCCTGCAGGTTTCCCCGCGCCCCCTGAAGTTACAGCTCTCGAACAGACCTGCCACGTGAAAGTGGTTTCACTACCCCGCCGCATTGAAAAACTCGGCGACGTGCGCCCCGAGGAGTTATCCTCGCCCGGCCTGCTCTATTTGCCCAATCCCTATGTGGTTCCCGGCGGCCGCTTCAATGAAATGTATGGATGGGACAGTTACTTTATCCTGCTTGGCCTCGAAGCCGACCATCATGAGGCGCTAGCCAAAGGTATTGTCGATAACTTCCTCTTTGAGATTGAATATTACGGAGCGGTTCTCAACGCCAATCGCACTTACTATCTGACCCGTTCGCAGCCTCCTTTCCTTACCTCGATGATTCGTGCGATCTATGAGAATCCGGCCAGCTTTCCAGCCACCCCCGCTGGGCGCGCTCAGGCACGCGCTTGGCTGGAGCGCGCCTATACGCTGGCCGAAAAGGATTACTCGACATGGGTCCGGCCTGAGCACAAAGCCGGCTCCACCGGCCTGGCACGCTACTTCGATTACGGCGCCGGTCCCGTGCCCGAGATGGCTGACGACAGCACGTACTACACCGATGTAATCCGCTGGCTGGTGGCGCATCCGCACGAAGGCGGCGATGGCCTGCTGGTCAATGGCTCAGAGCATCCTGACGCCGCCGAGGCCACCCGGCTCAAGCTAACCAGTTGCGACGTGCGCGCCAGCGTAGTTTGCGAACACGCATGGTTCTCCGGCTACCGTCTTAGCCGCGATTTCTACACGGGCGACCGTGCCATGCGCGAGTCCGGCTTTGACACATCCAGTCGCTTCGGCCCATTCTCGGCAGCTACGCATCACTATGCGCCGGTGTGCCTTAACAGCCTGCTCTTCCGCTACGAGCGCGACCTTGAGCATCTGGCTCTGCTGCTGCGCAAGCCCGTTGACGGAACACGTTGGGACCGCCGCGCCCAAGCACGCGCCAACGCCATACAGCGCTATCTCTGGCGGCCTAAAGATGGCGTATTCGGGGACTTTGACTTTGTCCGCGCCAAGGGGTCGAGTTATGAATTTATTGCTTCGCTCTTTCCTTTGTGGGCAGGAGTCGCTACGCGCGAGGAAGCCACGCAGATGGTTGCCAAACTCAACCTTTTCGAGCGCCCCGGCGGGCTGTCCACCAGCAACACCAGCACCGGCCTGCAGTGGGACGAGCCCTTCGGCTGGGCTCCAACTAACTGGATAGCCGTGGCCGGTCTCGATGCCCTGGGATTTCGCGCCGATGCCGCTCGCATCGCGCAGCACTTCGACGCCACCGTGGACGCGGGCCTTGCGGCGGACGGCACAATCCGCGAGAAGTACAACGTGGTCTCCGGCAATGCGAATGTCCAGGTAACTGCCGGATACAAACAAAATGTAATCGGCTTTGGATGGACCAACGCAGTTTATCTGAAGATGAAGGAAATAGCGCAGAGACCGGCAGTAACTTCCGGTAATTAACTAACTATGCGTCAAAAAACAAGCGGGGCGCTTTCAGATATTGAAAGCGCCCCGCTTGTCTTAGTGCCGCATGGAGTTACTCCGGCAGAATCAACTTGCCGTTTACGTTAAAGCTTCCCGTCACTCCCGGTGCGCCGGTTCCAGACTGCCCGCCGCCCACAAACACCGTGTACGCGCCCTCGGCCACAATCGGGTCTCCGGCATCGGTCACCATGCTCATGTCGCGCGCCGACAGCTCAAAACGCACCTTCTGCTGAGCGCCGGCATCCAGATGGATGCGCTGGAAGCCCCGCAATGCCTTGAGCGGCGCGCCCGGTACATTGGGGAAACTCAGATAGAGCTGCGCTACTTCGTCGCCCGCCCGTTTTCCAGTATTGGTGACAGTAACATCAATTACCGCCGGACTTCCTGCTTGCACCGTACTGGCTGCGACGCTAAGTCCGCTGTAACTGAAGCTCGTGTAACTTAGCCCATAGCCGAACGGATAAAGTGGGGCGCCGTCAAAGTAGCGATAAGTGCGTCCCTTCATCGAGTAATCCTCGAATGCGGGTAACTGGTCGACGCCGGTATAGAAAGTTACCGGCAGCCGCCCGGCGGGATTATTGCGGCCAGACAGCGTCTGCGCAACGGATGTTCCGCCCTCTTCGCCCGGATACCACGCATCGAGAATCGCGTTGGCATGCGCCTTGGCCCAGTTCACGCTCAGCGCGCTGCCGTTGGCGAGTACCACCACCATCGGCTTGCCGGTTGCGCCAAGTGCCTCGATCAGCGCTTCTTCCGGCTTTGGCAGGTCAAGCGAGGTGCGGTCGCCGCCCTTGAATCCGGGCTCATCCACCTGCATCTCTTCGCCTTCCAGTTCGCTCGTAATGCCTACGACGACCACCACCACGTCGGCCTTCTTCGCCGCCTCGATCGCCTCAGGCTGCGGCTTCAGATCCACCTTCGACCACACCAGCCTGGCCACCGGTTTGTCGCCTTGTCCGGGCGAGTAGAAGACGCGTAGCGCTGCCGGCTTGCCGGCCTCCAGGTGCACCCGGCCCAGCTTGGCAGACTTGCCGTCACCACCGTAGGAAGAAGTAACGCTCTTGCCGTCAAGCTGAATGCCGAAGAAGCCGTTGGCAACCAGGCCTAGGTTGTAGTCGCCCGTTTCGGTCGCCGTCAGCGAAGCGCTCCAGGTAATAGCCAGGGGCTTGAGCGCGGCGGCCTCTGCCGGAATTCCGTTCGAAGCCGCGTCAATCGTGGATTCCACGCGCTCGGCCGCTGGTTTCGCCGTGCCCAGACTGTTCAGGTTGCTCATGTCCAAAATCGAGAAGCTCGCCTTCACCCCTGGCTTGCCATCCTGCGAAAGCGCCCCGGCAGGAACCGGCTCAGCATCCTGGCCAAGGAACTGCGTGCCCACCGCATACGTAATCGTCGCGCCGGCAAACTCCTTCTTCATCCCATCGAGAATGGAGACCGTGTGGCTCGGAACGCCGTTGTAGTTGCCCAGCAGGAACTTCGTCTGGTTGGCCAGCGGCCCGATGACGGCGATCTTCGTCCCTGCCGTCTTCAGCGGCAGAACGCCGTCGTTCTTCAGCAGCACCATGGATTCGTTCGCCAGTTTCAAGGCCAGGGCGCGGTGCGCGGCGCTGTCCAGCAGGCTCTCGTCGATCTTCGTGTAAGGCACCATCTCCGGCGGGTCAAACATGCCCAGCTTCATCCGTGCCGTGAACAGCCGCGTCACCGCTATGTCGATTTCTCTCTCCTTCAGGTAGCCCTGCTTGACCGCGTCCACATAAGGCTTGTAATCGTGGTCGTCGTTCACCTTGAAGGTAAAGTCAACGCACTCGTTGTCCATGCCGCGGCGCAGGCTTACAGCCGAACTTTCGGCCTGCGTTGTGTTGTATTTGTGGCCGGCATGAATGTCCAGCACTGCGCCGCAGTCTGAAACCACGTAGCCCTGGAACCCCCACCAGCCGCGCAGTTGGTCCTCAAGCAGGAACTCATTTGCACACGCAGGCTGTCCGTTGATCGAGTTATAGGCGCACATCACCGAGCCCGCCTTGCCCTCGAGAACTGCCGCGCGGAAGGCCGGCAGATATGTATCCAATTCGTCGTGCTTGCTCGCCGGCACGTCCGCCGTGTGCCGCGTCGACTCCGGTCCGGAGTGCACCGCAAAGTGCTTCGGCGTCGAAATCACGCGATAATAGCGCGGATCGTCGCCCTGCATTCCGGTTACAAAATTCACGCCCATGCGCGCAGTCAGGAAAGGGTCTTCACCGTATGTTTCCTGTCCCCGGCCCCAGCGCGGATCGCGGAAGATGTTGATGTTCGGCGCCCAGAAGTCCAGGCCCTCAAAGATGTTGCTATGCCCGGCGCGCACATCCTGGGCATGCTTGATGCGCCCCTCGGTGCCAATCGCCACGGCCATCTGGTGAATGGCCGCCGTATCGAATGTCGCGGCCAGTCCCACCGGCTCGGGGAACTCCGTGGTTCCGTTTACCGCCACGCCATGCAGCGACTCGCTCCACCAGTCGTACGCCGGCACGTTGAGGCGTGGAATCGCGCGCGCCTGGTTCACCAGTTGCGTAGCCTTTTCTTCAAGCGTCATCCGCCTCACCAGGTCGGCTGCGCGCTGCTCAGGGGGCAGGCTTGGGTTAAGGTACGCCGGCTTTTGGGCGTCTTGCGCCCCTGCAAACCAGGTCAATCCGCAGCAGAGTAATCCCGCCGCGGCCATCCGCAATCCAAAACTGTTCATCGCACTCCCTCACCGGCGGTCCGGCCTGCTCTACTGCTTTCTCAGCTCAAAAAAGCGCAGTCCGCCTTCCGGGGCCAACTTTAATGCCTCGCGGAAGGCCCTGTCAAGCAAACGCTTTCTCTCAAGAAAATCGCTTTATATAAGCAGTTTTGTCGCTTTGTCTCAATGCCCTCAGAGCGGCTTCAGCTCTCTCCCCACGCCCGTCGCAACCGCATGCGTGTAACCTTTCTTCGTCCTGTCTCGTAAGGCTTGATAGAAAGGGAAGGGCGCATGGGCAACGGATCGAGCGGCGTGATGGTTCAGGCCAATCCTCTCAGCGAGTTCCGCCTCGGCAACCCCGACGCCTTCGAAGCCCTCTTTCGCCTCCACCGGCGCGCCGTTTATGGGTGGATTCTCCGCATCGTGCGCAACCCGGCGGCTGCTGAGGACGTCACCATCGAAACCTTCTGGCGCATCTACCAGGCGCGCGCTCGCTTCGAGCCCACGCGTGATTTTGAACCCTGGGCGCGCCGCATCGCCACCCACGCCGCGCTCGATTGGCTTCGCGCCCAAAAGCCTGAGGCCGAGCTGACCGCCGAGTGCCTCGAGATCCAATCCTCCGCGCCCACTGCCGATCCTGGCGTAACCGCGGAGATCCGCCTTAAAACCGCGCAGGCTTTCAGCCGGCTTCCGCCCCGCCTGAGCATTGCGGCCATCCTCGTACTGGTGGAGGAGCTGCCGCACAAGCAAGTGGCTCACGCGCTCGGCATCTCGGCGCCGGCCGTAAAACTGCGCGTCTTTCGCGCTCTTCGACTGCTCAGAAAGGACCTGCAACGGCAGGGAATCACGCCATGAAAACAAACGAAGACGACCGCATCCAGCACCTCTTGAAGCAGGCATTGCCGCCCGTGGACGCAGCCACCGGGCCCGAGCGCGATCTGTGGCCCGCCCTGCTCCGCCGCCTCGACAGCCAACCCGCGCCTCACGCCGGATGGGTGTGGTTTGACGGTGCCTTGCTCGCCGGTCTGGTCGCCTTCGCCGCGCTCTTTCCAGCGTCAATCCCGGTCTTTCTCTTCTATCTGTAGTTCCCAGTAATTTCGCTCGCAAACAAGGAGGATTCCATGAAAACCCATGTCTGGCTCCGCGCCTATCTCGCCGGCATCTTTGTACCCACTCTGGTGCTGCCGCTGCTTTTGACCCTCTTTATTGTGGTGCGCCTGGTGCTTCGGGTGCCGGTCCCCATTGAGCAGGCTCTTATCTTCCCCATGGCTGTTGTGCCCACACTGTTTGGCTTGTGGAACATGCTGTATCTCGGTACGCATGAACGCACGCACCTGCCCATCGGTTTGCATGGAGCGCTGCTCCCGCTGCTGCTGGCGCCCATTGGCGCTACGGTAGCCCATTGCCTGGGAGTGCTTCAGTTCGGCTCTGACGGCGTAACCTGGTTCCGGGCATGCGACGTTCCCTATGTGCTCATCGCGCCCTGCTTCGTCGCCGCCCTTGCCGCTTATTACCTGGTCTGGAAATATGTGGTGGGCTTTTTGAACAAGGAATTGGGAATCGGGCTTTAGCTAATCGCTTTTAGCTCCCAGCTTTCAGCTTTCGGCTTTCAGCTCTTGCTTTTTGGGGTGTTCGCTGCAAACCGGTTCATTTACCGGTAACTGTCCGGCACCATCATCCTCCACCCACAGCAGTGTCATCCTGAGCCACAGGCGAAGGATCTGCGGTTGTTTCTCAAGAATCCATTCGATCCAACGCACGGCGATAATCGGCAGGCTCGTAGTCATACCAATCGCGGCTTAGGTCCATCCAGACCGGGTTCATAGCCTCAATCAGCGCGATCTTCCTTGCTCTTCGCCAGCCCTTCAGCTCCTTCTCGCGGGTGATGGCCTTCGCAATCTCCTGGTGTCCTTCGAACCACACGAGTCGGTCGCAGTTGTACCTTGCAGTGAAGCCCTCATGCTCCTTCCACTTATGCTGAAACACGCGCTTGTGAAGGTCGCTTGTGACGCCGATGTAGATCGTGTGGCTTCGGCTTGCCATGATGTAAGTGAAATAGCTGTGCTCGTGCATCGGTGGCATTCTATCTGCTCATGGCTGCATTGGCAGTGACCGGAAGAACAACCGCGGATCCTTCGCCTGCGGCTCAGGATGACAGCTAACCTTGTGGCAGCGGCTTTTGGCTCTGACGCACAGGGCATCCCCGCTCCGCAGGCCCGCCGTAAGCAGAGGTCACCGCAGAGCGGGGTGCTAATGCTGCCCTTTCACCCCGCTTTGAAGAAGTCCTTCAGCCCGGCGCGTTCGGCATGAGCCGCCATCGACGCCTGAATCTCCAGCGCCAGCGCCAGTGCCGCGCGCCCTTGCCGTGCCGTCACTCTCGGTTCCTGCCGCGTGCGCACCGCTTGCACAAACGACTGAATCTCCAGCCGCAGCGGCTCGCCCGGCGTCACCACCGGCTTTTTGAAGCTCAGACCCGGTCCCGGTCCACCCGCCGCGCCCGCCGCCGCAGCAAGTTTGGCCAGCGTTGCCGCATCCACCTTGCCGGCTGCAATCGCCGCCGCAATCTCCGGGGGAACGCTGCCATCCATGCCTATCACCAGCAGATCCTGCCGCGCGTAGTCGATAGAAACATACTGCCGCGGCTCAAAGAAGCGCAGCTTCCGCACCCGCTCGGTTGAAACCCGCGATGCCGTAAAGTTGGCCACGCAGCCCGACTCGAACTCCACGCGCACATTGGCAATGTCCACCATGGGCGACAGAATCGGCAGCCCCACTGCGCGCACCTCGCGCACCGGCGAAGCGGCAAAAGTCAGCACGATGTCGAGGTCGTGGATCATCAGGTCCAGCACCACGTCCACATCGAGCGCACGGGGCGTAAAAATCGACAGCCGGTGCGACTCAAAGAACATGGGCCGCCGCAGTTGTGGCTCGACGGCCATCACCGCCGGATTGAAGCGTTCCAGATGGCCCGGCTGCACAATCAGCTTGCCCTTGTCGGCGCGCTCAATCAGGTCGTCGGCTTCAGACAGTTTCGCCGCCAGCGGCTTTTCCACCAGCAGGTCCAGCCCCGCATCCAGCAGCGCCGCGGCCACCGCATGATGGTGCACCGTAGGCACCGCCACCGTCGCCGCATTCAGCTTGAGGTCGGCCGCCAGCAGCGCATCCACGGTTGAGAAAACGGGAATCCCGTACTTGGCCGCGGTATCGGCCGCGCGCGCCGCATCCGGCTCGACGGCAGCTACCAGGGCAACGCCCAGGCCAGCCGCTTCAAGCTCGCGATACACCCGAAGATGGTTGCGTCCGAACGCGCCTGCCCCGGCCACGGCAACCCGCAAAATGTCTTGGCTTGCGATCTCTATGCCTCTTTGCCTTCCACAGCTTTCAGGCAGCGGCCGTAGAGTTCCAGCAACTGCGTCACATGCTCTTCAGGCTTGGCCGGAGCCGTCCCGGTAAACCCCGTGGAAGGCGCGGCAGGTTTGCCCACTCCCGCCGTAGCTGCCACAAACTTAAGCAGATCGAGCGCGATATCTTCGTTGCGCCGAGCCCCAAGCCCCGCGCCGGTGATTGCATCCATACTGAAAATTCTCCAAAGAGGATGCTACCAGAAACCGCCAATCCGCTCCTTCCAGCCCTCCACGATACCCTGAAGAGGATGACCATCGCCTACATCGGACTCGGTTCGAACCTGCCCAGCCACGCCGGCCCTCCTGACGCCACTCTGGCCGCCGCCGCTCTGCGCCTCGCCTCCCTGGGCCGCCTGATCGCCCGCTCCCCGCTCTACTCCACCGCGCCGGTGGGGTTTGCCGACCAGCCCCGCTTCGTCAACGCCGCAGTCGCCCTGGAAACAGAGTTGCCCCCGCACGCCCTGCTCCTGGCCCTCCTCGCCATCGAACACGACTTCGGCCGCGACCGCAGCGGCGGCTTTTCAAACGGCCCCCGCACCCTCGACCTCGACATCCTCCTCTTCGGCAACGTCATCCTTCTCGAATCCGGCCTCGAAATCCCCCACCCCCGCCTTGCCCAGCGCGCCTTTGTTCTGGTTCCGCTCAACGAAATCGCGCCCCACGCCGTCGATCCTCGCAGCGGAAAAAGCGTTTCACAACTGCTTCAGAGTCTGTTCCCCAGTCTCAAAGATGAAATCGATGCGGTGGTGCCCATCCAAAGCGATATTTGGCGCGCAGACGCTGGCGGCGTTGCTCTTTGCCCCGCCAAGCCTTATAGATCCGGCAACTGAATACTGTTCGGGTGCCCCATCCATTCCCGCTATTTTGCGGGAATGGGTGGGAAGAAGACGACCCTGTTTTCTTGCCGGATCAATAGCGCCCAAAGCCCCGCACCCATACCCGCCGCCCCGACCGTTACCTCCACGGTCACCGCCCGCTTTGGCTTTTTTGACCGCCTCAACCCCTCTCAACGAATTCCATAGCCTTCCTTTCCAAATTGAGCTATGCTTGCGCCAAATTGCCGGGAGACCGCCCCACAGGTCTGTCCTCAACCCGGTCCCCGCGCACAGTTCCATCCCTGTGCCTCAGGCACAGAAATCCCCGTATGCGAGGTTTAGAATGCTCCGCACAAAGTGTTTTCTTGCTACCGTGGCTCTGCTTCTCTCCTTAGCCTGCCTGCAGGCGTTCGCGTGGAACAGCGTGGGCCACATGACGGTTGCCTACTCCGCCTACCAGCAGCTCACTTCGACTGAGAAGGCCCGGGTCGCCGTGCTCCTGCAACTCAATCCCAACTACTCAAAATGGCTGACCTATATCCCCGCCGGAACCTCCGATGCCGACCGGGATATGTACGTCTTCATGATGGCCGCCACCTGGCCTGATGAGATCAAGGCCATGGGCAGCGGATACACCGGTAATGACAATCCTCCCAAAGGCGAACTGCCCTCCCTCAACGTTGGCTATAGCGACAAGCAGGCGCACAAATACTGGCACTTCATCAACACGCCTTTCAGCACCGACGGCACCAAATTGCCTTCCGTGGGCGGCCCCACAACTGCCGACAAGATTGACCTCTTCCGCCAGGCCCTCGCCACTCCCGAACCGGACCTGCTCAAGTCCTACGACCTGGTTTGGATCCTGCACCTGGTTGGCGACATCCATCAGCCCCTGCACTGCACCACCCGCATCACCAAGGCCAAGCCGCACGGTGACCTTGGCGGCAACTCGGTCCTCGTCACCGGGCCCAGAAAAGAGCTGCATGCCTTTTGGGATGATGCTGTCGGCCTGGGCGTTACCCAGAACTTCATGACGGCACTAAAAGTAGGCAAGGCCCTGCCCCCGCCAGACGCGTCATTGGCAAGTGACAGCAAGGTGGACGACTGGGCCGCAGAGAGCTTCGATTTGGCGAAAACCAGCGTGTATGTCCCACCCGTTGGCCCGGCGCTTGGTCCCTATACGATGGACGCAACCTACACCGCGAACTCCGTAGAGATTGCGAAGCAGAGGATCGCGCTTGCCGGGGCCCGTCTGGCCAGCCTGCTCAAGACCGCGCTCAATTGCACCGATCAAGCTTGCGCAAATTAAGTTTGCGCAAGCTTGAGATTTGCCGATTTGCAGATAATTAACCCGTGCGGGCGCACAATAGGCATAGTAGTAACAAAGCCGAGTACCTATGAGAACGCCACTCAATCCGCGCCCGCACCGTCGGGAAATGTTGCGACCTGAATTCCGCGACACCCCCCTCCTCTCCCTCCTACCCACCCCCCCTCCCGCAAAAATGTGAGCAAGCGGCTTGAATCCGCCGTTGCCGGATGCTTCCCGTCACGCTCTTGGAGCCTGCCAGACCGCGCTTTCGCCAACGCCTGCATTTACGATTGAAATGTGCAGACCATACGAGTAGACACGCCATCGGCAAAGTACGACGTAATCGCGGGCAGCGATCTGATTCAAACCATCGCTCCGCGCATCCAGCGCGCCATCGGCAAGCTCCCACGCCGGGTTTTCGTGCTCACTTCGCCGCCCATTTGGGCTCTCTGGGGCGAAGCCTTCTGCGCCTCTTTTGCCGAGCCGCCGGTCGCCCTGTTTCTCGAGCCCGGCGAGCGCTTCAAAACCCTGGGCAGCGTCGAGCGCCTCTCCCGCGAAATGCTGCGCGCCGGCGCCGACCGCGGCAGCCTGCTCATCGCCTTTGGCGGCGGAATCGTCGGCGATGTCGGCGGCTTCTTGGCCGCCATCTTCATGCGCGGAATTCCTTACGTGCAGGTCCCGACCACCTTTCTCGCCCAGGTCGATTCCTCCGTCGGCGGCAAGACCGGCGTCAACCTGCCCGAAGGCAAGAACATGGTCGGCAGCTTCCACCAGCCCCGTGCCGTCTTTGCCGATATTGGCGTCCTCGCCACCTTGCCCGAGCGCGAACTCAAGGCCGGACTCATGGAGAGCATCAAGGCCGGCATCATCCGCGACCGCACTCTCGTCCGCTATATGGAGGAACACGCTGACCTGGTCCTGGCCCGCGACCCCAAGGCTCTCGAGAAGGTAATCGCCGCCTCCATCCGCATGAAGGCCGGTGTGGTCGCCAAGGACGAGCGCGACTTCGGCCTCCGCATGATCCTGAACCTCGGGCACACCCTCGGCCACGCCCTCGAACAGGCCACTGCCTACAAGGTTCTCCTTCACGGCGAGGCCGTTGGCTGGGGCATGATCGCCGCTCTCTACCTGGCCCGTCAGCGCGGGATGATCTCCAAGACTCAAATGGAGCGCCTGGAGCGTTTGATTCACCTCTATGGCCCTCTGCCGCCGCTCAAGCTCCGCGTTGCCAAAATCGTCGCAGCCTCCGGCGCCGACAAGAAAAACATCGGCGGCGTCAGGCGTTTCGTACTCCCCGTAGGCATCGGAGACGCAGGTGTAGTCGAAGACGTCACTGCAGCCGAACTCGAGGCCGCAGCAAGCTATATGCTGGCCCGCGCTGCAATCGGCATAGGGGGAGCGAGTGACCGCTCTCCCCTGCCACACCACCCGGCATGCGGGTCCGCACCGGGCGGTTCGAGAAGTTGAGGTATTCCCTATGCCTCCTGTTTGAGAACGCGGGCGTCGGTCTTCATCACTGTCC
>CAIKND010000127.1 GCA_903828675.1 uncultured Acidobacteriaceae bacterium
CGGTCACCCTCATGCAGTTGCGCTTCACTTCACTCACTGTGACCAGCTTGTGACGGGACTTGCACCCGTAAGAGTGCGCCCATGCTGGGCGCACAAGAGAACCGGGCCTGGGGGTAACCCCCAGGCCCGGCGGTAGCCAAAACGCCTTGCGTTACTGCTGCGGTTGAACAGCAGGCGCAGGGGCAGGAGCCGGAACAGCAGCGGGAGCTGGAGCCCCCGGCACTTGAGGCGCGGGAGTAAACTCCGGAGCCTGCTTTTCCTTATCGGACTTCTTGGTCTTGTTGTGCGCCAGACGGGTTTTGTCGCCGGCTGTGGTGGCCGCCTTCGCCTTCTTCGAGGCGGTATCGCCAGCCAGGCCGAGTGGTCCAGATTGGGTCGCGCGGTCGGCTACTTCAGCCGCGTCCGGCGCGGCGGGAGCCAGCACATCCGGCTGAGGACCCTTCGCCTTCGGCTGCTTGGGCAGCTTGGCGCGGGCGCTGAAGCGGGCCTTATGTTCCGGAGCTGTCGGCTCCAGCGGATTGACCGGCTCAGGGGTGTTGTTTGCGGCAGCCTCAGGCAGCGCACCCGCATTCTCGACCGTGCCATTCGCAGCTTCAGGAAGCGTCTCCCGCGGCTTCTGGCCAAATCGAATCTTTTCCTTCTTGCCAGGCTTTTCGACCGCCGGCCCTGCGGCCTTGCCGTGCTTGCGCTTTTCTACAGTGACCTTTACCACCGCCGGAGCAGGCGCTGCCTCTGGCGCAGGCGCGGCTTGCTGCGACTTTTGCCGGAAAGAATGCGTGGTTTCGCGGAAGCGCGTGCGCTCTACCTTCTTCTTCTTTTTCGGCGCGGGCGGCGTATAGGCGCTGTAAACCGGCTTGGTTTCCTTGGCGCTGGCGCCTGTGTCGGTATAGCCCGGCTTAATGTCAATGTAGGCGTCTTCACGCATCTTGGTCAGATAGGCGCGAATGGCCGGCTCCATCCGGGACATGTAAATGGACTCTTCTACCTGCTGCGCGACCTCTTTATAGGGCTTTGCGCCGCCCGGTACGTGTTGCACAACCTTCAGAATCACGTATCCCTGGCGAGTCAAAATCGGTTCTGTAATCTGGCCGGCGCTGAGCGGGAACGTCTTGTCTTCCAGCACCTTGGGCAGCGCGCCGCGCTGGTATTGGCCAAGGTCGCCACCCTCGGCTGCGGTCGGTCCATCGCTGAACGACTTGGCCAACTGGCTAAAGTCGCCACCGGCGTGGAGCCGCGCCTCTATGTCGTCTGCCTTGGCCTTGGCTGTTGCCTGTTTTGCAGTGCTGTCGGCGCCCGCTGCGGTGGTCGTAGACACAAGAATCTCGTCCAGGTGAATGCTTTCAGACTGGGCGTAGTCCTGCTTGTGCTGCTCGTAGTAACGCTCGGCTTCACCGGGCGTGAACTGAATTCTGGCGCCAACCTGCTGGCGCATCACCTGCTGGGTGATGATTCCGTTGCGAATATTGGCCTTGAAATCCTCAAAAGAGACGCCCTGCTGCTTGGCGGCCTTCTCCAGATCTTCCAGAGACTCAAGGTTATATTGCTTGCGGATCTCATCCAGCCGCTTCACCAGCTCCGTATCGCCGGTAATGCCCAGTTCCTTGCCCTTTGAGATCCAAAGTTGCTGGTCGATCAGGCTGCGCAGCAGGTCTCTATGACCCGCTGAGATCTCCTGCAGGGTGGTGGCGCCGTGCTGGCGCGCCTCCTGATCCATTTCGCCCATGGCTCGATCGTAGTCAGAACGCGAGATGATCTGGTCGTTGACGCGGGCGATGATGTCCTCGACCGTGGTGCCGCCATAAGGGCTCTGCGGCGCGATGTTCTGGGCAAACCCAAAAGTGGTACCAGCGAGCAGCAACGTGCCGAACACGAACGCCGCGGGAATGCGAAGTAGTCTTGATGTCATAAGGTCAGCACACGCCAGGTAGGAAAAAGATTTTCACCTGAAGCATAGACGTCATTGTAAATGGCTGGGCAGCAGAAGCGCGATTTCTGCAACGATTCCTGTGCGATTCCTTCTCCGATTTCAGCTTGATCAAGCCCCGTCGGCTGCCCCCTGCGGCTACCAGAATGGCCGCAAGTACCGTCAAATACAGCGGTGCTATACTTTAGGCCAAGACGGCTCCGCGGAGCCCATTTACGTGGTTTTCCAGTTTCCTCAGCCTTGCCGGTAAAGGACAGGGCGAAATCTTGTCGAGAAAGCGGTTCGCCCCCACCGGGTAAATCGGTACTCGTGTGATTGGAAGATCGTATTTGGACGCCTGCCGCGCATGCCGTCCGGAGGTTCCATCCGCATATGACTCCCCGCGCCCGTCGCGCACTGTTCACCGTCGTTCTCTTTTTCGCCGTCTGCGCCGTTGTGGGCAGTGTGCTTCAACGCAAGGTTGGGGCGCAGTCGTCAACGGACGAAAGCCAGCTCCGCGATAGCCTTAAGACCTTCACCGATGTGTATGCGCTGGTGGAAAAAAACTACGCAGAGCCCATCAACGGCGACAAGGCCGATGCGGTCATCTACGATGGAGCCATTCCGGGCATGCTCCGGGTGCTTGATCCGCACTCCAATTTCTACGACCCCAAAGCCTACGCCAAGCTGCGCGAAGACCAGCGCGGTCACTATTACGGCGTTGGCATGGTCATCCAGCAGCAGATCGACAAGAAGGTCTATGTCATCACGCCCTATGAGGGCACTCCGTCCTACCGCGCCGGTATCCATCCCGGAGATGTGATCTCCATGGTCGACGGCAAAACCACCGAAGGCTGGACCTCCGACCAGGTTGCCAAGGCGCTCAAGGGGCCCAAGGGAACCCACGTGCAGGTAACCACGGTTCGCGTGGGCCAAGCCTCACCGCTCGTCTTCGACCTCATTCGCGACGAGATCCCCCACCCCTCCGTGGACCTGAAGTATGAGATTCGCCCCGGCATCGGCTACATCCATCTAACCCAGTTCCAGGAGACCACCGGCCAGGAGATGAGCGAGGCGGTCAACGGCTTCGGCGACCTCAAGGGCCTGGTATTGGACCTGCGCAACAACCCCGGCGGATTGCTCAGCCAGGCCGTGGACGTGTGCGATCACCTGCTCACCAAGGGACAGGCCATCGTTTCGCAGCGCGGACGCGCCTACCCTGACCAGAACTACACCGCCACCCACGGCAACAACGGCAAGACATTTCCCATCGTTGTGCTGGTCAATCGCGGCACGGCATCGGCAGCGGAGATCGTCAGCGGCGCTCTGCAGGATCATGATCGCGCCCTGATTGTGGGCGAAACCACGTTTGGCAAGGGCCTGGTGCAGACCGTCTATAACCTCAGCGAAAACACTGGCCTCGCGCTCACCACCTATCACTACTACACCCCGTCCGGACGGCTCATCCAGCGCAACTACGCGGGCGTCTCGCTTTACGACTACTACTACAATCACGCCGGTGCGCAGCCCACCGATTCGACCAACCGCGAGGTGAAACTTACCGATGCTGGCCGCACAGTCTACGGCGGCGGAGGCATCGCACCCGACGAGAAGATCGAGACCCCCGTGGGCAACCACTTCCAGGACGCCCTGATGTACAAAACCGGGGATGTGTTCTTCCACTTCGCGCCGCTCTACATGTCCACGCACCAGGTGGACAAGAACTTCCAGGTGAACGACGAGGTCATGGCGGAGTTCAAGAAGTACCTCACCAGCCAGAGCATCGAGTTTACCGACGCCGAAATCAACGGCGTGCAGGACTGGGTGAAAGCCCGCATCAAGGACAAGATTCTGACCATCCAGTTTGGGCAGCTCCAGGGCTTGCGGACGCTGGCCGATTGGGACCCGGCCATCCAGAAGGCGCTCACCTATCTGCCCGAGGCGCAAACGCTTGAAGACAACGCGCACAAGGTGCTGACAGAAAAAGCCATGGCGCGCAATGCGGCGCAATAGTCGCTTCGAAACCCTAATCGGCATAGGGGGAGCGAGTGACCGCTCTCCCCTGCCACACCACCCGGCATGCGGGTCCGCACCGGGCGGTTCGAGAAGTTGAGGTATTCCCTATGCCTCCTGTTTGAGAACGCGGGCGTCGGTCTTCATCACTGTCC
>CAIKND010000128.1 GCA_903828675.1 uncultured Acidobacteriaceae bacterium
CACTTAGAGGTCTCGGAATGTGGCAAATATCGGAATACCAAAACCCTCACTGAGGCATTACCGATCGCTCTGCGGGCTTTGTAGGGCGATTCAGTTTTTCAATCTGCGTGACGTCCGACGTTTTTCAACAAGTTCCTAGGGCTCATCTGAACCAGGTGCTTACTTATGCACGCGATGCAAAGTAATTTTGAGCCTCTGTTTAGGGAGTCGATTTTGTTTGAGTTAGAAATGTTCCTACTTTGATTCGATCAGCACTGAGTAACCTTGCAATCTTATCCGCAACTTAATAGCTAAATAGGTTAGCCGGAGGATAAGTTCCCCCGGCTGATGTCAACTTATTCAGATCGGCCTCATTGAGAGGCGGTTCCGCATGATGGGTATTTACCCGCGTGTCATGGTTCCATCCCAGGTGCTGGTCTTGGCGGGAATCGCCTTGCCTGTAAACCATGTGGATGTCACATTCTTGGTTTCGGTGTAGAAGATAAAGCCATCGCGTCCCATGCAATGGAGGTCGCCGAAGAACGATTGCTTGTGGCCTGTGAAGCCAAAAACACCCAGCGGGACAGGTATGCCGACGTTGATGCCGACCATACCGCCGTCAGTACGCTTTGCGAATTCGCGCGCGTAGTGGCCGCTCTCTGTGTAGATAACGGAGCCGTTGGCAAGGGCACTGTTGTTCATAAGTTGGAGTCCTTCTTCGAAATCATCCACGCGCTTGATGCAAAGCACCGGTCCGAAGATTTCGTCGCGGCCGCAGGCCATGTCCTCCGTTACGTAATCGAAGATCGTTGGGCCGACGAAGAATCCGTCTTCGCATCCCGCGGGCACCTTTGGGTTACGTCCGTCGAGAACGAGCTTTGCGCCTTCCTTGATTGCAGTCTCTACGCAACCAAGAATGAACTCCTTATGTCCTTGATTGATAACGGGCCCCAGGCCGGTTTTCTTGTCGTACGCAAGGCCGAGGTTGACCTCTTTGGCCATACGCGTAACGGCTTCAACGAGTTGGTCCGCTACTGAGTTCTCGACAACGACCACCGGGAGAGCCATGCAGCGTTCACCGGCGCATCCGCAGAAAGAATTGATGATCCCCTGTGCGGCGCGTTCGATGACTGCGTCTTTCAGGACGAGAGCATGATTTTTTGCCTCGGTGAGTGCCTGAACGCGCTTTCCGTTGCCGGCGGCAGTGGCATAAATATGCTTGCCAACGCTGGTGGATCCGACGAACGTAACTCCCTTGATGGCGGGATGTTTGAGCAGAATCTCCGCTTCATTGCGGCTCGTGGTCACAATGTTGAGTACGCCGTCGGGCAAGCCCGCTTCTTTCC
This sequence comes from uncultured Acidobacteriaceae bacterium, assembly GCA_903828675.1. Classification (GTDB taxonomy): domain Bacteria; phylum Acidobacteriota; class Terriglobia; order Terriglobales; family Acidobacteriaceae; genus Telmatobacter. The sequence goes on from CAIKND010000128.1 coordinate 1,326, forward strand.
ATAGTTCTGTGATACGCATGGCCGATTGGGGCGCATAACTGGCAGCTTTAAGAACCATGCAATTTCCGGTGGCGATGCAGATGGGCGCCATCCATCCCTGCGGAATCATGGCTGGAAAATTCCACGGAGCGATGCCGGCGAATACTCCCATCGGTTCGCGAAACTGTACCGTATCGTAGCCTGTCGACACGTTCATAAGCGACTCGCCCTTCATCATCTGGGGGGCGCCGCAGGCAAACTCCACAACCTCGATGGCTTTGAGCACATCGCCCATTGCTTCATCCCACTTCTTGCCGTTCTCCTGGGCGCAGAGGTGCGTGAGTTCATCCAGATGCTCGTCTAGCAGCTGCTTCATCTTAAAGAGCACCTGCGTACGCTTGGTCACAGGAGTGTCCCGCCAACCAGGAAAAGCCCTTACTCCGGCCTGGATAGCCTCTTCTACTTCATCGGCTGTGCACTGTGGCGCATAGGCAATGACCGCTCCAGTCGAGGGATCATAGCAAGGCATGTACTTGGCCGTCTTGGATTCAAGCCAGTTGCCTCCAACCCCATACCTCAACCTTTTGGCGTGTGAGCCGCTGATGGGCTCAGGCTTCGCATCGCTTGGAACAGAGTAGTAACGATCAGTGGTTGCACTTTCGACAACAGCGGTCAAGGTGGTCATGGTGATTCCTCCCGTTAAAAATCTGCCGCGTTCTCCGGTCGCCAAGTTATTGCCTGATCTTGCGCGAATGACATGCGGAGTCAGCAGCCTTGTCCTGGCGCCAGGGCGATTGCCATGCAACCGCCCAGGCGCGTTTATTCCTTATCGGGGTTGGGAAGGATGATATCCCTAATCATCCCGTTCATATCCGCGCACGCCGTGATGAACTGTCTCAGAGTCCTTCGCGTAGAGCCGAAGGTATCGAATTCCTCGTGAGATAAACCGTTCTCTGAATAGGCGCGCGCGAAGTCAGGAAACTTCTTGAGAAGCGTGTCAACAATCTTTGGATCGACGGGATTATCGATCCTGGGTATCACTTCGATGTCGCACGCGTTATACCGGCGCTGCCAGGAGCATGGCGGGGAGATCACGACATCGCCGCCAATGAATTCGCTCCAGTGCATGTGGTTGCGGAATGCCGCGGAGAGGAGGCGAAGCCGGTAGCCACGCTCACGGAAAATCTTGTATGCCTTCTTGAACACCGCAACCCCTGCCCATTCCAGGTAGCCCGGATCGACAGAAAGATTGTTCTTTTCCATCAGAACCTTGAGCCAATCGTCGAGCCGCCCAACCATGATGGTGCACACCGGCCCCATCGTGGCAATCTCAAGCCCTTCCGCTTCCCTGCGCTTCAGTCCGCGCTCCACCGCCTCGGCAACCGCAATGGCCTGCGGCAGCGTGAAGCTGACGGTTGCGTTGATGCTGATTCCGCGATAGGTGGCTTCCTCGATGGCAACGATTCCAGCACGCGTAGCCGCGATCTTGACAATCATGTTGGGGGCAAGCTGACTGAACCTGGTCGCCTGGGTCACGATCGCGTCGGAGTTGCGGTACGTTCTGGGATCGGTCTGAATGGACAGCCGGCCGTTGCGCCCGCCCTCACGATCAAATACCGGCTTGAGCAGCCGTGCGGCATTCGCGGACATTTCTTCCACGATCTTCCAGGCGATCTGATCTTCAGTCGCCTGTGGCATGCTCACTGCGAGTTCCTGAATGCGGGGCTTCCAAACCGGCATCTCTTGCTTGAGCACAGAGACGGCGATGGACGGATTGCAAGTGGCTCCCACAGCTCCGTGTTCGATCGAATAGGTAAGCTCTTCGATGCAAGCAGAATCGTTCCACAAACATGTGGGCGTGGTCTGCGTCATTTGAAAAAGTGGACTCTTGAATTGGAGCTGAGATTGAGTCTGGGTCACGATTCCTCCAGAAAATGCAAACGTGTGCAGGAAAAACCCTACCACCCTGTTTTAATCAGGTCAAGCGAGCCCCGCGCGAGGTTGGGGCTGAGAGTCGCGCATGACCGACTTCAAACCAGATTGGCGCAACCGCCTGGGAGACAGCCCTGAAAGTGCTTGTAGACGGCGCGGATTGTGCGATAGCGCGGCTCGCTCGATCTCTTCCCCGCGGTCTGCGGGCCTCGGTGGCTCCTTGTCAAGGATAGCTCTAGAACAGGCTCCCTCGAAAGTCTATTTACGGCGTATTTTCTCGGCTCAGAAGACGAAGGATCGAAGCACGTAGAGCTAACGCAAGCCAACGAAATCAAGGATTTCCGCATTTTTGTTGACAAAGTCGACTGTCACGGTTAATTATTTTCTGTCCAGTGCACACGTGTGCATTTGCTCGGCGTGCCAATTTGAAATGAGCTTCGTCCCATCTTGTGATACAGGCCTCGATCAAGACGATCAAATTCGTACACGGTGTTCCCCATGCCACAGCCTCCAGCGTGCGCGAACCCGCTATAACAATTCCTAACAGGGTGAAAGACATCTTGGATTGCGAGCTGTCTTTGCTCTATCCGACGCCGGGCAATGGCTTTGCGGAGATTATTGGCCGCCCGAGCACTGAGCGGCACAAGGAGAGATGATGAGTGATTTGCTGGTCCGCCCGGAGGTGTTCCGGAACAAAATTGAGAATTTCGATTATGAGTATTTGTCCTTTGAGACGCGCAAGCTGGCACCGGGCAAAAAGTACAACGCAGAGACTGCGGATACTGAGCTGGCAATCGTGATGCTGGGAGGCGTTTGCTCGGTCAAGAGTTCTCGCGGCGAGTGGGAGAGCATTGGCGGGAGAGCCACGGTCTTCGACGGCCTTCCCTACACGCTGTATCTTCCGGTACATACCACCTTCACCATTACCGCGGTTAGCGATTGCGATCTCGCCCTCTGTTACAGCCGTGCGGAGGAAGAGCATCCAGCTTACCTGGTAACGCCAGACCAGGTGGCCATCGAGATTCGCGGCGGCGGCAACGCGACCCGCCAGATCAACGGCATGATTCCGCCCTCATTTCCCGCGCATCGCCTGATCGTCGTCGAGGTTTACACACCTGCGGGCAACTGGTCCAGCTTTCCCCCGCACAAGCATGACGTGCATAATCCCCCTGAAGAGGTGGACCTCGAAGAGATTTACTACTACCGCATCGAGCGCCCTGAAGGCTTTGCCGTTCAAAAGGTGTACAACGCCGACCGCAGCATCGATGAGACGCTCACCGTGCGTAACGGAGAGCTGGTTCTGGTGCCGGAGGGCTATCATCCTGTGGTGGCCGCACACGGCTACAACGTGTATTACCTGAACGCGCTGGCGGGTTCGGCACGCTCCCTGGCTGCTTCAGACGATCCCGACTACGCGTGGGTGAGAGAGACATGGAATGAGAAGGACCCACGAGTACCGCTGGTAAAGAGATAAGAGTCTTGGATATACAGGCCGGCAACGAAACGTGGATGCAACATGGATCGTCCTGAGCCGCTGAATGAATCGAGGAGAAAGAGTATGGCAACGCGTCGCATGACGATGGCTCAGGCGCTGATTCAATTTCTGAAGAATCAGTACGTCGAGCGCGATGGGCAGCAACATGCATTCTTCGCCGGGATGCTTGGTATCTTCGGGCACGGCAACGTGGCGGGTATCGGACAGGCCCTGCAACAGAACCCAGATTTCGCGTATATTCCGGTGCGCAACGAGCAGTCAGGCGTGCACCTGGCCGCGGCGTTTGCAAAGGCGAGCAACCGTCTGCGGGCTTTCGCCTGCACCTCTTCGATTGGCCCCGGCGCGACCAATATGATCACGGGCGCCACGCTGGCCACTATCAATCGCCTCCCGGTGCTGTTGCTGCCTGGCGACATCTTTGCGCGCCGCAATGTTGCGCCCGTGCTGCAGCAAATAGAGTCGTTTGGCACACAGGATATAGGCGTCAACGATTGCTTTAAACCTGTGTCGCGTTACTGGGACCGCATCTATCGCCCTGAGCAGATCATCAGCGCACTCCCTGAGGTGATGCGCGTGCTCACCTCACCCTCGGACTGCGGCGCTGTTACGTTGGCCTTGCCACAGGATGTACAGGCAGAAGCCTTCGATTATCCGGAAGAACTGTTCCGCAAGCGCGTCTGGTTGATTCGCCGCGGCCAGCCCGACAGCGTTTCTCTCGACCGCGCCGTGGAAGCAATCCGCAGCAGCAAGAAGCCGCTTATCGTGGCGGGCGGCGGGGTGCTGATGAGCGAGGCTTCAGAGGCACTCGATAAATTTGTAAGGCAGACCGGCATCCCGGTGTCGGAAACACAGGCAGGCAAAGGTGCGCTGGCATGGGATCATCTGCAATCCGTGGGGTCGATCGGCGCGACGGGCGTACTTGCCGCCAATCACCTGGCGAACTCGGCCGATCTTGTTATTGGCATCGGCACTCGCTATGCCGACTTCACTTCGGCGTCCATGACCGTGTTCCAGAATCCCGATGTGCGCTTCGTCAACATCAACACGGCGGAGTTCGATGCATATAAAGTCGGAGCCATTCCGCTGGTGGCAGATGCACGTGTCGCGCTCGAGCAACTTGCGGCTGCGCTGCCCGGCAAAAAGGTTACGGCAGAGCATGCTGCCGAGATCTCCAGTTTGAAGATCGAGTGGGAGGCTGAGGTAGACCGATTGTTCCACCTCAATAACCCCGGCAAGCCCGCGCAAAGCGAAGTCATCGGCGCCATGTGGGAGGCGTCCGGACCGCGCGACGTACTGCTCTCTGCCGCAGGCAGCCATCCGGGCGATCTGCAGAAGTTGTGGCGTACTCGGACACCCAATGGTTATCACATGGAGTACGGCTACTCCTGCATGGGCTATGAAATTCCCGGAGCCATGGGCGCCAAACTGGCCGACCCCAGCCGCGAAGTCTATGTGTTTCTCGGCGATGGCACTTACCTGATGATGCCGACAGAGATTACGACCTCAGTGCAGGAAGGCATCAAGATCATCATCGTGCTGGTGGATAACCATGGCTTTGCCAGCATCGGCAGCCTGAGCCGCTCCCTGGGCCAGGGTGGATTTGGAACCAGCCGCCGCATGCGTTCCGCCACCTCCGGGCAGCTAGATGGCGAGACTGTAACGGTAGACTTTGTGGCCAACGCGCGAAGCCTGGGCGCGCATGCCATAAAGGCAAGCAACCTGGACGAGTTGAAGAATGCACTTGAAGAAGCCAAGACTATTGACCGCACCTCGGTCATTGTTGTGGAAACCGATCCCACGATATGCGTTCCGGGATACGAATCCTGGTGGGATGTCGCGGTTGCCGAAGTAAGTGAAATGGAAAGTGTACGCGAGGCTCGGGCCCGCTATGAAGTGGCGCGAAAGCGTGAGCGTTATCACCTTTGATGGCGTGAGCGTAAAGCGCAAGCATATTGAACGCTGGCCCAGGAATTGGAGCCGGAAGTCTTGAAGGAGAAAGCATGAGAAAGCTGATGGTTGGAAATGCGCCCTGTTCCTGGGGCACGCTCGAGAACCAGGACAAGAGCCAGGTGGTTCCCTTTGACCGCATGCTGGACGAACTTGTTGAGACCGGATATACCGGGACGGAGTTGGGCGACTGGGACTACATGCCCACTGATCCAGATGCGTTACGCGCGGAGATCACCAAGCGCAATCTGGTGATGCTCGGGGCGTTCGTGCCCGTGGCCATGAAGAGCCATGCGGCCCATGCGGCTGGCGTCGCCACTGCGGTAAAGACCGCGCGTCTTCTGGCTGCGGTTGCCGGAACCCCAGCGCCGTTTCTGGTGCTGGCGGACGACAATGGCACCGATCCGGTGCGAACCAAGAATGCAGGACGCGTTACGCCCGAGATGGGCCTGAGCGCAGCTGAGTGGAAGACATTTGGCGCTGGCGCCGACCAGATTGCCCACGCTGTCTTTGAAGAGACGGGCCTGCGGACGGTGTTCCATCACCACTGCGCCGGTTACGTTGAGACGCCTGAAGAGATCGCGACCCTGCTGGAGTTGACTAATCCGCAGCGACTGGGGCTGGTCTTCGACACTGGCCATTACTATCACGGCACCGGCAAGGAGCAATGCGACCTGGTCGCGGCTCTTAACCTCTTCAAGGACCGCATCTGGTACATCCACTTGAAGGATATTGAGCCGGAGATTGCGCGCCGCTCCCGCACCGAGGAGTGGGACTACTTCACAGGCATGCGCCATGGCGTCTACTGTGAGTTGGGCAAGGGTTGCGTGGACTTCCCTGCCCTGCTGCGCTGGTTGAGCGCGCAGGACTACAAGGGCTACGCGCTGGTCGAGCAGGACATTCTGCCCGGCATGGGTACACCCAAGGAGAGTGCGCGACGCAACCGCGAGTACCTGCGTTCCATCGAATCGTATTTTGCTTAACTGATCTTGACTTATTCATGCGTGTTTCATCCAACTCATTCGGTTCCCGCCAGCTTTTCCGAGATGGGCGGGAGCAAGCCAGAGAATGTTCATGGAAGACGCTCCCAGAGACCAACCATGTTCGAGTCGTTTCCTGCGAGGGCACAATGAGCAATAAGAAGCTTCATTTTGGAATTATCGGCGCCGGACGCATCGGCCGGGTACATGCTGAAACGCTGGCATTTCGTTTACCTGAATCTCAGATCGTGACGATCACGGATGTTAACCGCGAGGCCGCTCAGTCGCTGGCTGCCCACTGCGGCATTCCCAAGATTGCCGAATCGAGCGAAGAAGTTATCGCCGACCCGCAGGTCGAAGCGGTGCTGATCTGTTCACCCACCGATACTCACACAGACTTGATCGTCGAGGCCGCCAAGGCCGGCAAGCACATCTTTTGCGAGAAGCCTATCGCTCAGAGTCTGGCCAAAATCGACGCCGCTCTTGCGGCAGTCAAAGCCGCCGGAGTCCAATTGCAAATTGGGTTCAACCGGCGCTTCGACGCCAACTTCGCGCGCGTCCGCAAGGCTGTGGCGAGCGGCGAAATTGGCGCGCCCACTCTGATGCACATCATCAGCCGCGACCCCGGACCGCCGCCAATCAGCTACATCAAGGTCTCTGGCGGGATGTTCATGGACATGACCATTCACGATTTTGATATGGCCCGCTTTCTCATCGGCGACGAAGTAGAAGAGATCTATACGACGGGCGGCGTCATGGTTGACCCCGAGATTGGCAAGGCTGGCGATATAGACACGGCGCTGATTGTCATGCGTTTCCGGAACGGCGTCATCGGGACGATCGACAACTGCCGCAAAGCCGTTTATGGGTATGACCAGCGCGTCGAGATCCTGGGCAGCAAGGGCAAGATCGAGACCGGCAACTGCTACCCCAACCAGGCCGTGGTCAGCGGTGAGAAATCCGTCTACCAGGACCTGCCGCTCAACTTCTTCATGGATCGCTATACGGAGAGCTTCGCCGCGGAATTGAAATCCTTTACTCACGCCGTAATTGAGAATCAGCTTACGCCCGTAACTGGCATCGATGGACGCATTCCGGTAGTAATGGCGCTGGCGGCTCGCAAGTCCTACGATGAACACCGGCCCGTGCGCCTGGACGAGGTGAACGCATGAAACGATCCAACCTGCTTGCCATCCTTACCGACGTGCACCTGTGGGTGCCTGTTGCCGTACTGATTCTGGGAACAACGCTGCTGATGACCCTGAGGTGAATTCGTGAGCGACAGTTTGACACCCGCATCCGTGCGGTCAACTCTCTCCCTGCACAAGCTCGGCGTATTCTGCGGCCTTGCGGCAGCCGTCTGGCTCGGCACCGCCGAGGCTCCCACCAAACTGGTGAACTCAGGGTTCTCGCCCTTCATCATCTCCATGGGAATGGTAATGGGCGCATTCGTCGCCCGCTGGACGGTTCCCACGCTCCTGAAGGGAACCGGGTTCCTCTTTCAGGACCTTCGCAGCAAACCTCACCTGATCGTGTGGGCGCTATTGGCAGGAATGCTGTGGGCCGTGGCCAACACGCTGACGATCTTCGCGGTGCGCAACGTGGGCCTCGCCATCGCTTTCCCGCTGTGGAATACCAATAGTCTTGTAGGCCTGTTCTGGGGATGGCTGCTCTTCAAAGAACTGCGCGGCTCCGGCGTAAAGGGGTGGGCGAAGGTGCTGGGAGGCGCCTCCGCCATTGTCGGAGGCGCGGCAATTCTCGCCGTGGCCACCACTCGTCAGTCCGACACGCCGGGTAAGGCTGCCATCGGCATCATGGCTGCACTCGGCGCAGGCGTTCTGCTCGGCACCATGTATATTCCCTACCGCAAGGCTTACATCAGCGGCATGAACCCGCTCTCTTTTGTTACCATCTTCACCTTTGGCGAACTCGGCACAGTCGCCCTGCTGACGGCAATCAATACAGGCGGGGCCGTGAATATGTTCGCTGAGTTGCAGCGCGCTCGGCCCATGCTTTTCTGGCCCTTCCTGGGCGGATTCTGCTGGGTCATCGGTGACCTGTTCCAAAACTTCGCGGCAAAGTATATCGGCATCGGCCGAGGCATCCCTCTGTCGAATACCAACCAGCTTTGGGGATTGGCCTGGGGCGCATTGGTCTTTGCGGAGCTGTCTGGATTAAGCCCAACTGGCAAACTGCTCGTCTTCGTCGGATCGGGAATCATGATCGCCGGCGCTATCGCCATCAGCATGGCTGACCCCGGCGCCTCGGAATTGGTGAACTGGAAATGCGCCATGGACCGGGAGTGCGACCGCTACGGCCTAAACCCAAAAGAAGTGGCAGCGGTGGTAGCAGGCGACGATCCGCTTGCCGGGCAACCGCACCAACGCCGCTGGTGGGAAGTGCTGGTCATGTGCATAGCGGTCGGGGTCTTTGTCTGGCTCGCCCTCGGCACCAAGAGTCAGCATCTCGCCATCAGCATGCCCTGGATGATTGTCCTCGTGGCGGGCACGATCGTCCCCCTGGGAGTTTGCGGGACTTTGCTGTGGCGGCGGACGCGGTTCTCTTAGACTGGGAACATTGGCGCTGGCGTATAAACTGTTTGTTCATAAATAATTACAGTTCTTCCGGGGATGCCTCGAAAGGGCGTTCCCGGACGAACCGCACTTGACTTGGACCCCAACCCCATGTCTCCCCACCTTTTAGTCCCAATTCCTTTGCGGAGCGATTGCTGAGAGCTTGTTGTGTTGGCCTCCAGAACGCCCGTTTCTGACGCTAAAGTGTCATTGACGCTATGATTAGGTTACTTTAAGTTACCTGAGTGCGCATATTTAGGGTACTAAGCCGGATATGCGAACATCAACAACAGGCCTGAGCCGCTTTTCAAAGGATCAAGTAGCGGTCGTCTTCGGGCCCAAGGATGATCGATGATTCTCGTTCCGCTTGAAATCGCAGCAATCTCCGCAATCGCGGCTAGCCTTTATCGCTTCAGAGCAAGTGCGCGCCGCCGCAATGCCCAGTCGTGGGAGTCGCTTGTGGCCCGGTTGCGCCTGGACTGGGATGCCCGCGAGGTGAGTGAGCAATTTCTTCGCGGGGAAGTGCAGAATGCTACACCGCAGGAAAAGTGGCAACGCATGCAGGGCGCCAAGGGCCTCTGCGCGATGTACCAGAACGCCAGCGTAATGCTGGAAATGGCCGACTATGCCGCCAGAAACAACCGCGCAGTCGATAGCGAATTGATCGCTGTACTGCGCAAGGACGCCTTGAAGATCCGCGCTTGCGTTCTGATGGCTCTGGTGCAGTACGCCTTCAGCCAGGTAAATGAGAGCATCTGCAAGAATGCAATCCGCGCCGCGTCAATGTACTCGGGAATGACTGTCCATATGGCACAACTGCTGCAGGTCAACGACGGCGGTCTGGTTCCCAATTTCGTAAGCGCGATGTAGAGGCTTCCCTTCCGCAAATGAACCCCGGCCCCGGTCGGGGTTTCATTTTTACTGGCCCCGGCAGGTTTGGCTTTGCCTAGCCCGGAATCGGGATCACCCGGCCCCGTTCCAGTTTTCGACAGCAAAGCCTGGTCAAGCGATGCGGAACCGGTCCCTCACGCGGTAACATTCAATGAAGTCCATATTCGAGAAAAAGGAACCCTTTCAATGAAATCCACGACATCTCCCACCCTTCTCATCCTAGCCGCTGGAATGGGCAGCCGATATGGTGGCCTGAAGCAAATTGAGCCGGTTGGCCCGGGCGGCGAAACCATCATCGACTATTCCATCTACGACGCTCTTCGCGCCGGATTTGGCAAGCTGGTGTTCGTCATCCGCAAGGACATTGAGCAGGCGTTCAAAGAGACCGTGGGCGCTCGGTTTGAAAAGCGCGTCCCGGTCGAATACGTCCTTCAGGAACTCGACAAAATTCCGGCGGCGTTTCAGGTGCCTGCAGGGCGCACCAAGCCGTGGGGGACGACGCAGGCAATTCTTATGGCCGCAGACGTCATTCACGAGCCTTTTGCCGTGATCAATGCCGATGATTTCTATGGTGAGCAGGGCTACCGGCTGCTGGCTCAGCACCTGCAGTCCGGCACGGCGGATTACGCAATGGTGGGATTTGTTCTGAGCAATACGCTCTCTGATTTCGGCACGGTGGCGCGCGGAATCTGCCAGGTGAGCAGCGAAAACTACCTTGAAGGCGTTGTCGAACTGACCAGCATCGGACGCGATGGAGATCATGCCAAAAACACGGCTTCAGATGGCCAGGTAACTGTCCTGAATGGCGACGAGCCGGTATCAATGAACATGTGGGGATTCACTCCTGAGGTCTTTGGGCTGTTGCAGGGGCGATTTGAGAAGTTCCTTGCCCAGAGCGGCACGGAGATGAAGAGCGAATGCTACATTCCCAGCACCGTCAACGAGTTGGTTGCAGACGGGAAGGCTCGTGTAAAGGTACTGCGCACGAATGACGCGTGGTTTGGCGTCACATATCGCGAGGACCATGCGCGAGTTGTGGAAAGCGTCCGCCGACTTATTCACGAAGGAACCTATCCTGAAAGCCTCTGGTCATGAACCCGGAGCCCAATGTGGGCGCCGTTGCGCGCCAATTCCAAATAGAAGGCGAATTCTCCAGCGCCGCACCTTACGGCAGTGGCCACATCAACGATACCTACCGCGTTTTTTTCGATCAGGCGGGCTTGCAGGTGCGCAAAATTTTGCAGCGCATCAATAGCAAGGTATTCAAGAACCCGGTCGCCCTCATGGAGAACATCCAGCGCGTGACATCGCATCTTGCCGCGCAGGTGGCTGGCGATCCGGACAGCAACCGGCGTGTTCTCTCGCTGATTGAGGCGCGTGACGGGCGCGCCTGGCATGTGGATGAGGAGGGCAGCCATTGGCGTGCCTATCACTTCATCGATAGGGCGCGGACCTACGATGCCATCGAGTCCCCGGACCAGGCGTACCAGGCTGCCAAGGCGTTTGGGCATTTTCAGCAGATGCTCACCGGCCTGCCCGCGCCGCGTTTGCACGATACCATTCCGGACTTCCACCACACGCCCAAACGCTTTCTAGCGTTGGAACGGGCAATAGCAGCGGACGTTGCGGGCCGCGCCCTCCTGGCCAAGCCGGAGATTGAATTCGCCCTCGCGCACAAGTCCATCACCACTGTCTTGCTGGATGCAAACTTGCCGGAGCGCGTCACCCACAACGACACCAAGTTCAACAACGTGATGCTCGACGATGCCACCGGCGAAGGCATCTGCGTGATTGACCTTGACACCGTGATGCCCGGACTGGCGCTATATGATTTCGGCGACATGGTGCGCACGGCGACGAGTCCGGCAAAGGAAGACGAGCAGGACCTGTCCCTGGTGAACATGCAGTTCCCCATGTTTGAAGCGCTGGTGCGCGGTTACCTGGCCTCGACAGGGGCTTTCCTGACCAAAGAAGAAAAGCAGTTCCTCGCTTTCTCCGGCAAATTGATCACGTTCGAAATCGGCATCCGCTTCCTGACGGACTATCTGGCAGGCGACGCCTATTTCAAGGTGCATCGCGAAGGGCACAACCTGGACCGCTGCAAGACGCAATTCAAGCTGGTCGAGTCTATCGAACAGCAGGAAGAGCGAATGCAGAACCTCGTGCAGTCGATAGCCTAGAGTGCAACGATCTGCGGGCCTGGGCAATCCGCAAAATGGCTTTCCCGCCTTGCAGGCATTCCCTGGGCTGGGTATCGTTGTTTAAGCAGCTTGAGTACCTCCCGGGACGACATTAATGGAAGTTCTAAAACGGCTTTTCGAGCAGCATTACCAGTTACCGGCCGAGCGGGTGCAACCGCTTCAGGGCCAACTTGGCGGCTCCGGGCGAGCCATCATCCGGCTCGCTGGCGGCGGATTCAGCGCCATTGGGATTCTGTATCCGGTACGGGAGGAGAATGTAGCTTTCCTTGAGTTCTCAAGGCATTTTCGCGACCGTGGAATGCCGGTACCGGAGATTTATGCGGAAGACTTGAGCCAGGGGGCGTACCTCGAAGAAGATTTGGGTGACACAACCCTTTTCGAATTCCTCGGCAGGAATCGCACCGGCGATGTTATCGCTCAGCCGGCAATTGAAGCCTATCGCAAAGTAGTAGCGGCATTGCCGCGTTTCCAAATCGAAGCTGGACGCGATTTGAATTACAAGATGTGCTATCCGCGCGCGAGCTTCGACCGCCAATCCATCACGTGGGATCTGAACTATTTCAAGTATTACTTTCTGCGACTCGCCGGCATACCATTCAACGAGCAGGCACTTGAAGTCGATTTCAGCCGGTTGACGAAGTTTCTGTTGGGCGCGAGCCACGATTACTTTCTCTACCGGGATTTCCAATCGCGTAATGTAATGTTGCGCGACGGGCAGCCGTTTTTTCTGGATTACCAGGGCGGCCGCAAAGGTGCGCTGCAATACGACATCGCTTCACTGCTCTACGACGGCAAGGCCGATCTGCCGCCGGAGCTGCGCCAGGAACTGCTTGACTACTATCTCGACTGCGCGGGAAGATTCATCGACCTCAAGCGCGAATCGTTCATGGAGCACTATTACGCGTATGTTTACGTCCGCATCCTGCAGGCGCTCGGCGCTTATGGCTTCCGCGGATTTTACGAGCGCAAAGCCCATTTTCTGCAGAGTGTGCCTTACGCGCTGAAGAACCTGCGCTGGCTGGCTCACAACGTAAAGTTGCCCATTGCCCTGCCGGCCCTGATGGACGCACTGCAGGATATGTTGGGATCGGAAAAATTGCGGGGGTTGGCTGCTTCCACTGAGGCCTTGACTGTGCGGATTTTCAGCTTCAGCTTTCACAATGAAATTCCAGCCGATGAGACAGGAAACGGCGGCGGCTTTGTCTTCGATGCACGCAGCCTGCCTAATCCTGGACGTGAAGAACGATTTAAGCAACTCACCGGCAAGGACGAGCCTGTAATGGAGTATCTCAAGCAGCAGGAGAGCGTGCACCAGTATCTTGCGAACGTTCTGTCTCTTGTGGATGCAAGCGTGAGTGGCTATCAGCTCCGCGGCTTTAAACACCTTATGGTCTCGTTTGGCTGCACCGGTGGCCAGCACCGCTCCGTCTACCTGGCGGAGCAGTTGGCAAAACATTTGCGCGGCGTCAACGGGGTAGAAGTGGTTATCCGGCACATTGAACAAGAGAAACGCAATTTGGAGAAGATAGGCCAGTGAAGGCCATGATTCTAGCCGCAGGCCTGGGCACACGCCTGCGCCCCCTCACTGATGACCGACCCAAGGCATTGGTAACCGTGGCGGGCCGTACGCTGCTGGAGATCGCCCTCGACCGTCTGCGCGCCTTTGGCGTGCACGAGGTAATCGTTAACACGCATCACTACGCCGACATGATTGTCGATTACTTGAAGGCCAACGGCAACTTCGGTATGCGTATTGAAATCTCGCGCGAGCAAGCTCTTCTCGACACTGGCGGCGGCTTGAAACATGCCGCGCATTTCTTTTTGGATTCCAGCGAGAGTTCGCAAGAGCCGTTCATTCTTTACAACGTCGATGTCCTCAGCACCATCGATCTGGGGCGGATGGTGCGCTTTCATACAGAACACGCCGCGCTCGCCACCCTGGCCGTTCAAAAGCGGGAGACTTCGCGTTATTTACTGTTCGACGAGGATGGTCAACTCTGTGGCCGCCGGGCCGGGCGTGATGCAGAGGTTGAGTTGCTTCGCTCCGCCCCTGAGGTGCAAGCGTTGGCATTTTCAGGCATCCACGTCCTGTCTCCCCGCATCTTTGCGAAGATGGCAGATGAAGGCGCCTTTTCCATCATCGCCACTTATATGCATCTCGCGACTCAGGGAGAAAAGATCCTCGCTTTTCGCGCCGATAAATATTATTGGCGCGATCTCGGGCGTCCGGAGAGCATTTTGCAGGCTTCCTATGATCTAGTTAGCGGCATTTGCACTGGATTTGATGCGGAAAATGGAGAGATCACGTTACCATAACCTACTTTTATTTCAACATTTAGCTTGACAATTTGGACAAATTTACTCTACTTTAAGGCTACGCGCTACCCCTTTCACTGTATTAGCCAAGCCCTCTCATTTCAGAGGGGGCTCGCACCTCCAGAGCAATCTCAAATCTTCAACGATCGCCGGTAACCGGCGATCTGCGTGGACGCGTTATGCTGGGTTGATATGTGCGGTCGTTTTGCCCGTCGATCAACTCAAGAGGTCCTTGCCGACTGGTTCGGTGTCGAGCTTGAGGATATGCCGTGGTTCGCCCCCAGCTACAACGTGGCACCGCAGAGCGTTCAGCCGATCGTGCGACTAAGCCGTGACACGGGCACCAGGGAGTTTGCCCTCATGCGCTGGGGGCTGGTGCCCTTTTGGGCGATGGACGCGAAGTTCGGCTACTCCACCATCAACGCACGCGCTGAAGAGGTCGCATCGAAACCAGCCTACCGTGAGGCACTCAAAAGGCGGCGCTGCCTGGTGCCGGCCGATGCCTTTTACGAGTGGCAACGCCTGGATGCAAAGACGAAACAGCCCTATGCTATTGCGCTCAAGAGTGGGGAGCCGTATGCCTTTGCGGGTTTGTGGGAGCATTGGCAGCCGAAAGAAGGCGAGCCACTTGAGACCTTTACTGTCTTGACCACGGATCCGAACGCTGTCATGGAGCGAATCCACAACCGAATGCCGGTCATCCTTGAGCCCCAGGACTATGCCCGTTGGCTGGAACCGGGCGACCCGGCACAGCCTCCAGTCGATTTGCTTCGCCCCTACTCCGCCGAAAAGATGGAGGCCTGGCCGGTCAGTGAACGAGTAGGCAATGTGCGAAACAACGATCCCGAATTACTGGGGCAACAGACCGCCGGTTAATTCTCACTGGGACTCACCCGCAGAAACCTGCGTGAGTTCGGCGATAACCCGCTCAAGTTCATCCACGATACGGCCGCCTCCAGATGCTTTGAAAACTTCCACCAGGGCGTTGAAGTACCATAGCTGGTCTTTCCGGGCGCGTTTGAAGCGTTTCCAGATCTCAGGCCCGATCTCGCGGTAATCTTCGAGGATGGCTCGTGCATTGTAGAGTTTGTCGGCCACTGAGATGAGCTTCACGTCCGCCGGCTCTTCTCGAAGCCGTTCGATGTAGGCTTCCTTGCGCTGCTCCCACGGTTCTTTGTCGCCGGAGTCGCCTGAAAAGCTGTCGGTGAGTCCCTCCACCATTCGCGCCACATTCGGACCGAAGTTCTGCTTTATATCTTCCAATCGCGGCCATCCGCCGTGGTCTTCAACGGCGTCATGAAGCAGGGCGGCGATCACCATGTCTTCCGTCACGGGCACCCCGGCATGACCAGCCTCTCCCATAACCAGAGATGCGACGCCGAGAAGATGCGCCATGTAGGGAATGTCGGTCCCTTTGCGCCGCTCTATATGAAGGTGACGCCCATAATCCACTGCGCTGGTAAACCTGCCGGTGAGGCAAAGCTGTCCACTTTGAAGGTTGTTCATCCCTGTGTTCCCTGCTTTCTTTAAGGACCTCTGATTCAGTTCTATTCCACGCCGAGCATTCCGTCTGGGGCTGAAGAGGCTGCGGAAAAAGGCCTGAGTTTGGCTCGATGCCTAATTGCAATGCAGCAGGGGCTAAAGCCCTCATTTGTTCTCAGCGGTTTGCGGCCCGATTGAAGTCGTGCCCTAAAAAGAAACAACAATGCAAGTTCAACAAACCAAGGTATCGTGATAGAGTTCTACGGACTCCCACCCATCGGACAAAAACAAAGACATCCGATCGATGGGGCACAGTTGCATTCCTCGTGGGTCGGCAGCGCCGGTGGAGGACTGATACAAAACTTGCCTGTCTCTCTCGAACATTGAGTTCTTCCGCAGCCTGTGAAGCCCTCTTCTATATTCCACTACTTGTGGCGCGGCGACCCAGAGGGTATCCCGGCCGTGCCCTTTCAAAACAGCGCCTTAATCAGAGGTTCTGCATTTCCGGAGGATTCGCCGTTACTAAGTTTGAATTTCTATCGTTGATCTGCCGCGGGTTACAGTCGCAAAGGTGTGGAGTGCCCCTGGAACACTCCGTAATTCATGGCCGGCGACGGCTCTAAGAGCGAGTCGTGGCTGCTTGCTTTGTAAAACGGACAAGAAATGCCTCAAAATCCATGACCGGCAGCGCTCGGCTGAAAAGATAGCCCTGGAAACTATGACAGCCGAGGCCGAGGAGGAATCCCCGCTGTTCTTCTGTTTCAACGCCCTCGGCTATAACCGGCAAGTCCATGGCCTGGCCGATCGAGATGATGGCTCGTGCAATCGTTGCACTGGTATGGTCAGTCAGGATTTCGCGTATGAACGAGATGTCGATCTTCAAATGATCCAGGGGCAGGCGCTTGAGATACGACAGAGACGAGTATCCGGTGCCGAAGTCGTCCAAGCTGAACTTTATCCCGTGCGATTTGAGTTTCGTCATCTTGGCGATGATGTCCTCGAAGTCTTGAACCATGACGCCTTCGGTGAGTTCAAGTTCCAGATTCGTCGCGTTGGCGCCAGAGCGTTCGAGTATCTGGAGAACCTGATCGACAAAATCCGGCTGGCTGAAATGGCGTGCGCTGATGTTCACGGCAATTCTTAGATGGGATGTATCCTTACGCTGCGCCCAGGCCACGAGCTGTTTGCAGGCATCCTCCAACCCCCACACGCCAATCGCGACAATCTGTCCAGTCTCCTCGGCAAGGGGAATAAAGTCGTTGGGTAGCACGAGTCCGCGCGTGGGGTGTTGCCAGCGGATAAGGGATTCGACCCCAGTCAGGCGGCCATTCATGATTTGGGGCTGATAGTAGGCCTGGAACTGGTGTTCTTCAATTCCTCGCCGGATGTCATCGACCAGTGTCATGCGAGCGTTGACGGCGGTCTGCAATGCCGGGACAAAGAAGCTGATTCTGTTGCGGCCCTCAGCCTTTGCCTGGTAAAGGGCAATTTCCACCTGCTGCAGAATCTCATTGGTGCCATCGCTGGGATCACCGAAGACCGTCACGCCCACGCTTGCAGTGGCGCGACATTCGTGGCGAGCGAGCAAGAAAGGCTGGTCAATTGCCGCGAGGATCTTGTCGGCTACCATTTTCGCGTGGGCGGCCACTTCCTCGGGGATCTTGCTCAGGTCTTTCAACATCACTACAAATTCATCGCCTCCGATGCGAGCCACTGTGTCGGCTTTACCTAGGCAGGAGGTGATACGCTGGGCAACCTCCTGAAGCATCAGGTCGCCGAGAGAATGGCCGAGCGAGTCATTCAGGGCCTTGAAGTTGTCGAGATCGATCATCAGCAAGGTTTGCTTGAGACCGCTGCGAATGGCGTTGGCCTGCGCCTGACGCAGTTCGTCAAGCAAAAGGCGGCGGTTGGGCAGGCTGGTCAACGGGTCGAGAAAGGCGAGCTTATAGATTTCGTCCTCGGCTGCCAGCGTAGCCGAAAGGTCCCGGACACTGGAAAAAACGTGGGGAACACCGTCCAGATCAGCGACCGACGCAGACATCTCCCCCCAGAAGGCCTCTCCGCTTTTCTTGCGGAACTTGAGCATGAGACCGCGGCACATGTGATCGCGGCTGAATTTCTCGGCCAGTTTCTCAACGTCATCCGGTTGTGCGAGTATTTGGAGTTCTGCCGCGGTCTTTCCGATAACTTCTTCGCGTTCATAGCCCAGGACTTTGAGGAACTCCGCGTTGACCTCGATGTAAGTCGAATCCATTCTGCTGATTGCCGAGAGGTCAAGGTTGATCTCGAATGCAGCCCGGAGGCGGGCATTGCTGCTCCGCGTGGCCTCCTGAGCCGCGGCCACTTTCTCTTGGGCCTCGCTGTCAGCCAGCTTCAATGTGGTGCGGTTGCGCTCCGTGATGTCTTGAATAATGGAAAAGAGCAATTGCCTGCCACCCATTGAAACGGGCGAAGAGTGAACCTCGACGTCGCGTAATTCGCCAGAGGAAAGCCGCTGGAGGAGGAAGAGATGGTTGCGGCCTCTTTGAACTGCCAATTTGAGATCTGCCTGAATTGCTTCAGCGGGCCGAGGGTTGATCTGAACGATCGACATTCCGATCATCTCTTCCCGGCTATAGCCGTAGAAGGCCAAGGCAGCCTCATTGGCGTCGAAAATAGTTTCGTTGGAGGGATCGATCAGCAGAATGACAGAACCGTTCCCCTCAAAGAACTGGCGGTAGAGACTCTCCTTCTCTGCCAGGGCCTGCTGGGCCTGCCTGCGCTCGGTGATGTCGTGGACGATAGAGAAGAGCAAATGCCGGCCGGTCACGGTAACCGGTGAGGAATAGACCTCAACGTCGCGCATTTCACCCGAAGCGAGCCGATGAGGGAATATGAAGTGGTTCTGCTCCTTGTCGAATGCCTTGCGCCATTCCGCGAAGAATTCTTTAGGCGAAAGCATGTTGATCTGGCTGATGGTCATTTCCGTCAGCTGCTGGCGAGTGTAGCCGTAGTATGCCGCGGCAGCCGGATTAGCGTCTACGATGGCTCCGCTTGCGGGGTCGATCAGCAACATCATCGAGCCGTTAGCTTCAAAGAACTGACGGAAGAGCAGCTCGCGCTCTGCCAGCGCCTGCGCTACCAGCCGGCGGTCAGAGATGTCTTCGATGAATCCATGGTAGTAAAGAAGCTGTCCATCGCGGCCAAGCATCCGGCGTACTTTGAGAGAAACCCAGATGAGCTTTCCGTCCTTGCACTTGCATTGGCATTCATACCCATTAAACTCCCCATTCTCTTCGAGAAGGTGCAGGTATTTGGCGCGTTCCTCCGGGTCCGCCCAGACATCCTGGGCCAAGGTCCTGACTTTTGCCTTGAACTCTCTGGGAGACTTGTAGCCCAACATCCGAGCCATGGCGACGTTCAGGGACCACACTTCTCCGTTAGGCGATGATTGAAAGATCCCCTCGATTGCTCCTTCAAAAATGTCTCTATATTTCTTTTCTGCCTGCCGGAATGCGTTTTCCGCCGCCCTGCGCTCGGTGATGTCTCTGGCGAAGACTGAAACGCCGGTAATATTGTCTTCAGAAAGAGTGGGGCTGAAGGCCATCTCGAGAATCTGGCCATCCAGCAGGGAATGCTCAAGACGAAAAGCGCCATCGGCCATTGCCCGGGTATAGAAGGAAGAAAAAGCCGACACCATCTCAGTTGGAGCCAATTCTTCAGCACACGGATCAACCCCTGTATGCACGCCATAAATGGCATGAGCATAACGCAGGAATGTAGAGTTGAAGGCTCTGAGCCGATGGTTGAGGTCCACCGACCAAATCAGTTCATCGGAACTTTCGATAAGAGCCCTGTAGCTCTGGGGAAGATTAACCGCCATGCGCACCTTGCTGAGATCAAAAACTGCCTTGTTCTGGTCTTGTAATACTCTAAGATGCAGGGGTAATTAGAAGAATCCCCTAAAAGGCGTAAAAGTGCAATTGGCTATTGCGGCTATAGTAATCTTGCGAATTACTTACTTTTGTGATATGCGGAAGTTTTCGCCCTGCGCAAACCGGTCATTCCCCTGTGCGGGCGGAGGGGAAATGCCCTATGCGGCATACGGATTTTATCGTGCCACCTGGAGCACAAAAGGCACTAACAACTCTATCAACAGCTATTTGCACCGTTGACATGGACGATATCGGACTGCTGAAAATATGTAAATCGCGGAAAGCTTGATGTCGGTGAATTGGAGATGCCCAGCGCGGGACAAAACTCAGGTACTGCGTATCAAGAGTGGACCATTGAGCAATGTTTCGATGCTGCAAACCGGCGGCGGACCAGGTTAGTGTTCGTCTGATTGCAAGGCCTTGATACACATCTGCAACTGCACGGTTGCCCTGGCGGACATAGCAGGGCTACTGGCTCTGCACGTTGGTGGTGCAGATGTCGCTCATCTTCGGCACCACCTGCCCGTAAATACCCCTATCTCTGCAGATCCTCATAGCCGTCCGCGGTCAGTGCAACATCTTTGCGCTGTGCGAATAGTCGACGCAACCGAGTTTCACAAGCAAGCGTTTACCGGTCAAACGCGGACTTTACACTCAGTAAATTCTCTTACTGAAAGACAGTCGTGTGCTTGCCTACAACAAAGTCAGCTTCTCCGTGGCGTTTCCTAAATTGATATATCGAGGATTTCGATATATCGTTGTCTTGCCGATTCAAAGGATAGAATTCTCGACTCATTCTGGAGCCACGTTCATGAATACAACAATCGACCAGTGGGAAGTGCTGGAAGCGGTGGTCCAGTTGGGTAGTTTTGCAGCTGCCGCATCGAAGTTGAATCGTTCACAATCGACTATCAGTTACGCAGTTTCCAGGCTCCAGGATCAGTTCAAGACGCCACTGCTTGAAATGAAGGGCCGAAAGGCGCAACTCACCGAAGCTGGAAAGGCGTTGCTGGCGGATGTAGAGCCGTTGCTCAGCGGGTTTCGGGCACTCGAACAAAGAGCTGCGTCTTTGGCTGCCGGAGGTGAGACCGAGATCACTCTCTCCGTTGACAGTGTTTATCCGGACGATCGGCTCTTTGCCGCACTCGCAGAACTGACGCGCGTTTATCCCCACACCCATGTGAAGCTGCATCGCGGTACTTTCCTGTCCTCCGTGAATGAGTTCGCAAACCATGGCGCTGATTTGTGTATTGTTGGAACGCCGCCGCAAGAGCATTTGATCAAGCCGGTCCTCGATATACGAATCAGAGCCGTCGCCAGAGCTGACCATCCCCTGAGTGCCGGAGAGCGGCTATTGACGCGAATGGACTTGATTCAGCGCCTTGCCGTAGTCATCGAAGGAGCGACCGGCCCGGCACCCAGACGACAACCACATGCTCCAGCGCAACGCCAAATAGATGTGACTTCAATTGAATCTGCGATTGAGGCCGTGCGCAGCGGGTTGTGCTTCGGATGGCTGCCGGTTTACAGAATCCTACCCTACCTGGAATCCGGAGAACTAGTCGGACTGCGGCTGCCAACGGGCGTTGAGCGGTTCGCGCGGTTGTCCCTGGTTCTTAAGGATTTCGATTCGACCAGCCGGGAAAGGAATTATCTTGCTGAACTCTTCGGCGCAAATCGTGAGGTGGAAGTGCTTTGAATTCCGCACAGGAATTCGGCCCGGGATCGCGGCGTTGCTAGCCTGAGCGGGTAGCTGAGAAGACTCCCCCGCTAAAGACGGGGGAGTTTCTGGTAATTTGCACGACGGTATCACCGCCTTGCCGGCAGATGCAGATTGCAGTTCTGGATCCACAGGTGCCTGTTGAATACGCTCAACTCAATAAGATCTTGCGTGTGATCCCTTCCGGATCATCGACCATGCGGCATTCGTTGTCGAAGACCATGGTCTTGCAGCTATCCGGGTCAGTTGGCGTCCAGGTCAAGCCTGGCTGGCTGGGATTGCCCGTGCTGGCGAAGTTCGCCCACGCAGTGGCCATCTTCTTCGCCAGCGCCTGTGCCTCAGGTGTATTGCCTGTGCCTTGTTCGCACCGTTTGGTGTTGTCGAAGCAGAACGCGAGTTCAGCGGTATGCCATGCGCCCGCATCTTCCAGCATCGGCGATTGCCATGTGAAGTAGTACGCAAAGGCGGGCGCCGCCTTAAGGTCGTGCTTCAATTTGGACATCTTCACCACATTGTTCCGCATGGAGAGTCCGTTCAACCCCGGGCCAGCGCACATATACGACAGCGTGCGGATGCTCTTGTGCGGATGCGCCTTTTTCAAGCCGGCAACCAGTGCGGTTGCCTTCTCTTCACCATAGGATTTTACGAGGGTGGCATGCCACTCTTCCTCGGTTGGACGGGAGCGCATACGGTTGCCCTCTTCGCTCACCGACCCCATCAACATTGGCACATTCTTCGAGATCTCAGGAGCAGCGTCCGAGAACGATCGCATCGTAATTACATGTCCGTCAACGCTGGGGCTCCATCCGGCACGCGGAGGTCCAAACGGTCCAGGCGCACCCGCCCCGCGGGGATACATCCGGGCCGAGACAGCAGTTCCCGCCTTGTTCAGTTTCGACCATTCCATCTTCTGCAGCGCTCCAATATCATGAATGCCAATGCCAAGTTCCTTCACGATTTCCCGCGCATACTCTTTCTGCAGTTCACCCGTCGGGATGTTGCCCCCGCCGCCCGATTGCACAGATGCGCGATGGATCAGCCCTGCTGCTGACGGCATGCCCAACAGCGTCGTAACCTTGGAGCCGCCGCCGGACTGGCCGTAGATCATCACCTTGTCAGGATCGCCGCCGAAGTTCGAGATGTTCTCCTGAACCCACTTCAGAGCCGCAACCAGGTCCGTCATGCCCACATTGACTGACTCATCGTAGGCGGAGCCCCCAACTTCAGAGACATCCAGAAACCCAAGCGCGTTGAGCCGGTGATTCACCGACACCTGGACCACGTCGTGATGCCGCGCCATCTGAGCGCCTTCATGCGAAGCCAGTTCATACGACGAACCAAAGCTGTACCCGCCTCCATGGATATAGAACATGACCGCGCGCTTGCCCGTCAGGCTGGGGGTCCAAATGTTCAGCTTGAGCATGTCTTCGCTCTGATAGCCATCGTCCCAGTCCTGCAGAAACGTTTGCTCGATCCCCGTCCAGTCATGCAGGTTCTGTGGGCAGTTGC
The DNA here is from genome assembly GCA_903828675.1 of uncultured Acidobacteriaceae bacterium. Classification (GTDB taxonomy): domain Bacteria; phylum Acidobacteriota; class Terriglobia; order Terriglobales; family Acidobacteriaceae; genus Telmatobacter. The sequence goes on from CAIKND010000128.1 coordinate 24,265, forward strand.
CCCCGTAGATCAATGCGGGATACTCATCCTTCCAAGGTACGGGAGGCTTTGCCGGCAACCAGCGGTTCTCTCCGCCAGTGTCTTGTCCGTAAGGAATGCCCTTGAACGTGAACACGTCTCCGGCCAAAAAACCCCGAACCTTGCCGTACTGAGTATGCGCGATTGCAGTGCGCGGAGTAGTGCAAACCCCTGGTTCCTGATGGGCTGCAGTTTTGGTGCTATCCATCGCAAGAGCCGGCTGCCCCAGGGCGACGCTCATTCCCGCCGTTGCAGAAAAAATCAGAGCCTCACGACGATTCATGAGGATACGATTGCCAGATTGTGACATAAAGATTCCATCTCTTCCTTATGGTTATTGAGTCATCACGCTGCCATGCGCAGTCGGGAAATGGACTCAGCTTGTTCTTATGGAGACGCACCCAGCGTGCCTGGGCAAGAAAGCGTATTCCCGAGGGACATTAGAGGGCTGCCCAATCGCCTGTCAAGCTGAAGGCTGTTGATAAGCGCACCAAAGCGCCAGGAAAACGCAATATCTAAAATATCGATGAGAATGTTCTAAAAATCCTGCTTTTCAGCCTCATGCTTTGTGGATACTATGCTCTTGTTCTGAAAAAGCGATTTACTTCTGTCTGGGTAAACGATTTCCGAATGAAGAGCAAGTCGCGCAAATGCGTGCAACGGAAGTCAACTTTTGCGGATATATCGCAACATCGCATGAATGCGACGGCGGGTTTGCAGATGAACTCATGAACGGCGTTAGCGTGAAGTGATTTGAATGTGTTCGCTGACAAACCACCTGTTTGCCGCCTAATGATCAGACAGCAAAGAAGAAATCTAGCCGGTACAAAGGATAGGGACGGTGCATGATGAGGGCAGGAATTTTTGTATTCGCAGCAACGGCGTTGTGGTTTGGGGGCACTGTCGCATCCACCGCTCAACAGGCTGGGCAGACTGTTCCTGACCAACTGAAGGTTGCAGCGGGAGGTCAATCGATCGCGAGCAGCCCCCGTGACCGAAGATAGTCTGGGCGGAGACGCCGCAGTCCGTGACACGACTATTGCGAGTCTTCCGGCACGGCACGTGAATGGTTGAAGCGGAGCCGGGATCGTGCTGCGTTTTCCCTAAGAGAGTTCCAGAGAGCGAAGAAAGGAATTGAAGATGAAAAAGGTTTTGCTTGCAATCGCCATCTTGGCGGCGCCGCTCATGAGTGCGGCCAAGGATCCTACCGTGAAGGTTGAGCAGGGCCTGTTGAAGGGGACCGTTGAACAGGGATTAACCGTCTATCGCGGCGTTCCCTTCGCAGCGCCTCCAATAGGTGAGCTGCGTTGGCGGACTCCGAAGCCAGTGGCGAATTGGGACGGCGTGCGCAACGCCGACAAATTTGCACCGCAGTGTGTACAAGGCAGCTTTTCACCACCTGGACAAGAAGCCCCCGCAATGAGCGAGGACTGCCTGTATTTGAATGTCTGGACGCCTGCGAAATCGGCCTCCGCCCATATCCCGGTGCTGGTTTGGATCTATGGTGGCGGGTTCAATGCCGGAGCCACCTCCGTTCCGACCTACAGTGGAGAGGTTCTGGCACGGAAGGGAGTGGTCCTGGTCAGCATCGCTTATCGGGTGGGACCGATGGGGTTCATGGCGCATCCGGAGCTGAGTGCAGAATCACCTCGGCATATCTCAGGAAACTACGGTCTGCTGGACATGATCGCGAGCTTGCAGTGGATACAAAAGAACATTGCCAGGTTCGGTGGCGATCCGGACAAGGTGACGATCTTTGGTGAGTCGGCCGGAGGAATCGCGGTAAGCCAGCTGTCGGCTTCGCCGCTGGCGAAGGGGCTGTTCCATGGCGCGATTTCAGAAAGCGGTGGCTCGTTCGGTCATCAGCGGTCGACCGGGCAGCCGGGCGAGAACATGCGTCCTCTTTCTGACGCGGAACGAAGTGGAGAAGCACTCGCCAAAAGTGCAGGAGCGGTATCGATCGCGGATCTGAGAAACATGCCGGCAGAGAAGATTATGGCCGCTGCGCGCGGCCAGCGTGGGATGGCATGGCCGATTGTCGACGGTTGGGTGCTTCCCGACGACCAATACAAAATTTACGATGCCAAGCAGTTTAACGACACGCCGATCCTGGTCGGCTACAACTCGGACGAAGGTGCGAGTTTCTCTCCGCCTCATAGTCCCAGGGAATATATCGACAACACGCGCAAGCGCTACGGGGGCTTTGCAGAAAGTCTGCTGAGCGCCTACCCCACCGGGGAAACGACTGTGCCGAAGACCGCGCGCGACCTTGCGCGAGATGCAGCATTCGGTTGGCATACTTGGACATGGGCGCAGATGCAGGCCAGACTGGGCAAGGGGAAGGCGTACATCTATTACTTTGATCAGCATCCGGACCATGCTGCGGATTCACCACAGGCCGGTTACGGCGCACCGCATGGCAGAGAGGTTGCCTATGTGTTCGGTCATTTGAATGAACTTCGCAACGAGCAGCCCACGGCCGCAGACCATGTTATTTCCGATGCGATGGCGACTTACTGGACGAACTTCGCCAAATACGGAGACCCGAACGGCAAAGGCATGCCCAAATGGCCGGCATTCAGCGATGAGAGTCCTGAGTATATGTACTTCGCAGGCACACCGCACATCGGCCCAGTTCCCAACGAGCCGGGACTGAAAGGCCTGGATGCTTACTTTGCGTGGCGTCGTACCACGGAGGGTGTGCAGGCCTCGGCGGTTGAAGATGCCCCGCCTGCCACGACGAATGTCTACGGTGGTCAATACCCGCGTGTGCTGCTGGACAAGAGTGCCGTCTTCCAATTCAAGGCACCAGATGCACAGAGGGTCGAAGTCCAGGTAAGCGGCGGCAAGTATCCCATGACGCGCAGTAGCGACGGCGTATGGAGCGTGACCACGCCGCCCTTGGTTGTTGGCTTCCATTACTATTCACTCCTTGTGGATGGCGTAGCGGTCAACGACCCCGGTAGCCATGCGTTCTTCGGCACTTCAAGGGATGCCAGCGGAATCGAAGTTCCCGAAGACGGAGTTGACTACTACCTTGCGAACGATGTGCCGCATGGCGATGTGCGCATCCGGATCTATCACTCGAAGGTCACCGGGCAATGGCGGCGCTGCTTTGTTTACACACCGCCCGACTACGATACCAACTCCGAAGCACGCTACCCTGTTCTCTACCTGCAGCACGGCATGGGTGAAGACGAAACCGGATGGATCTTCCAGGGGCATGCCAATCTGATTCTCGACAACCTGATCGCCGCTAAGAAAGCCATGCCCATGATCATCGTCATGGATAACGGATACGCCGCGCGACCCGGGCCGCCAATGGGAGCGCCGGGGCCCAGAGGTTCGGGCGATATTGGTGCCTTCGAAGATGTAATCACGAAAGATGTGATCCCGATGATCGACTCCGGCTTCAGAACGATCGCCGATCGGGAGCACAGGGCGATGGCAGGTCTTTCCATGGGAGCGAATCAGACACTGAGGCTCACGACAAATAATCTGGACAAGTTCAGCTACATTGGTGGATTCAGCGGGACCATGAACGGCTTGAGCACTGACCCGCTGGATCCGGCAACGTCGTTCGATGGGCGGTTCAAAGACGGAGCGGCATTCAACGAGAAAGTAAAGCTGCTCTGGCTTGGCATGGGGACGAAAGAGCCCAATCCGTTCCCGGGCGCCATCGGAGAGTTTCGGTCGATGTTGGACAAGGCCGGAATCAAGTATGTCTACTTCTCATCGCCCGGCACAGCTCACGAATGGCTTACGTGGCGGAGAGACCTGAACGACTTCGCTCCGCGGCTTTTCAAATAGAACCGCCAGCAAGCACTTGGGAGACGCAAAAGCGACGCCGTCCGCGGCTTCGCATTCGAGAATTCAAATGCACCCTGGGCCCAATTCTGCGTTAGCGGCATTGCGCTTCAGACTGCGGGAGAGAGAAAACATGAAGCTTATCGGAATCATGATGCTGCTGTTTGCGAGCCTGTGTTATGCACAGGAGCAGGGCGACTTCAAGCCCGCCACCACCAATGTTCTAGATGCGCAGTATCCGCGCGTAGACAGTGCCTCACGGGTCCAGATCAGGATCAAGGCCCCTGACGCCACCAAAGTGAAGGTCAATTTCTGGAGCAATCCCAAGCTCGACATGGAGAAGCAGGCGGACGGCTTCTGGACCGTCACGACACCTCCCTTGGCGCCCGGGCTTCATTACTACACGATCAATATCGATGGCGTTGAAGTAAGCGACCCTGGCAGTCATTCCTTCTATGGCGGCAGCAAAGATGCAAGTGCTGTTGAAGTTCCTGAAGCCGGAGTGACATATTACCTGCCGCAGGATGTTCCCCACGGGCAGGTTCGTGAAGTCTGGTATCACTCCAGCGTAACCGGGAGCTGGCGGCATGCACTGGTCTATCTGCCGCCGAACTACGACACCCAGACCAAGGTGCGCTACCCGGTACTGTATCTGCAGCATGGCGGCGGCGAAGACGAGACCGGGTGGATCAAGCAAGGGCATGCCAACTTCATCATCGATAATCTGATTGCAAGCAAGAGCAGCAAGCCGATGATCATTGTGATGGCAAGTGGTTATGCGCGGCGGCCCGACTACAAGGCGCCCGATATAACCGGTAATCCCATGGGTTCACCTGCAGGGATGCGCTTCATGCAGGAGATGATGGCAACCTTTGAAGACGATGTCACCAAAATTTTGATTCCGTTCATCGATTCCACATTCCGTACGATTCCAGATCGCGATCACCGCGCCATGGCCGGCTTGTCCATGGGAGGGATGCAGACATTCCAGGTTACGTTCAATCATCTGGACCTCTTCTCCTACATCGGAGGATTCAGCGGAGCCGGTGGGATGATGATGCGGGGCGAACAAAAACTGGATTTGAAGACGGCCTTCAATGGCGCGCTTGCAGATCCGACTGCATTTGCCAAGCGAGTGCATCTGCTGTGGATCGGCGTCGGAACGGAGGAGCCGCCCCAGATGAGGGCCGGCATCCAGAGACTGAACGCGGCGCTCGTCGAAGCAAAGGTCAAACACGAATTCTACGAGTCGCCCGGAACATCGCACGAGTGGCAGACGTGGCGCCGGGATCTGAAGGACTTTGCGCCAAGACTCTTCCAGTGAGCAGTTCACCAGAGCCTCTATGGTGAATTCTTCTTTCAAGAGGTTCTAGTCTGAATAGAGCCCTCTGAGAACGTGCGAATCAAGCAAGACGCGAGGAGATAGGACATGCCAATGAATCGACGAGAGTTTTTAGCGGCTTCAGCTGCAAGCGCTGCAATGCTGAATCACGGGATGACTGCTTTTGCCGCTGGGACAGGGAACATTCAGGTCACAATTGATGCTTCCAAGAGCGGCGGCCCAGTGAATCCAATGGTTTTCGGCGGCTACATGGAACCAGCGACCACGAATGTGTGGGCCGAGATGTTGACCGACAGAAAATTTGCCAACCCTATTACCGATGTAGCGCCACCGCCTGCGCCAACCGCTTCTTTTTTTCGCCGCTTCTTGGGCGAGCCTTTCAAGCCGGTTGGGCCCGCAGGAACGGTCACTATGGACACAGTGCGACCGTTTGTCGGCAAGCACAGCCCGCTCGTCAGACTCGGAGGCTCAGAGCCCCGCGGCATTCAACAGTCCAAATTGCGCGTGGGCCGCGGCAAGACCTACGAAGGTCGCATTTATCTCGCTGGGGATGCCGGCGCCAAAGTCATTGTCCGTCTGGTGTGGGGAACAGGCGCTGGCGATTCGCAAACCGCCGCGATCCCATCGCTGTCGCCTGAGTACAAGAAATTCCCATTGAAGTTCACCGCGGCAGCCGACACAGAGGATGCGCACCTGGAAATCCTGGGTACCGGCAGCGGCGCGTTTCACGTTGGAACCGCATCGCTGATGCCTGCAGACAATGTGCAGGGATTTCACACAGGAATGATCCGGCTCTTCAAAGAGGCGGGGTTCAAAATGTTCAAATGGCCCGGTGGCAACTTCGTCTCTGCCTACGACTGGCGAGATGGACTTGGCGATCGGGATAAGCGCCAACCGCGCCTGCAACCAATGTGGTCTGACAGGGTGGAGCCGAACGACGTGGGACTTCATGACTTCATCGCTCTTTGCCGATTGGTCGGAGCCGAGCCCGATCTGGCCATCGACAGCGGCTTCGGTTCGGCGCGCGACGCGGCCGAACAAGTGGAGTACTGCAATGGTTCCGTCGAAACGCGCATGGGCAAAATGCGGGCGGAGAATGGCAGTCCCGCGCCTTTCAATGTCCGCTTCTGGTGCATTGGCAACGAGATGTATGGTCCCTGGCAGTATGGCCACATGTCGCTCGACCAGTACTGCGTCAAGCACAACTACATCGTCGAAGCCATGAAGAAGGTGGACCCTAACATTAAAGTGACTGTCTCAGGAGCAAGCGTTTGCGAGAAGTCTGTGGATGGTGCGGAGAAGAATGGCAACTTCTTCCCCAGCATATGGGAGCCACCTATTACGGAAAAGCTCCCCTATGAATTCGGCAGTGTGAATGACTGGGACGGATGGCTGCTCGCGAAGTGTGTTGACAACATCGACTTTCTCTCCGAGCATACCTACGCCTATCCTGATCTGGTCTTCGACGCTGAGAAGCAGCTCTTTGTTGATGTTCACGATCCTCTTCATTTCAGAACCCGCAGGCTGGCCAACCGCATCGGCGAAGCATTCGAAGCGTGGGATAAGTATGTCGAGAAGATGCCGTCGTTGAAAGACAAGGGCATCAAATTCATCTTCGATGAATGGGGGAATCGTCTGCGCGGGGCGTCGCCAACCGCCGGCGGGGGCTTCGGGCGGCCATCTGGAATGTTGATGCCTCTCTCGTACGCGCTCTGCTTCCACGAGATGTTCCGTCACTCCGACATGATTGCGGCTAGTTGTGCCACTGGAGGGCTGCGAACCGTGTTGACCGACAACACCGGCGAAGGCGTGGGCTTTGCGGCGGAGGGACTGGTGATGAAGCTGATGCAGACAAACTTCCTCAACGCTTTTCCGATCGCGGTTGACGGGGATTCGCCCCAGCAACTTGTGCCCGGCACGGCTTTTGTCGACAGGGGGACCAAGCCGACCGGAAGCCCGACCTTTCCGCTCGATGTTCTCGCAGCCTTCTCCGGCGACCGCAAGAAGTTCCTCATCTCAGTGGTCAACCCCACGGAAGAAGGCCACAGCTTTACGCCTAAAATCAGCGGCATCAAGCTTCGCGGTCAGGGCAAGCTCTATCAGATTGCTCCGCCCAGTGTGAACTCAACCAATGAGGCGGGCAAAGAGCCTGTCGTCAAAATCGTTGAGTCTGCGCAGAATGGAGTTCCGGAGATTGTGCAGGTTCCTCCCGTCAGCATCAGCCTCTACGAATTCGACGCTTCGTAAGAATGCGTGATTGTTTTTGTACATTCGGCAGCAACTCCGGGGCGATCCTAATGGATCGCCCCGGATCTTTTGGGGCAACGATAGGAAGCGGGGCGTCTCGTTCCCTATCGAGACCCCAACCGTGGAGTGAATACGTTGTAAATGTTCTTCTAAATTTAGCCATTCGACGGAGTGTTCCTAAGATGCGTATCATGCCTCGGATATCTGTCTTGATTTTTGTGTTTGTTGCGACGGCAGCTCTGCCGATGAGAGCCCAATCGGTGTTCTCGATGCGACGGGACGACCCTCATGCCGTCAACCTGGAACGTGGGGCCTTAGGTGCCGCCGCTGATGGCAAGGCAGACGATGCGGCGGCAATCCAGGCAGCAATCGATCGCGTGCAGGAGACAACCGAGCAAGGCATCGTCTTCGTCGGCGAGGGCAGATGCCGAATCAGCCGGACGATTCACCTTTGGACGGGGATTCGGCTAATCGGGTACGGCGTACATCGCCCAGTATTCGTCCTGGGAGCAAACACTCCTGGGTTCCAGGAGGGCCACGAATTTCTGGGGACAGGCCGATACATGTTGCAGTTTGCCTCGCGGCGTCCAGCCGCGGGGGAGCCCGTGGTGGATGCAAACGAGTTTACGTTCTATAGCGGAATCAGCAATCTGGACTTCGAAATCCGTGAGGGCAACCCGGCGGCGATTGCGGTGCGGTTTCATGTGGCGCAGCACTCATTTCTTCAACACATGCGGTTCCACGTGGGCGATGGGCGAGCGGCTTTTTTATGCTCCAGGCGCAACGACTGCCCTCATGGCTGGCGGGAACTGGCAGCCGATGCTACAGGCATCGCAGTGGCAGCTCTTTCATGTTGGCGACGAGCACCTGGCGGCAAGCGAGGACGATGACACCCTTTATCGTTTGAGGCTTGACAACTAAAGCATGTCACCGCAACGGAGTTCGCGCCGTGCGGAGGGTGCAGTGTTGTGACCGATGCTGCAGGAAATGTGTATGTGGCTGAAGGCCAGCTTTACATCTACAACTCCAGCGGGCGCCAGATTGGTGTGGTGGAGATTCCGGAGCGGCCATCAAGCCTGGCATTCGGAGGGGCGGACAAGAAGATCCTGTTTATCGGGGCCCGTAGTTCGCTCTTTTCGCTCAAGACCGTGGCCGCAGGACGCTAGCTAAACATGGGAGGCCCCCAGCCCTGCCGCGGTGGCAGTGAGAGTTTGACATTTGCAGGAGTCCATCCAAGAAACTGCAGAACGTGAGCCGCCAAGCACACGAGGAGGAGTTTCAAGATGGACGAGTATGAGAGTTAAAGACACCGCAAGTGGGAGTGCAAATACCATGTGACCTTCATTCCCAAGTGCCACCGCAAAGGGGTCAAGGGCTGAATTCGGCAGCACCTGGGCGAGGTATTCGCACATGCCGAGCGGCATTGAACTCGAACCAAAGTTTCAACTCAGGACTCGTTCTTGTTATACGTGGTTCCAAATACTTACAGGCATTTTGCAACCCCAAAACCGGTAGTACGTTGTTGATTATATTAATGCCTGTACTGTGGCAAAGCGGCGAGCTTGAAATGCATGCTGTCCCACCCTTTCGCCAAGTGCGCGAAAGGATGGGGCACGGGGCCTTTTGCTATGGATGGAGCCTTGGTGGATTCGACTCTGGTCGCTGTACCTTGCTGTTCAGCCAATTCTAGGAATTAATTGTTCTGTTTTGAAAGTGTCAAATTGCGGCTGGGTAAATTTGCTCGTACGTTATTGAAAACAAATAGTAAGTTCCATGAAAAACGATTGCATGTAATTAGGGGTGACTCGGGTAAGCTTAGATCATTCATACAGAAATGTAACTAACCAGGGGAAGGCAGATGAGGCTTTCCCCTATCTTCTTCGGGCCATCTCCGCGGGTTCGCGGGCGTAGGGAAGAGGGAGTAGAGGCTGTGGCATTTTTTCAACGGGGGTGTGATTGTCACACTCTTGAGAATGCGTTCTCGGGGCGACTTCGCGGTGGGGTCGCCGCTTGTTCGTTTCTACGGAGCAATTGCGAATGACCGTGGAACGGTGGCCGGGAATGGCGGAAAGATGGCAGGGAAACACGAAGCGGAATTGAAAGTTAGAGAGAAGCAGACGCGGGTCAAACCGGGTGTTGCGGCGGATGTTGTGACGCATGTAAGGGCAATTGTCGCAACAAAGGTTGAGACAGCTCGCGAGAAAAGCGCGGATGCAAACGACGAGGAACTGCAAATTGCGTTGGGGAAGTGTCTCGGACATAACAGCGGGAAGTTCACGCGTAAGCTGCTGCGACGAACGGTGGGGAGCGATTTGCTGAGTGCAAAGCTGGTGTTTTTACTTGCAGAACCACAAAAGGGGCGCAAGGATACAGGGAAGAACAAGCGCGGCCGGAGCGTGGCGAAGATGTGGGCGGCCGAGCCGCAGTGGCACGGTGAGCAAACGGAAGAGACCGCAGAGGCGGGCGCGGGAAGCATGGAGACTGGAGTCTGAATTCAATTCGGTCCGCATGAAGGGATCGCGACATCCCAGGTCTCAAAGTCGAGGCCTGGGGAACCCGTACCTTTTTCCCTGAAGCAAACGTTGACGCTGTAGGGATGGAGTTGGAAGTGAAGGCGTAAGCAGCCGGGCGCCGTTTTTGAAGCATCAAAGAAGGCAGTGCGGAAGACAGCAGACAAACAGATTTGAAGCTCCCAAAAAGAAGGAAGAGACAGGAATGAAGCTCACAAAAAGCGAATGGTTGTTGCGCGGCGCCGGCAGACGGATGGGACTGTTAACGAATCTGGCCGTGTTGGTCCTGATGGCGATTGCACTGCTGGGAATGGTGTTGGGAGAGATGTCCAGCGCACAAGCGGTCTCGACGACGACTGTTCAGGGGACCGTGTATCTGGCGAACGGTCAAGCCGGCACCGGGACTCTGAGCGTGAGCTGGCCGGGATTTACTACGGCGAACGGGAAGGCGATCGCGGCGGGGCGAACGACCGTAACGATTGCGCCTGACGGGTTTGTGAGCGTGAACCTGACACCGAACCTGGGAGCGACGCCGGCGGGGCTCTACTACACGGCTATCTACCACATGAGCGACGGGACAACGAGCACCGAGTATTGGGTGGTTCCGTCGGCGGCGCAGGCGGTGCTGGGGGCAGTGCGGGCGCAGGTGATGCCGGCGGCGCAGGCTGTGCAGGCGGTGAGCAAGGCGTATGTGGATCAGTCCATTTCGCAATTGACGCAGAGTCTTCTGACGGCGTCAGGCGGGACACTGAGCGGACCACTCTATCTGAACGCCGATCCCACGCAGCCGTTGCAGGCAGCGGACAAACACTATGTGGACGCGACATTCAGCAAGGCGGTTCCGCTGGCGGGCGGGAATATGACGGGGGCCTTGCAGACTCCGGCAGTAAATGGGGTGCAGGCTCCAGCGGCGGGCAGTGCGCAGACGACTTTGCAGGCCGCTATTACGGCAGCAGGAACGACCGGCGCGGTGGAGATTCCGCCGACGTATACGGGAACCGATGGATTTACGAATCCTAACGGCGTGCGGGTAACGGACCTGCGGACAAGCGGAGCGCAGCAGGCCGAGCGCAGCGTGAAGGAATTTGGCGCGGTGTGCGATGGGACAATAGACGACACGAATGCTCTGCAGAGTGCGTTGAACTACGCGCAGGCGCACGGTGTGGCGCTGACGATTCCGCAGGGTGTGTGTAAAACGCGCTCGCTGAACTGGCATGGGGAATCGATTGGCGGACTGGGCAAGCAGGTGTCGGCGCTGATGGGATTTCCTGGACAGGATGTGCTGGCGACGGTTGCGGACAGCGGGAGCCTGCTAAGCAACACGCGGATACACGATTTGACCATCTACGTGGATCAGAGCATGGATGTCTCGTGTTCCGCAACTCAAGGACGCGCGGCGGCGGGTAGTTGCGCGGTGAACAGGCCGCTGGAGAGCAATTCAATTTTCTCGAAGGGCGGCAGCGGGCTGACGGGGACATTGGGCACGGGCGCTGCATGGGCGGTGGGCAATTGCGCGATTGCGATGCCGGCAGCGACGGGCGCGGGCGGCAATGGGCTGCGGGTGGCAGAGATTGAGAATGTGGAGATTGTTGCGACGGGGACGGACCCGATGGCTGGGCAGTATGCGGGGGCACATTCGACGCACACGTGCGGAATGTACCTGGCGCAGTGGCCGCAATGGAGCGAGTTCAGGAATATCGACATTCGCGGGTTGAATACGGGGATCGCGATTCCGGCGCTGGCGGGAACTACGCCGGCAGGATTGAATGCGGATTCGAACCGGTGGCAGAACATTACGATCCAGGCGACGCACGGATTTACGGCAGCATCGGGCTCGAACAATGTGCTGGATAACGTGGTGACCCTGGTGGCGAACTCCGCGGCGACGGCGGAACCACCGACGGGACTGGTGCTGGATTTTGCGGGAACGCAGCAGGGTTGGACGGTAAGGAACGCAGTCGTGCTGCCTGCGTGGAATGCAGTGCAACCGCAGATGACGGTGACGGCCGCGGGCGGAGCGGTGACGGGCGTGGCGGTTGGCGCGGAGCATGGGCTGGGGTTTGATCCGTATGGCGCGCAGGTTCCATTGAAGTTCAGCGGCAGTTGCACGGCGGCGGCGACGGCCAATGTGAATAGCGACGGGTCGATTAGAACGATCAATGTGACGCAGGGCGGTGTGGGCTGCTCGGCAACTACGACGGCGAGCGTGAATGTGGCGGGGACGTGGGACACGGCGGCGGCGGTGAACCTGATCGGCGGACAGAATATGACGTTCTTTGCCGGGAACCTGTTGAAGGGCAATGGCGGGTACACGGTGTGGAACGCAACCGGGTCGGCGAGCTATGGGACGCAGTTGGATGGCGGCGGCGGGATATTGCCGGGCGGCGGAACCTATACGGCGCTGGTGGCAAACAGCAGGCTGGGAAGCGCGTACCCGGTGGATCAGTTTCCCGGCGCGGACTTTGGAGAGAAGCTGCAGACATGCCTGGGCGCAGTGAGCACGGTGTATGGCGGGACGTGCGATGCGCGCAACTTTACAGGGACGCTGCAGATGAGTTCGAGCCTGACGATATCTACGGGGAATACGACAATTCAGTTGCCATGCGCGACGATTGCGACCGCGAATCAGATTGTGGTTATGGCCGGGACGCGGAACGTGACGCTGCGCGGATGCGCCTTGCGAGGCGGAAGCGCGGCGAGCGGAAGCCAGGGCGGAACGGTGTTCCAGTATTCGGGAACAGGCGCGATGGTGCAGGTGGGCGACCCGACGTATGCGGTAGATACGCAGGGCTTCCACATGGATAATGCCGTAGTGAACACGACGGCGGCCACGAGCGCAAGCGCACAGGGTCTGGTGGCGTTCCGGACCCAGGAGATGGACCTGGAGAGCTTGTATTTTCTGGGTAACTCGAATCAGACGGGCATAACTCTGGACGGGACCGGCAACTATACCGGCGGCACATTCTTTGACAATGCATTGAGCGGGTTCCAGATTGCGGTGAACGGGATTGGTCACCAGGTTACTAACTCGGCGACGACGGATTGGTTGAATGCGAGCACGTTTGTGCGGTTGCATATCAACTGCCCGACGAGCGGGGGCAGTCCGATCAGTGGGACCTATGGAATCAATCTCGCGGCAGGCGATGGAAATACATTTACAGGCGGCGATGTGGAGGGCTGCTCAACTGCGTTGCACCTGGGTGCAAATGCACAGAACAACACCATCGTCGGACTGCGGAACGAGAACTCGACCAGCCAGGTGGTGGCGGAAGCCGGCAGCCAGTACAACAACTGGATGACGGGCGGCACGATGTTTACCGGGAAACTTACTGACAACGGAACACGGAACAGCTTTCTGGATACGTTCCATCGCAGCTTCAACGGGATGAATGGCGACTGGTACGGCAGTCAGCAGGATGCAACGGTCACGAACCATTACAGAATTGGCATCGGCGCGGGGAACGAACGCGGACTGCTGGACCGCTACCAGACAGACTTCGGCTACCGGTGGACGATGGGACTGAGCGACGCGACCGGAGGCGAACAGTTCTACGCGATTCTGGATGAGCTGAACAGCGTGAACCGCTTGTCAATCGGGCAGTACAACGATGGGCAAGGCAGTACGAACAACCAGACGGTTATCAACGCGGCGGGAACAGGCGCGGTGGTTCTGAACGGCTCAAACAATGCGGGTACCGGCGGCGTGGTGATTGGATCGGGCGGAGCCAGCGAGACCACCGTGGCAACTATCAACAATGTGGGCAACGCCCAATTCAACGGGACGCTGCAGGTGGGCGGAACATCGTCACTGATTGGAACGCCGACGGTAAAGAACCAGGCGAATGCTGAGATAGACGCAATCTTATGGGCAGGGCTGACGGCAAGCCAGAAGGAAGCGTTCAGTTACAAAGACTGGAACGGAAACAGCCAGTGGTACATGGTGAAGGACGCGAGCAATAACTGGGCTCTTAACTCGGCGACCGGTGGCCTGGATAGCTTCAAGGCTTACCAAAGCACCAATAGCGGGGATACCTACGTCAATGCTTCGAATGCGTCCGGTGTGGTTCGCGTCAACTATGAGACCGGGGCAGGAACGGCATTCAAGGTGTATGGCGGCGGCAGCAGTTCCTTATACGCGAGCTTTACGGGGACAACTTCGATTCAGTTTCCAGGCCTGGCCGCGAGCAGCGGTCATAACTGCCTGCAGGTTGATAACTCGGGCTACGTGACTAATACCGGGTCAGCCTGCGGATCTGGCTCCGGCGGCGGAAGCGGCACCGTGAATTCCGGCAACACGGGTCAAATCGCCTACTACACAGGGAACGGTACAACGGTCGGTGGTGTGAGTGCGGTACCTGTAACAACAGGCGGAACAGGGGCAACAACTGCAGCTGGAGCGCTGGCAAGCTTGGGCGGCGCGCCTCTTGCAGGGGCCGCGTTTACCGGCACGGTGAGGAGCCCAAACCTCTCAGGCCTGCATTATGTGGATGGGGTAAATTCGTGGGGCGCGACAACAACCATTACGGCGGCCTACACGGATGCCTGCACCAGCGGCGGAACAGTGGAGATATCGCAGTACTACGCCGGAGCCGAGACGATTCCGGCGGGCTGTGCTTTGCTGGGCATTTCCAGTCCGGTGCAGTCATTTCCGCGCGTAGTTGACGACAGAAAGACGCAGACGGCGAGTATAGGCCGCCTGAACGTTCTTCAATTCGGAATGGATGAGACCGGCACGAGGGACACATCAAGTGAGCTAATCAACGGTGTGATCAGTGCTTCGCTCTCCCCTTATTCGACTACCAGTCCACTTTGCCACCCTGCCTACCTTCCCACGGGGCGGTACCAGATACATGAGGCATTGATTCCCGCCACCTATAACTCATGCATATTACTCGAAGGTCCCGATCATCAGCATGGCGCGGAGGTTTTCTATGGCGGCGCGGGCGGAAGCGGATCTTATCTTGTAGGTTTTCCGGGCCTCTCCTTTGGAGGGATCAAAGACTTAACCTTCTTCGGCGTAAATCCTGGTTCGACTGTGTCCACTATGGCTCAAAACGCCGTTACGGTGACGCAGGCAGGCGCGTCCGAAATCGATAGTGGCTCAGTTTTCTCCGATTTTCAGATCGCGGACTTTTATGGGGATGCGATTACAGTTGGACAGCAAGCTTCGGCTGGCCAGATCACCAACGGCTACTTCCATAACTTCCGCACGGACAGTCTGGGCGGATATTTCCTTCGGGCATGGCTAACCGATACGGCGAACGGAGATCCGATTCACCTCTACGACTATACGGAAGACAACTATATCA
The DNA here is from genome assembly GCA_903828675.1 of uncultured Acidobacteriaceae bacterium. Classification (GTDB taxonomy): domain Bacteria; phylum Acidobacteriota; class Terriglobia; order Terriglobales; family Acidobacteriaceae; genus Telmatobacter. The sequence continues at coordinate 39,498 of CAIKND010000128.1, forward strand.
GCGGCAGTGCCGCGGCCTATGGAATTTCTCAAGGCTTTATCCCCGGCACCGGTTCGACGGCCAGCAGCAATGGCGCGGGCGAGTTGTTCTGCTCGAAGTGCGGGGGGATGTCCATTCATGCAGAGGATGCCAGAGACGAGGAGAATCTTCCGACGACAAACGTAGGCAACGGAGATCAAGGCAGGTTCTTTTTCAACGACGACAGCGCGAATAGCACACCGGCGATCGTGGCCCAGAATATCTCAGTGGCGGGAAACCCGAACGCGCCGCATCCGTTCGTCAGCACAGCGACGGGACACGTAAAGGCCATGCTCATCGGCAACAATTCCTTTCAGAATGTAAGCAGCATTTACAAGAACCGCTCCACACAGCAGGAGTACGGCGACGACATGCAAGCGATGGCAACCTTCTGGAGCTTCGGCCGCAACGCGCAAGGCGTGCAAGGTTATTGCATGGAAGGGCAATGCTTTGACGTGATTCCGCGTTCTACACTCACAGCCAACTATTCTCCGAGGCAGATTGGCGATTGGTTTTTCGAGCACCAAACAGACTTTATTCCTGGAACGATGGGCCCGTACAGTGTGGTGGTTTCTCCCTTATCCGGTCGAGCAAGTCTGCAACCGGCACAGTCAATTACGACCGCTGGTACTCTCTCTGCGAACGCCAACGGCGGGGCCAATCTGACGGGTTTTAATGTCGCATACGTTTCCAGTTCGAGCAGTCTTCATCTGGGCGACAACCTGACAATTCTTAACGCGGGGAGCGGCGGATCGGGATCGACGAATGTGACGGTATCTTGCGTGAATATGACAGCAACCACCAATTCGTGCATCGGATTGACCGGGCAGGGGGTCGTGGTGACTCCCGCGCCCGCATGTTTGACTTCGGGGCCATGCCCCTCATTGGGAACAGTGTCGGTGAACTGGGCGCAGCTTTCGCTTTCAAACTTCGGACTGGAGGCGAATCGCACGACCTCGACGACGTTGGCGGGCACGAGTTGTCCCTACACGGGAGACTACATATGGGTCGATACGCCGGCGGCCGGGTCGACCATGGGTTACAGCTGCAGCTCCGCTTTGCTGTGGGTGGCGATGCCGAGCTATCCCATCGGGAGCGCCCTGAGCGCGGTTCAAGTCAACGGCACGCCGGTGACACCCGCATCCGGTGCGGTAAACCTTGTAGCCGGGCCGGGAATCACACTGACGCCCTCGGGAAATGCCGTGACAATCGCGGGCGCAGGAAGCAGCGTCGCGTCATTCCTGGGAGGGCTTGTCGAGAACTGCATGATGGGATCAAGCTCCGCCTTTACCTGCCTGGGAGACTATCTGACGCAGGTTCCTGGGGCCTCGGCGACGGGGTTTAACAATTCGCTGAGCGTTGCTCCGATGATGAGTTCGTCGGCCTCTGCGGCAGCAAGTGGAAGCGGTGCCGGATGGTTCGGGAGCAGCATTTATTACGATGGCCGCCAGCCCAAACTTACGTTTGGGGTGGCCTATAACCTGACAACCGACTATTCTTCCAACGCACGTATCTGGCTTGGATTGACCGGCTGCAACTATGCGATGATGATGGCTTCGGATACGCCGTCATGCTCGTACGCGGCAATCCGTTATAGCACGGCCGCAGGTGATACCACTTACAAATGCGTTACCGACAATGGAAGTGGGGTGCCGACAATAACGCCGATCGGCATATCTCCATCATCGTTTACAACCCAAGTTGCGCTGGAGCCGATGAGCATCAACATTGGGCCGGGTTCAGTGACGTGCAGCGTGAATGGCGCAGCGGCGACAAACACAACGACGCTTCCCGCGTCGACAGCGACATTCGCGGATATTTTCGTCAACACCACGCTGACAACCACGGCCACGCACCTGCGGCTGAACGGCGTAAATGGCGTCTCGCAGAACGGGGCATTCTAGGAGCGTCATCAAGTGGGTAAGCAAGGCCCAAGGTCGCAGGGACATGACCCGGGGGCGTTCAGCCGCATGGCTCCCGGCCGCGTTCGAAGCGGTAACCCGGTCGGGATGCTGGCCCATGCAGCGGGTAGCAATTCATATCAAAGGACAACGGGGACAAGCGATCGCACCGAGCGGAGCGACAGGGGGCTTGCGGAAGCTATGGGAGAAGAAGTTGGAACCCCGCAATTGGAACGAGATTTGCGTTTGAGCGATCTGGGTCCGGAGGAACTAGGGCGGCTTGGGAGGATCCTGGATCATCGTCCGGCGAGCCTGCGGGGACGAACTGTGGGCATGGAACTTGCCGAGAAGCTCTTGCAGGTAAGGACGCGGGAGGGCCGGACTGCGCCGCTCAAGGCCAATGTGGCGCAGCAGGCTTTCGAACGGCGACGGGGGGGACGGAACATTGTTCTGAAGGCGCGGCAGATGGGTTTGACGACGTGGGCTGCGGCGCGGTTTTTTTTGAAGACGATTACCATGCCGGGGACACTGACTCTGGAGGTGGCTCACACACAGGAGGCTGCCGAGGAGATCTTCCAGATTGTGCACAGGTTTCTGGACTGGCTGCCCGAGGAGCTTCGAGAGGGCCCACTGAGGACTTCTCGAACGAATGTGCGGCAAATCGTATTTCCGGAGTTGGATTCGCAGTACCGGGTGGTGTCGGCAGGAGATCGAAACGCAGGACGGGGATTGACGGTGCAGAATCTGCACTGTTCAGAACTGGCGCGGTGGCCGGGCGATCCAGCGGAGATACTGGCGGGACTGCGGGCATCGATGGCTCCGGGGGCAGAGCTGATTATGGAGTCGACGCCGGACGGGGTGGGCGGCTGCTTCCATAACGAGTGGCAAATGGCTGGCGAAACGGGGACGGTGCGGCATTTCTTTCCGTGGTGGATGGAATCCCGCTACCGGGCGGCAGCGGTGAATGAAACCAGCCTGACGGACGAAGAGCATGACCTGATGGACCGGTACAAGTTGGACCTGGAACAGATCGGATACAGGCGGCGAATCCGGGCGGATTTTAGAGGGCTGGCGCGCCAGGAGTATGCCGAAGACGAGGAGAACTGCTTCAGGGTCAGCGGAGATTCGGTGTTTGAACTGGACGCGATTGAGGCGCGGCTGGAGACGGTGCCGGAGCCGACGGAACGGCTGCGGAACGGGGAACTCGATATATGGCTGCCTCCGTTGAAAGGCAAGGAATACCTGGTCGCCGTGGATCCGGCCGGGGGCGGAAGCGCGGGCGACTATTCCGCGGCCCAGGTGCTGGAGATGGAGACGGGGATGCAATGCGCTGAGTTTGCCGGACACATGGGCGGTCTGGAACTTGCGAAGCTGGTGACGGAGTTGGCCGCGCGGTACAACCGGGCGTGGCTGGTGGTGGAACGGAACAATCACGGAAGCGGAGTGCTGGCGCACATCGAGACTTCGTGCAAAGGTGCGCGCGTGTACCAACAAGGGGGCCAGGCCGGGTGGCTGACTACCTCGCTGAGCCGTCCGGCGGTGCTGGGACGATTGGATGCGGCACTAGCGGAGGGGCCGGGGTGCTTTATGAGCAGACGGCTGTTGAGCGAGTGCAGGAGCTTTGTGCGGCTGCCGAACGGCCGAACGGGAGCTAGGGCGGGGACGCACGATGACCGGGTGATGGCGATGGCGATTGGGCTGGGGGCGAGAGCGGAGATTTTGGGTGGGAGCCGCTAGCTGCTCCTGCAGTGGACAGTGAACAGTGCTTTTCGGGCGGAGCGGCTAGAATTCAAATGAGAATCAAAGAACAAGCGGGGGCACAGGATTGGCGGTTCTGGCGGTGCAGCAGATCCGGCGGATGCGGGGCGGCGCGCAGGGTCAGCTGATGCTGGGCGCGGACGGACACGTTTACGTTGTGAAGTTCCAGAACAACCCTCAACACATGAGGGTGCTCGCGAACGAACTGCTTGCTTCGCGCCTGGCGCTGGCTGCGGGGCTGACGGCGCCAGAAGTGGAGCTGGTGGAGGTTTCAAGCTGGCTGGTGGAGAATACGCAGGAACTGGAAATCGATCTGGGACGGACAAGGGTGAAATGCCAGCCCGGCCTGCAGTTCGGATCGCGGTTTGTAGGTGGGCTCATGCCAGGACAGGTGGTGGACTACCTACCCGAGGAACAACTGGCGGAGGTTAAGAATCTCGCCGAGTTCGCGGGGATCCTGGCACTGGACAAGTGGACCGGAAACGCCAACGGACGGCAGGCGGTGTTCACGCGCAAGCAGCGGGAGCGGCGGTACAAGGCCGTGTTTATCGATTACGGCTATTGCTTTCATGCTGGGGAGTGGCGGTTTGAGGATGCGCCGTTGCGCGGGGTCTATTACCGAAACGACGTGTACCGGGAGATTACAGGGTGGGAGTCGTTCGAGCCTTGGCTTACACGGATGGAAACGATGGCGGAAGAGACGGTGTGGGCGGCCGCCAATGAGGTTCCACCCGAATGGTACGGCGGCGACCTTACTGAGATGGAAGCGCTGGTGGAGAAGCTGCTGGCGCGGCGAGGCCGTATCCGGGAATCGATCGAGATGTTTGGAAGATCGGATCGGAAGCCGTTTCCCAAATGGGGTGGCGGGGGAAAAGAAAGTGGAGAAGAGAGTTGGAAGGATGGAAGGTGGGGAACTAACATTGCGGGAAGAGTGAATTAGAGGGAGGGCTTGGCGGACGCCTGGTGCAAAACAGTATGAGGGCGAAGATGTCATGAGCGGCGGAAATCAGCGACGGGCATGCGAGTTTCAACTGCTCCGGTATGTACCGGATGCGGTGCGAAATGAGTATGTGCATATCGGGGTGATCCTGCGAGAGCAGGGCAGCCGCGAGGCCGCGGAGGTGCGCTTTACCCGCGACTGGCGCCGGGTGCGCTGCCTCGATCCGGAAGCTGACACGGCGCTGCTGGAGGGGATGGAGAGCGAGCTGCGCAAGCGATTCCAGGCTGAGCCGGACGGAAATCTGATGCGGCTGCTTAAAGAGTCGCTTTCTTTGAGCGTGCAGATGACGGAACCCAAGGCTTACCTGGCGGAGAGCCTTCCGGCTGGGATGGAAGAGCTAATGCGGCTGTATGTGGAGCCGCCGCCTCGCGAGAGGGTGCCACGGCTGAGCGGGCGGGCCGCTATCCAGGCAAGAATGCGGGCGGAGTTTGAACGGGCCGGTGTGTGGGAACTGATGAGGAAGCGGATTGCGGCTTCGGAATACACGCGGGCGGGCGATCCGCTGCGGATCGATGCGGGGTACAGGCCCAATGGGATCATTCGCATGTTTCATGCCGTCAGCCTCGAGCCGGGCGTGGAGATGGCCAAGGTGCTGGCGTTTTCCGCCGCCGGATTGCGGGCAGGCGTAGCGCGGGTGGAGAAGGCGGAGTTGGAGCTGACCGCGGTCATTGAGCCCGCAGCCAGACTGGGAGCAAGCGACGAGGAGCCGGAGCGCCTCGCCATGTACCGCTTTGGCGTGGAGACGATGGAGGAGAACCAGATACGCGTGCTGACGACGTCTGACCTGGAACGGGTGGCGGAGACGGCGCGGCGGGAGCTGCGCGTGTGAGGACCGTTGCGAGCAGCCTTTTCTTCCGACTTAGCGTTTTTTGAAAATTAGTGAAAATGATTTGCATATAATTATTACAGTTTGCGGTAGTATTGATTTTGTTGGGTAACAGATCAACGTTCGAAGCTACTGGTTATCTACAAACTTATAACTGATAGCTGATAACTGGCGATTCACGAGGCATGACCCCTTACCGGGTTGTGCCTTTTTGTTTTTTGAGTAACTGAAGAAGGAAGGTGCGCGTGAGAGTAGGAGAGCAGTTGCGGGATATCTGGCGGCAGGCAACCGGGAGCGGACGGGGAGCAGATGTGGCCGCAGGCGCAGCCAATTCGGCTGCAGAACGAAAGACGCTGGCACTGCCCTCGATTCTGAGTCCCGTTAATTTTCCGGGGCACTTGCTGCCCAAGCCGACGCCGTCTAACCTGCGACGTTTTGCGGAGACGCCGGTGGTGCGGAGAGCGATCAACGTAATCAAAGACCGGATCGCGTCCATGGACTGGCAGGTGCGGGTGCGGCGCGGTGTGAAGGCTGGAGACCTGGAGCACGCGGAGAAGAAGCTACAGGCTCTGCGCAGAATGCTTGAAGAGCCGAACGCGGTGGACAGCTTTCGAACCTTGATTGAACAGGTGATCGAGGACGCACTGACAGGCGGGTTTGGCGCCATCGAGATGGAACCGACGGGCGACGAAGAGCGGCCGGCGATGTTGTGGGCAGTGGACGGCGCGTCTATCCGGATCAACGCACGATGGGACGGGCAGGCGGAGACAGCGCGCTATGCACAGGCACTGTCGGGGCAACTGGACTCAAGCGCCGTGGAGTTGCTCGACAGCCAGCTGATGTATGTGCGCATGAATCCGCGCAGCTTTACTCCTTTCGGCCTGGGACCGCTGGAGGTTGCGTTCGAGACAGTCAACCAGTTCCTGAGCGCGCACCGGTTCGCGGGCAAGCTTGCTGCCAATGCAGTGGCGCAGTATGCACTGTGGCTGAACGAGGCCACGCCGGCGCAGCATGACCGCCTCATTCGCTGGTGGCAGGACGAGATCGAGGGGACCGGAAGAGTGCCGCTGATCTCTACCGAGCAGAAGCCCGAGGTGCTGCGCTTTGCCCAGGGCACCGATGCGGATCTACGACTGGCCTGGCAGGAATTTCTGATCCGGATGGTGGCGAATGCATTTGGCTTGCCGCCGCTGATGCTTGGACTGGAAGCGGACGTCAACCAATCAACTGCCGGGGAGATGACCGACGAGGCCTTCCGCGGTGCGATCTCGCCGCTGGCGCTGCTGCTTGCCGGGCATATCACGCGCGACCTATTCGGCAAGTGCATTGGATGGCGGGAGTTTGAATTTGTCTTCAACGAACTAAATGCGAGAGACGAGGAGACAGAGTTGGCAGTGCAGGTGCAGTTGTTGAAGGCCGGCGTGCTGACAGTGAACGAGGTAAGAGCAATGCGGGGCCTCGGTCCGTTGGGGCAGGACGGGTTGGCGCAGCTGTCAGGCGAAGCAATGGAACGGGCAGGTTAGAGGAAATTGCTCCCGGCACGCTGCCGCGTGGTGTGCAGCAGACGGGCCAGGACTGCAGATGGGTGGAGAGCGGATGCGATTGGAAGCGATGGCGGTAAAGATCCCTCATGTGGACGGGCACCCGAACCGGGTGGCGTTCGAGGGGGTATTGACGATAGTGAATGCGGCCAGTGACAAGGCTCCAGCCGGAGCTCGCGGGCATCGAGTGATATTGACACGCGAGGCTGCGGAAAAGGCGCTGCCCTCGCTGCTTGGCATGGCAGTAGATTACCGGCCGGGTTGGGATGGCCACGATGCGCGGCGCAAGATCGGCCTGTTGACCGAGGCAAACCTGATCGGGCAGCAGTTGGTGGTCGGCGGATATCTGTACGCCAGGGATTTTCCAGAAGTGGCGACGGCAATCCAGGCGCAATCTGCCGAGGCTATGGGGATGAGTTATGAATTGGCCGATGCGCGGGTCGAAGATATGCGGGCCGAGGTATGGAAGTTGACCCGCGTAACATTCACCGGGGCAGCCATTCTGCTGAGGGACAAAGCGGCCTACCGGGGAACGAGCTTCCGCATGGCGAGTTAGCGGAGATTACTGAGTTAACGGAGTTAGCGCACAGGTTCCGCCATGCGGGGCCTTTTTTATTGGCAAGCTAGGGAGTTACCACGTTAGCTCGCTCCATATGCGACATTCACAGCACAAAGGAAGGGACATACATGGAAAACAGGGAGCAGGAGATTGCCCAGCGGCTTGAAACAGCGACTACCTTGCTGGAGAAGACGCTGAGTTGGCTCGAAGGACGGCAGGGCGCTCTATCCGGCGAAGTGGAGAGGATCTCGGCGACTGTCGAGCAGAACCGGCGCGAGACGGAGCTGGCCGAAAAGCTGGCATCAACGGAACGGGAACTGGCTGAGATAAAGGCCGCTTCTTCGCCGGGAGTATTGAATACGCTGCGCAGAACAGTTCCGGCGACCACATCCGAAATGCTGGCCAAACACGGAATCGGCGAGGGTCCCGTGGACGTTCGAACCCTGGACGCAGCGCTGGCCGGCTTAAGCCTGGAGCAGCGCATCGCTGTGAAGAGCCAGCTGCTGCGCGCCGGCGCAATCGCATAGAAGCAGCTGACAGCTTCAAGTTACTCGCTGAGAATCCAAGCGAACTCGGAGCAGAAATGTCGTGCGGCAATCCGGGGAGTTATGGGCAGGGAAGACCCCGACAATTCCCGAACCTGCGGGGATGGTACTGCCAGACATGGGATTAACACACGACTTGGATATGGACGCGAGTCACTAGCAACTCACATCCAAGCGACGATCGGCCCCAAGAAGGGCGGAAAGAGCATATGAACGCGACCTTTGCAGACATACACGCAGCAGCAGATTTCATCGGACCGGGCGCAATTGAAGTTCCACTGTATCAGACGGAGATCTTCGACATCTGCCGCCGGTCCAGCCCGTTTGGGCAGCGCATCAAGCAGGTTCCCGCGACCGGACATCCATCGCGCTTCTTCGAAGAGACGGCGCTGCCGAATCCAGGCACGGCCGGCTTTGTCAATCCGCGCAGCATCGTGGCGCCGGTAGTAAGTCCGACGCGCGTGGAACGGAGCGTGCCTCTGAAGGCGATCGTTTCGCAGATCAACTACAACCTGTTCGACATCGAACTCGGCGCGCAGCAACAACAGTTCGCCTATCTGCAGGCCAAGGACCTGGTAGACACGGTCAGTGGCGTGATGGTCGCTCACGATGTGGCGTTGTGGAACGGCAACGACACCAGTCTCAGTTCGCCGACCACCACACAGTATATGGGCGCAATTCAGCAGATCGTGGCCGGCGGCAACACCATTACCATCGGCACAACTGCCTCGATCGTCGATGGTCTTAAATCGGCTGTTGCGCAGATGGTCGCCAACAACGGCTACTCTGTACGTCCTACTGCGATTTATGCCAACCCGGTACTGCTCGACCTGATCGACCGGGAGATGAAGACCGAGTTCAACGTAGTGCTGAACAGCGATCAGATCACGGGCGGCTTCCGCGTGAAGATGCTGTCGACACAGGCAGGCGATCTTCCCCTGATTCCAGACTGGAGCCTTAGTTACACGGGCACGCCGGGGTCGGGATCCGCTGTGCTGCCAGCCTACATCGTGACCGAGGATTTGATCGAGTATCACTGGCTCGGCGATCCGACGCCCCGCATTTTCCAGCTTGGCCTGCCGAGTTCGCTGGCGCATCAGTACGTCGCTGTGAAGTTCGGAGCCCCGGTGGTGAAAGGCGCGAACTACGCGCACTACCAGGTACTGGTGGACCGGTAAGAAGCAACGGTGCGGGTTAGTGAGTCAATACGTCAGCGCATAAGCTAGTTACCTGGTTGACGGTTGATTGAATATGGAGACGGACGAGCGGGAGTTATTGCAAGATAGCTCACGCTCGCCCGGCATGTACGAAGAATGGAAGGGTGGGGTATGGCATATCTGCAGCCAGCGGATTACCCGAACTATGGATTGCCGGCTGGAACAACGGCGGACTGGATAACGGCGGCAACGGCTTTGATCAACAGCTTCTGCAGGCGGCCGGACTTGAATGTGATCCAGTATACGGAGCGCCTGCGCCTGACCAGCGGGGTGCAAACGGCGCGCCTAAGTTATCTTCCCCTTGCGCCACTGGGACTCGCGACAATTCCACTGGTGAGCATTGAAGGCCGGTACGGAAGACCGAGGCGGGGAGAGGCCGCGGACCCATCGATGTTCGACATTGCGTCAGCATTCTCTCTGCCCGGCCAATGGACAGGAATTGATCCTTCCTCTGTCGACTATGACCCGAATACCGGCGAATTAACGTTGCCGTGGAATGTTATTGGACTGCCGTACAACGAAGTTACAGTCACTTATACGGCGGGTCTGGCGACAATCGGTGACGATGTGAAGACAGCGTGCGCGCAGATTGTGCGCAATGCGCAGTCGACACCAGCGTTAAATGCCAGCCGGACAAAGATCGACACAATGCAAATGCAGTATTTCTCGAGTTCGCTGGTGGACGAAACCGTGCAGGCATGGCTGCGTCCCTACGTAGCGAACAGGCTGGGGTGAGCGATGAGCGATACAGCGCCGCGCAGCCCGGTGGGAGCGCCGCAGATGCTGGCCGATGCCCTGCTGAGGAGCGTGTCAGGAACAACGGCCCTATTACGCGTCACGGAGATGAACGCGGATACTAACATGTCCGAAGTGGGATTGGTGGCAACGACCTTTGCCGAGGTGATGGTAGGCCCCGCTGTGATGCGGAAGCTTCGACCGACGTGGCAGGAAGGCAAGGGGGCGCAGTGGGAGTTACTGGTGTCAGCCACGGGCGTGGAACAGCAAGTGAGCTCATTGGATCTAGCTTCGGCTCAGTCTCTGTTTTCCATGGCGCTAACTGTAACGGTGGCAGGTCAGGATTACCTGATTGATTCGATCGCCTCAAACGAGGCCTTCGGCCAGGTGTATCTTTACCGGCTGCTCTTGCGCGAGGCGCGCCAGCAGGCGCTATAGATGCCGCCCGCCTCACTTAGCCACTATTGTTAGTCCTACTTGTTAACTAGCCTTGTCGCCAATACCCGGATAGAACTTCAGGATCAAGTGACCGGTCAACATCGCGTGGGTGTCCTTAGTTACAAGTTACCAGTGTTTCAGGAGTTGTATTCCATGCAAAATGCGAAAGACTCGTTCTATATGGCGCTTCGTATGCGTCTGATGACGATGAATCCCGACCGGACGGTTCTGCTGCGCGGGACAGTACGGCCGGGGATTCTGGTTGAAGAGGCAGAGGCTCCGTTCATCCAGCTCCCCAGCGACGTATTCGTTCTGCGCTGGCTTGGGTTAGGCGTGGATTCTGATCTTGCTTCCACGATGGCCGCCGAAGAGTGCGAGATCCTTTATCAAACTTGCGGCACACAGAGTTTCGGTGGCTTGGACCGCGGCCGCTCACTGAGCGCGATGGACGAGGAGTTGTTGACAATACTCGATCCCTTCTATACGCCGAAACTCAATTACTCATCGACACCTCCTTCAGCGATGCTGACGCAGGTTTTCTGGGACGAGCCGGAATTGGCGCCAATCGTGGCCCAACGGGACCGGCTGAGCAGGTCGGCGAAAGTGATGGTTTACAGCTACCAGGAGCAGGGGGAATAGATGGCGGCGAATTGGTTTTCGGCTCCAGCGCCAGTAGCTAGGCGGGTGAGGGCATTTTTTGCGCCGGTGAATCGAACCGCGCAAACTCCGGTAGTCTTCGATGCGGCCGAGCAGTGTGGATTTAATCTGGACGCGCCGCCAGCTCCCTGGATCAGCCTGGGTTGGATTCAGGAATTTACGCGCAAGCCATCAAGCAAGTCTTCGACGCTGTTGACAGGAATACCAGCCATGGCCGTGGCTCAAGTGCGCGAGACACTTGAGGCGCAAGTTAGCTTCCAGTTCCTGAGCTGGACCAAGCTGACCATGGCGCTGGCGACTGGGTCGCAACACATGAACCTTTTGGCGGCAGCGAGCGGAGCGCACGCGACAGCCGCGATCCCTCCACTAAGTGGCTCGACGGCTACGTCCATAGCGTTGGCGGCAACGGATGCAGTGAAGTTTACGGTTGGATCTCTTATCGCCGTGGATGAGGACTACACAGGACAGACAGGCTTTGTGGGGGCACCTGTAGCCGGCGCCTACGTACGGAAGTCAATTGCGGATGTGGACTACATCCGGCGCGTGACCTTTAATGTCGCGATGGTCTCTCAGGTAACTTCTACAGGCATAACACTCGCAGAGCCGTTGCCTGGCGGTGCGCCGGCAACAACCGCCAGATTGCAGGCTGTAACTGGATTTGTGGACCGCGAAGGCGGGGGCTTTTACCAAGAGTGGTCTGCGCTTTTTGTGATGGAAGGGAGCCAGGGAGAGAGAATCTTCTTCTATTATCCGCGGCTGCAGGCCATGTCGGGCGCTGAAGAATCAGTTGTGCCACTGGATGGCAAGCATAAGGGTGGACTGGGCCGTGTGCTTCTAAATGGGCATTTTCTGGCACTGCCAGTAACCGATCCCTTGGATGGGGAGCGGGTGCTATGTTACCGAAGCTTCCTGCCCGCGGCCAGATCGCTGGTATAACACTTTCGCACCTTAGCTGCCATGTAGTTAGAGAGCCATCATGAAAATTGCGATCCATGGGCAAGACTATACGGAAGCGCTCGACTTCGCGCGGCCATTAACAATTGAACGTAAGTTGAACGAGCCCTCGATATGTCAACTATGGCTCAGCCTGCCGGCTGATGGGAGCATGGCGACACCTGCGCGCAATCAGTCGCTCGCAGTAATTGGCGACGACGGGACGACTTACTTTACAGGTTACATCGCGGTAAGTCCGCTGCCGGAGTACGCAGGAATGGGAATGGAGGGGCCAGGCTACAGAATTGAAATCCAGGCTCTTAGCGACGAATGCCTGCTCGATCAATTGTTAATGCCACCTAGCATGGGGGCTACGGGCGAAACGGTCGCGACGCTGATAACTTCCCTGGTGACACGCACTGGAGCAGCGACACTATCTACTCAAGGGCTTTCGCTGAGCACCTCGGTAAGTAATTTTGTCCCGAGCCCGGGGGCACCATGGAGCAGGAGCGCCGGAAAGGTGGCAAATCAGGCACGGGCGGCATATCGGGCTGTAAATGGTGCGCTGACTCTCTCGTCTTTACAGAATACGGTGCATGCGTTGGACGAGACGAGCGGGAGTCTCTCGTTGGGAAATCTGGCATTCACGTCAAGCGTCAAGCGTGCCATGGCGAACGATGTTACTGTTTGCGGCGCGCGTGAGGCGGTTGCTTACATTACTGAATACTTCCTTGGTGACGGAGTAACAACCCAGCTATTTTTGACCGCTGAGCCGCATTTTCCAGCATCGTCCAAGAGTGCGATCATCCATGAATTATTTAATCAGACTCAGATCGATCAGCGCGTGTGGGGTAACTCCGGCGGTGCTGCATATCTTACTTTGGGCGCCGGAGGTCTCGCGATGAATGGCGGCAACGGCATCGATGGGCAGAGTCTGCTGACTTGGCGTGATGCTGTAGAGATGGGCGGGACCCTTTTACTGGAAGCCGCCGGCGTAACTCTATGTCCAGGCAGCATTGGCATCTTGGCCGGCTTCTTTACTGGGGAGCAGACACTGGCAGGCTGCACTGCAGGCTTTCAGGCAACTGCGCAGCAAGGAACCGGATTCGTTACTCTGCAGCCCATCATTCAAGGAACGGCAACTGGAACTTCCTTTGCGGTGAATCCGGCCAACCAATATACGCTGCGAGTCAGAGTGCATTGCGCGGAGAGCGAACGGGCGCTCGCCATCTATCGCTCCTGCGGGGATAACGGCGCAATTACTGCCGGTGGGGAGTGGAATCTTAGTCCCGCGAAGGTACAACTTGAGATTCAGGAGTATGTCAATGGAGTAGGCGCTATGCCGGTGCCACTCTACGACGGCGCGATAGCCAGTGCGCCGGGAGCCTGCACGATCGTGGCCGCCAGCAGCGTCAATCTGATAGGTAGCATGCGCGCTTTGAACCTGACGAACCTTGGCTCGGGCTGGGTGGTTAGTACGCCCCCAGGCGGCGGCGCGTATACACGGCGACTGGGCACAACTGGCGAAGCAGGCGAATGCCGTCTGGACCGCAATGGGGCGGTTGTGTTTTATGCGGGATTTGTTCCTGCGGTGGGTGAGCGGATTGAGGTAAGTTACCGCTCAGTGGGCAGAGCGGTGGGGCGCTCGGTGAACGCAGCCAGCCAGCAGGCGCTCGCGCAAGTAGGGTCGCCCGCCGTGTCTACGTGGATTGGCTCTGTATCAGAACCCTCGGCGCGCAGTTCAGCAGACTGCCGCAATGCGGCCTTCGTGATTGAGCAGGCCGCCGCCGGAGTAAGCGCGCTGTGGAGCGGAACATACAAGGGATCGAGAGAGAGTTTCACCAGCGACGTTTGGCCGGGCGACGCATTGCTTCTAATTGCTCCGTCAACCAACTTGAATGTACAGGTGGTTGTGCGTTCAGTGAAGGTGAGCTATCGTGCAGGTTATCCTGACTTAGTGGAGTATGCTATCGCGTTTGCAAACGACTGGGCTGACGATCTGGCCATAAAGACCAGCTCATCGGTACCTGCGGATGCGTGGCTTCCTGCGCCGGTTTCTCCCACTATGCTTGGCAGTCTGAACAAACTCACAGTAACTTCCCTGAGTGGAAGCGCAGTTACGATCAATTGCGGCATGACGCCACCAGCCGGGGGAGGGTTTGAAATTCGGCGCCGCGACTTCGCGTTCATGCCCGGGGACGATCCAGGGCTTGTAGCGCGCGCAGCCTTGCCAGACATTACTTTTTCTCGCGAGTCATTTAATGACCGCTTCTATATAAGAATGTTTGACGGCGCGACGCCGCCGAATTACTCAGAGTTTTCCGCGGCTTTATTTATTAACCTTCCGCTTGGATCGTAGACGGAAGCGTTCCAGGTTGTAGATGAGATATGGAGTTCGGCGGATGCGGATGATGAATGAATTCGAAGCACAGGTGTTGAGTGATTTGTGCGTACTCAAGACGCAAATGACCGGCCTGACCGGCGATGGCAGTGGCGGGCGGATTGCTGAATTGGAACGGCGCATCGAACGGCATGAACAGAACTGGCAGCGGGCCAAGGGATTTCTGGCCGCGGCCAGCGTCGTGTTTGCGGTGCTTGAAGTTGCCGTAGAAGCATGGCATAGGCATTGAGAGCCGCTGCAAATGTTTGCCAAACGCCTGTGCCGGATTTGGCTTTGGTTTACTCCATGGACCTTCGTATAATCGGCCTTATGAGCGAACATCCATTAGTCGGCGTGGTTATGGGCAGCAAGAGCGACTACGACGTCCTGCTTCCCGCGATTGAGATACTGCGTACGCTTGAAATTCCCTGTGAGGCGCGGGTATTAAGCGCGCATCGCACCCCTGACCAACTCTTTGAATACGTTGGAACGGCGAGGGCGCGGGGGCTTCGGGTGCTGATTGCCGGCGCGGGCGGTGCGGCGCACCTGGCCGGCGTCATGGCGGCCAAGACTCTGCTTCCCGTGCTGGCGGTGCCGATTGCCGCAACCTCGCTCAACGGCCTCGATTCGCTGCTTTCGATGGTGCAGATGCCCAAGGGTATTCCCGTTGGCACATTGGCCATCGGCAAGCCCGGAGCAGCCAATGCCGCGCTCTTCGCCGCCGAGATTCTGGCCTTGACGGACGAGGCGCTCTACGAGCGGCTGGCTGCTTGGCGCGCGGCACGCGCCCAGGAAGTGCTCGAGTCGAAGTTGCCCGATTGAGGAGCTTCCTCCAACTTTTCTGACAATCATTGTCCCGATCGACCACCGCGCAGCAGCGCGTGGTCCCGAGTTGAAGAGCGGCAGCGGCGACCGCGGCCGGTCGCCCTTCAAGCCGTGTGACTCCGATTGCCCGGGCAGGGCTCAAAGGTGTAGGATTGCGCCCGGAAAACGTTTGCTGATAACCTCGATCTCTCATCCATTGCATTCAGACAAACCGGGAGAGCCCTATGCGCTGTGTCCGCCTGATCACTGCCGTTGCCGCCCTATTTCTGGCGCCGTCGCTCGTTTGCCAGGCACCGAAGGCCCTGCCTCTCAGCGGAGACTACCCGCGCGCCCACGACCCCTCCATCGCGAAGGACGGCAGCACCTATTACGTGTTCACCACGACGACTTCACCTTCCGAGGGACAGTTCCCCACCCGCTGCTCGAGCGACCTGCTCGCGTGGAAGCGCTGCGGCCACGTCTTTGACAGCATCCCGGAATGGATTCGCGCCGCCAGTCCAAAGACGAAGGGACTCTGGGCGCCTGATATTTCTTGCTTCCAGGGCAAATTCCACCTGTACTACGCCTATTCGTCGTTCGGCGTGAATACCTCAGGCATTGCTCTAGCCACAAACGAAACGCTCGATCCGACCAGCCCCAAATATCACTGGAACGACGAGGGCCTGGTTCTCAAATCGACCGCGGAGGATGACTTCAATGCCATCGATCCCAATCTGGTTTTCGACCGTAAGGGTAAGCCGTGGCTAAGCTTCGGCAGCTTCTGGAGCGGCATCAAGATGCGTGCGATCGACAAGAAAACCGGCAAATTGCTGGCGGCCGATCCGCGAATATATCCACTCGCGTCGCGCGTCAGGCAGGGTAACCCAGAGCCCGCAAAGCCCGGCCTCCCTGCAGACTGGCAGGCCATCGAAGCCCCATTCATCGTGCGCCATGGGGATTTCTTTTATTTGTTTGTTTCGTTCGATCTATGCTGCCGCGGCACCCACAGCACCTACCGCACCATGGTCGGGCGCTCGCGCCATGTCACCGGTCCTTATGTGGATGCGGAAGGCAAGGCGCTGCTTTTGGGAGGCGGCACCGAACTGCTCGCGGGCAACAGCCGCTGGCTTGGCCCCGGAGGCGAATCTGTCCTGCAGCAACCTGCGGGCGACTACCTCGTCTTTCACGCCTACGACGCTATAACCGGAAAACCGGCGCTCCAGATTTCCACCCTTACCTGGGAGGGCGGCTGGCCACATGCCGCCCTGGGAACCACCGGCGAATCGAAATAAAACCCAGAGCCAGTCAGCGGCTCTAGCTTGCCTGCGCGCCCTTCTCCCACCGCTTGGGACGGCGATTCTGCTGCAAGATCCTCTTGCGCAGACGCAGCGATTTGGGCGTAACCTCCACCACCTCATCCTCGGCGATGAACTCGATTGCCTGCTCCAGATTGAGGTTCCTGTAAGGCACCAGCCGGATGGCCTCATCCGCGCTCGATGCGCGCATGTTGGTCATGTGTTTTTCGCGCACCACGTTCACGTCCAGGTCGTTGTCGCGCGAGTGCTCGCCGACAATCATTCCTTCGTAGACATCAACGCCCGCCCCCACAAACAGAATGCCGCGCTCCTGCAATCCGTTCAGCGAATAGGTGGTAGTCAGTCCCAGGCGGTCGGCAATCAGCGCGCCCGTAGGACGCTGCGGAATCTCGCCCTGGTAGGGAATGTAGCCGTCGAACAACGCATTCATCACGATGGTGCCGCGCGTCTCGGTCAGCATCTCACTGCGCAACCCGATCAGGCCGCGGCTTGGCACGCGAAACTCCATGCGCACGCGGCCTGAGCCATGATTGTGCATCTTGTTCATCTCGCCCTTGCGCGGCCCCAGCTTCTCGATCACCACGCCGGTGTACGCCTCGGGCACGTCGACGGTCAGATGTTCCACCGGCTCCATGCGCACGCCGTCCACCATCTTGGTCACAATCTCCGGCCGTCCGGCTGAAAGTTCAAAGCCCTCCCGGCGCATCATTTCAATCAGAATCGCCAGTTGCAGCTCGCCACGTCCCAGCACCTTGAAAGTGTCCGGCGAGCCGGTGTCTTCCACGCGAATGCTCACGTTGGTCAAAAGCTCTTTTTCAAGCCGCTCGCGCAGGTTGCGGCTGGTTACGTATTGGCCCTCGCGCCCTGCAAACGGCGAATTGTTCACGCTGAACTGAATCGCGATGGTCGGCTCGTCGATGACGATCAGCGGCAGCGGCGAAGGGTTCTCGACGCTGGTGATGGTCTCGCCAATGGTGATACCTTCCACGCCCGCCACGGCCACAATGTCGCCCATGGTGGTCTCGGTGGTTTCTATCCGCTTGAGGCCGGAGAAGGTGAACAGCTTGGTGATGCGCGTCTTCATCAGCGACCCGTCGCGCTTCGAAATGGTTACATCGTCGCCGGCGTGAAGCGTGCCCTGGAAGACGCGGCAAATGGCGATGCGGCCAAAATAATCCGAGTAATCGAGGTTGGTCACAAGAATCTGCAATGTGCCTTCCGCATCTCCCGTGGCCGGCGGAATCGTCTTGACGATGGTCTCGAACAGCGGCTGCAAATCCTCGCCGGGGGTGGCCAGATCCAGGGTCGCCGTGCCCGCTTTGGCCACCGCGTAAAGCACCGGGAAATCAAGTTGGCTCTCGTCCGCGTCCAGGTCGATGAACAGATCGTAGATTTCGTCCAATACTTCCTGCGGGCGCGCATCGGGCCGGTCAATCTTGTTGATTACCACAATAGGAAGCAGCTTGGCTTCCAGCGCCTTCGCCAAAACGTAGCGCGTCTGCGGCAGCGGGCCCTCGGCCGCATCCACCAGAAGCATCACGCCGTCCACCATCTTCAATGCGCGTTCCACCTCGCCGCCAAAATCAGCGTGTCCCGGTGTATCCACAATGTTGATCTTGCCGCCTTCAAAAACGATTGCGGTGTTCTTGGCCAGGATGGTGATGCCCCGCTCCCGCTCCAGTTCGTTCGAGTCCATCACCCGGTCTGCCACCTGCTCATTGGCGCGGAACGTTCCCGACTGCCGCAACATGGCGTCTACGAGGGTTGTCTTGCCGTGGTCAACATGGGCAATGATGGCGATATTGCGTATCGTCTGGGTCACAGGTACGGTTTTCCTTCTCTTGGGTTCGGCCACAAGGGCCATCGGGTTGGGGGAATAGAAGAGCAATTCACCGCACAACGCGGCACTTCCTATTCTATCAGCCCAGCTGTCGAGCCCCCGAACTCCTCGGGATCTGGCCAATTTCACGCCTCAAAACAAAGCGCGGTTGATTGGTTTCAGAGGCCGCGACCCCTGAAACCAATCAACCGCGCCTTCTATGGCATCGATCTTGCGTTTAAAGCACATCACGAGGCCATCGTCATTGCGAACGGCCACCATGCACTGCTGGCCGTCCTCCTACCCACGCAAAGGGCTATTGGTAAGCGCCTGACTTCTTGAAATCGCCACCCTTGACGATCGTGATCGTGGCCGGGTCTACGTGACGCTTGAACGCGGCGTTCACCTGCTCCGCCGTCAGCGCGGCCACGGCGGCTTCCAGTTTGGCGTCCCACAGCATGGTGCGATCCCAGCGCTCCCGGCTTGAAAGCTGACTGCCGACCGAACCCTCTTCCGTGCGCGCGACGGTGCGTGAATCCAGCCAGGTCTTCTTGGCTGTCGCCACCTCGTCGGCTGTAAAACCGTCCTTGAGGGCGAGCGCCAGTTCCTCGTTGAAGTCTGCTTCCACTTTGGGCATGTTCTGGGGTGCCGCTATGGCATACCCGGTGAGCATTCCCATATCGTCCTTGGTGGGCATTGAGAACGACGCCCCGGCGCCGTAGCTCAGGCCGTCCTTGATGCGGATGCGCTTGAAGAGACGTGAATTCGGTGACCCGCCGAAGACCATGCCGGCGATGGTGGCGGCCGCATAATCGGGATCCTCGTCGTTCATCTTCAGCGGCATCCCAACCAGGAACAGTGCATTTTGCTTGTCGGGCGTTTCAAGCTTGTGGTTCACCGGCGCCACCTTGGCGTAGGTGTTGGTGATGCGTTGGTAGGGCTTGGCGCTCTTCCAATCGCCGAAGAGTTCCACTACAAGCTTCTGCATTGCAGCCGGGTCAAACTGGCCGCTGACGACGATTTCGCCCTCGCCGGCGCCGTAGAACTGCGCGTAAAACTGACGCGTTTCCTCCAGCGTTGCCTTCTTCAGGTCCGCGATCTGCTCATCCAGGGTCGAGACATAGCGAACGTCGCCGTGCGGGTAGC
Source organism: uncultured Acidobacteriaceae bacterium (assembly GCA_903828675.1). Classification (GTDB taxonomy): domain Bacteria; phylum Acidobacteriota; class Terriglobia; order Terriglobales; family Acidobacteriaceae; genus Telmatobacter. Next base: position 59,091 of record CAIKND010000128.1, read on the forward strand.
GGGCGTTGAACACGCGGCTCAGGTCCTGTGGGGCCAGCTTCGTCGGTTCCGTCTTTGCGCTCTCCGCGTCGGCGATCTCTTGCTGGCGGACTTGCTCAAATTCGGCCTCAGGGAAAGACGGCTCCCGCAGCAGTTCCCGTGTAAAGCGCAGGGAATCAGCCAGGTTCGCCTCCAGCGTCCGTACACTTGCGGAAACCGAGCCAGCCCGGCCATTCACGTTGATCTGTGCCTTCAGGTGGTCGGTCTCATCCTGAATCTGCTGGCGGGTCTTGGTTTTGGTTCCGCGCATCAGCATCGAACCGGTCATATCCGCCGTCGTGGACTTATCGAATAGCGACTTTTCATCGCCGAAGCGGACGTTGATCGTAGCCGTTACCGTGCCCCCGCGGGTCTTCTTGGGGAACATCACCAGCTTCAATCCGTTGGGCAGCTTGGCACGAATCACGCGCGCTTCAATGTTCTGCGGTGTGGGATCGAAGGTCTCGCCCTGCTGAACAGCCGCGCCACCCTTGAAATCCTTGAACCGTGCGGTCAGATCCGGCGTGGCGGGAATTTCCGCACGATCCGGGGTGGTGGTGGGAATGAACTCGCCCATCGTCCGGTTTGAAGATTTCAGATATGCCTTGGCCACGCGCATCACGTCGTCAGGCGTCACTTTGCCGATCTCGTCCCGCGAAAGGAAAAGTGACCGCCAGTCGCCCTCGCCCGCGGCTCCACCCAGCATAATGCCAACGCGCTGGGAGTTCGTAAGGGCAAGTTCAATGTTTTTCAGGATGCGGCCCTTGGCGCGGTCGACCTCCTCCTGCGTAGGAGGAGCGGCGGAAAGCCCTTCGACGGTTTTCAGCAGAATCTGCTGGGCCTCGTCGATCGATTGATCGGGCTTCAGCTGTACATCTGCTTCCGCAAAGCCAGGATCGTGCATGGACTCAGAGCTCATCTCGGCTTTAACGGCCTTCTTGGTTTCCACCAGCGCCTTATACAGACGGCCCGTCTGAGAATCGCCCAGTATCTGGGCCATCACTTCCAGAGGCGCCATGTCGGGATGCAACCCCGACGGAATGTGGTAGACCGAGATGATCTCCTGAATATTGCCCACCCGGCGCAGAGTCACCGAGCGCTCGCCTTCCTGGGTTGGTTCGGACGTATAAGGACGGGTCAGCTCGCGCTGCGGCTTGGGAATCGCGCCCAGCGTTTGTGCCACCATCGCCAGGGCTTTCGTTTCGTCGAATTGTCCCGCGATGATCAAGTCGGCATTATCAGGTTGATAGTACTTCTTGTAAAAAACAGCCAGGTTTTCCACGGGCACCCGTTCCACATCGGTGCGGTTGCCGATCACCGTCTTTCCATAGTTATGGAAGTTGTAAGCCGCCGCCAGAACCCGCTCCTCGAGGACTTCTTCGGGGTTGTTCTCGCCCGATTCCATCTCGTTCCGTACCACCGTCATTTCGGTGTCCAGATCCTTCTTCAGCATGGTCATGTTGACCATGCGGTCCGATTCCAGCTCCAGAGCCCAGCGCAGGTTTTCGTCGCTCGCGTTGAACCCTTCAAAGTACATGGTCTGGTCGTAGGAAGTGGTTCCGTTGAAGAAACCGCCTGACCGGTTGGTCAGTTCCTTGAAAAGCTCTCTGCCTGAAGTCGAGGTCTTGAAGACCATGTGCTCCAGCAGGTGCGCCATGCCCGTCTCGCCGTAACCTTCATTGCGCGAGCCGACCATGTAGACGACATTCACCGTGATCTTTGGCTTGGAGTTGTCGGGAAACAACAAGACATGCAAACCGTTCGGGAAGGAGTACTCGGTGATGCCTTCAATCGAGGTCACCTTCTGAACGCCCTGCGGCAAGGTTTGAGCCATCGTCGCGGCGGTTAGGACTAAAAGGACGGCAGAAATCGCGAAAAACTGTTTCAAACGCATATCTTTGTACCTTTCAAGGCTATGGGGCGGATTATATCCCACCGACCCGCGCTCCAATAATAGGACGGGCCACCCTGAGATACCGCTTCAATTCTAGCGAAAAAACCGCCTCCCCTCCACAATTTGCCCCTGCAACTCCATGAGGAGACAAGGGTGGTTCTCTCCCACATGCCTCGTCGATTACACTTCTCCGCAAATGCTTATCGCCTCCCAGTTCCGTCCGCAGTCTACGTTCCGCTCCTTCCCTGCCCTGTTGCTTTCGCTTTGCGCCCTGGCCCTGCTCTTCACCGCCACGCAAGCCGCCTCCGCCCAGGCCGCGCCCGCTTCTGACCAGTTGCTCATCTACTCCATCGACGTCGAAGGCGGACAGGCTACCCTGCTCGTCTCTCCTTCCGGCGCTTCCCTGCTGGTTGATTCCGGCTGGCCTGGAAACAACGGCCGCGACGCCGCGCGCATTCAGGCTGCCATGAAAGACGCCGGCATCAAGCGCATCGATCACCTGCTCACCACCCACTACCATCGCGACCACGTTGGCGGTTTGCCCCAACTCATCAGCAAGACCCCCGTCGGCGAATTCCTCGATCACGGCCTCAATCGCGAAGACTCCTCCGTTACCCGCCAGGACTTCGCTGCCTACCTGAAAGCCATCCAGGGCAAGCGTCGTCGCATCATTCATCCCGGTGACTCCATCTCCATTCCCGGCATCGCCACCATCGTCCTTGCCGCCGACGGCAAGCACATCGCCACCGTCCCCGGCATTCAGCCCGTGCCCAACGCCTGGTGCGCCGCCGAGCATCCGTGGCCTGACGACCCCACTGAGAACGCCCGTTCCGTCGGCATCCTGGTCACCTTCGGCAAATTCCGCTTTCTCGATCTCGGCGACCTCACCGGAGCCAAAGAGCTAGCGCTCAGCTGCCCCAACAACCCCATCGGAACCGTGGATCTTTATCTCGTCACGCACCATGGCATGAATCTGTCCAACTCCCGCGCCATCGTCGATGCCATTCACCCCCGCGTGGCCATCATGAACAACGGTACCCACAAAGCCGGCAGCCCCGAGGCGTGGCAAACCGTGCATGACAGCACCGGCCTCGAAGACCTGTGGCAGCTTCACACCGCAGAAGGCTCCGACGACGCCCACAACAGCCCGGAACCGCTCATTGCAAATCCCAAGGGAACAGCGGCAGACGGCGCGTACTTCAAGGTCGTCGCCTCCTCCAGCGGCGCCTTCTCCGTCACCAACACCCGCACCGGCCAGACCAAGGAATATACCCGCAAATAAAACAGTTCCCGGCCACCGCGCACCACCCCAGGCCATGCGGGAAACCTCTGCGTCGCGAGGTCTATAATCGCTTGCGCAAGTCGAACGCCGTTCGCCGGCGCTCTGAAATATGGAGGAAATCTTTATGTCTTCATCGCGCCGGGAATTTATCGCCGGCTTGGGAGCAGCAGGTGCGCTGGCAGCCGTTCCGCGCTCTGCTCGCGCCAGTCTGGTCCACGGCCCTCTTTACCCGCCCATGAATCTCTCCGTCTTTGACGTGCCCCTGCATCGCGGCGATCCCATCGTCCGCGCCGGCTGCTCGGCCATCACCTGGAACGGCAAGGACGCGCAGGCCATTGAAGACATCGCGGCCGCCGGCTTCACAGGCATCCAGTTGCGCTATCCCGCGCTCGACGAGTTCCCTGACCCGCACGCCCTGCGCGATTTGCTCGCCAAGCACAAGCTCACCTTTGTCGCGCTTTCCAGCGGCGTCGCCTCGCTCGATCCAGCCATCCGCCTCTCGCAGCTTGAGACCCACGTGCGCCACGCGCAGTATCTCCACGAGGCCGGCGGGCAATATCTGCAACTCATCGCCGCCACCGCCACCCCCACCCAGGCCTTTACCGCCGCCGACTACAAGCTCCAGGGCCAGCTCTTCACTGAGATTGCCAAGCGCGCCGCCGACTACGGCATTCATTTCGGGTTCCATAATCACATGAACTCCGTTGGCCAACCTCCAGAAGCTATTGACGCGATCATGGACGCCGCCGACCCCAAATATGTGTTCCTTGAACTCGACGTCGCCCACTACCTGCAAGGCGGTGGCGATCCGGCCGCGGCCATCCGCAAGTACGGCCGCAGAATCCTCTTCATGCACTTCAAGGACGTAAAGAAGTCCCCCGATCCCAGCGGTTACGAGTGGGTTGAACTCGGCAAGGGCCGCGTCGATCTTCCCGCCGTCTTCGCCGCGCTCCACGAGGTGAACTTCCGCAGTTGGGGCATCGTCGAACTCGATCGCGTGCCCGCCGGCGATCCGCTTTCGCCCAAAGACGCCAACGCCTCCAGCCTGCGCTTCCTGCGCGAGAAATTCGGGGTGCAAGCATGAGTTGTCCCTTCCGTCTCTCCGTTATCAACGACGAAATCTCCCAGGACTTCGACCACGCCTGCTCGGTTGCCGCCAACGACTTCGGCCTTTCCTGGATCGAGATTCGCGGCATGTGGAACAAGAACGTCACCGAACTCGATGCCGGCGAAGTCGACAAAGCCCGCCAGATCCTCGAGAAATACAAGCTCCGCGTCACTGACATTGCCAGCCCGCTCTTCAAGGTCAACTGGCCCGGCGCGCCGCAATCCAAAGAGGGGCCCCGCCGCGACCAGTTCCACGCCGACTTCGACTTCAAGCAGCAGGACAAGGTGCTCGAACGCTGCTTCGATCTCTGCAAGGCCTTCCAGACCGACCGCATACGCTGCTTCGACTTCTGGCGTCTCGAAGACCAGAAGCCCTATCGCGCCGCCATCAACGACAAGCTCCGCGAAGCCGCCCGTGCCTGTGCCCAGCACAAGCTCATCCTGGTGCTTGAAAACGAAATGGCCTGCAACACCGGCAGCGGTCCTGAAGCCATTGAATTGCTCAACCAGGTCCGCGAGCCCAACTTCATGCTCAACTGGGATCCCGGCAACGCCGCCACCTTCGCCGCAGAAACGCCCTACCCCGACGACTACAACAAGATTCCCAAGCACCGCATCGGCCACTGCCACGCAAAGGACACCATCCGCAAGCCGGACGGCAAATTTGAGTGGGCTCCGGTCGGCGGCGGCATCATCGACTGGGTCGGCCAGTTCAAAGCCTTCCAGCGCGACGGCTACAACCTCGCCGTAAGCCTTGAAACCCACTGGCACGGCGGCAAGCCCGAGCCCGGCAGCACCATGGGCGTCCCCGAAGCCTCCACCCGCGCCAGCATGAAAGGCCTTAAGGCAGCCCTCGCCAAGGCCGGAGCAATCTGCTAAAGCATTTTCAATGCAAGTGTTAACTGAACTCTCCGTGCCCCATCCTTGAATCGTCCTTTGATTCAAGGATGGGACAGCACAAAATTCAATCTCCGCCGTAAAACCTCAAACAGCAAATACTCTAACGCCGGCAACCTTCTAACCGCCTGACTCACGATAAAAGCTCCGTGCCCCATCCTTGAATCGTTCTTTGATTCAAGGGTGGGACAGCATAAATTTCAATCTCCGCCGTAAACACTCAAACAGCAAATACTCTAACGCCGGCAACCTTCTAACCGCCTGACTCACGATAAAAGCTCCGTGCCCCATCCTTGAATCGTTCTTTGATTCAAGGGTGGGACAGCACAAATTTCAATCTCCGCCGTAAACACTCAAACAGAAATCGCTTTAGCCCTCCCGCAGTTCTGATTCATAACCCCGGTCCAGCGGCGCAGCCCCCGCCACTATACTTGTTGATGCAGTCCGGCCACCGTCGCACAGCCCCGGCGGCTGCACTTTCCAGCGATCGGAGCAATACCTTGAAATGCCTCAGCGTACTCACCCTTCTCGTCTCCGTCGCTTCGTGCGGATCAGCCCTCGGACAGGCTCACAGCTCCCCAGCCGGTTTGCCCCATCTTGAGAATCACGGCAGCGCAACCCAGCTTGTTGTCGACGGCAAGCCCTTTCTCGTTCTTGGCGGCGAACTGCATAATTCCAGCTCCTCCAGTGTCGAATACATGCAGCCGGTTTGGCCCCGGCTTGCGGCCATGCATCTCAATACCGTCCTGCTGCCCGTCGCCTGGGAGACCATTGAGCTGGCAGAGGGCAAGTTCGATTTCCAATGTGTCGACGGCCTGCTCAGCGGAGCCCGCGACAACCACCTCAAACTCGTCATCCTATGGTTCGGCGCCTGGAAAAATACCTATTCCAGCTACGCTCCCGCATGGGTCAAGAACGGCAACGACAGGTTCCCCCGTGTCCAAACCAGCGATGGCCGGGGCACCGAGCGCCTCTCGCCCTTTAGCGCCGCAGTGCGCGATGCCGATGCGCGCGCCTTCGCGCAGCTCATGCGCCACCTGCGCGAAGTCGACTCCGAGCAGCACACCGTCCTCATGGTGCAGGTCGAAAATGAGGTTGGCGTCGTCCCCGAATCCCGTGATCACTCCCCAGTCGCGGATGCCTCCTTCGCATCTCCGGTCCCGCCGGCCCTTACCAGCTTTATCCAGAATCATCGCGCCGCTTTGGATCCCGCCTTCCGCGCAGCCTGGGAAGCGGCAGGCGGCAAAACAGCGGGGACATGGCAGCAAGTCTTCGGCAAATCATCGCTCACCGACGACCTCTTCATGGCCTGGCAATATGCCTCTTACATCGAGCGCATCGCCGCCGCCGGCAAAGCCGAATACCCGCTGCCCATGTACGCCAACGCAGCCTTGATCAGGCCCAACTACGAGCCCGGACAGTACAACAGCGGCGGTCCGCTCCCGCATTCCATGGACGTCTGGCGCGCGGCGGCGCCCTCGCTCGACTTTCTGTCTCCCGATATTTACTTCAACGAATTTGCCCTTTGGGCAGGCAGCTACGCGCGTCCCGGCAACCCGCTCTTCATCCCCGAGGCGCAAGGCGGTCCGGCCGGCGCAGCCAACGCTCTTTACGCCTTCGGCCGTCTCTCCGCCATCGGCTTCGCCCCCTTCGGCATCGACGACCTGGGCAACGCTCCGCTCGATCTCGTCGGCATCACCAATCCATCGGAAAGCCCTGACAACGCCGCCATCGCCAGCGTCTACACTGTGCTGTCCCGCCTGGCCCCCATGATCCTTGAAAGGCAGAGCGCAAACGGCCTCTCCGCCGCGCTCATCGAAGGTGAAGCCCAGCGGTCGGCTAGGTTCTCCCTCGGCGACTTCACCGCCACCATGACCCGTGCCGGCGGAGCCTCCAACGCCGCTGCGCGCATCGCCGCACTCTTCCTCCAAACCGGGCCCGCCGAATTCCTTGTCGTCGGCAGCGGCGATGCCCAGATCACCTTCTCCACCGACAAACCCGGTCCACCCATTGTCGGCATCGAGAGCATCGACGAAGAGATCTTCCAGAAAGGAGCCTGGGTGCCGCAACGTCGGCTCAATGGCGACGAGAACTCCCAGGGACAAGCGCTACGCCTCAGCGCCGCAGACCTCGCCCAGGGCAAAATCTATCGCATCCGCCTCTACCGCTACCGGTAGGGCATCCCCGCGAGTGTCCCGAATCTGAAGCTCGCATCAAGAATGACCTGTCATCCTGAGTGACCGAAGCGTAGCGAAGGGAGTCGAAGGACCTGCGGTGCGGGCGCCCTATTTATGCAACGAACATCGGATTCACCACACCAGCCGAGAAGTTACAAACCACCACTTCCGAATAGCCGACCATAATGCCCACCCGGCATCATCATCCTCTACCCACGGCACTGTCATCCTGAACGCAGTGAAGGATCTGCGTTTGCCTTTGAGAGTTTCAATGCGGCGCTATTTCCTGATAGCCGACGATTCGCCCGGAATACAGTGACGCTGAATCGCAGCGGGTTCGACCTCGTACGGTGACGCTGAGTACAGGCGCAACCGGGCATCGCTGATATTGTGTCCCTTTATTGTTCCATTCGTTGCGGGAGCTGTGCGGTAATATGACCGGCATTACAATTCTCAAAAACCATGTTCTGTTTCACGAGGGTATGAACGTGAAATGGAACGAACCGCGTCCTTCGATTGATGGCATCCCACTATCTAAATTCGCCGATTTAGTCCTTCGATGGAGTAAGTATTCTGGTTATCTGCTTCGAACCCAAAAAACAGGAATGCGCAAGTCTAGTGATCATGATGGTTCACCGTTTGAGGATTTCTATGACATCTATTTCAATGTGACGACGGATGACTATACGGAGTCGGCCGATCCCTATATTTCTATTACCTTCCATGACACTCTCGATGATGACTATGATTATGTCGGGATGGCGAGGGTGAGCCGAAGAGCGACCACGGCCTACAAATGGGGAGACAAGGGCGAAATGTGTGAGAAGAGATTCAAGATATATAGGGCAGAGATAAAACGGAAGGAGGGTGACGCGGAAATCTGGTTTCGAGACGAACTGGCACCGCTGCAGGGAATTCTGGATGATCTTGACCAGACAACGCGGACCCTGCGTTCCTGGGCCGATAGCGGGCTAAGCATGAGGGTGGTTTGCACGAAATTATTCTGCCGGAGTTACAATTCAGCGATTATCGGGAGCGATCAACTTCTCCTTGACGCTGGCGAGGGTCTGTCGCTCGATGATTTCAACCAGAAAATGAGATGCAAGGTGTGTGGTGCCCGCTCCCCCATACTGAGCGTGGTTTAGTCTTCATGAGATCGCGCCAGGTTCGCGACAGAGATCGGTTCGCGGCACTTCGGCAGCGTTACTCTCACTGCTCACTGCATGAGGACTTCAACAAGTGAAGAAGGCTGATTATAGAGAAAGTATCCGCTCAATTGCGGAACAGCGGGAGATCCTCCACCTGCTGCACTTTACCCAATTCAGCAATCTTCGCGAGATTGTGAAGCATGGGCTTCTGTCGAGGGACAAACTGGCGGGTCCGGAATATATGGCCTACGCCATTGATCGCTTCCGATTAGACGGTAATGGAGAGGCGGTATCGGTTTCAATCTCGCGAGTGAATGAACGGATGTTCGCGGCAAAACGCTATAGAAGCGGCCACGCGGATTGGGTACTCCTCGTTCTTCCATCAGAGATTTTGTGGACGCACAATTGTCTCTTTTCGTGGCGTAATGCAGCGAAGAAGGAGGTCAGAGATCACCGAGGGTGGCGGCGCGGCCCTTGGGCATTCTCTAAGATGTTCGAGGGCAGCGTAGCGGATAGAAATGATCTCCCAATGCACTATCCAACCGATCCTGAGGCCGAGGTCCAGGTGCTGGAGTCAATCTCACCGGACCTCATTCTTGGGGCTGTCGTGTTTCGGCCCGAAATGGTTGATAAGGTGCAGGCGTGTCTGGAAGGTTTGCCCGGAGCGAAGAGGTTAGTTGTGTTCGATGAGGATACAGGCGAGCGCTAAGAACGCGTGGGAGATTGCGGTTCTCTGCCGACTAGTTCTTCGAAGCGTCGAGGTTGCATCACCGCCAATCCCTCCCTAACCCACTATTGATCCTCCCAAGCCTGCCGCCAGATTCCCCCTGGAATCAGAAACCTCTTCCGCAGCCCATTCAACCAGCCGCAAAGACCGCCAAGCGAATGAGTATTTCGCAGTTTGCAGATTATTTCCGCAATCCTGCTACGCTTGAATCATGGTCAGGGAATCCCAAAACTCCGATGCGAGATGCAGTGCTCCGAAGCGGGTCCTGACAGAAGCCGGGTACCCCCCTCCCTACCCTCCTACCCACCCCCCCTCCCCCCGCAAGCGGTGAAGGTTTGAAGGCGTAAAACACCGCAATCTCAAGGCAAAACCCAGTCAATTCAGGACAAAACCCAGGCAATCGCCTCGACGTTTCCTGTCGCTCGATCTTTCTCCGTCCGGCTTCGAATCAACTTACCGCCCAGTGCCGCCAACGGTCATCTTGTCCAGCTTGATGGTAGGCATGCCCACGCCCACAGGCACCGATTGCCCGTCCTTGCCGCAGGTGCCAACGCCTTCGTCCAGTTTTAGATCGTAGCCGACCATCGACACGTGTTTCAGCGCCTCCGGCCCATTACCGATCAGGGTGGCGTCGCGCACCGGAGCGGTAATTTTGCCGTCTTCGATCAGGTAAGCTTCCGACGCCGAAAAGACAAATTTGCCGTTGGTGATGTCCACCTGTCCGCCGCCGAAGTTCACCGCGTAAAGGCCGCGTTTTACTGAGCGCAAAATGTCCTCCGGTGCGTCGTCGCCGGCCAGCATGTAGGTGTTCGTCATGCGCGGCATGGGAATCGATTGGTAGCTCTCGCGCCGTCCCGAACCGGTATTCGCGCAGCCCATCAGCCGCGCCGAGAGCTTGTCGGAGAGGTAGCCCTTCAGCACGCCGCCCTCGATCAGAACCGTCTCCTGGGTCGGCGAGCCTTCGTCGTCCACGTTCAGCGAACCGCGGCGTCCGGCGATGGTTCCGTTGTCCACAACCGTGACCTTGGAGCTGGCCACCGACTGCCCGATTAGCCCTGTAAACGCCGAGGTCTTCTTGCGGTTGAAGTCGGCTTCCAGGCCGTGGCCCACGGCCTCGTGCAGCAGGATTCCGGGCCAGCCGGGACCCAGAACCACTTCCATCTCGCCGGCCGGAGCGGATACGGCGCTCAGTTGCAGAATCGCACCGCGTGCGGCCTCGCGAGCCAGGGACTCGGGACTTTTGGAGCCGACGAACTGCTCCAGCCCAGACCGTCCTCCGCCGCCCGCGCCGCCCTTGGTCGTGGTGACGCCTTCCTTGGCGATCACTGAGACGTTCAGCCGGCACAGCGGCTGCGTGTCGCTGGCGAAGGCTCCGTCAGAGGCCGCGATCAGAATCCGGCGCAATTCCTCCGAGTAGCCCGCCCCCACCTGCACGATGCGGCTGTCAAATGCGCGGGCTGCGCGGTCAGCTCTCAGGATCAGCTCCAGCCGCGCGGCCAGATCCAGATCGTAACCGCCCAAGGGGACAGGGTAGAGATCGGCCGAGGCAGTATCCATGAATCCCTGAACCGGCTGTTTCGCCGGCCCGGACGCAATAAGAGCCGCCGTGCGCGCGGCGTGCAGCAGCCGTTCTGGGCTCAGATTGTCGGTGTAGGCATAGCCGGTGCGCTCGCCCGAGAGCACCCGAATGCCGCATCCGGCGCTGGTCCCCTGGCTTGCCGACTTCACGATCTGCTCGTCAACCCCAAGTGATGTGGCCGTAACCGACTCAAAGTACAGGTCTGCGTAGTCGCCGCCGGCCGAGAGCGCTTCGCCCAGACAGCGTTCCAGCAGTCGCTCGGTGATGCCGAATTTATCAAAAAAGTAGCGCTTATGGCTGGGAGCAGGAGAAGCAGCCGGATTGGTCATCGTGGCTACAGTTTACGCTGGTTCCCCTCTCGCGAGTAGGTCCGGCGCACCCGTTCCTCATTTGATGCCACAGCCCATTGACCTGTCCCGCCACCCGCCTCGCCGTGCTAGATTCAACCCATGAAGAAGATTCTTGCTGCTGTGCTGCTCCTCTTGGTGTTTGCGAGCCCGGCGTTCTCCGCCACCAGGCACCATCACCGCCACCACCAACCCACCCGCCACCATCACCACAAGGCCTAACAAGCTCCCCGGCCACCGAGCACCACCACACCTGGCCGGGGCGTTCGGTCTGATTGCACTTAAGAACTGCCAACAGGCCAAACGCAATACGCACCTCCGTCATTGACGACTCAGATTCACTAGTACACCAAGGTTCATACCATGACAGATGTGGACGATCTCCGTTTTCCGATTGGCCGCTTCAGCGCCCCGGCGAGCAGCATGCCCGGTGTTCGCGCTGCGCAGATTCAGACCCTGCGCCTACTGCCAGAGCGTTTGCGTTCTGCCGTAAACGGGCTAAACGATGCCCAACTCGATACACCCTACCGCGAGGGCGGCTGGACAGTCCGGCAGGTAGTACATCACGTAGCCGACAGCCATGCCAACTCATTCATGCGTTTCAAGCACGCTCTCACTGAAGATTGGCCCACCATCAAGCCCTACGATGAAGTCGCCTGGGCGAACCTGGCCGACAGCCGCTTGCTGCCCGTTGAAGGCTCGCTGGCAATGATTGAGGCCATGCACGGGCGCTGGGTTGCGCTGCTGGAGTCGCTCACCGAAGCGGACTTCCAGATGGGCTACAACCATCCCGAGCGAGGCCGGCAAAACCTGGCCACCGCCCTGGCGTTGTATGAGTGGCACTCGCGCCACCATACCGCCCACATCACGCAGTTGCGCCAACGGCTGGACTGGTAGGCGTCCGGCATGGGCCTCGGCGATGACGCCGCATCTGCCGGCCAACTGGCCCAACTCATTGAAAACTATCTTGCAGACCACCCCGCGGCAGCGCTGCTCGAGGATGGTCGCGTGGTGTTTGACATGCGCATGGCTCACTATTCGGTGAGTGAGTCGCACGGCCGTTGCCTGTTGCAACTGTGGAGCGATGAGCACAACCTGATGCGCACGGTTGTCGAGGTCAAGGAGCGGGCGCAATGCCTGCGGCTGACAACCCGGCGCATGGGCGCAGCCAAACCCCAATCGCTGGAACTCGCGCCCACCAGCGATCGCCGCACCCCGACCGCCCGTGATGCCAGCCGCCGCAACTACCAGCGCCTCTTGGAACGTGTTCTCACGCGCCAATTCATTGGTGCAAAGACAGACGGGTTCCGTTCGGCGATGGACCTGGAACACAGCTTTGGGCCCGCGTACGTCCGCGGGCGGCTCATGCGCGGAACAGCCGCCGACGCGGTGATCGGCGTGAACGAGGCGGAGTCCGCAGCCATGGTGGACGGGATTCTGACGCTGGGAATTCTGTGGCTGGATCATTGCCGGCAGAGGGGCGACTGCAGGCGGCACTTCGGCGGACTCAAGGTGATTGTGCCGGCACGAGCCTGGCGGACGACTGCGGAGAGAATGGCCTGGCTCAATCACGCCGCTGCGGATTTTCAGTTGTATACCCTGGACGAACGTAGCGAAGAACTTGCAACAGTGGATTTTCGCGACACCGGCAACCTTGATTCGCGGCTGGTTCACGCTTTTTCTGCTTCGGCTGCAATCGAGCGCTGCCGCCACGGCGTAGACCGACTGCTGGCGCTGGTTCCCCAGGCGGCCAGGAAACGTGTGGAGGTGCGCGCCCGTTCCGCCAATGAGGTGGGGCTGCTTCTCCATGGGCTGGAGTTTGCGCGCGTCCGGCACGGAGTTGCGGCCCATTCGTTTGCGCTCCACGACGAGGCAAGCTTTGGTGCGGGAGCAAACGAGACGCCGCTGACCGAGGAGACTGAAGGGCTTTGCCACGAACTGTGTGCGAGACTCTTTGAGAGCCGCCATCCCGATGGGCTGCACACTGACCCGCTGTTCCGCTTGCAGCCCGAGCGATGGCTTGAGTCGCGGCTGAGAGACGGAATTGCGGAGTTGCTGCCGGGGCTCCGCGGCGACCAGCTCTATTCGCAGGTACCGGCGCTATCAAGCGGAGATCGCGGGTTGCTTGACCTGCTGACACTGGACCGCAACGGCCGCCTGGCGGTGCTGGAGCTTAAAGCCAACGAGGATCTGCACCTGCCGCTCCAGGCTTTGGACTACTGGATTCGCGTGCGGACGCTGAACGACGACCGCCAATCCGCAGCCGGCGGGCGGCCGCTCACTGCGTTTGAGCGCCTGGGGTACTTTGATGGCGCGGAAGTTTCGCCGCTTCCGCCGCGGCTGCTGCTGGTTGCTCCGGCACTCCGGATTCACCCCGCAAACGAGCCTGTGTTGCGCTACTTCTCGCCCCAGGTGGAGTGGGAACTGATCGCGGTGAGCGAGCATTGGCGGCGCGATCTGAAGGTGGTCTTCCGCAAGCGCAGCGCAGACGCTAGAGTCTGAATGTCCGGCATCGCAACCCACGTATTCATTGCACGGTGACAATGACAGTCGCCGAAGCTGTGATGGCTGGATTGGCAGCGTCCACGCCAGACAAGGTGAAGACATAATTGCCCGCGGTTGTGGATGGAATTGCCTGCACAGTTCCCGGCCTGATCCCGGCAGTACAGCCGATCTCCGCCGTCGCGGCAACAACCAAAAGAAGAAGCAGTATCGGCGTCCAGCGACGGCGCCGCGCCGGTATGCCCCACATCCACATCAAAGCCAGAGCCACTCCAGCGCCTCCGCCGCCCAATTCCCATGCTCTCTTTTCAATTGATTTCGATTGAGCCGCGTCAGAAGCAGCTGTCGTTCTTACGGTCATGCCGGCTGTGATGGTTCCGCCGGCCAGCACTGTAACGCTCGACGGATTCAAATTGCAGATTGGTAGGCTCTTTGCACCTGCGGGATAGTTGCTCAAGGTGCATGTAAGATTCAGTGTTCCCGCATAGGTGCTGCCCGCCGAGACGGTTACGGTGGTGGTTGCAGTGCCGCCTGGGGAGACCGTGGCAGGCATGGGAACCGCGAAGGTCGCCTGCGAAATCGTGATGGAAGCTGTTCCGGCCCCGGCGCCGTAAGTTGCGTCACCCGTATAAGAAGCCGAAATCGTGTTCCCGCCGCCGACAAATGTTCCAGCGGGAATGATAAAGTCGGCGACGCCGGTTGTGAGCGGTTGCGATTCGCTGTACGAGCCGGTCGTGAGCACGATGTTTCCGGTTGGAGTTGCTTGTCCGCTAGCCCCGGTAACAGAGACCGCCACAACAACGGTTTGCGCGTCGGTCATTGTCGTGGCCAACGGCGTAACGGTCACCGCCGAAACTGCAGTGCCGATTGGAGCAGCCACCAGAATAGCGGCCGAGCCTGTGGTGGCGAGATAGTTGCCATCGCCGGAGTAGTTCACCATCAGCATGTCTGTACCGGCAGCTAGGGCTCCGGCGGGTACTGTGATGACCGCGCCGTTGTTGGTGAGTGGCTGAAGCGCAGAGGTATAGCTGCCACTACTTAGCCTGACCGCCCCGGTTGGTATTAGGTTGCCGGTTCCGCCGTTTACGTCAATGGTCGCCGTCAGCGCCTGCGCAGTCGTTACAGTCGATGGGGACGGAGTGACAGTCACACTGGGTGTCGCCAACTGCTCGATCAATCCAGCCTCAACGGAGGTGCTGGGGACGTAGGTGCTGTCGCCGAGATACGTCGCCACGGCCAGGTCCGTTCCCGAGCCTGCCGTAACCGTGATGGCTGTCGCCTTGGTGGTCGCGGTCTGAGTCGCTGCCAGCAGCACGGTTACTGTGGCGCTGCCCATGTTGGCGACAGCCAGATCCGGAGTGCCGTCGCCATTGAAGTCCGCCACCGCAATTGAATGCGAGCCGGTGCCGGTGCCAGGGTTCTTTGTTGTCGCGGTAAACGTTCCATTTCCATTCCCAAGAAGCACCGTCACTGTGTTGTTGGCGCTGTTCGATACGGCCAGGTCCGCAACACCGTTCCTGTTGAAGTCGCCCACAGCGATTGACTCGCTGTAAGACCCGGTCGCCGGACTCGCCGCCTGGGTGAATGTTCCGTCCCCGTTACCGAGAAGGATTGCGACATTGCTACTCTGCGAATAGTGCGCCACAGCCAAGTCCATGATGCCTTTGCCTCTAAAGTTCCCGGCCACTATTGCGTAGGGGCCGCTGCCAGCTGGGATGGTCGCCTTGAAGGTAAATGTGCCGTCGCCAACGCCCAGAAGAAGGGTTATCGAGTCGCTTGAAAAGTCTGTCACCGCAAGATCTGGAATGCCGTCGCCGTTGAAGTCCGCTGCCGCAAGAGCGTCAGGCATGTTGCCTGTGGCCGGACTCGAGGCCGGAGCGAATGTGCCGTCGCCATTTCCAAGCAATACCGTCAGGGTGTTGCCGTTTTCATTGGCGACGGCCAAATCCGGGATGCCGTTTCTGTCAAAGTCGGCTACCGCTATGAAAACCGGACCCGCACCCGTAGCCGGGGGTTGACCCGGCGCACTCGCAAAAGTGCCGTCCCCGCTGCCCATAAGTACAGTAACGGTTCTGTCGTAGTAGTTGGCAACAGCCAGATCCGTAATGCCGTCCTTGTTGAAGTCGCCCGTGGTCACAAAAACGGGCCCCGCGCCCACGGTCGGGCTCGTGGCAGTGGCTGTAAAGGTCCCGTCCCCTTTGCCCAGGTAGATCTTTACCGTCCCATTGGTTTGCGAAAGCTTGTAGTTGGCGATGGCCAGGTCTGGAATGCCGTCCTTGTTAAAGTCGCCCACCGCTACGGAATACGCTGCGTTGCCTGCTTTGGGGCTTGAGGAGTTCAGAAAAGTCAGCCCTGCCGTCGTCGATGCCAACGGGGCCGTGGCCATAACCGTGTTTCCGTTGCTTGCGTCAAGAAACGATACTGTGCCTGTTGGCGGCACATCGGCCGTGCCGCCGACCGTGGCCGTGAGGGTGACGTTGCCCGCATCGCCGCTTTGTTCAATGGCCGTCGCCGTCGGCCAGGCCGCGTTCATCGTCACGCAAAGCACCAGCGGAGTGGAGTTGCTCCCCGCATAGGCTGAGACACCATTGGGCGTTCCCAGAAAGACCGCCTTGTATGCGTGGCTGCCGATCCCGGGCATGAGCCGGAACACCGCCAGCCCGCCCCCCGTCAGTTGAGCCGTGCCCAGCAGATGGATGTCCGTACAGTAAGGCGCAGAGGCGTCGCAGAAGTTCACCTGCCCGACAGTCACCGCGGCGGTCCCGGCCATGACCGTTGCCGAAAGCGTCACAGCGCTTCCCGAAGATACCGATCCACCCCTTGCGATTGAACCACCTACGGAGCTGATCGCAAGAGTCGTCGTGGTGGGCACAGTCTCCGCCCTGCCGCATTGGGCGCCAAACCAAATGGCCGTCACCGCCATCACGAAAACGAGCAACCGACAAGAGATCTTGACTTGCACGAGTAGACTCCGTTTTTGCTTCTGAAGGACAGCAAACGCAGCCGTCCCTCTTCATGACAAATCGGAGTTCATCGCCACTTCCGTCGCGGTTCTGGCCAGGACAAGACGCAGATAGTTATTGTGAGTACTTAATTGGCACGTGGTTCCATATGGGAACTTGATCGCTCGGTGGGATTTCTGCTGGACGTAGATCACCTTCGTTGCGGCTGGCGGGGTGCGCCAGCGTTGCAGGCCGCTTGAAACACTCACGGCTTTACCGTTCCAGGGCTACGGAGTGTCCAGAACGATAACCGGGCGACCCGGCCTAGGAGACCGGCCGCCAGCGGAGAATCGGTTTTCTCGCCGCTTGCACCTCGTCGAGCCTTGAGACGCGCGTGGAGTGCGGAGCAGACCTGACGATCTCGGGGTTCTCTTCCACCTCCTTGGCGATGGCGCGCATGGCATCGATAAACAAATCCAATTCCTCGAGAGATTCGCTTTCAGTGGGCTCGATCATTAGCGCGCCGTGGACGATCATTGGGAAGCTTACCGTGTAAGGGTGGAAGCCGTAGTCGATGAGGCGCTTGGCGATGTCGCCGGTTTTGACGCCGAGCGCGGCCTGGCGCTTATCACTGAAAACAACTTCGTGCATGGAGGCGGTTTTGTAGGGCAGGTCGTACAGGTCTTCCAGTTTGGCGCGGATGTAGTTCGCGTTGAGGACCGCGTCTTCCGTAGTCTGCCTCAGCCCGTCCGGCCCATTGGCGAGGATGTAGGCCAGCGCGCGAATGAACATGCCGGTATTGCCGTAGAAGGCCCGGACGCGGCCTACGGATTGGGGACGGTTGTAGTCCCAGTGAAGCTGAGCGTCCTGGGGAATGTGGGTTGATAGTGGCGCTGCGTCCCCAGCCCTCTCGCCGGACGCAGGATCAAAGAACGGAGCGCGGAATAGGGGCGGCGAGCCGGCCGTAGCGGGGTCGTCATTCACGGTTTCCCAGGTCTCAGCAGTTGGCGGGTTCTTCGGGACGTCACGCACCAGAACCGGCGTGGGAAGAAATGGCTCAAGAAACGCCTTGCAGGCCACCGGTCCTGAGCCGGGACCGCCGCCGCCATGAGGGGTCGAGAAAGTCTTGTGCAGGTTCAGGTGCATCACGTCGACGCCGAAATCGCCGGGCCGCGCCTTGCCCACCAGGGCGTTCATGTTGGCGCCGTCCATGTAGAGCAGAGCGCCTTTCGCATGAAGGATGTCGGCGATCTTGTGGATCTGGCTTTCAAACACCCCAATGGTTGAAGGGTTGGTCAACATCAGCGCGGCGGTCTCTTCGTCCACCTGGGCCGCCAGGGCTTCCAGATCGATGCCGCCCTCCACGTTGGACTTCAGGTTCTCGACCGTGTAGCCGCAGATGGCGGCGGTGGCCGGATTGGTGCCGTGGGCGGAGTCGGGGATGAGAATCTTGCGGCGCGGATTGCCTTGCGACTGGTGCCAGGCGCGAACCAGCAGAATTCCAGTGAACTCGCCATGAGCCCCAGCGGCGGGCTGCAGGGTAATTGCGTCCATGCCGGTGATTTCAATCAGGCAGCGCTGCAGCAGATCGATGACTTCGAGGCTGCCCTGCGCAAGCGAGTCGGGACGGTAGGGATGCGCCTCGGCGAGCCCTTCGACGCGGGCAACAAGTTCGTTCACGCGCGGGTTGTACTTCATCGTGCAGGAGCCGAGCGGGTACATGCCGAGGTCGATGGCGTAGTTCCATGTGGAGAGGCGCGTGAAGTGGCGGATGATCTCAATCTCACTCAGCTCTGGCAGCAGGCCAGGAACTTCGCGTGCGGCGGGACCAAGGAGCGCCTTTACGTCAACAGAAGGCACGTCGAGCGGCGGCAGCTTGTAAGCGCGCTTGCCGGGCGAGGACTTCTCAAAGACCAGCGCCTCGTTCTGGGTCGGGTGCGGGCGGACTTTGCCGGTGGTCTTGGATATGTCGATCTCATTCATTACAAATCCCTCTCAATTGCAACCGATTCTCTTGTCAATGCAAATGCTCGATCTAACTCGCTTTGTAACAGTCGTCCACCGGCGAAGCCGACCCGCGCTGGATGAAACTTCGGGTGCCACACCCTCGGCGCGATGATTAGCCTTCTCCGCAAAACCTCAAGGCTTTGTAATAAGGGCACGGCTTCAGCCGGGCCAAATAAAGCTAGAAAAAGGGGGAGGGCTTTAGCCCCTGCCAATCTACGTTGAGCCATGATGCCCCATTTTCTTCCGTGCCAGACTGCGAAAACAGTACGGATACTCCTCCGTCGATGCGGCAAGCCCTGCTTTGACAGGGTTCTCCGCGATATATCTCCGATGGGACTCAAAATCTTGTTGATTGAGCACCTGCACTTCGGCGAACCCTCGCTGCCAAACCTCTCCCTTGTGGCCAAACTCCTGCGTCAAACGGTGCGAAAAGCGGCCCTTGACGAATTGCATGGCTTTCTCGATGGTTGTGTCGCCGCCAACTTCGACCAGCAGATGAACGTGATCGGGCATGACGACGAAGTCGTGCAATTTGAATTTGTGCTCGGCGACCAGAGAACGCAACACGTCGATGAGCAGTTCGGCATTGCGCTCCGATTGCAGCAATCGCTTGCCCATGCTCGTTTTTGTCGTCGCGAAAAAGATACGCGACGGGGACAAAATGTCGGTAGGGTCGGCATTGCGAGCTGGATGCGCCATTGCAGGGGCTAAAGCCCACTCTCCTATCTATGGCTGTTACGGCCCGGCTAAAGCCATGCCCTTGTTACAAAGCGTGCGCAGCTGCGGGCAATTGGGGAGTCGGATTACTTATCCAATTCCTCCATGACACTCTCCAGCAAATCCCGAAACCACTTTTTCTCTTTCCCGGCACTAACAAGAATCTTTTTCCAGATCGAGATCGGCTCCGTGATCGTCGTTTGACTTCCCCAGATTAGTTTCTCTCCCGGCTTACGGTAGTATCCGATTCGCAGCCACATGGGCTCTTTTAGATCCTTGAACTCGATCAGATCAACAACATCCCAGTACGGAACCGTACCCGATGCGTTGACACTCTCAACCACCACTCTTTCCGTGAGAACGCCATGTTTGTCCCCCTCGCTCCCCGGGTACTTGAAGGAGACCTTCCCGTTAACTGCGGAGAGAATTTTCTCACGGACACGCTGGGTGTCTTCCGTCATAACTTTCCTCCCTAACAACAAGTAAGCTTGGAATGCAATTCCACATAGTTGTACCCATATTTATGCCTCCACCGGCGCCGCAGCCAGGACTCTAGCCGCGTCATCGATGTTCTCGCGGGTGATGATTTCGGTGGCGCACCACAGGGTAGCGTTCTTCAGCTCCGGATACCAACGGCTTAGGTCGATGCCGCCGACGATCTTCTCTTCCATGAGCCGCGAGTTCCACGCAGCCGGAGATTCCTCAGTGTGCAGCACGAACTCATGGAAGCGGGGCGCGCCGGTGAAAAGGAGCTTTGCACCAGCCTGGGCGCTAAGCGTCTTCGCCGCGTATTCGGCCTTGGCCAGGTTGTGCTCTGCCAGTTCGCGGATCCCCTCCTTGCCATAAACGGTAAGGAAGATCGTGGCCATCAGCGCCACTAATGCTTGATTCGTACAGATGTTGGAGGTAGCCTTCTCGCGCCGGATGTGCTGCTCGCGGGTGGCGAGAGTCAGGACAAAGCCGCGGTAGCCAGTTGAATCGACGGTCTGGCCGACCAGGCGACCCGGCATCTGGCGGAGGTACTGCTCCTTGCAGGCGATGACGCCGCAGAACGGGCCGCCATAACTGAGGGCGACGCCGAAGGACTGGGCTTCCATGCTGACGATATCGGCTTCGACAGGAGGGCGGACCACGCCGAGCGAAACCGCCTCCGCAATCGAAACGATGAGCAGAGCGCCCTTGGCGTGGGCGATGGCAGCGATGGCGGGGATGTCCTCAATGACACCGAAGAAGTTGGGGCTCTGGGCGAGGACGGCTGCGGTTTCCTGCGTGACTTCGGCTTCGAGAGCAGCAAGATCCACGCGGCCCGTCTCAGCGTCGTACCCAATCACTGCGGCAGGCAGGGCTTGATGTTGTGCGTAAGTGTCCATCACCTCGCGGTACTCGGGATGGACGGTTGCAGCCACCACAGCCTTGTCCCGGCCGGTGACGCGCATGGCCATTCTTACGGCCTCCGCTGCCCCCGTTGACCCGTCGTACATGCTGGCGTTGGCCACGTCCATGCCGGTCAACTCGGCGATCATGGTCTGGAATTCGAAGATCGCCTGCAAGGTGCCCTGTGTGATTTCGGCCTGGTAGGGCGTATAGCTCGTGAGAAACTCCCCGCGCTGCACCAGCGAGTCGATGATGACGGGCCGGTAGTGGCGATAAGCGCCCGCACCCAGAAAGCTGGCGTAGCCGGTGGCGTTCCTGTCCCCGGCGGCGCGGAAGTAGTCGATGATCTCGCTTTCAGCCTGCTGCCGCGGGACGTCGAGGTCGCGGTCAAGCCGGTACTCGGCAGGGATGACTTCAAAGAGCGAGTCGATGGAAGCTGCGCCAATTTCGGCGAGCATCTGTTCGCGTTCAGCGGCGGACTTGGGTAGGTAGCGCATTTTCAGCTTCCAGCCTCTAGCTTTTAGCTTCTGGCTAAAAGCTTGTTGGGCGGGCTCGGCTGCGGCCCGCCAAGAGAGAATGCCAGGTAAAGCGACGGCTCTTCCATCGCTGAAAAGAGAGTTGAAGATCGGGAACTAGCTTCCCGTCTCCTCGGCGATAAATGCCTCGTACGCCGCAGCATCGAGCAATGCATCATACTGGGCCAGATCAGAGAGCTCGACCTTGATAATCCAGGTGCCATGTGGATTCTCGTTGATCTTGTCGGGTGCGGTTTTCAGTTCATCGTTAACCGCGGTAACGGTGCCGGTCACGGGGGAGTAGAGGTCGCTGACGGCCTTCACACTCTCGACGGAGCCGAACGTGGCGTTGGCCGTAACCGCATCGCCAACCTTGGGCGCGTCTACATAAACGATGTCGCCGAGGGAGTTTTGCGCGTAATCGGTGATGCCTACGGTGCCGATGGCGCCATCGAGTTCGATCCATTCATGTTCGCGGGTGTAGCGGTAATTCGTGGGATAAGGCATGGTGGGTCCGCTCCTTCAGAAGAAACAGTGAAATCCCAGTGTAAATCGCGCCGGTTCCTGAGGGCGCGTGGAAAAGCGGAAGCGGGAAACCAGGCAAAAGCCCCTCAAAGGTCGGATCCCATGCCGTTCCAGCCCTCGGAATCAGGACCAGCCCGGCCCGGTTCGGCTTCACTCCACCGGAACCGCCTGGCTGCAATCGTCCATACGGTGGCTGGCGTTACGAACGGCGCCAGACTCGTCGGTGCAGAAATAGTTGTTTCTGGTGATCCAGTGGCTCTTCGGGCTGGCCCATACCTGGTAAGCGGGAACTCCGTCCCGGGGGAAGCACTGGATGTAGTAGTAATACCCGTCTTTTTCCCCGTAGATCAGTTCCTTGTCAATGAACCCGAACTGGCTGCCCAACTCAGGCAGCGTGCAGGCAAAGTGGCTATGGTTGGCTAAGAAGGCCGCCTGGGCCTGCCCGATGGTGCGAAGTTGGGCGATTGCCGACCTTTCATTCCCAGAGGCGCGTGCGCTGTTCAGACCTTGGTGGCAGGCAGCCAGAAATGAAACAAGCAGAAGGCCGAGCGCTGCTGAGACCAGGTGTGCGGATCGCATTTTTCTTGCCTTTCATGGATTCCGATGCGGGCTCATGGCGCACAAACATCCCGTCAATTGCGCAGGCCCCAACTTATTTGTCAAAGAACTCTCCGTGTCCGCCATTGGCCCACGGATCGTAGTGAAGAGCGAAGTTGGCGCGGGTCTGAACGGACGGGTGGTTGTATGTCCAGAACTCAACAAAGGCGTTGGGGCTGGGGTCTTCAAGCCAGGCTTCGCCCAGGTGGTTGAAGCCTGAAACGGCAGTCTTCTGCGGGTCTGCCACGATGCCGTGGATCGCTTCCTGCCCGTAGACGTCGGCCTGGTGCTCAAAGTGGCGGCTGAAGGTATTGCTGGCCGGCGCTAGCAAAAATCCGGCAACTGAAAGCGACAGCAGAAGCACCAGGAAGCCAGGACGGCTCGAGAGCGCGGCGTCCCCATCCTGTTCCCCAACAAGCTGCCAGCGCGCGCCGAAACGCCGCACCAGCCACGCTGATAATGCGGCACATCCCCAGAAAACAAAAAACAGGGCGGCGGACGTGCCGGCAAGCATTTTGGGAATGTGGTTCAGAACGTAGTGTCCGCTCTCGTGGCCGAAGATAAATAGGACTTCGTCGTCTGGGAGCCGGTCCGTGGCGGTATCCCACATAACGAAGCGCTTGGTGGCGCCAATGCCGGTGACATAGGCGTTGAGCCCGTTACTTTTAGCGCTTGCCTTCATCAGAAACATACGGTCGGGCGCAATGTTGGTGCCGGTGCGGGCCACCACCGTCTCGAGCTTCTGCACCAGTGCCGCGTGATCCTTGGTAAGGGGCTCGAACTTGTTGAATATCGGATCGAGCAGCGGCGAAACAAACACCGTGAGCACAATCAGCGGCAGCGTGATGAGCCAGAGCCAGACCCAGTAGCGACGCGGTGAGATACGCACAATCCAGTTAAAAAGCAGCAGGATGAACGAGCCGAACACAAGGGTAAGTCCCAGCCCTTTGGCCTGATCGTAAAACCAGCTTCCCCAGCCTTGGACGCTGATGGCGTAATGGCGGCTCACAACGTGTCCGATGACGTCGAGCGGCAGGCTGGCCAGCGTCGTAATGACAAAGAACGCGGCGAAGAACAGCAAGCCCTGAAGCCAGTGGCGGCTGAGAAGCCGCCGTGTCCAGGCGGCCAGGCTGATGGCCGCGCGCGTAGCCAGCAGCAGCCACAGTACGGCCAGTCCCCAGAGCGAACCGACAATATCCAGCGCCAGCCGAATGTGGCTCAGCGTGATGGCCTTGGCCAGCTTCTCGGGCGGCAGCGAATAGGCCGGCGGCGCATTGTCGGGCGCTGGCTTTGCCCCGGGAGTCGACTGCGCCAGAACACGCGGCAGGACCTTGGGACCGGGCCCGAGGCGGGGCGCTACAGCGGCCAGCAGAATCGTGGAGACGAGGGCGATGAGCAGATAGCGGACAAATGTCATGAGATATCCCCTTGTTGGTCCTGCCTGTTTGGAATCCGGTAGTTCCCCAATTCTCAAAAGCGATACTTCGTTGGTACGTGGCATACAGGTATGGCGTTCGCTCTATCCCACCGTAGCAGCAAAACAAAGACACGGCGAGGATGTTCCATACAGTCTCCCGACAGGTACCCCATTCTCTGGAATCGTCACGGGCCGGGCGAATAACAGCAGCCGATTCTGAGACAATCGTGAATACAGATGCTTTTACTCGATATTGCCGGACTCATGCCACAGAAATCTTTGATCGCCAAGAAACAGCCTGCCCTCCGAACGTGTGTTTGCGCGGCCCTTGCGGCTTCAGCTTTAATGCTTCCTGCCTCGGCCAGAGCGCAACAGGCCACCCCTGTCTTACTCGACGCCATGACCGCGGAACTGCACCGCGCGTTTACTTCGCTCGGAAAGCAGGGGGCGGGCAAGCAGGACTCCGACAAGCAGTTGCCGCCTTACTTCCTGAGCTATTCGGTGAGCGACGCCAGCGTCGTGTCGATGCGGGCCCAGTTTGGAGCGTTGGTCGACAGCTCGGCGAACCATGTGCGGGTGGCCGATGTGCAGGTGCGGCTGGGCAGCCAGAAGCTGGACAACACCCACGGCAACCATCGAGGCTCCGCGGTGAACAGCATGCAACTGCCCCTGACCGACGACCGCGAGGCGTTGGCTCGTTCGTTGTGGCTGGCCACCAACACCGGCTACGGCACGGCGCTGGACAACTATCTCAGGGTGAAGACCGAGGCCGAGGTAAGAGCCAAGGAAGAAGACAATTCCCCGGACTTTAGCCAGGAAGCCCCGCAAACGCATCTCGGCAAGGTGGCTCCCCCCGTAGTAGTTGACCGGGCGGCCTGGGAACGGCGGGTACGCGACCTGTCAAAGGTCTTTCGCGAATTCCCAGACGTTTACCAGAACATCGTTATGCTCAATGTGCAGAACGAGACCGACTACTTTGCGTCCTCAGAGGGCTCGCAGGTCGTGACGCCACATTTGCGGGCACGGGTGGTGGCAATTGCAGTAACGCGCGCCGAGGACGGAATGGATCTGTTCCGTGAGCAGACCTTCGAGGCCGAGACCGTGGACGAGTTGCCTAAGCAGGCTGAGCTTGAAGCGGCAATGCGGGAGTTGGGCAAGAGCCTCGAGTCTCTGCGCAAGGCGCCCGTGACGGAACCATTCGACGGGCCTGCCATCCTGTCTGGACGGGCATCCGCAGTATTTTTCCACGAGGTGCTCGGCCACCGGCTGGAAGGCCAGCGGCAGCGAGGCGACGAAGAAGGCCAGACATTTACCAAGGACGTGGGCAAGCCTGTGTTGCCATCGTTCCTCTCAGTGGCTGACGACCCCACGGTGACCAGGTTCGGCCCAACGTGGCTCAGCGGTAGTTACGAATTTGACGACGAGGGCGAGCAGGCGCGGCGCGTGGATCTGATCCAGGATGGTGTTCTCAAGACCTTCCTGATGTCGCGGCTGCCTATCGCCAGCTTCAGCAACTCGAACGGACACGGGCGCGGGGAAACCGGGCGGGTGCCGACCGGGCGTCAGGGCAACCTGATTGTCACTTCAACCAAGACCGTGCCGGAGCCGGAACTGCGCAAGCAACTGATTGACGAAGCAAAAAAGCAGGGCAAGCCCTACGGGCTTTATTTCGAAGACATTTCTTCAGGCTTCGCGGTCACCACGCGGAGTTCGCCGCAGGCCTTTCAAGTCATTCCGCTGGTTGTGTGGCGTGTGTATGTGGACGGTCGCCCGGACGAGTTGGTGCGCGGGGTGAGCATCGTTGGAACGCCGCTGGCGGCGATGAAACGGATTCTGGCCACAAGCGACAAGAGCGAGGTTTTCAACGGCGAATGCGGCGCGGAGTCGGGGACGGTTCCAGTCAGCGCCGTGGCCCCGGCCATGCTGGTAAGCGAGATGGAAACGCAACGGCAGCCGCAAGGAACTGCGCGGCCACCGATACTTCCAATTCCCGGTGCGGATGCAGCCAGGCAATGATCATTCGGAAGGAGAAAGGTGAAAATACCTAAGCTTATTCGAGTGTTTTTTGGGCTACTTCTTGCACTTGCGCTGTTTTGCGGCTGGTATATGGTTGCGGCGAATTATGACTACGGTGCGGTTTCTGGAACCTATGTTTATCGGAGAGACAATGAGAGTTCGACATTGATTCTGAGGAAGGATCGCACATTCTCCCAACAAAGAATTAGTCATGGAAAAGTGGAGCAAGCGCAGGGTACCTGGCGCCGGATTGGTGAGGGCGGAGTCAATTTCTCGAAGGAGTTCCTTACGATCGGTGGTATCCATTCGGAATCGGATGGTTCCGTTTATGGGGAAGTTCAGAAGAGTTTTTTGAACTTGGTCCCTTCCGTTGTTCTTGGAGACGACAGAGATAAGGGTCCTAGGTTCCATTTAAAGTTCCTTTGGTTTTGAAGTGGGGATGAAATGAAGCTGTTTCACGTTATTGGAGCATCCATTGCATTGGCCATCCTGGGCGCGATCCCGGCCACGTGTGCGGCCCAGCCCACCCGTGCCGATGCCGAAAAAGATCCGGTTCTGAAGGCCATGCTCACCGAACTCGACCGCAGCATGAGCCAGTTGCAACTGAAGGGCTTCGAGAAGCCGTTTTTTATCCAGTACCGGGTTGAGGAAGTGGACGACTACTCGACCAAAGCTGAGTTTGGAGCCAGCGAGGGGTCGCAGCATGCGCGCCAGCGGGTGGTGCGAGTCACGGTGCGCGTGGGCGACTACAAGACCGATAGTTCAGGTGGGCGCTCAGACGGTACGTTGGGGCTCGGCGGTCTGGACGACGATCCGGTCGCACTGCGTTCGGCGTTATGGACGGCAACGGACCAGGCCTACAAGAGCGCGCTGGCCGCCTATGCGCAGAAGCAGGCTGCTCTGAAGCAGGTGCAGACGCCTCCCCAGGCTGACGACTTCAGCCACGAAAAGGCCGTAATTTCGCTTGCGGAACCCATCAGGCTGAAACTCGACGAGCCAATGTGGACCGACCGTGTGGCGCACGCAAGCGGGCTCTATCGGAATCAGACTGCCACAAAGGCAAGTGAAAGCAATGTGCATTACTCGACGGCCGAGTTCCATGCCCGTGCGACCACCACCTGGCTGGTCACCAGCGAGGGCGCCATCGTTCGCAAGGCGGCCGAGCAGTATCAGGAGACCGTCGGGGTAGGCACGCAGGCGGCCGACGGAATGCGCCTGGACCGCTCCTATTCTTCAACCGGAAACTCACTTAAGGAACTCGACACGCTGGAGGCCTTTGAGAATCGCGCCTTCGGGCTCATCGCCTCGCTCGGCGAGTTGCGCAAGGCTCCGCTGGTGGAAGAGGAGTATCACGGCCCGGTGCTGCTCAGCGCCGATGCTAGCGCCGACACCTTGCGCTCGCTGCTCGGGAGCGGCATCACGGCTACGCGGCCCCGCATGGGCACCGAGGCGCGAACCAACGGCCCATTTGCCTCAAGCTTTCATGCCCAGGTGCTGCCGGAGTTCCTCGACGTGGTGGACGATCCAGGCCTGAAGAACTATGACGGCCGGGGGCTGGTCGGCGCATACCAGGTCGACGACGACGGCATTCCAGCGCAGGCGGTGAAGCTGATTACTGCGGGGCGGCTGGAGAACTATCTGATTGGACGCGAGCCGGTACGCGACTTTCCCCAGTCGAACGGACACGGACGTGCCGGGATTACCGGGCCGCCACGGCCGGCGCTTGGCGTGTTGAAGGTGACCGCGCGCGACGGCGCATCGGACGAAGAACTGAACAGCAAGCTGCTGGCGATGGCCAAAGATCGCGGCCTGAAAAGCGTCTACTACGTGCAGACACTGGGCGGCGAGATGACCCCCAGGCTGCTCTACCGCATCAGCCCGGATGGAAAGCGTGAACTTGTGCGTGGTGCGGAACTGGGAGATATTGACCAGCGGGCGCTGCGCTCAAGCGTTGAGGCGGCTGGAAAAGACTTGTTCCTGGCCAATTACTTTGGCGATGTGCCGCAGACTGTTCTGGCTCCCGCCCTGCTGCTCGGGGATGCGACCATTCGGCGCGCCAACGAGAAAAACGAGAAGCTCCCGTTCTATTCGCCCCCGGAATAAGCAAAGCTAGGGGTATGGAACAGGGGACAGGAAACCCAGCCACAGTCTGGCCCAGCACAACTGCTCCGTGCCCCATCCTTCTGGGCGGAGCCGAAGAACCTGCGTTTTGAATCCTGGCGGAATGGGTGGGACAGCAGTTCATTCAACCTCGCAGCTCTTCTATTCCCTGTTCCCTGCCCTATTCCTTCTTCTTCCACGCCCCTACGATTGCGCCCATCAGCATCATGCCCAGCAGCCACAGGCCCATATTGATGGCGAATAGCTTGTAAGTCCGAACCTCGAAGGCGTATTCCGTAGCCCAGCTAGTCAGTACGCAACCGAGCCACAACAAGGCGCCAACCCTGACGCCTCGCAGAGCGGTTTGAGGTCCGGTAAGCTGGGTAACGCAGGAAATGCCCCCGGCCATCAGGGCAGCCGAAAGCAAGGCGGTGCCATACTGCAAGGCCGGGTTGACGCCGCTGCTCATGAACCACTCGCGGGTACGGCCCACGCCGTCAAGCCAAGCCTGCTGAAAAAACGAGTACCATGCCGCTTCCAGCAGAAAGCAGGCGACCGCAGCGATCGTAATGGCTAAATAGTTCTGCTTGATTCTCGACTGTCCGGGTATCATTCCGCCCTGCCTTTCAGTTTCGCGTGCCTATGCGCCGTGCCGCGCGGAGACACGCCGTCCTTGCGATTGCGCGCGGGTAGAGCCTCGCAAGTGCCTCATCCCGCACGGGAACAGGATGGGCGGAATTCTAGCCGATTGCTGCCTTGGTTGTCGTGCTGCGGGGAAAATCGAAGTAATTTCTCTAAGGGCTGATGCGGCAAGAGCCCAGGCGAACCTTGTTCTGGGATGAACAGGATGTCAGCGCCGTTCCTGACGGCCCATTCGCTTGTTCCGCTCGATCGTTTGCCACGCTACCCCTGGGCTTTGCAGTATGCGTAGAAGCCGTGCCAGGCCGCTGCTACCGCTTCTGCTTTCCGTACACCATCTTCCCGGTCAGGGTGCTGCGGTAGTAACCGCTGGGACGATGCTGTTTCTTGGGGGCCATATACTTGCCGCCGAACGTGCCGGTGTTCTTCCGAACCTTGACGTGGGGCGCTTTGGGGCCGTGCTTGCCAAAGGCGTAGGCGGTTGGAGCGAGACCGGTGAAGAGCGTCAAAACCGCGAGCGCGCATACCAAAACGAACTTTCCTGCTTTCACTTCGTTTCTCCTTGGAACACTTCTGCGCGGATTCTTTCATCGGCCTGGTCGCGGCGCTTTGACCTTGCGCAATCTTCGCCGCTAAGAAGACCGCCCGGCTATTCTGAACACAAGCCATGACTGCCGCACTCCGCCAATTCGATGTGATTGTTTTAGGTGCGGGAGCAGCCGGCCTCATGTGCGCAGCTGTGGCTGGCCAGCGCGGACGGCGCGTGGCGCTGCTCGAACACAACGGACAGGTTGGCCGGAAGATCCTCATCTCCGGCGGCGGGCGGTGCAATTTTACAAATCTGCACTGCGGCCCGGGGAACTTCATCTCTGAAAACAAGCATTTTGCAAAGTCGGCACTGGCGCTATATCAGCCGGCGAACTTCATTGAACTTGTTGACCGGTATCTGATTCCGTACCACGAAAAGACGCTGGGACAACTTTTCTGCGACGGGTCGGCACGGGCGATTGTGGAGATGCTGTTGGCCGAATGCGAGCTTGCATCAGAGATGCAAGGCAGCGTGGAAATCGTTCTGAACGCGCACGGAATTCAGGTGGAAGGCGCAGCAGGCGGTGGGTTTCGCGTGGCGTGTTCCGCTGGCGAGTTTGACGCCGGGGCGCTGGTGGTGGCCACCGGCGGCTTATCGATTCCAAAGATGGGCGCCACCGGGCTGGGTTACGAGTTGGCGCGGCAGTTTGGGCTGGAGGTAATTGCGCCGCGGCCCGCTCTGGTCCCGCTGCTCTTGGGCGGCGCGGAAGCGCGGTGGACGGAACTGGCGGGGGTGGCCGTGGATGTGGTCGCCTCGGCGGGCGGTACTCGCGGCGAGAGCCGCTTCAGAGAAAAAATGCTGGTGACGCATCGGGGATTGAGCGGTCCGGCGGTGCTGCAGGCGTCTTCCTATTGGCGGCCGGGCGAAGAACTGGTGATCGATTTCGTCCCCGAGACGGACATCTTGGCAACTCTTACGGCGCAGGGGGCGCGGCGGGATACAGCCGCGCTTCGGCAGGCGTTCCGCGAGGTTCTGCCGCAACGTTTGTCGGGGTTCCTGGCGGAAACGGGCGGCCCTAAAGGCTGGTCCAACTCAGAGCTTGCGGCCTGCGAACGTGGGCTGCACCGGTGGGCGTTTCATCCGGTCGGAACAGAGGGCTTTGAAAAGGCCGAAGTGACCGCCGGAGGCGTCGATACTGCCACATTGCAGGCCCGGACTCTTGAGGCTCGAAACGTGCCCGGCCTGTTCTTCATTGGCGAAACCGTAGACGTAACAGGCTGGCTCGGCGGCTTCAACTTCCAGTGGGCGTGGGCCTCCGGGGTGGCGGCGGGGCGGGCCGTATAGCCAACTTTGTCAGCTCGAAGGTCCATCGGCTGGCGGAGCCAGTGGCCTCGCCGGCGGCGTCAAAACAAACCCCGTCCGAACCAGCGCAAAACCCTGCTGCGGCAGTTCTGCCTGCAGCAACTGGTTTTCCGGGCCGGAAAAAAGTTCCGTATCCGCGCCGGCGATCGTCGCCACAAGGTGATGGACCACAATAGGCTTACCGTCGAGCGTTCCCTGCTGATCGGCATAGGTGGCCAGCAGGATGGGAACCACTGACCCGGTTTGCTTGGGAATAATGGCCCAGAGGTCGCGGTTGTTGCGGGTGACGGCGAGCGCAAGTAGAGTTTCCAGCGCCCCAGGGTCAAAGTCCGGCAGAAACACCGCGCCCGGATGCGCATCCAGCCTCGTGGTGGTGCTGCGACCGTTGGCGGAAATGTTGATCAGAAGCTGGGCTGTATCCGGCGCAGCAGTTACGTTGACGGCCGAGTTATTGACCGTGGCGCTCAGCTGCAGGTGCTTGAGCTCGTTGCCCGCAGTCAGGCACTCGGTCTTGGAGAGGGCGTAGTTGAGTCCCTGCATGGCCACGCGGACCAGCGACGTCGAGTCGTATCCGTCTGCGCTTGATGCAAAGTTGAAAGACGCGGTGCCGACCGCGTGGCCGTGCTGCGCTATCTGGAAGCTGCCCGACTGTGCGGCTGCTGGAAGCAAGGCGAGAAATAATGCAAACGGAAAAAAGACAGATGTACGCACGGCTTCTTACTGTACTCCTGTCTGTTTAGACACGAGAGTCGGGAAAGAGTTGCAGCAGGGGCGGCAAATGATAGACCCTTACGCCCGGGCCTATAGATCCGGCAACTAAATATTGTTCGGGTGCCCCATCCATTCCCGCGTATTTTGCGGGATTGGGTGGGAAGAAGATGCCGGTGTTTTCTGGCCGGATCAATAACTGGGCGTGGCCTGCAAAGGCTCAATGCCGACTGCTCAGCCTGCCCTTGCAGATTGGGCCGGCCCCATCCCCTCCGCGAAGAACACAGAGATGATGGAGCGCCCAAGTCGTCGATTTCAAGGTGCGGATCATCAATACGGCAGGACCGGCAGCACGCGCACGCCTTCCTTCTGCACTGCAAGCAGATGGTTCGGATTAAGGCCGAGCAGGCGCAGAATGCTGGGCGCCACCTGGGCTGTCGACACATTGCCCTTGTACACAATCGGCTCTTCGATTCCAGGCCCGGAGACGAGCAGGCCGACGTGAATGTCGTCTTCGTTCAGGCCGCCGTGTTCGGCAATCTTGGAGCCCCCGGTGAAGATAACGCCCGTGTTCGTCTTCACGATGATGTCGGGCGTCCGTTCATCCACGGCGGGATCGCCCCAGCGATTGATAAGCGAGGAACCGGCGAAGATCTCCTGGCCACCCAGCGCGCCTTCCCCGGCGGTCAGATTGGGCAGAACCGATTCGATGTCGGAGGGGTGGTTGAGCCAGATGAGCGCTCCGTCGTCTGAGAGGTCAAAAGCATAGCTGGAGCCCACAACCGTAGCCGGGGCGTCGCCTGAAATCTTGGTCACCTTGGCCGGATCGATGGGCGACTGGCCGTGCTTGGCGGTGATGATGATGACCGTGGAGGATTCGAGATCGGCGGCCTTGATGGCGGACCAGATGCGGCCGATGGAAGTATCCACGAAATCCAGCTGGGATTGGAGGCCTGCGCTCGGGGTGCCCCACTGGTCAGAATAGCCGTTGCCCTTTAGCTTCTCGCCCACGCTCACCGCCTGAAAGTTGAATCCGAAGATGGCTGGAACCGGGGCGTGCGTTGAGCCATTGTGGGTCTTGCCGTTGACCTGGTTAATGGTGGCGTTCACCTTCAGCGTGTCATAGCACTTGATGTTCTCGATGCTGTCGGTCCAGGCGTTGGACGAGGTCGCTTTTGCCGGGTCGGGCAGCGGGTTGCAGCCGGCAACTCCGGGCAGGGCGACGGGAATGGAGTTGATCTCCGGCGTATAGAGATCCGCCACGCCCATGCCGCTAGGGCCGTTAACCCACTCATACGCAGGATGCTTGTCAGTCCACGCCGTGTGGAGCCCAGCGGCGCGGGCCACTTCGAATATGGTGTTCACGCGCAGGTAGCTGTGAGGGTAAACGGGTGCGCAGCCCTTGCTCGAGTCGCGGGGCAGGTACGCGGGATTGATGCCGCCACCGCCATTGAGCTTGGTGTAGTCCTTGTCCAACTCCTCGTCGAAGCCCACCTGGGTGCCGATAACCGACGGACATAGCCCGGCTCCACCAGTAATGCCGTAGGGGGTAGTCTCGGCGGGCGGCGAGAGCTTGCGGTTGTACGTCACGTCGTACCAGATGCCGGTGCTGACCGGCGATCCACCGGTAACCAGCGCTGCCAGGCCGGGGAACGAATCGGAGAGTGAGGGAATATAGGCGTTGTCGTAGCGTATGCCCCGCTTGGCCAGGGCGGCCAGGGTCGAGTTGGGGTTTGCCGCGATGTAGTTGGATACGTCAATCGAGTGCAAGCCGTCCACGCTGATCAGCAGGACGTGCTCAATCTTCTGTGGTTCTGCTTGAATGGCTGTGACAGCGCCCGCGAGTAAGCAAAGGGCGAGGGAAAGCTTGATCAGATTCATCGTTATTGACCTCAGTATTTAGGGACTGTTGATTGGGGGAAGTTTCCGGCCCGGGGAGAGCTGGAGCCGATCGCTGGGGAGCGCTTTCGTAGCCGGATTCCATGCAGGACAACCCGCAAACCGGCTTACTCAGCATCGGCGAAATATGTTAAACGGAATGCAGGATTCGGTTAACGCTAGATGAAAAGTCCGCCAAGTTTGATAGCTTGAAGCCATGCCTGAAACTGATACCCAACCCGATGTAACTGCGCTCGACCTCGAAAACCTGACCGCCGATGTGGTAGCGCTGGCCTTGAAGGCCGGTGCCACCGATGCCGAGGCAGTAGCCCGAGAGGGAGACGAATTCAGCGTAAACGTGCGCATGGGCGAGGTGGAGACTTTGACCGAGTCCGGCTCGCGAGGGCTGGGCCTGCGGGTGTTTCAAGGGACGCGTTCGGCCTCTGCCTCCACCAGCGACCTCACCCCAGGCGGCATTCGCCTGCTTGTGGAAGGGGCCATGGCTCTGGCCAAAATCACCGAGGAAGACCCCTTCGCCGGGCTTCCGGACAAGGGTGAGTTCGGTTCCATCGGCGGCGATCTGCACCTTTATTACGACGATGTTTATTCACTCGAAGGCCCCGAGCGCATCGAGTGGGCCCGGCGGGCTGAAGCGGCCGCACTGGCTGCCGACCCCCGCATTACCAACTCCGATGGCGGCAGCTTTGACGCGGCCACGGGACGCATGGTGCTGGCCAACTCGCGCGGCTTTACGGGCGGCTACCGCACCAGTTACGCGGGCGTTTCGGCGGCGCCCTTGGCCATGGACACCAACGGCCAGATGCAGCGCGACGGGTGGTGGTCGAGCGCCCGGCGGCTCGCCGACCTCGATTCACCCGAAGCAATTGGAAAAGAGGCGGCCCGGCGTACCCTGCGCCGTCTAGGGGCGCGGCGCGTGCCTACGCAAAACGTGCCCATCGTCTTTACGCCTGAGGTGGCGAGGTCGCTCATCGGGAGCGTATTTGAAGCCGCATCGGGCGATTCGATCTGGCGCAGCGCGTCCTTTCTTGCCGGCAAGCTGGGCGAGCCCATTGCCGCACCCAACATCACTATCACCGACGACAATCTCATGATGCTGCCCACCGGCGCAGGAGGCTATGGAACCTCGCCCTTCGATGGCGAAGGCCTGCCCTCGCAGCGCACCGTGGTGGTTGAAGGCGGCGTTTTGCGCAACTACCTTCTGAATAGCTACAGTGCCCGCAAGCTGGGCATGAAATCTACGCACAACGCCTCCCGCGGGCTGGCCGGGACGCCCGGCATCGGCTGCGGCAATCTCTATCTCGAACCCGGCGCGCTCACACCCGAAGAGATCATCGCCGGCGTTTCTGCCGGTTTCTACGTCACCAGCCTCATGGGCTTCGGCGTCAATGTGGTCACCGGCGACTACTCGCGCGGCGCGACCGGCCTGTGGATCGAGAACGGCCAGCTCACCCACGCTGTGGAAGAAGTGACCATCGCCGGCAACCTGGCCGACATGCTGATGAACATTACCGCCATCGGCAACGATCTTGTCTTCCGCAGTGCCGTCGCCTCGCCCACTCTGCGCATTGACGGCATGACGATAGCAGGGGCCTGAAAGGGATAGCTCGTGCCGATCGATTCTCCATCGTTGCCCTTCGACCCGGCCGACCCCAAGGCCGCTCTGGCGCAACTGCCACAGACTCCAGCGGTCTTTGCGCTTTATGGCGAAGAGGCACATTTCGAACCCTATATTGGCCGCACCCCCAATCTGCGCGGGCGCCTCGAACGCCTCCTGCAGCCTTCCGCCAAGCATCCCCGCCGCCTGCAGTTGGCCGGCCGCGTGCGTCGAATCGTCTGGCAGCTTACCGGCTCCGACTTCGAATCGCTCCTCGTTCAGTTCGAAATGCTCGAAAAGATCCACGGCGCAAAGTGCCTGGAGCGCATGCACCTGGGAGCGCCGTCCTTCGTTCGCTTCCTCGGCGGCAACCCCTATCCTCGCATCACCGTAACCAACCGCCCCAGTCAGCGCGAGGCCGATTGGGCATACGGGC
Source organism: uncultured Acidobacteriaceae bacterium (assembly GCA_903828675.1). GTDB lineage: Bacteria > Acidobacteriota > Terriglobia > Terriglobales > Acidobacteriaceae > Telmatobacter. Next base: position 94,146 of record CAIKND010000128.1, read on the forward strand.
CGTTCCCGTCGCGGGCCGCGGCCGAGCGCTATGCGGAGGAGGCGCTCAAGCTCTTTCTCCTGCGCCGCTGCACCGACGATCTCGATCCAAATCCAGGCCATCCCGGCTGCGTCTACTCCGAGATGAAGATGTGCCTCGCTCCCTGCTACCAGGGCTGCACCGACGAGCGCTACGGCGAAGAAGCGGCGGCGGTCGAAAGCTTTCTGGCCTCGCGCGGCGACAGCCGCCTCGTGGTGCTCCGCGCCGAGCGCGATCAGGCCTCGGCCAACCTCGAATTCGAATCCGCCGCCGCGCTCCATGCGCAGGTGCAGCGTGTGGAATCCGTGCGCTCCCTGGCCGCCGAGTTAATTCGGCCCATGAGCCAGTTGCGCTGTGTCATCCTGCAAGCCTCGGCGAATCCCGACGAGGTGGCGGTTTTTCTCTTTGAGAACGGTCGGTTGCGCGGTCCCGCCGCCTTTTCCACCCTCGGCATGAGAATCCAGAACGAGCAGTCGGGCTCGACCTCGCTCTTTGCCCAGCCTATGGCTGTCGAGCCCATCCCTGAAGCCCCGCCGCCGGAAGCCTCGCCTGCCGAGGCCCTGCCGGAAGCCGGAATCGCCCCGCCCGTTAAGCTGCCGCGCGGCTTGCTTGAAGGCCGCCTGGAAACCGCACTCGCTTCACTTGCCGAGTCTTCAGCTGCGCCCTCGGCTACCGTGCGGCAAGGCCATCTGGCTCTCCTCAAGCGCTGGTACTACCGGCCGGAGATCCGCCGCACCGGGGAGATATTCTTCCCCGAAGGCGAAGGCCACTGGCCGGCCAAGGCCATCGTGCGCGGCGTCGGCCGAGTCGTGGCAAAAATGCTGACATCCAGCGATCGCTCGTAAGACAATATCCTCAAAGAGCCGCAAATTCCAAAATCAGTGCGGGTGCCCATCTATTCCCGCGCATTTTGCGGGAATAGATGGGAAGAAGATGACCTTGTTTTCTTGCCGGATCAATAAAATTCCGCAAATGCAAAAATCGGAGCCCATCCGCGCCGTCCTTTCTCCCGGTCCGCGCCTCGCCGTTGGCAGGGCGTGCGAGGTGGCCGCTCTCGTCCTCACGCAGCCCAAAAAGGCATCCCAACTCATCGAGTGCCTCTGGGACGAGGATCCCGGCATCGCCAACCGCGCCGCCGACGCCCTTGAAAGAGCCTCCTATCATCGGCCAACCCTGGCTGCGCCCTGGAAAGACTCCCTGCTCGGACTGCTGGCGGAAGCCGGGCAGAACAAGCTGCGCTGGAATCTGGCTTTGATCGTGCCCCGCCTGCAACTCACTCCCCCGGAATGCCGCCGTGCCGCCGCGACCCTGCGAACTTATCTTGACGACAAAAGCTCCATCGTGAAGACCTGCGCCATGCAAGGGCTCGCCGAGTTGACCCGTCACGACCCTTCCCTGCTGCCTGAGATTCTCGATCTTCTGCGGATTCTGGCCCGATCCGGAACTCCCGCCATGCGCGCGCGCGGTCGCATCCTGCTGGCAAAGCTTGAGGCTCCGGTCCCTAGCCTCGCCCAGTTCCGGAAATCCGCACTGAGGAATCAGGGCGGCTGATACACTTGTCGGGCAAGGAGTTGCCCTTAAAAAGCCTATGGTTGAGCTGCTTCCATCCATTCTGTCTTCGGATTTTGCCCGCCTCGCGGATGAAGTTGCCGCGGCCGAACGTGGCGGAGGCACGGTCATCCATGTGGACGTGATGGACGGCCATTTTGTGCCGAATATCACCCTCGGACCGCCCGTGGTCAAAAGCCTGCGCAAGGTTACCAGCCTGCCGCTGGACTGCCACCTGATGATCGCAAACCCCAACGACTTCATCCCCGTGTTTGCCGACGCCGGCGCCAACTGGGTGAGCGTCCACTACGAGACCTGCCCCCACCTGCATCGCTCTTTGGAGCTGATTGCCCACCATGGCATGAAGCCGGGGGTAGTTCTGAATCCGGCCACCAGGGTTGATCTGATCCTGGACATTTTGCCCATGGTCCACCATGTGCTCATCATGAGCGTCAATCCGGGCTTCGGCGGGCAGCAATTCATCCCTTTTTCTCTGAATAAAATCCGCCGCCTCGCCGAATTGCGCCAGGAACTGGGCTTGGCATTTAGAATCGAGGTGGACGGCGGTGTGGCTCACGATACGATAGCCCAGGTCGTCCAAGCAGGAGCGGACCTGCTCGTCGCCGGCAACGCCGTTTTCGGCGCTGGGCGACCGGAACAGGATGCACGCTCTCTGCTGGCAGCGGCCCATTTGGCCGCAGGCGAGTAGTCTGGCTGAAAGAGTAAAATTCTTTGGAATAGGCACGAACAGTGGGGGGCCAGTCGACGGGCCGCCACTGCAATGAGGTGGTATGAACCGGTTGTTCAAGAAGTTTGCCGCGGTGGCTCTGGTGGTCCTGGTTTTCGGCGGAGTTTCCGCCCAGGCCCGGGAAAAGAAGCCCAAGCATAAGAAGAATCAGGACCTGAGCGCCAATCCACTGCGCAATGTCCAGTCCAAGCAGCCTGACAAGGAACTCTACGACAAGGCCATGATCGCCTTGAAGAAGGGCCGTTTCGACGTGGCCCGCCTTGACCTGCAGACGCTGCTCAATACCTATCCCGATTCCGAATACCGGATGCGCGCCAAGTTGTCGGTGGGCGATAGCTGGTTCAAGGAGGGAGGCACCGCGGCCCTCACCCAGGCCGAGGCCGAATATCAGGACTTCATCACCTTCTTCCCCGAGGCCCCTGAAGCGGCCGAGGCAAAGATGAAGGTGGCCGACATCTACTACCAGCAGATGGAGAAGCCTGACCGCGACTACACCAACGCCCAGAACGCTGAAAAGCACTATCGGGACATGATCAACATGTTCCCTGACTCGGCACTTGTGCCCCGCGCCAAGCAGAAACTGCGCGATGTGCAGGAAGTTCTCGCCGAGCGCGAAACCCAGATTGGCCTCTACTACGGCAGCCGCGAAAACTACAACGCATCCATCGCCCGGCTTGCAACTGTGGTGGAAACCTTCCCGCTTTACTCCAAGAGCGACCAGGCGCTGATCGGCATCGGCGATGCCTACGCCGGCGAGGCCCGCAATGTGCAGCTCGCGCCTAACCTGCCGGGCTCCATCCGCGAGCGGCTGGCCTCTGTGTATCAGGACCGCGCTGCCGCCGCATACGCCAAGGTCATTACCCGCTACCCGATGGCCCCGCACGTGGAAGATGCACGCGACCGGCTCGTGGCTATGAACCGCCCCGTTCCTGAGCCCACCCAGGCGGCCATTGCTGAGAGCGACGCCGAGGAACGCAGCCGCCAGGCCTTGCACTTTACCGATAAGACCCTTGGCCTCATCAAACGCGGACCCACCGTCGTCGAAGCGGTGCACGTTGGCGAGCCAAGCCTCGACGACCCCAAGCGCACTCTTGCGCCGGATGTCACCAAGGAAAATATCGCCCTCTTCCAGTCTGTCATCAACGCCGGCAAGCCGGCAGTACCCGCAGTGGTCACGCCCACCGGACCCAACGAGCCCCCCCGCAGCGATCAGCCCTCGCAGGCTCCGCTCCAGATGGCCCCACCCGAGGGTGGAACAGGCGTAGGCGTTTCCATCGTCAGCGCGCCTGCAACTGACCCGAACGCAGTCATCAAGCCGGTTGGACCCGCAAATTCCGTTGTCCCTTCGGCCGAAAAGCCCGTCGAAGCTCCCTTGCAGGTCAATGAAATCAAGCCTGGTACAACGCCTTCAGCGCCGGACATGGCAACCGGCAAAAAGAAGAAGGCCCCCAAGGCAGATCTAAGCGACGAGTCCTCAAGCAAGAAGAAAAAGAAGAAGGGCCTCGGCAAGATCAACCCGTTCTAGGACACGCAACGTCTCAAGAGAAAAAGGCCGCATCCCCATCGGGTGCGGCCTTTACCTTTGCCATGCATGCGCTTAACATGCATTTCTCGCAGACGGCCGAGAATTGCAGCGCCGGCCTCCCGGCCCTCGGAGCCTTCGACAGTCCTGATACTCATGCCTCTAGCGCCACCGGCGAGAAATGCAGCTTACCCCTGGTCGCCGCGCCATGCTCATTGCCCCTCATCTGCTAAAGTGAGGGGTGGTCTCCTCGCTCGAAACCCTCCATTCAAGAGGGTCAGACCCTCGGGACCCCCTCAAAAAACTCATGCCTCACGACCTGCCAAAAGCTTACGACCCCACCGACCTTGAAGACCACTGGGCAGAATACTGGGTGCGCGAAAACCTCTTCGCCCAGTACGCGCCGCCCGCCGGAGCAGAGACCAGTTCAGCCGCCGCGCAACAGGACGACGCTTTCACCATCCTGCTGCCCCCGCCCAACGTCACCGGCCGCCTCCACATGGGCCACATGCTCAACCAGGCGGAGATGGACATCCTCACCCGCTGGCGGCGTATGTCAGGGCGCCGTGCGCTGTGGCTCCCCGGCACCGATCACGCCGGCATCGCCACGCAGATGATGGTCGAGCGTCAGCTCACAGCCGAGGGCTCCAGCCGTCAGCAGCTTGGCCGCGAAGCCTTCGTCGAGCGCGTTTGGGAGTGGAAGCGCCACTACGGCGGAGCCATCCTCGACCAGATGAAGCGCCTCGGCGCCTCGGTCGACTGGCAGCGCGAGTACTTCACGATGGACGAAAATCTCTCCATCGCCGTGCGCGAAGCCTTCGTCCGGCTTCACGAGCAGGGGCTTATCTATCGCGGTGCCTACATCGTCAACTGGTGCCCGCGCTGCCAGACTGCCATCAGCGATCTTGAAGTGGTCTACGACGAGCACAAGGGCCACCTGTGGGAAATCCGTTACCCGGTCATCGGCGAGGACGGCAAAGATACAGGCGAGTTCCTGACGGTTGCCACTACCCGCCCCGAAACCATGCTTGGCGACGTAGCCGTAGCCGTCCATCCCCAGGACGAGCGCTATCTGCATCTCCACGGCAAAAAGCTGCGCCTGCCCCTCGTCAACCGCGAAATCCCCGTCATCCTCGACGAGTGGGTCAGCCTCGACTTCGGCACCGGCGCGGTCAAGGTGACCCCGGCTCACGACCCCAACGACTTCGCCATGGGCCAGCGTCACCATCTGCCATCGATCAATGTGATGGACGACCAGGGCCACATCAACGCCGAAGGCGGCGTCTACGCCGGCCTCGACCGCTACGTGGCCCGCAAGCGCATCGTCGCCGACCTTGAAGCGCAAGAACTCCTGGCTGCCATCAAGGACTACACCAACAACGTGGGCCACTGCGACCGCTGCAAAACCGTAGTCGAGCCGCGCCTCAGTACGCAGTGGTTCGTCAAGATCCAGCCGCTCGCCGACAAGGCCATTGAAGCCGTCAAGTCCGGCGCTATCCGCTTCACCCCCGAGCAGTACGAGAAGACTTACTCCAACTGGATGGAGAATATCCACGACTGGTGCATCTCGCGGCAACTCTGGTGGGGACATCGCATCCCCGCCTGGCACTGTTCCGCCTGCCACAAGATCACCGTCGCCCGCGTCGATCCAACCGCCTGCGCCCACTGCGGCTCGGAACAGATTACGCAGGAGACCGACGTGCTCGACACCTGGTTCTCCTCCGGCCTGCTGCCCGTTTCCGTCTTCGGCTGGCCCAGTTTCGGCGCGAAAGAAAGCCCGGGTGCCCCATCCTTTCCGCGTTCCTCAGCGGAAAGGGTGGGAGACTATGCCGACTTCGACGCCTTCTATCCAACCAGCCTGCTCGTCACCGGCTTCGATATTCTCTTCTTCTGGGTAGCCCGCATGATCATGCTGGGCTGCTGGTTCGCCGCCGACGTGCCCATGCCCGACGGTTCCAAGCGTTCCCTTGCGGATTCGGTCCCGTTCAAAGAGGTTTACATTCACGCCCTGGTCCGCGACGCCAACCGCGAAAAGATGTCCAAGACCAAAGGCAACGTTATCGATCCCATAGAGATCGTCAAGCAGTTCGGGACCGATGCGGTGCGCTTTACCCTCGCCTCCATGGCCTCGCCCGGAACCGATATCGCCTTCAACGTCGCCCGCACTGAGGGCTACCGCGCCTTCGCCAACAAGATCTGGAACGCCGCCCGCTTCCTGTTCATGAACGTGGACCGCGCCGCCGAAATCGGCATCACCGTCGACCCCGCGTCTCTGGGCAAAATGCCTTCAGCTGCTGCCGATGCGCCGCTTGAAGCCCGCTGGATCGTCGCCGAGTTTCATGCCACCGCCGCCAAAGTCAATCAGTCGCTTGAAAGCTATCGTTACGACGACGCGGCCAACACCATCTATCAGTTCTTCTGGGGCAGTTTCTGCGACTGGTATCTTGAGATCGTCAAGCTCCGCCTGGATTTCCCGATGGATGGCCCGGCTGGCGAATCCCCCGCCGATCAAACCAGTAAGCACGAAAGCCGGCGCGCGGCGCTCACCACACTTGTTTCGGTGTTTGAGGCCTTCCTGCGTCTCCTTTCTCCCTTCATGCCGTTCATCACCGAGGAGATCTGGCACGCCCTCTACGACGGCAATCCGCCGGCGAAGTCGATCGCTCTCACCACCTATCCGCAGGCCGGCGAGGCCGCTCTCGACCCTGCCGCAATCGCCATCATGGCCGATCTCCAGAGTTTCATCGTCGAAGTCCGCGGCTTGCGCAAAGAGATCGGCGTCGAAGAAAAAGCTGTCACTCCCGTTGAAGTTCTCACTGCCAGTTCAATGCGTGGTGTGATTGAAGCAAACAGCGCAATGGTTGAGAAGCTCGCCCGCGTTTCTGAACTGCGCTTCGTAGAGCAGATCACTGCAGGCCTGGCCAAGCACTCGACGCCCAGCTTCGATGTCGCCGTCGTTTACGAACGCACCATCGACGTCCCCGCCGAGCGCGACCGTTTGACAAAGGACATCGCGAAGTTTGAAAAAGGTCTAGCCGCCGCAGAACGCCAGTTGGGCAACGAAGGCTTCCTGGCCAAAGCCCCGGCCCATGTAGTCGAAGGATTGAAGAAGCAGGAAGCCGAAACCCGCTCGCTGCTGGAAAAAGCACAGGCGGCTCTGGCTGCATTGCCGAAAGAATAACCGGCGCGAGCCGAAAACTGACAACTGCGAACTGACCCCTGAGAACTGAGAACTGTTTCCGAAGGAAACCATGGACTGGAAGAGCAGCCGCATTGACGCATTGCTGGAGCAGGCCCTGGTCGAAGATCAGGCCGTGGCCGACTCCACGACCAACCTCACCATCGATCCCAACCTGCGCGCAACCGCCTCCATCGTGGCCCGCCAGGAGTTGGTTGTGGCAGGCCTCGGCGCCATCCCGCGCTTTTTTGAAATCTTCGCCCGTCTCGACCCCCGCCCCCCCGCACATACTCGCTTTGAAGTGGTCAGCAATGCGGAGATCTTTGACGGCGTCCGCGCTCACTCCGGCCAGGCGCTGGCCATCATCCGCCATAACGCCCGCGCGCTGCTCAGTTGCGAACGCGTCATCCTCAACCTGCTGCAGCACCTCAGCGGCATTGCCACGCTCACCCGCCAATACTCTGACGCCATCCAGGGAACCCACGCCCACGTGCTCGACACCCGCAAAACCGTCCCCGGCCTCAGGGTTCTGGAAAAATACGCGGTCCTCTGCGGCGGAGGAACCAATCACCGCATCGATCTGGCCTCCGGCATCCTCATCAAGAACAACCACATCTCGCTCGGCGGCGGCATCCCTCTGGTGTTGCCGCGCGCGCTCGAGCTGCGCAAAAAGGGCCAGCGCGTGCAAGTCGAAGTGCGCACCCCTCAGGAACTCGAAGATGCCCTCACCTATGGCGCTGAAGCCGTGCTGCTTGACAACATGTCGCCCAAGGAAGTGAAGCGCTCCATCGACCGCATCAAAAAGGAAGCGGAAGGTGAGGCTGGCCGCTGGATTCCCACCGAAGCCTCCGGAGGCATCGTGCTTGAGAACATCCGCACCTATGCCGAAACCGGCGTGGACTTCATCAGCGTAGGTGCGCTCACCCACTCCGCCAAAGCCGCAGACATCTCCATGAGCATCTCCGCGGAGTGAGCCCGGCCGTGTTTGACCTTGCCGCCCTCGATGCCGCACTCGCAGGCTCCACCTTCTCCGGCAAGCTCCACTTTTCTCCGCTCACCGATTCCACCAACTCAGACGCGCTCGACGCCGCCCGCAACGGCGCGCCCCACGGCTCCGTCTACTTTGCCGACGAGCAGTTGGCCGGGCGCGGGCGCGGCGATCATGCGTGGCAATCGGCTGCGGGCGAAGGGCTTTACGTCAGTGTCCTGCTCCGCCCGCAGATGCCCGCCGCTCGCCTGCCGCTCTTGCCGCTTGCCGCCGGGCTCGCCGCTGCCGATGCAATCCGCGCAGTTGCCGCGCTCACTGTCGATCTGCGCTGGCCCAACGATCTGCTCATCGGCCCGCGCAAGGCCGGCGGCATCCTCGTTGAATCGAAAATTGAATCGGGCGCGGTTGCTTTTGCAGTGGCCGGCATCGGCATCAACGTCCACCAGCGCAGCTTTGCGCCCGGCCTCTCCACCCCCGCAACCTCGCTCGATCTGGAAGCCGGGCGTCTCATCACCCGCCAGGCTTTGCTCGTCGCCCTGCTAAAATCGCTGGAGCGGGAGACGCTCGCGCTGCTCGATCAGGCCGCGGAAATGACGATCCCCTCGCGTATCGAACAAGCCTCTACCTGGGTCAGCGGTCGAAGCGTTGAAGTGCACGGACCCCAAGCCTGCACCGGCGTCACGGTCGGATTGGACAAGTACGGATTCCTGCTCGTACGCACTGCCGCCGGACTCGTCACTGTGCAAACCGGCGGCATCCGCGCCGCCAAACCAAACGGAGAGACGTAGACTGAGGAAGCCATGCTGCTAGCTCTCGATGTCGGCAATACAAACACGGTTTTGGGCCTCTATCGCCTCGACGGTGAAACACCGGTGTCCCCCACCACGGATGTTAATCGCACCCCTGGTGAAAGGCCCGAGCTGGCCGCGCACTGGCGCGTCACCACCCACCGCACCCAGACTGTCGATGAGTACGGCGTCTTCTTCGTCAACCTCTTCGAGATGCACGGCATGGCGCCCAGCCAGGTAACCCACATCATCATTGCGTCCGTTGTGCCGCCGGTTGACTCCACCCTCCGCCAGGTTTGCGAAGACTACTTTCACGTCGAGCCGATGTTCGTCGAGCCCGGCATCAAGACCGGCATGCCCATGCTGATCGACAACCCCACTGAACTGGGCGCGGACCGGCTGGCGGATTCCATCGCTGCCTTCGAGCGTTTCGGCGGCCCGTGCATTGTGGTCGATTTCGGCACCGCAACCAAGTTCGAAGTCATCTCCGCGAAGGGCGAGTACATGGGCGGAGCCATTGCTCCCGGCCTCGGACTCAGCGCGGATGCGCTCTTCTCGCGCGCCGCGCGGCTCAGCCGCGTAGACATCAAGCGCCCAGCCAAGGTCATCGGCACCAATACTGTGGGGCATCTGCAGAGCGGCCTCTACTTCGGATACATCGGCCTCGTCGACGGCATCCTCGATCGCATCATCGCCGAACTCGGCACCCAGCCGCATATCGTCGCCACCGGCGGTCTTGCCCGCATGATCTCCGAGGATTCGCGCTACATCAAAGACATCGACGAGTGGCTCACCATCGACGGCCTCCGTATCCTGTTCGAGCGCAATCGCACTACCCGCCCACGCACCAGGGCGCACTGAGGCGCACGTGCTCAACTATTACAACTACTTCACCGAGATCGAGGAGCGATTCCAGCAGCGGCGCGGCGCGTTGCTGTTGCTCTCCACCCTCGACTGGGCCTTGATCGAAACCTGGCGTGAAGCCGGCATTCCGCTCGAAGCAGCGCTGCGCGGCATTGACGCTGCCTTCGACAAGTACGAAGCCCGCCAGAAGCGCGGACGCGTTAGACGAATCAACGGCCTGGCATGGTGCGCGCAAGCGGTCATGGATGCCGCCGTCGAGCTGAACGAAGCCTCTGCCGGCACCGCATCAACAACGCCAGCCGACTCCGGCTTCGAGCACGAGCGCGTCGCCGCCCATCTTGAAGCAGCCGCCACAGCCCTCGACGCTGCCGAGGTTGCGCCCGAAGCCTGCGCCGCGACCGCTGCCCGCCTCCGAGCGCTCGCCGCTGAAGTCCGCTCCACCACTGCGGAAAATACCGCGCACGTCGATCTCGAAGCGCTCGAGCGTTCGCTCACTGTGCTTGAAGAAAAGCTGTTTGCCGCCCTCACCGCTGCCGCGCCTGAAGACTTGCTCGTCGGCCTCAAAGAGCACGCGGCCCGCGAACTCGCGCCCTACCGCAGCCGCATGGGCGCTGTGCAACTGCGCCAGGTCGAACGCCAATTCACGCAGAAGCAGTTGCTTGTTCACTACAGCCTGCCGCGCCTCAGCCTCTTCTATATGAGCCAGCAATGACGCCTACTCCACCCCAATCCGCCCCTCCTCAACTCGTGCAAATCGAAAAGCCCATCTATGGCGGAGCGTTTCTTGCGCACATTGAAGGTAAGGCCGTATTCGTTCCGCTCACCTTGCCGGGCGAGCAGGCGCGCATACGCATTACCGAGGACAAGCGTGGCTACGCAACCGCCGAAGCCGAAGAAATCGTCACTGCCGCGCCGCAGCGCATTACGCCCGCCTGCCGGCACTTTGGCGTATGTGGCGGATGCAACTATCAGCACGCGGACTATCAAGCGCAACTCGCATTCAAGCAAGCCATCCTGCGCGAAACCTTTTTGCGCGGAGCCGTTGCTCTGCCTGAAGAAATGTCCCTCCTTTCGGCCCAGCCATGGGCCTATCGCAATCGAATCCGCCTCGCTTTTGACGCTGCTGGAAACCCCGGTTATCGTGGCCGAAAGTCGCACGCCGTGATCCCGATCGCCGAGTGCCCCATCGCCGCGCCCCTCTTGCTCAGTGCCGCACAGGCCACGGCTGAAGTCCTGCGCAAATCCGCTCCCGCGCTCCGACCCACCGAGATTTCACTCTTCTGCAACGCCGATGAAACTGCGCTGCTCGCCAGCATCTTTATCGCCGCTTCCGCTAAGGCCGGCTTTGACGATTTCGCCCGCGCGCTCCGACAGCAACTTCCCGCACTCAAAGGAGCTGAACTTGTCTCCGAAGGCCGCGCCGGGCAGCCTGCGCGCACCATCGCGCAATGGGGCGCTCCTTCGCTCGCATACACCGCCGCGGGCTTCGACTATCGCGTGGACCACGGCGCTTTCTTCCAGGTCAATCGCTGGCTTGTGGATGCGCTCGTCGACCGCGTCACCGCAGGCAGAAGCGGCGTCCTTGCCTGGGACCTCTTCGCCGGAGTCGGCCTATTTGCCCGCAAGCTCACCGCCAGCTTTGCCCGCGTGGCCGCCGTCGAATCCGCCCCTTCCGCCACCTCGGCTCTCGCGGAAAACCTGCGCGGCACATCGGGTTCAGCCGTTCGCGCCACAACTCTCGATTTCCTGCGCCGCACTCGCAACTCGGACCGCCCCGATCTGATCGTTGTCGATCCCCCGCGCACCGGCCTCGGCGCCGAGATCACCACCCTCCTCGCCGCCATCGCCGCACCCGCGCTGGTTTACGTCTCCTGCGATCCCGCAACCCTCGCGCGCGACCTGCGCGCACTCATCTCCACGGGCTATTCCATCGAGTCCGTCACCCTGGCCGACCTCTTCCCGCAGACCTTCCATCTTGAGACGGTGGTCCTCCTGCGCCAGTCCTGATAGGCTTGCCCCCATAGAAGCTTTGCTAAGTTCAGGCGCAATGCAATCCGATCCCCCCATTTCCGGACTGCCCGCAGCCGGCCCAGGTCTTGGCGCCGTGCCGCTCTTTCACGCCGCCTGGCTCTTTGCCGTGGGCATCGTCATCGCCCGTTGGCTCTGGCTCCGTCCCAGTTTAGTGCTGGTTGCGCTGGCGCTCGTCGCCGTCTTGTGCGCCGTGACCGCTCTGCGCGCTCAGCGCATCATCTGGCTTCCCATGGCTGCCCTGTGGTGCCTGCTGGGGGCCTGGTGCGCCCTCATGGAACCGCATCCGCTTCCCGCGCCCGCCCTCGCCGCATTCTCTGACGGCCTCCTCCGCACCGTCGAAGGAACCGTGGTCGATGTTGCCGCCGTGCATCCTGAGTCCGAGCAGAGTGTGGACGAACCCACTGGCCAAATGCCTTCGCAGCGAATCGACCTGCGCGTTTCCAGCGTCGAGGCGGTCACCGATACAAACGACGAGCAACTTCCGGCAGATGGCAGCGCGCGGCTCACAGTTCGCTGGCCGGCAGCCGCCACGGCGCAACCCCTTCACTGCGGCCAGCGGGTCCGCGCCATCGTTCGCTTGCTGCGCCCCGAGACCTACCACGATCCCGGCGTGTGGAGCCGCGAAGATTTCCTCCTCGACCAGGGCATCACCTCCACTGCCACCGTTTCCATTGACCGCATTGAACCACTAGGACAGTCTCCCGGCGCATTTCTCCCCTGCCGCATCAGCGGCTGGCAGCACGCCTCCACCACGCGCCTGCTGGCCCTGCCTGCAGCCATGAGCCACTATCCTGCCCCGCTTCGCCTTACCCAGGACGATGCCGCCATGCTCGCCGCCATGGTAGCCGGAGACCGAACCTATCTCACCCATTCGCTGCGCGTCGGCTTCGAGCGCACCGGCTCCTTTCACATGCTCGTCGTCTCGGGCTTCCATCTCGCCATCGTGGCCGGATGCATCTTCTGGGTCACCCGTCGACTGCGCCTGCCCCGCCTCCCAGCCACATTCATCACCATCGTTGCCAGCTTCGCGTATGCCGTCTTCACAGGCTTTGCCACGCCCGTGCAGCGTTCCCTTTGGATGGTGACCCTCTACCTTCTCGGCCGCCTCGTCTATCGCGAGCGCAGCCCCATGAACACCCTCGGTTTCGCCGCGCTCTGCCTGCTGGCCGCCAGCCCGCGCAGCCTCTTTGAATCCAGCCTGCAAATGACCCTGCTTGCGGTCGTCGCCATCGCCGGAGTCGCCGCGCCCCTGCTCCAGGGCACCATCCACCCCTATCTAACCGCCACCCGCGACCTCCGCCTCACCTCCCTGGACGCAAAGCTCGCCCCCCGCCTCACGCAGTTCCGCGTCATGATGCGCATGACCGCCCAGCGCCTCCAGGCCGCTCTAAGCGGAAGAATCGCCTGGCGCATCTTCCCCTGGACCGTGCGCTTCCTGCTCCGCCTGGTCGAGTTGCTGGCCGTGTCTATGGTTGTCGAACTGGCCATGACCCTGCCCATGGCTCTCTACTTTCATCGCATCACCATCTTCGCGCTGCCGGTCAATCTGTTCATCCTGCCTTTGCTTACCGTCCTCATGCCCGCCGCTCTGCTCACGCTGCTGGCGCTCGTCGCCTGGCCCGCCGCTGCCGCTTGGCCCGCCATGGTTGCCGCATTGGTGCTTCATGCCGGCGTCGGGCTGGTCCATCTCTTCGGTTCGCTGGCCTTTGGAGATTTCCGCATTCCCACTCCCCTCCTTTCGCAGTCTTCAGCCTTCTGCGTACTCCTTGGCGCAGCCATCGTGCTTGCGCGCGGAGGCCCTTGGCAGCGGCGTCTCGCCTGGACCGCCCTGTTTGCTGCTGCCCTGGCCGCCGTCTACCCTCGCCCCATCCAGCACCCTCGCAATGCCATGCTCGCTGAAGCTATTGACGTGGGCCAGGGCGACTCCATGCTGCTCATTACCCCCGATGGAAAAACGCTGCTCATTGACGGCGGCGGCTTTGGCGGGGGACCGCGCCAGGCGCCGCAGGACTTCGATATTGGCGAAGAAGTTGTCTCCCCGGCTCTCTGGGCGCGCGGCATACGCCACCTCGACGCCGTTGCCCTCAGCCACGCGCATTCTGATCACATGGGCGGCCTGCCCGCCGTCCTGCGCAACTTCCATCCCGACGAACTTTGGGTTGGCGACAACCCGCCTTCAGAACCCTACAAAGCGCTCCTGAATGAGGCTGCCGGCCTCCATGTCCGCCTGCGCTCTCTCCGTGCCGGCGATGCTTTCGCTTTTGGCAGCGCCCACGTCGGCGTTCTCGCCCCATTGCCCAACTACCAGCCCGGCCTTGAGCCTGCCAACAACGACTCGATGGTGCTCCGCCTTGCCTTCGGTGCTACCTCCGTGCTTTTGGAGGGCGATGCCGAGGGCCCCGTCGAAGATGCGATGCTCGCCGAGTCCGGGCTTCAGAGCACGCTGCTCAAGGTGGGCCATCACGGCAGCGTCACCTCCACTCATCCCGAGTTCCTCGCCCGCGTGGCGCCGCAGTGGGCTGTCATCTCCAGCGGCCTGCGCAATCGTTACGGCCATCCCCGCCAGGAAATACTCACCGAACTCCAATCGGCCCGCGTCCACACCTTCCTCACCAGCGTAAACGGAGCTTCCTGTTTCCTCCTCGATGGCAAGACCGCTGCCGCCGATCCCTCCTGCGCCTCACGGTAGAGCTGTGTCTCACGCAAATGGCCGTTTATAGATCCGCAATTTAATACCGTTCGGGTGCCCCATCCATTCCCGCGCATTTTGCCGGAATGGGTGGGAAGAAGATGACCTTGCTTTCTTGCCGGATCAATAAGGCAATTTTCTAGCAGACGTAAAGTAGCTTTGAAAGGGCACGGCCTTAAAGCCTGCACTGAGCGAAGTCGAAGTGTGCCGAAAACGCCACAAAATACACGAGGGCTTTACATGCTGCGGAAAAACTCTTATTGCGCCGCTGTTTTGAAAGGGCAGGGCTTTAGAGCTTATCCGTAAATAATGCTTAACTTGATTCTTTCGGCTGATTCTCTTGTGCGCGGAGACCGGATCGGCGCGAAGATACGGTCCAAGATGGCACAGATTAAATCTTGGACAGTGTCGGACGCGCTGTGGAGC
>CAIKND010000129.1 GCA_903828675.1 uncultured Acidobacteriaceae bacterium
AACTCCGCGATCCGCCGCTTCTCCGATACCGATCGCCACCGGCGAACGCGACGTCCAGTTCCCGCTTCCTCTTCATGAACCATGACGACATCGTCGTCTTCATAGCCGAAGTCACGCCAGAGGGGAACTCCGGACGCTTACCGGCATGTCGCGGCGTGCCTGGGCGCACTTTGGACTCCAGCTTCTCCTGGAAAAGCACTGGAGCTTCGATCGGCCACTCGGTCAGTAACCTAACTTCGCAAGCGCCTGCAGTGCCACCGGCACCATGGCGGCAAAACCCGTCGTGTTGGGGTGCAACCCGTCAACCGTCAGATTGATGTTCATATTCCCATTGCTGTCCGCGAGCACTGAGTAGTAGTCAACATAGACCGCTCCGCTTTGCTGGCAGTAAGCCTGTATCGATTGATTCAAGGCCCGTATTGACGCGTTTGGGCGCCTGTCTGTCCAGGTGTTGGTCTGGGTGTCGATCACAGGAGTAACCGACGCGATCAGTACTTTGATCCCATTCGCTTGGGCCACTTGAGTCATCGAAGCAATCTGATCAATTATTTCCGCACTTGTCTCCGGCCCCGTGTTGCCGCCCATATCGTTTGTCCCACCAAAGATATGCACGACCGCTGGATGCAGTTTCACCACATCTTCCTGGAACCTGACAAGGAGTTGCTCTGTCGTTTGTCCGGCGCTGCCCCGGTTGACGAAGGGCCGCACATTGGAAAGTGAATTTGCGCCGTATGGAGAGGGTTGATCCCAATAATAGGTAATCGAATCCCCAATGAAAACCAGGCGCGCAGGGTCGGGGGCGCCCGTAATCAATTGCTGATCGGCGGCGGCATACTGGCCAAAGTTAGCCCAATCCACCCCCGTTGGCCGAGTAAATGAATTGGGAGCAAACGTCATCGTGAAGTTGCAACTGGCGTTCACACCAATAGTTACCGGGCAATTATTGGTTTGGGTCCCGACAAATCCTATAAGTTGAAGCCCCGTGAAACTCATGGCGTCCGGCCCCTGATTGGTTATGGCCAGTGTTGTAACGTACTGAATTGCTGTTGCATCCGTAGCTGTCGCCGTAGCTGCGCCTCCTCCGGAGACGCTCACTTGTGAGGTCTGCGGCGTCGTGGCATTCGCAGCCACGTTCACTGACACTGTCACTGGTGGGTAGTTGGCCCCGGGGCTCAGCACGTCGCTGCGTATACAAGTTGCGCCCGTGCAGGCCCACCCGGTCCCGGTCATCGACACAAGGATCAGCCCTGCCGGAAGTACCTGTGTCAGTGTTACTGTCCCCGAGGTCGGACCGGCTCCCGCGACATTACCAACCGTCACGGTGTACGAGGCTCCTGCTTGCCCTTGCGTAAACCCTGCCGCGTTGGCTTCCACGACGGTAAACACAGGTGGATTGGATAGCGCTATGGATGTACTATCGGTGGCCGTAGCCGGAGTGAGCGCGCCCCCACCGGAGACTGTCACTTGCGCCAGGAGCGGCGTCCCCGCATTCGCAGCCACATTTACAGTTACCGTTACTGTTGGGTAGCTTGCCCCGGGAGTGAGTACGTCGCTGCGTGTACAGGTTGCGTCCGAGCAAGTCCATCCGGCGCCGCTCATCGAAGCGAGGGTCAATCCTGCCGGCAGAGTCTGGGTGAGCACTACAGTGCCGGTCGTCGGGCCGGCCGACGCTCCGTTGCCAACGTTCACGCTGTAGACTGCCCCCAACTGCCCCTGCGTAAACGCGGCTGCATTGGTTTCGGATACGCTCAAGACGGGCACTGGGATAATGACCGTGCTGTCCGTCGCCGTGGCCGTTGCAGATCCGCCGCCGGAGACGGTCACCTGGGCTAGGAGCGGCGTCCCTGCATTCGTAGCCACGTTCACAGTTACCGTCACTTGAGGGTAACTTGCCCCGGGATTAAGTACGTCGCTGCGCGTACAGTTTGCGCCCACGCAACTCCATCCGGTCCCGGTCATCGACACAAGGGTCAACCCCGTGGCGAACGTCTGCGTCAGTGTTACCGCCCCCAAGGTTGGACCGGCAGCTGCGCCGTTGCTCACAATCACGGTGTACGATGCTCCCGCTTGCCCTTGCGTGAAGCTAACGGCATTGGTTTCTGCAACGCTCATCGCGGGTGCGGCGCCATTCGCGATTGTTGTACTGTCGCTGGCGGTTACAGGCGAAAGCAATCCGCCACCGGAGAGAGTCACCTGGGCTACGAGCGGTGTCCCTGCATTCGCCGCCACGTTCACCTTCACCGTGACAGGTGGGTAGCTCGCCCCGGCAGTCAGCACGTCACTACGCGAGCAGGTCGCGCCGGCGCAGTTCCATCCGGTCCCGATCATCGAAACGAGTGTCAATCCTGCAGGCAGAGTCTGGGTGATCACCACGGTACCAGTTGTCGGACCGGCGGAGGCACCGTTGCCAACAGCGACGACGTACGCTGCTCCCATCTGCCCCTGCGTGAAGCTGCCGGCATGGGTTTCCGCAACGCTCAGCAGAGAAACTCCATTTTGTCCAATTGAGACCGTCTGCCCGCCAATAGTCAAACTGCCTTGGCGATTACCGCTGCTATCGGCGTCAACAGAGAAAGCGGCAGAACCTGAGCCCTGCCCGGTTGCCGGAGAAGAAGTGACCGTTATCCACGAACTCTGGCTGGTTACGGTCCAACCGCATTCTGGGGTTGTTGTGATCGAAACGCTTCCAGTTCCGCCCGCAGCACCGAATGTCGATGAAGAGGAAAACGTGAAGCTGCAAGTCGCAATTGCGGTCAGAAATGCATCGAAAGACCCGCCGCCGTAGGTTGGTTGCAGCGCGTATAGAGTCGGGAAATTCGCGGAAGATGTAAAGCCGGAAATGTAAGCATACGCGTGTCCATCAACCGCGACATCCCAACCATAATCGTCTCCAGCACCACCGATGTAGGTCGAGAAAGCGATCGCCGATTCGGCAGCGTTTAGTTTTGTCAGGAACGCGTCAGTAGAGCCCCCCAGTTTATTTTGCGTGGGGCTTACCGTGGGGAAGTTCCCCGAGGAGGTGCTCCCGATGACATAGACATTGCCAAGTTGATCGAGGGTGATGCCACGTCCCACGTCAGTGCCGGAGCCCCCAAGATAGGTCGAAGACAACAAAGCTCCAGTAGGGCTCAGCTTGGTTACGAATACGTCGTATACCCCGCCTCCGAATGTCGCCTGAATTGGATTCAAGACTGGGAAAGTCAAAGATCCGGTTCCACCTGTGAGGATCAGGTTTCCCGCCGTGTCTACTACGCCTCCACGCACGGCGTCCGCAGCAGCAGATCCACAGATATAAGAGGAGTAAACCGGTGCGCCAATTGGATCGAGCTTAGCCACCCATCCGTGGGGATTGCTGACCTTCTGACCTTGTATCCAGCCGCAAAAATTGGGCTGGAAGGCATTCAGCACGGGAAAGTTCGGCGAAGTGGTGTCGCCAAACAAAATGAGATCTCCACTACTATCAAGCGTTAACCCGTTGTTGTAATCGGAGCCCGAGCCTCCCAGGTAAGTCGAATAAACAAAGCTTGTTCCACTGGGCACCAGTTTGACTGCAAAGGCATTCTGCGTACCAGTTGATTTACCCTGGAACGCATTCAACACCGGAAAATTCTTCGATGCTGTCCAACCGGTGACGAGGGTATTCCCGTTGGCGTCCACTCCGATCCCATCGGCGGCTTCCAATCCGCTGCCGCCAAGATAGGTTGAATAGATAAGAACATTACCCGCATTATTCAATTCAAGTGCAAAGGCATCGCCCGCCCCCCCCCCGTAAACGGGCTGGACTCCGCTCACAACCGGAAAACTCGCGGAAGTAGTGTTGCCTGCAAGGTAAATATTTCCGTTGACGTCTAGGGCGATAGCTGTACAGGCCGCCTGATCATTAGTTCCTGCAATAAAGGTTGAGGAGAGCAAGGCGCCTGAAGGGCTGAGCTTGGCAACGTACGCCGCTAGGTTCGAGCCCGTGAATGAGGGATGCCCGAAGTTATTACCTTGGAAGGACCCGGCACCGACAGGGCCACAAACATAGATATTCCCAATCGAATCGAGCGCGACACCAAGAGCTTGATCAATGCCACTGCCGCCAAAATAGGTTGAGAAGATGAGAACTGGATCGATGACTAGAGGACTGTCGATGTCGTAGTTTCCTACTTCAAAGCCCACCTGATCTCCATCGAGAACAATGTACCGCCCATCCACTATGCTTCGCCCGTTTCGTGTCTCCTGATAGATCAAGGGCCTTCGCTCGCGAATTTCCGCGGAACCGACTGTGAGTACCAAGTCTCCGGCCGGGTCGATCTGAATCCGGCTCGCCCCGTCCACTGCAAAACGAATCTTGCCTGGATCGGCATGAGGACCGAGGATGAAGTCATATTCGAGCCGCTGGTTATCACCATAGTAAGCAAGGTCAATTCCGGGATAGACACCGTGGTACTCAACCCGGCCGAACTGCGGAATATCTGTCAGCCATAGCTCGGGCGCATTCCCAAGGAAATAGTTACTCTTGCCCGTCTGCCGTCTGACGCCCTCCCCGCGAACTCCATGCGCCGCGCCAACCAAACTAAAGCGCAGGTCGGCGGACTTTCCATCCGCTGCGGGCGTAACCAGTTGAAGATTGGCGGACCCCGCATTAAGCGTCAGACTATAGCCGGGACCGTGCGATATAAAGTCCACGGCACTGTCCATTTGCCCATGGTTCGGCTCAAAGCCCTGCGGAATCGTCACTAAGCGTTGGTTTGTTGGCGTTTGAGCAGACGCTACCACCATCAACATAAGCGATATCATCAGGCAAGACACTCTGTGCATCGGCGAACCCCTTTCCCTTTGCGGAAGTAATTGATTTAAGTAGCATTTTAAGCACCAACACAGTGCGACCTAGATTCAAGTACTTGCATCAGAGAATTCGCTATGATGTGCAGAACATTGCACATCAATGCACCGCAATTCTCCACTTCCGGGCCTGGTAGTGTCCCTCTCTATTTCCGTGAACGTTGAAAGGTGGAGCTTGAATTCCCCACATCATCGTCGGGGTCAGCTAGGCACTAATGTAATGTCGCTGACGGCCAGTATGTTCGGTTGGGACTTGGCGCGATTGAATCGCTTATTCTTCAGAGCGAGAAACCGGCTTTCATAGACCCTATAACTCAAATCAGACAAAGCCACCACGCAAAGGAAATAGCAGATGAACCCGAGAGGCGTATTGATCAGATTCCCAAACCTCTCGTACCCCGCAAGCAGGATTATCTGGTGGTAGACATACATACCGTAGGAAATCCTTCCGATGTATGCCGTCAATGGGAGGGCCAGGAATGCCGAAATCCAATTCCGGGAAAGCGCAGTCAGTATCAGGGCGCCACTCCAGATGTTGATCAGAGTGTATCCCCAGATGTGTTGGCCGGCCAGAATCATATTTACGTCGTAGCCAAGCGAGGTATGAATGGCCAGTCGACCAGTTGTTAACACGGCCTTCATCTGGCCGCAAACCAGAAGCAGCACCGTGCAACCGACAAAGATCGTGACCGAACGGCCGCGAAGCCGCTTGGCGAGCAACAAGAGCGCCGCACCGACGGCAAAGGTATCCAGTTGGCCGGGTGTTAGATAGTAGACTGCTGCGCCCAGCAAATCAGGGCTGTGCAGGATGGGCGTGAGAAGGCAGGCAGTGATGCCCCTGATGATTGGGCAGATTGCCAGAACTGTCGCCACGAGTGTGGGAAAGTGTTTTCGGGGCAGAAGATAGATAACCAGCGGCCAGATCAGATAAAACTGCTCTTCGATCGCCAGACTCCAGAATCGTCCATAATATATGTTGGTTCCAAAGTCCGGAAGTATCCGCCTGAAGTTGAGAGTGTAGGTCAGCAGATAGGGCCAGTCTCTTCCGAAGACCGCAGGGGTCTTGGTGATTGCGTAGACGATTGCCATAACTAACAGATAGCCGAAGTACAGGGGGAATATCCGGAGGGATCTCCGCCAATAAAACCGCTTCAAGTAGAAACCAAGCGGAAGGTCGGAATCCTGCAATAGGATTGAAGTAATTAGGAAACCGGATAGTACGAAGAACATCTGAACCCCGATCCACCCGCATGCAACTTTCAGCGAATGAAACAGGAGTACGAGAGTTATTGCGACACCGCGCACTCCGTCCAGGGCGTCCCTCTTCCGTTCAGTCTCAGACCTCGATGGGAAGCCCTTGATCATTCCCCAAACTCTTCCAAAACCCCCTAGGTGCAGAATGTTAAGCCGATCTGGGATGTGGCTGCACGCTTTCCTGTCCTTATCCGCTGCTGTGCTATTCAAATTCGGATCAGCGCATGCGCCGAATTTCTTTTGCTCCGCGGAATTCAACGAATCGATGCGCATCTCAGGGTGACCTTCGCGATACCTGGAACGTATGGCTGCTACAGACCTATGCCACGCCAAAGCTCCATTTTGGTGAGGGCGATGCCTCACCTCAGACTCACAGGCGATTCTGGAAGGGGGCCATCGCGAGGACAAACGTAAGCCGACCATAAATCGTCAACCGGACCCTATCAACTCGGCAACAAAGTGTCAAGGGCCTACCAGAAGCAGGCTGCTTCGACACAATGAACGGGAACGTACAAATCCCGGAGATGACCCGGGGCACTGGAGTTTCCTTACTTAGATGTAGTTCTGGCGCTAAATGCAGTGCCACCTGGCGCAAGTCCAGACGGGGCGTAACTCCTCGGGAACCTCCTGCCGTTGGTTTACTCGGGGCTACTGCTAACGCATAGGGAACAGGACGGATTGTTCTCTTCTCAAAGACGCGATGATGCCTGACCGCCTTTCGAGCAATCATTACGCAAAATATTTCAAGCCATTAAGCTTCTCTTCAATGCCCCGATCATGTATAGTGATTCGAAAATCCACTGACCTTGCGACCATTAAGGAGCGAAGAAGATGAATCGGCTTCTTGAACGAATACATGAAGTTTGCCTGGTACTCCTTTTCCTCCTGGTTTTTCTTTCCTTCAATGTCCTGACTGCGACCTCATATCCTCTCCCGAACGTAGATGAGTGTGTTGCGTCAGAGCCTGCAATCAGCGTCTTCCATGGGCAAGGCTTTAGCGATCGAACGTATGAGATGGTCAATACTTATGCCTTCCTTTTGGTTCCGTGGGTCAAGCTCTTTGGCGCTTCGCTCCGTTCAATTCGCAGCGCCGACATTGCCTCAATGACGGTCGCCCTATTCCTGCTCTGGTCTGCTGTGAAACGCTTTAACATCGTAACCGCAGCTTCTTGGCGCTTGCTGCTGTTGCCTTTAATTGCTACTGAATTCGGGGTAATATTTTCTTACAGAAGTGGCCGTTACGACGGTTTTGGCATGCTGCTTATGTCTGTCGCTCTCTGGCTGATGTCGGTCCGAAAGAGGAGAGCGCGACTGATCTCGCTCTTCCTTTTATGTTCACTAGTTCCATGGGCCGGACCGCAATATTTGCCGGTACTTTTGGCGGCTGGACTTACTCTCCTTTTGCTCTTTCGCCGGCGCTATCTGGAGGAAGTCGTTTCGTCGTTTGTCGCCAGCGCAATAGGTGGCGCAATCTTCCTGGCGATCTTGTTTGCAACTGGACGGTTGAAGGGCTTCTTGAACGCCACAGTCCCCCAAATCCGGGGTCCACGATTCGTTAGCGCCTTGGTCTCCCGAGGAGAATTCCATCACCACAATTACATCCCAAAGGACTTTAGTTTTCTCTTTCTCTTTGGCGCCGCGATTGTTCTTTACGTTTTCTTCCGTAGGCGAAAGCATCTCATTCAGTGTCCGGCCCTTTCCTATGGCATTCTCTTTGTGATACTTCTCGGCGGTCTACTGCTCCTGCTCGGAAAGTTCCCAACGTACTACAGCTACATGATTGCCGTTCCGCTTGCGGTTTCCGTTTGCTCTGGGCTATCGACGTGTGGGGCAAATAGGCCTAGGTCTGCGGCTCTGCTGCTTTGCACCCTAAGTTCCTTGGCAGGAGCCGGGCTTAACTCGACGGCCTATGCGTTTGACTACGAGGATCACGACTATTCATATATCGAGAAGTTCATTGCCGATTCGGTGCGCGCCAACGATGTAGCGTGGGTGGACCCTCAAGTCTATCTAGCCACGAGGCAGAGGGTGCGCGATGCCTACTTTCCGGTCCCGGACTGGGACATCACTACCCTTATGTCGCAAGAGCAAAAGGACTCCATAACCGTTCTGATAATTCCCGCGGAGTGGTTCGACAATATATCAGGTAGTCTCGGTGGAACTTGGCAGGAAACGGGCAAGGAGTTAGTTCCTGTGGAGCACAGTATGTTCGGAAACCGAAATCTTGGATTCGTGACATGGAAGCAAAGAGATCATCGCGTTTTCAGAAGACGCAATGCTCTCGGCAGTCATTAGCGCAATCGCCTAGTTTCCCAAACGGAGCGATCAGATTGGAGGGTATCTTGCAGGACGTTGAAGCCCCACTGTCACGAGATGCGTCGTCTCCTTCCGCCAAGTTCATTCTATTGGCCGCGCTGCTGCTCTCGATTCCAGCGTTGCTTCCCCTTGGTGGAGCACTCATAGTTCCGTACCTGAATAACAGAGTGCCCACTGGTTTCATAGAATATGACCTGCCGTCCTATCTCGCAGAAGGCCGAGCATATTTTGACCCGGGTTTTCATCTCACCTACGGGAACCCATACGCCGGTTACGATACGCCGGTCATCTATTTTCAGCCCCAAACCATACTACTCGGCTTGATGCAGCAACTTGGGTTTGACCCAGGCGTCACTTTCAATTGCTTTGGCCTGTTGGCGCTCTTCTTTGCGGCCGTTGTGGCCGTTCGGTTTTACATAGAAGTTGTCGGAGCCGAGACCACTGCAAAGAGAATTGGACTGGTATGTTTCTTTTGGGGAGGCGGCATTTTTACTCTCGTCGGTTTGGCGCTTGCCCTTGCAAGAGGCCACACACTCTCAACGCTGTGGCAGTTTGAACCGACCTGGGGCTGGTGGATGCTGAATTTTGGACGCAATTTAGTCTACCCCACAGAAGCTTACTACCACGGTGTATTCCTGCTGAGTATCTTGTTTCTCTTTCGCCGGCAGTTGGCTCCGTGCCTAACCTGTGCCGCACTTCTTTGCTGCAGTCATCCCTTCAGCGGATTGGAGTTGATCCTGATTTTGATCGCCTATTCCGCGGTTGAGTTGGTGCTCCGCAGTGGGGCGGTCACTTTCAAATTCCTGTTCGGTTCCAGTCTGATCGCGGCGCTGCACATGGCTTACTACATGATCTGGCTGAACCGATTCAGCGATCATCGGATACTTCAATTGCAATGGCAAAAGGCGTGGCTTTACCGCCCCAAAACCATCGTGGGAGCCCTCATCATCGTTGGCTGTCTGGCGATTTGGCGACTGGCCAGTTCGTCATTCAGCCGCCTTAATGACCCTCGGAACCGCCTCTTCGCCGTTTGGTTCCTGGTGATCATCGCACTCACACAGCACCAGTTGGTCATGCGGCCTCTGCAACCAATTCACTTCGCCCATGGATATGATTGGATGGCACTGTTCTTCCTAGGTTCTCCGGCGCTAATAGAGCTTCTGGATTCCGTGTTGAGAAAGCCCCGGCCGCTGGTTCGCATGGGCGCGCTTGCATTAATCGTGGGCATCCTTTTGCTGGATAACACCGCGTGGCTGATAAAAACCGCGGTTCATAATGAGTTTCTGGTGTTACTTTCGAGAGACGAGAGCGATGCCCTTGGTTGGCTCAGCCAACACCTGAGATCGGGAGACATGGTGATTTGCCAGGACACCGTTATCAGCTATCTGGTGCCGGTATACTCTCAGGCACGCGCCTGGCAAGGGCACGAGAAAAACACTCCGTACCTTCTGCAACGGCGCGCTGAGATTGAGCGCGCCTTCAGCCAAGGTCTCCTTCTTCCTGAGTGGAAGAGAAAAGGTGTGGTTTATGTCTCTCCGGCCGCGTGGTCGCCTCCCGCTGGAATCCTCCTCGAGCAGCGTTACGGGAATAGCGAGTTTTCAATTTGGACAGTTCCGTAAAGCTCAATCACGGTATTTTCCCCGAGCAAGCCGCGGTAATCGTCCTTCCTAGGCGCAAGGAGAATGAAATAGCCTCATTGGAGTCCGCAGAGATCTTGAAGTATCTTGCAGATCGCCGTATTAGGCCATGGCGACGCCTTCCACCACTTCGTGTTTAGCCATTTGCCGTGGCGCGGTTGGAAACACACGGTCCCGAAATCGGAGCACTGGAATCTCGATGATCTTTGCGACGACGACGCCGAAGAGAATGGACCCAACTATTGTCCACCAATACAACCAGCCCGGAGATGTGATTCGAAGGTGCGGTAGTACCTTCCACACAAAGAACATGTGCCAGAGATAAATTGAGTAGGAATAGAATCCGATCCGAGCCAGCAAACTGCTGATGATACGAATAGGCCTTGGCCCTTCCCTGGCAACGGCCTTTGCTACCAGGAATCCCGCGCCAAGATACAGTGAGGTGAATCCCCACGTGTGCATCTGGCGGCTTTCAACCGGGAAGATTGAAAGCACGACCACCGAGATAACGACAACAAGCCATCCGCCCCGCCATTTGACCATCCACTGATACACGCTGGGCCGGAATCTCTTGAAGTAGCAGATAAGGACACCGAACATCAGCCCATCCATCCTCAAGTGTGTGGGAAACACGCATGTCCAGGAGTCGATGGTCCCATCCTGTTTCCAGCCCGCTATAAATCGGCAGGCGAGAGAGAAACAGGCTATTGCAGCGAATACCCTTGGCAAGTCTGAAAAAGGCCTCCCGGGATCGCGGCGGATCATGAGGAGTAATAACAGTGGCAGGCTCAGGTAAAAGTGCTCCTCCACCGCAATGGACCAGGTAATACCCCATATGCTATGAAAGTAGTCCTGCATGAAAAACAGTTCGGCTAACAAGCCCTTGGATGAAAGGTGATGACCTTTCATCACAGCATCAATCAACAGGCCAGCGGCGATAAGCGCATAAAAGGATGGCCAGATTTTAAGCCCCCTCCGGATATAGAAGCGCCCCACACCAATTTTGCCATGCTCCTGATAATCCGCAAACAGCAACCCGGAGATTAAGAAGCCGGACAGCACGAAGAACAGATCGACGCCCGCCCAACCTATTCTCTCCGTGCAGGACGAGAGAACATTAGAAGCGTGCAGCAGAGTGAGCGCCATACCAGCATGGCGTCCAAGCACCATAAGGATGGCGATGCCCCTCAAAGCGTCGAGATTGGTGTTGCGACGTGCTGTTAGCTTTTCCATCGGAGATTAGATAGCGCGAAGTTTCACATATTCCCGCAACGTTGTCAACGGCGTGCCTTTGCCTATACCAGCTACTTCTTGAGGTCGGCGACGGCCTCTAGGAACTTGTTGAAAAACGTCGGACGTCACGCAGATTGAAAAACTGAATCGCCCTACAAAGCCCGCAGAGCGATCGGTAATGCCTCAGTGAGGGTTTTGGTATTCCGATATTTGCCACATTCCGAGACCTCTAAGT
>CAIKND010000130.1 GCA_903828675.1 uncultured Acidobacteriaceae bacterium
CGCCACCCTTGAAGCCGTACAATCGGAGCCAGTGAACCTGGCCCTCCAGACCGCTCTTCAAGAGCATCTTCCGCTTGCCGCAAGCCCGCAGCTAGCCGAAAACTCGCGTCTGGGCTTCGCAACTGATGCCAGCACGTTGCGTTGGGCTTCCGGCTTCTCTATCTCCAGCAACACGCTGGGCTTATCCTCATCGTTGTACGATGGCCGCGTCGGGCCACGTAGTACCGGCAAAGAACGCGATACCGAATCAGGAAACGACTACTTCGGGGCCAGATACTACGCAAGTTCAATGGGACGATGGATGAGTCCCGACAAGCCCTTCGCAGATCAGCACGCGAGCAACCCACAAAGTTGGAATCTCTATTCGTACGTCAGAAACAATCCACTCACGTCAATTGATGACAACGGCAACGTCACAATTGAACTGAGATACACGCCGGTCGCCGTCGGCAACCACACATACATCGTTGTAACCGACACGAATGGGCATCAAACGTACTATCGCGCTGGCCCGACTAATGGTGCTTCCAGTGGATGGATAACGCCAGCTTCTAGCGGTGCCAGCTCGCAGTCATCTGGCTCCAATTCGTCGAACTCTTCCAACTCCACTACTCCGGGAGCAGGGCCGGGTGGTGCGGGCGCGAATACGGGTCCTTTTGGGGCACTCACGGCTGAGCATGGAGACTACGTACCTGGGACGGTCGATTACGAGACAAAACCGGCAGCCTCAGTGACCCTACTTTCCAACGATCAACCTGCATCTGGATACACAGATCAGCTCAACCAATACGAAAACACCATCAACGGAGCGAACATCCCCTACAATCCACTCAGCACGAACAGCAATGCGTATGCACAAGGTGCAGCCCAGTTCTTAGGGCTTACGCCACCTGCATCGCCGCCGGTTCTAGCGCCGGGGCACGGCACTCCGCTGCCCGTCCCACCACCGCCTCCACCGCCTCCTCCGCCACCACCACCCTGTTCTGTTGCGGGAGCGTGCTCGAAATGAAATCAATGTCTTCAAGGTTAATGTTCCTAATCGTTGTAGGAGTTGTCTGCGCGGTAGCAGTTGTATGGTGGTTTTCAATGCGAAGAGACAATCAAGCCGTAAACGCGGGTGAATCGATGGGCGATTTTCATAGGGTGACTTCGCAAGCTCTGGAACATGAAATCCGGGATTCCCTTCCGTTGGGAAGTTCACCTGATGCTGTCGAGGCGTTTCTGAAGAAGCGGGGGATTGAACACAGCTATGACAAATCTAGTAGGACTCTCTACGCGACGGCACGCAAGCTGAAAGGTAGCACGATCATCACCACCGAATCGCTCACGCTTAGGTTTTATTTCGATGAAGCCTCAAGCCTGAAATCCATCGACGCGAAAGTTAACTACACCGGCCCTTGAACAATGCGCCCGGCATACTGAGCCGCTGCTGTGATCCAACCGCAAGCCGTCCTCTGGGGCGGCTTGCTTGCTTCAGAGGCTCCGTCCGGCGTCCTCAGCACATCAGCAAGAGCCCGCGCTGCTCCGCATCGGAATTAGGGGGTCGCGGTAGGGATACGGATTTCTCCGTACCCCCCGCACAGATCCGGACAGGCGGATTTCCCGCATCCGGCTCTTGCCTTAGGTAGTGACGCGCAGACGGCGCGAGGGATAAGGATGGCAGATATGGGCCGGAGGCAGCCAGCTACGGATGAGCCGTTGCATTCGTTCCCACTTGACGCGACCATGCTGGCTTCGTCTGCACAAGGCATGATGCCAGAGGTTGCCCACGGTGAAACGAAAGTGAGCCATGGCAGGTCTGTTACCCGGTACTCCGAAATAACGGAAATGCCCGCCCACAACGGACCTCAACCAATTGCCAACTTCAGGAACAGGGTCATGCATTCGCCGTCGCAACTCGATCTTAACGCGCAGCAACGTCGCCTGCATTCGTTTGCGAATCGTCTGCCGAAGCACCATAAACCGCCCTCTCTTCGTCTTCCCGCAGATATGCTTGAAGCCGAGGAAATCGAAGGTCTCCGGCTTGCCCATACCAAGCCGCTTTCGGTTGGCCGCCGCATGGCGTCCGAAC
>CAIKND010000131.1 GCA_903828675.1 uncultured Acidobacteriaceae bacterium
GGTGACGCTGGTGTTATCAATGCCCTGGTTGAAGGTGCCGCCGTTGCTTGCTGTCAAGGCACCGCCGTTGATGGTGGAGTTCAGAATTTGCACCTGGCCGCCGTCGGCAAGAATGCTGTCGCCCTGATCGTTGACGGTGACTCCGCTGAATTGAAGGATGCCGTTGTTGGTGGCTTCCAGCGTTCCATGGTTGGTGGTGTTGGCGTTAAGGAGCAGCACCCTTCCTGCGACATTGGCGTCGATCACGCCCGCCGCCTGGTTGACCAGCGCCAAGCCGTTGTAGCCGATTACACCGTAGCCCTGAATGGTGTTATCGGCGTTGGTCAGCGTCAGGCCGCCCACCGCCTGCTGGATGATGGCCTGGCCGGCGGACGCATCCGAGGTGCTCAGAGTCACGGTACCGCCGCCGGACAAGGTCGTGTTGCCGACCAAGTTGAGTCGTGAACTGTAGCCGTTGTTGCCCGCGGTCACCAGGATGGCGCCATTGTTGATTAGCGCGCCACTATTGATGCTGGTGGTCGAATTCCAGCCGTTGTTCCAGGTGGTGCCGGCGGAAATGGTAACCGTGTCTGCCGAGGTGGCGCCGCCCAGAGTAACGCTCGTGCTATTGACGCCCTGGTTGAAGGTGCCGCCGTTGCTTGCCGTCAAGGCACCACCGTTGATGGTGGAGTTGAGGATTTGCACCTGGCCGCCATTGGCCACGATCGCGGAACCCTGATCGTTGACGGTGACTCCGCTGATCTGCAGGATGCCATTGTTGGTGGCTTCCAGCGTTCCGTGGTTGGTGGTGTTGCCATTCAGGAGCAGCGTTTGCCCTGCCACATTGGCGTCGATGATGCCGGCCGCCTGGTTGACCAGCGCCAGGCCGTTGTAGCCGATTACACCGTAGCCCTGAATGGTGTTGTCGGCGTTGGTCAGCGTGAGGCCGCCCACCGCCTGCTGGATGATGGCCGAACCGGTGCCGTCTGAACTGCCCAGGGTCACGGTACCGCCGCCGGACAAGGTCGTGTTGCCGACCAAGTTGAGCCGTGAACTGTAGCCGTTGTTGCCCGCGGTCACCAGGATGGCGCCGTTGTTGACCAGTGCGCCGCTATTGATGCTGGTGGTCGAATTCCAGCCGTTGTTCCAGGTAGTTCCAGCAGAAATGGTGACCGTGCCTGCCGCGGTGGCTCCGCCCAGGGTGACGCTCGTGTTATTGACGCCCTGGTTGAAGGTGCCGCCATTGATCGCCGTCAAGGCACCGCCGTCGAGGGTGGCGTTCAGGATTTGCACCTGACCGCCATTGGCCAGGATGGAGGAGCCCTGATCGTTGACGGTGACTCCGCTGATCTGCAGGATGCCATTGTTGGTGGCTTCCAGCGTTCCATGGTTGGTGGTGTTGGCATTCAGGAGCAGGGTCTTACCGGAGACATTGGCATCGATGATGCCGGCCGCCTGGTTGACCAGCGCCAAGCCGTCATAGCCGATTACACCGTAGCCCTGAATGGTGTTGTCGGCGTTGGTCAGCGTCAGGCCGCCCACCGCCTGCTGGATGATGGCCGAACCGGTGCCGTCCGAACTGCCCAGGGTCACGGTGCCGCCTCCGGACAAGGTCGTGTTGCCGACCAAGTTGAGCCGTGAACTGTAGCCGTTGTTGCCCGCGGTCACCAGTATTGTCCCGGCGTTGGAGATGGAACCCCCATACACATTCAATGTGCTGTTCCAGTCGACGTCCAGCGAGTTAGACGCACCCACATTCAGGGTACCGACGTTTCCCGTCTCGTTGTTGAGAGTGACTGGGTTATTGGTTGCGTCCAGAATGTTGACAGTACTCAGATTTGTGGGCAGGCCGCTATCCCAGTTTCCAGCGGTACCCCAATCATTGTTGGTGGAGCCTTTCCACGAATCCTGCGCCAAGGCTGGAGCCGCGACGAAGCACCCCAGCGCGAAGGCGATCAAAGCGTACGGGAACCAACCCGGACGCAGTGAAGCTGAATAGGAGCGATACGCGATCATGAATCTGTCTCTCCTGACTTTTTCCGAATTTGAATTGCTCGACTTCGGATTCAAATTGTGTTGCGGCCTCGCAATCCCGACTCGAATTGCCCAGCGATCGGGACAATCCAAGATCCTGCTGGACAACCGGTTCCAACCGGAGACGGCTGGGCCTATTTCGCTTCCTTGATCAACTGCGCAACTCTCGAGCTCTCGCCAACCGGCTCGACAAAGACGATGGATTTCTCATTGAGAATCATGCGGTCGGGCCCGTGCAACTCATGGCCGCGATGAACCAGAACCATTCCATTGGGTTGTTTGGTGCTGGGATCGACGGGGCCCGGCTGAACATAAAATACGTCAGTAAGGACTGGCAAGGGAGAACCCAGCCCTTCCAACTTTCCGAAATACACAGCGCCGTTGGTCAGCAGAACTGCGTAGTACCTCTGGCCGTCGATGGCGGCACTGGCCGGCACCGCCGGAGTGGTCCTGGCCTGGTGACAACCGGAAACTAGGAGCGCTGCAACAAGCAGCAGGAATAGAGATAAACGTGTACGCACTCGACTCGTCCTTTCAAAAGCCAACAATTCTCTCTTCCATTGGATTGGCCCGCGGGAAATTCACTTAGGATCTGCATGGTTGACAGGAGGGCCCCTATCGATAGACTCCTCAGATCAACAGCTTTGAGCGACCAGCATGGCGACTGCACATGAAGCTGTCAAGACTGAACGATTCTGCAACCTGTCGCAAATCGTTGCACTATCAAGACATGCGCGCCAGCATACCTGCGCACCTATGCGCCACCTTCGGGGCCGTGACCTCGGTCAGAGCTGGAATTATCTGGAATGCAGGCTCTCAAATGGCTCGATCGCACCCTGCCTGGCAGAGCGCAGGCTCAAGGGGTGCGCGCTGGTTTCCTTTGTCGGCCGGCTATTCCTTGATACTTTGAAACTGGTCAACAGCAGAATGGCGGAGAAATCGCTGACGGTTAAGTTGGTCCGGGGCTTTAGAAATGGCCATATAGCAACAAATTGACGCCGTGCTTGTAATGTTTTCGCAAGTTGCTGGCTTTAATCAAATAGGAAAGACAGGAAACGAGGAGACCAAATGCGGCATATGCTCATTCTTGGCGGGGGCACCGCCGGAACCATTATGGCTAACAAGCTT
Organism: uncultured Acidobacteriaceae bacterium; assembly: GCA_903828675.1. GTDB lineage: Bacteria > Acidobacteriota > Terriglobia > Terriglobales > Acidobacteriaceae > Telmatobacter. Next base: position 3,142 of record CAIKND010000131.1, read on the forward strand.
GCCTCCGCACTGGACGAGCGCGATTGGCGCATTACCGTCGTGGACGGAACGGAAGAGCACTACTATCAGCCAGGCTTTCTTTTCGTTCCCTTCGGCATCTATCGAATGCGCGAGATTGTGAAGCCCAGGCGCCAGTATCTGCCGGGACGCATTCAATTCATCCTCTCCGGCATTGATCGCATCGATGCGGAGAAGAAGACGGTGACCCTCGCAAGCGGCGAGCCGCTTCGTTACGACTGCCTGATCGTTGCCACGGGCGCGGACATTCACCCCGAACAAACCGAAGGCATGCTTGACGAAGAATGGGGACGCAGCAAATTCGATTTCTATACCCCCAAGGGCGCCGACCGACTGGCCCAGTTTCTGAAGGGCTGGCAGGGGGGCAAACTCGTGCTCAGCATCACGGAGATGCCTATAAAGTGCCCGGTTGCGCCGCTGGAGTTTCTCTTCCTGGCCGATGCTTATTTCACTGAGCGCGGCATGCGCGATAAGGTGGATCTGCATCTTGTGACGCCGCTCTCCGGCGCCTTCACCAAGCCTACCGCCAGCCGCGCGCTGGGTGAATTCCTCGAACGCAAGGGCATCACGGTTACGCCCGAATTCGACCTTGGGCGCGTTGACAGCAAGGAGAAAAAGCTGGTTGGGTGGGACGAGACCGAGGTGAGCTACGACCTGCTTGTGTCGATTCCCACCAACATGGGCGACGCCTGCATCGCCCGTAGCGGGATGGGGAACGAGTTGAATTTCATTCCGACAGATAAGGGTACCCTGAAGGCGGATGGTCTTGAGGATGTGTTTGTGCTCGGCGATGCTTCCAATCTTCCCAGTTCCAAGGCCGGCTCGGTTGCTCACTTTCAGTCCGAAGTTCTTTTCCAGAATATTCTCGAACACATCGAGGGGCGTCCTGCCTGCGCTCACTTCGACGGTCACGCCAACTGCTTCATCGAATCCGGATTCGGCAAGGGGCTGCTGATTGATTTCAACTACGAAACGGAGCCTCTGCCGGGCGAATTCCCTCTGCCTGGCATCGGCCCTTTCAAGCTGCTTGAAGAGAGCGCCATCAATCACTACGGAAAGATGATGTTCCGCTGGGTGTATTGGAACCTGCTGCTTCGCGGAATGGAACTGCCCATCGAGGCGGAAATGTCGATGGCGGGAAAAAGGGTGAGGTCATGAGCGACGCCGTTATGCAGGATCGCATTGATGAACTCGATCGCAAGCTGGACATTATTGTTGAGGAACTCGCGCACCTCAGGCGAATTCGCAACAGCGCCGAGGATCTGATCGCCGATCTGACAATCGTGGGCAAAGACGCGATGGGAGATGCGGCGGAGGCGCTCGGCTCCACGACGCTGCGCCCTCAGGACCTTGCTCACCTGGTGAAGACCGTGTTGCAGGATGCAAGACTTCTGACAGCCGCACTGCAACAGTTGGAGAGCGCGGCGGATTTTGTGCAGGACGCTCAACCGATCGTTCGCGATCTGTTCCGCCAAGCTGTAGCCGGTTGCCAGACACTGCAGAAGAAAGGCTACTTCGAGACTGCCGCGGCGGGAATGCGGATTGGTGATTCCTTGCTCCAGGCGCATTCGTCAAGCGACTGGAATCAGGTGGAAGCGAGCGTTCCGCAACTGGTTGGCCTGCTGCGGGCGCTGACGCGCCCTGAGGTTTTGCAGGCCCTGGAGGCAATCATGCAAGGCTTTGGAAAAGTGCAGGCGACAATGGACGTCGACAAATCGGCATTCAGGATTTTGCGCGACTTGAACTCTTCCGATACCCGTCGCGGCATCTCTATTCTTGTGGAGTTTTTGAAAGTTGTAGGCTCGCGTAGTGTAACCGCCGGGTTTACCGGCACACCAGCGGCGGCAACGCCAGAGAGGTAAAACATGGGAACCATGAGCATCAATGGATTGACACTTGCATTGGACGCCGACGGGCATCTTGCCAACCGGGCCGATTGGACTGAAGGAGTGGCCCGGGATATTGCCACCCAGGAGGGCATTGCGGAATTGACGCCGCAGCACTGGGCGGTGATCAACTTCATGCGCTCTGTTTACGAGAAGGAAGGGGACGCACCCAGCATTCGCCGGTTGACGAAGGAGAGTGGTGTCGACACCAAGACGCTCTACCAACTCTTCCCAAAGGGGCCCGCAAAGCGCGCGGCCAAGATCGCAGGACTACCCAAGCCCAAAGGCTGCATTTAAGGAGTGCACAATGACACAAGAAACTGAACCTATTCAGAAGGTATCCATCATTATTTCCAAAGGATCGCTGGAAGGGGTCTACCCTGGACTGATCATGGCCAACGGCGCGCGCATGGAAGGGATCGAGGCTTCGCTGTTCTTCACATTTTTCGGCCTGGACGCCATTATCAAGAAGCGGATGAACAGTCTGAAAGTGGCCACCGTGGGCAATCCGGCAATGCACATGCCCACGATTCTGGGCGCGATACCGGGAATGTCGGCATTCGCCACCTCGATGATGAAGAAAGAGATTGAGAAGCTGGACATCCCGCCCATCGGCGAGTTCATCACCATGATTCACGATGCCGGCTGCGAAATATATGCGTGCCGCGCAACAGTGGACATGTTCCACCTCAAGAAAGATGACTTTTGTGAAGAGGTTGACGGCGTGATCTCAGTGGGGCAGTTCTACGAGAAGGCGGCCGGCGCACAGATCATCTTCACCTAATACGCATCCTCGATGCAGGTCCGATACGGTTGCGCAGGCGCAGCCCTTAAACCGTTTGAAGACCAACATTGCAAGAGGGAATAAACGCCGGACAGGGAGAGGATAGCGCGCTTATGATGGTGGAAATGACCACCACAAGCTTGAGCAGGAACCAGCAACTGGAGGCAGCAAGCGCCGACTTCGATGCGCGCTATCCGGAATACGAAAAGACAGCTATTTTAGATCGGCTGCGAGAGACAGATTACCGCCGCTTGGACGAATCGAAGCAAGTCTACCTTGACTACACGGGCGGGTCGCTCTATGGCGAGAGCCAGCTTGAGCGGCACATGGAACTGATGCGGGCCGAGGTTTTCGGGAACCCGCACTCGAACAATCCCACCTCGACGGCTATGACACGGCAGTTGGAACGAAGCCGACAGTACATTCTGAGCTATTTCAACGCCAGCGCGCAGGACTATATTCTGGTGTTCACTTCAAATGCGTCAGGGGCGCTGAAGCTGATTGGCGAGTCGTTTGCGTTTGCTCCGGGTGGACGCCTGCTTCTGACGTTCGACAATCACAACTCTGTGAACGGAATCCGTGAATTCGCCAGGGCCAAAGGGGCGACAATCGACTACGCGCCACTGACGGCGCCTTCGTTGCGGCTGGATGAGGAGCGGCTGGAGGCGCTGTTGGATGAGGCTGACCCAGCCCATGCGAATCTGTTTGCGTTTCCGGCGCAGTCGAATGTTTCCGGCGTGAAGCATCCCCTGTCACTGGTAGAGAAGGCGCAGAAGAAAGGCTGGAGCGTGCTGCTCGACGCAGCCGCCTTTGCACCCACCAACCGGCTGGACCTGAAGGCAGTGCAGCCGGAGTTTGCTGTCGTTTCGTTTTACAAAATGTTCGGCTATCCAACAGGTGTGGGAGCTCTGCTGATCCGCAAGACCGCACTGCGCAATCTGCATCGGCCCTGGTTTGCGGGCGGGACGGTGAACTTTGTTTCCGTGCAAGGACAGTTGCATATTCTTTCAGAGGGAGAAGCAGCGTTTGAAGACGGGACGCTCAACTACCTGGCGATTCCCGCAGTGGAGATTGGGTTGCGGCACCTCGAAGCGATCGGCATGGATATCATCGCCGAGCGCGTACGCTGCTTGACAGGCTGGATGCTGGAGGAACTGCTGGCAATGCGCCACTCGAACGGCCACGCGATGGTGCGCATTTACGGGCCGGCGACCACCAAGGCGCGGGGCGGCACGGTGACTCTGAACCTCTATGACCCGGACGGGCACTTGCTGGATTACCGGCGCGTGGAGGAGTTGGCCGGAGCGGAAGGCATTTCATTGCGGACCGGGTGCTTTTGCAATCCAGGGTTAGGAGAGATGGCCGAGGGACTGACGGAAGAGGACATGAAAGCCGCGCAGGAACTCGGGACCGAAGTGAACCTGATGAGCTTTCTACGGTTGATGCAGGGACGCGGGCACAAAAGCGCAGGAGCTATTCGCGCTTCAACCGGGCTGGCAAGCAACTTTGAAGACGTATGGCGGTTCGTGCGGTTCGTTCGGGGATTCCGCGATCAGACGCGGCTGGCTATTGGCGAAGCGAGCTTTGACATCGATTCATGCCGGATCATTCGGGACGGAAGTTAGGGGATGTCCAACCTCAACCGCTCCGCGCGAACGGCCATTGCTCGAGATGCCGGGCAAGACCGTCAAAAGGGCGGCCTCATCTATGCCTCGTACGGGAAAAGGGGCCTATATCTATTTGCCCTATGCATTCTTCCGCCAGATGCCCGAGGGTGTGCCCGGAGGTTTCGCATCATGGCCGATCACGCAAGCACGGGAAGCAACGCGGGCTCCCACGCAAGTCAATCGCCTAGAAGCTCCGTTGGTGGCAATTAATCTCCAAAATAGAGAAAGCTCCCTTCATTGGGAGCCTTCTCTATTTTGGAGATATTTTATTCAGCAAAGCCGCTCAGCGCCTGATTCTGCCTACAAGCAAGAGGCCGGCGTTTCAACGGTCTTGCTCTGCGATGGAAAGACACTTTAGCGCAAAACCTGAGGGTCGCGTCGACTTGGATGAACTGCTTTCGGGATAGACCAACTCTGGTGTTGCTATAAAGTGATCGCATTGCCGTCGACGAGCACTAACCTGATCATAGATACGTGATGTTACTTGGCATTGCTTAAGGAACCCCTGATTAAGTCTTATTCCACGCCGAGCAGTCCCTCGGGGGCTGAAGCCCTCGCTCATTTTGCAGCATTTGCGGCACGGCTGAAGCCGTGCCCTTTCAAAACATCTACTTATTCAGAGGTTCCTTAAGTTGTCTTACTTAACACTCTCGATCCAGGAATCCAAGCCCAGGTCAAGTTCAGTGTCGAACAAGTAGCTCCAGTAAGGCTGAACGCCTGTTTTGACAGCAGCTTCCATGCCGCGCATTTTGGCCAGCTTGAATCAATTCGCAGATACAGGTCTTTTCCCGAAGATGCAAGTACTTTACAAGGCCTTACAAGAGTTTACAAAACTTTACAATGCAATTGCTTAAACGCAAGTCAGGCGAAATAAGGCCCAAACTATTATCGCGACTGGCTGCGTAGGGTATGTGCCTCCACATAGAATTCTCGACCGGCCTCCGGCTATCCGACGCTGCGCTAAGCGCCGTGATGTAAGTGGTAGTTAGGCAGATTCGAAGGCAGTATCTTCGCTGCTCGGCTCGCGATCATTCGAATCACTTGCTCGATTCAGGTTCCGACCGGCGGAATCGAGCAACTTAGTGGAAGCCGCCCAGGAGCTGCCCCTCGGGTCGGTGCATTCTTGAAAGGAATGCGATGAGATCCCAATTCCCCTCGAGGTCATCTGGCACCAATGTCGTAAGGTCTTTGTGCGCTCTTGCATTGGTTTTGGGCGCATTCAACATCCCCACGCTGCTCGCGCAGCCTGACAAGAACGTCGATTGGCGATACCACGGAAACAATCTTTCCAATCAGCGCTTTCAGGACGTCGACCAGATCAACCCTGCTAATGTGTCCCGGCTAAAACCAGCCTGGGTTTTCCATACAGGTGTCAACGACCCGGCCATGTCAATGGAAATGACGCCGCTTGTGGTCGATGGCGTGATGTATGTTCCCACTGGTGACGACGATGTTTACGCGTTGAATGCCGCCTCGGGCAAGCAAATCTGGGCTTATCACCCGAATGATATGCCCCCGCTCTCCACGCTCCCGATTTGCTGCAATAACGACAATCGTGGCGTGGCCATGGGCGATGGGCTGATCTTTGTCGCGCGCCTTGACGCAACCCTCGTTGCCCTCAATGCAAACACCGGTAAAGTTGTCTGGAAATCAGTCGTTGACCTCCCCAGCAACGGCGCTGCCATGACTATTGCGCCGCAGTTCGCCGACAATAAAGTGATTGTTGGCGTTTCAGGCGCCGAATTCGGCGTGCGCGGCCATGTGGACGCATACGAACCGAGAACGGGAAAACTCCTCTGGCGTTTCTGGACCACTGAGCCCAACACATGGGAGGGTGACTCGTACCTTCACGGTGGCGCGTCGGTTTGGGGAAACCCCAGCTACGATCCAGAACTCCACATGCTGTACTTCTCCACCGGTAATGCATTCCCTTGGCCTGCTGCCGGCATGCGCGCTGGAATGAACCTCTATTCGTCATCACTTGTCGCGATCGACTCAAGGAATGGGGAGTTTAAGTGGTATTTCCAATTTGCGCACCATGAGATGTGGGACTTTGACGGTCCTCAGCCAACAGTGCTGCTCACAGTACACGGTGTCCCGGCCATTGAACACACATCAAAGACGGGATACATGTTCATCCTGGATCGCCGCACCGGCAAGTCGCTATTCCCGTGGTGGGAGGCGTCAGTTCCCACGACGCCGGAATGGCAATTCCCCTGGCCGACGCAACCCGAATCCTCGATTGAACCCCTGACCGAGCAGTTGGCCGAACTCCCGCTGCCGGACGGTTACACCGCGGCTCCGGAGTGGACACCGGTGCAAGCAGCGCCTATGGTGTTCCAGCCAATCTTCGACGGAGGAATGGAATGGCCTCCCGCGGCGTATAGCCCGCGAACCCACTTCATCTATTCGCATGCCCGCTATGTGCCGGCTGATATCGGTGTCGAAGATAGCGCGGGAAATGGGCAGTGCCCACTTCCGCCATGCGCATGGACAGGGACCTTCGAAGTACCCGGCTCGACGAATCACGGCGTTTACGGAGCGGTGGACACGCTTACGGGAAAGGTAGCCTGGAAGTATCCCGTTGCTGACCTCGCCCCCGACTCAGGTGTGGGCGTGGCCGGTGATCTGGTCTTCTTCGGCGAGAGCAATGGGCTCTTCCATGCCGCGGATGCAAGGACGGGGAAGATCCTGTGGACCTTCGATTCCTCGACGGTGCCCAACGCGGGCGGCGCCAATGCATCTCCAGCCATCTATGTTGTTAAAGGGAAAGAGTACGTGGTGTACGGCTTTGGCGGTAACCCCGGTGAAAGTCCCAAACTGGGCGATGCGGTGATCGCCTTCGCGCTCCCCGGTGACAACGACTAACTTTGGAAATGGGCGACCAAGGCAATTCACCCGGATCATGCCGTCCCCAGGGCGGCCGTGGCTCGTTGCGAAAGACGAGCCGCGGTCGCCTGGGAACGAAAGTGGCATTCTAGGCGTCTTGGCAAAATCGCTTCCTCTGAGTCGTTGAAAGGGAAAGCAATGAAACCGTCCATTTCGCAGGATTCATGGTCTTCCAGGCTGCGAAAGGACAGATCCTCCCAGCCACCTCTCTTCGGCTGGTCGTTTCAGGAAGATAATGAGGACGCCCGAGGTTTGGACGCCGAGCATGGAAAGAGGCAGTCAATGTGGAACTATCGTCCCAGAGTTATTCTTCCCTCTGTTCTCTTGGTGGTGCTTCTGTCCGTTCCGTCCAGCTTATGGTCACAGGCTCCAGCGGCAAAGCCCATCGCGGAAAATCAAAAAGCTGCCGCCCCTCCGGCCACCACCGAACAGGTCACAGTGACAGCTTATCGCACGCCGTTAGGCGCGCTCGAAAGTCCAGCCATCACCCGCGTCCTTTCCCAGGATGCGCTGCGCACGACCGCTGCAATCACGCTTGACGGGCAGATGCGACAGGTTCCCGGGCTCGAGCTTTTCCGGCGCTCCAGTTCGCTGGTCGCCAACCCCACCTCGCAGGGAATCAGCTTGCGCGGTCTCGGTTCCAGTTCCGCCAGCCGCACCTTGGTCACCGAAGACGACGTCCCACTCAATGACCCCATCGGAGGATGGATTCATTGGCAGGAGCAGCCGGAACTTGCGACCAAGAGCATTGAACTGATGCGCGGCGGCGCCAGCGACTTATACGGATCGAGCGCCATTGGTGGCGTGGTAAATCTTGTGCCTGCGCGTCCCGCTTCCGATGGGGTCGAATTCCGCTCCAGCTACGGGGGTGAAGGCACCTTCGATGACAGTCTTCTCCTCGAAACCAAGCATGGTCCGTGGGGACTACTCGGTGCGGGAGGCCTGATCGGCACAGATGGATATATTCAGGAGTCGCCATGGCAACGCGGTCCGGTAGACACGGCCAGCCATGTCCATAGTCACAATGGGGTGCTGCTGGTCGAACACGATCACAGCGCCTTGCGGCTCTTCGCGCGCGGCGGGGGATTCGATGAGTCGCGCGGCAATGGAACTGCTTTCCAAATCAACCATACCCGCCTGTGGCGCTACGCGACCGGCGCCAACTGGCAAGGGCCTAGCAATGCTTTGCTCACCGTGCGAATCTACGGCTCGGACGAGCGATATCGCCAAACGTTTTCGAGCATTTCCAACCTGCCGAACTTCGGCATCGCCGACTGCTCGTATCGTTGCGGGGAAAGCCCGACACGCCTCTCGCAAATCCCTGACAACGAACTGGGCGCGGCGGCGCATTGGAGCCAGCCGGTCGGCCCTGGGCTGCTTCTGGTAGTCGGAGCCGATGTGCACGACAGTCGCTTTTGGGATCGCGAACAGACCTACGGAACAAAAGCGGCTCTCACCAATCTCCACGACCACCAGCGCGATTCCGCCGCGTACGCCGAGGCCATGTGGGTCCGCCACGCATGGACTTTCATGGCATCCGGGCGCATGGACTGGTATCAGAATTACGATGGCAGCGCCCTCCTCTACTCAAACTCGACTTGGATTTCATCAGCCACTCAGCCAAGCCAGCGGGACGAACGAATCTTCGATCCACGCGTGGGCGTCTCCCGCAAGTTCTTCAACCACTGGGCCGTCTCAGCCTCGGGATTCCGCGCCTTCCGGGCTCCAACTCCCAGTGAGCTTTATCGCTCCACTACGGTCGGCAACAAACTCACCAACCCCAACGCCAACCTGCTCAGTGAACGGGCGACAGGAGGAGAAGTGGGCCTGGCCACCGAGTGGAGATGGGGAATCGTGCGCGGGAGCTATTTCCTAAGCCAGGTGAATCGTCCCATTACCGCGTTCACGGTGAACGCCCAGTCCTCGCCAATTCTGCTCATACGTGAGAACCTGGGCCAGATCGAGAGCCGCGGCCTGTCCCTCGACTTTGAAGTTGCGCCACAAAGGTGGTTGGCGGTCGATGGCGGATATCAATACGCTCACGCTACCGTGACCCGCGGCTCCCTGGATTACGGCAATTGGATTCCAGAGGTGGCGCGCAACTTGGCCACACTGAATCTTCGCGCTTCGCGCCCTTCCCTTGGAACGATCTCCCTGCAAAGCCGGCTCAGCGGGCGTCAATTTGACGACGACACCAACACCTTTCTGCTCCACGGCTATTTCCGCCTTGATGCCTACGCCTCCCACAGGATCGGTAAGCGTCTGGAACTTTTCGCTGCGGGAGAGAACCTGCTGGACCGGCAAATTGAGGTTTCCAAAACCCCGACGACAACGCTGGGCCAGTCTCGCACTGCTCGCTCCGGCATCCTCATCAACATCGGAAGATCTGCCCAATGAGATGGAACGCGGCGAATTCCTGCTCCACGCGGTAGCTTGAATGAACCTCTGTCAACAAGCAGCAGCTTAGTCTTCCCGATGCAGCTAAAGAGCACTCAATGAAGTTTGTCCTCCACTGCCTGTCTATCGTCGTGTTCGCCACTTGTACTCTGCCTGCGCAGAGTAACATGGGCGAACTACGCCTGCAGATTATGGACCCTGCAGGGCTTGGCGTGCAGAGATCCGTGGAACTGGTAAGCGAATCCAACCAGTTCCACGACAGGGTTATCAGCGACCTTCAAGGAAATATCACCGTTCGGCGCGTTCCCTTCGGAGTCTACAAGCTGGGTATTTCAGATCCTGGGTTTGCCGCTGTATCCGAACTCATTGAAATACGCGCCTCGACTCCGACATTTCATAAGATACAGTTGCGAATTCCCGGCGCCACCGAGTCTGTGACTGTGAACGCCAGCGGCACTCTGATCGACCCCGATCAAGCAGGTTCGGTCAACCGGATTGGCTCTGCCGCAATTCAAGACCGCCTTGGTTCTCTACCCGGCCGTTCTCTGCAGGATCTTGTGAATTCGCAGCCGGGCTGGCTTTATGAAGGCAATGCCGTGCTTCATCCCCGCGGGTCGGAATATCAGACCCAATTCGTCATTGATGGCATCCCGCTTATCGACAATCGCTCTCCGGGTTCCGGCCCCGAAATTGAAGCCGACGATGTCGAATCCCTCACCGTCTACACGGCAGGCATTCCCGCCGAATACGGCCGAAAGATGGGCGGCGTGATCGAGGTCAATACGCTGCGCGATGCCCAGCTGGGCGCCCACGGCGACTTTGTCCTGTCGGGCGGAAGCTTCGACACCGCCGGCGCTTCCGCTCGCCTGCAGGATAACTGGGGACAAAGTACTTTCGGTGTCAGTTTCGCAGCCAGCAAGACCGCTCGCTATCTCAGTCCAGTCGTACCAGAGAACTACACGAATCGCGGCACCACCGGCGATTCTTCCATCGGTTTCGAGCGCAACATCACTGTCAAAGACCACATCGCACTTACCGTCCGGCACGAACTCGCGCGGTACGAAGAACCCAACGAAAAGGTCCAGCAATTTCCTGAACTGCGTACCCCTCAACCCACTTTGGGAACTCCTCCACAGCTTCAGACCGCGGACAATTTCGAGACCATGGGGATCGCCTCTTTCCAGCACATTTTCTCGTCCAACTTTCTGGCTGACATTCGTGCGATGGTTCGAGACAACTCCAGCGCTCTCAATTCAAACCAATCTTCGTGGCCGCTGATTGTTTTTGAGCGCAATCACTTCCATGAGGGCTATTTCAATTCTTCGTTGTCGTTTCACCACGGCCATCAGGAATGGAAGACTGGCATCGAATCGGACAACCTCTTTCTTCAAGAGGATTTCAGGGATCAGGTCACCGCCGACCCCACTGATCCCGACTATCCGTTTGATCCCCGGACACCCGTCACATTCAATTTTGCGGGGGGCCGCCCCAACCTTGAACAAGCCGTCTTTGTTCAAGACCTGATCCAACTCAGAAACTGGACGGTCAGCGCCGGCTTGCGCTGGGATCACTATCAACTGCTTGTGAACCAAAACGCTCTCAGTCCGCGTGTTGCGATTTCACGCTTCTTCCGCTCGCCTGACCTGATTCTGCACGCCTCCTACGACCGCGTTTTCCAGACGCCTTCGTTTGAAAACATCCTGCTCTCCAGTTCTCCGCAAGTGGCATCGCTGAATCCGAATATCCTGCGCCTCCCGGTGGAACCCTCCCGCGGCAATTACCTGGAGTTGGGTGCAAACTGGGGCTTTCACGGCCAGTTGCGGATGCAGGCAAACTACTTTCGTCGAGACGTCAACAACTATGCCGATGACGATCAGATCCTGAGCACGGCCGTCAGCTTTCCCATCTCTTTTCGCAAAGCAATCATTTACGGAGCGGAAGGCAAGATCGAAGTGCCTCATTGGAACGGCTTCTCAGGTTTTCTAAGCTACTCCTACATCGTCGGGAACTCCTGGTTTCCTGTTACGGGCGGCTTGTTTCTTGGCGACGCGGCCGTAAATGCAACCACGCAACTCACCGGGCATTTTCCCGATTCGCAGGATCAGCGCAACACAGACAGAGTCCGCATTCGCTATCAGGCAACGCGGCGTCTCTGGCTCGCGGGCGGAGCACAATACGGCAGCGGACTGCCCTTCGATTTCAATGGCACATATCAACAGGCGTTGGATGAGTATGGCCAGGCGGTTGTCGACCGCATCAACTTAAGTCGTGGACGCGTCAAGCCCAACTTCGCGATCAATTCCTCTGCGGGCGCCGAACTTTACAAAACAGAAAGGCTCACGCTCAACTTGCAAGTAGACGGCGAAAATCTCAACAACCGCCTCAACCTGATCGACTTCGGGGGACTCTTCTCTGGAAACGCGATAGGTCCAACGCGCAGTTGCTCCATCCGTCTCAAGGCAAACTTTTAGAGCAACTCCACGATTGCCGTACTCTGACAGAATTCATGCGGGGTTGCCGCTCCCTGATGGTCGCGTCAACTTTGTGGTTTGCTTTCGAGGTATGCCAATCCTGGAATTGCTATGGCCCGGCCACGCCATCTCCCGGTTCGCACCGCCCCACACTATACTTGAAGCACTTCGATGAATACTGGCATGGCGAGCCCGGATCAACCGTTACAGACGTCTCCGGATTCTGATGGCGCTGCTGCCATGATCCGGCCTTCCTACGACCACGACGTCTCCATCATCATCATCTCCTTCAACACCCGCGACCTGCTCCGGGAATGCCTTCAATCCGCACTCGCGGAGTCTGCGCGTCTGCCCCCGAACGCATCCGCCGAAATCATCGTCGTCGACAACGCCTCCCGCGACGGCTCGGCAGACATGGTCGAGCGTGAATTTGCCGCCTCTCCCACACCGGTCCGTCTCCTCCGCAGCGAACTCAATCTCGGCTTTGGCGTAGCCAACAATCTCGCCATCGAGGCAGCCTGCGGCCGCTACCCGGTCCTTCTCAACTCAGACGCTTTCTTCCATCCCGGAGCTCTCGCCCGCGCCATCGCATACATTGATGCCGACCCCAGCGCCGGTATCGGCGGAGCGCGCCTCATAAGCCGTGACGGCGAATGGCAACCTTCGGCCCGGACCTTCCATTCGGTCTGCCGCGACGCCCTCGTTCTCACCAGCCTCTCCTCGCGCTTTCCCCGCTCACGCATCTTCGGCGCTCCGGACCGTACCTGGGCCAACCCCGACGAACCGGCCGAGGTTGACTGGGTCACCGGTGCCTTCATGATCCTGCGCCGCGAAGCGCTCCTGAAAACGGGCATTTTCGACCCCGCCTTCTTCCTCTACTGCGAAGAGGTGGATCTTTGCCGCCGCGTCAAGGCCGCAGGTTTTCGAGTCCTCTACTGGCCCGGCGTAGTAGTCACCCATCTGGGCGGCGAATCCAGCCGTCAACTAAGCGAGCACGCCTTTTCAGAATCAGAAGCGCAAGTTGTCCTCTGGCGAATGCGCTCCACGCTGCTCTACTACCGAAAGCATCACGGCGCGCAAGCTCGCTGGGCCCGCTGGCTCGAAGACGGCTTCTTCACGCTCCGCCGCCTCCGCAATTTGTTAAGCCGCAGCCCTCGCCGCCTCCAGCGCGCCCAGGAAGCCTCGCTGATGCTTCGCCTCATGCGCCAAGCCTGGCAGGAGACCAACGGCGGCCGTATCAGCCCACCGCGCCCCTGGTGATATATCCCTGATCTGTCACAGCGTCATACCCTTTACTGCGATCCTCAGAACCGGCCAACTCAAGACGAAAGATCCTGCTTACCATGGTGGCGCCGTGTCCCATCGCTTCGCCTTCCCGGCATCCGCGCGGGCATGTCCTCGTCCGTGGGGTGGCTTCCGGCCAGCGTGGAACCGTAACAAACCAATCCCCGCACCCTTCCATCCCCTAAAGCAAAACAGGAGACCCTGTGTCCTGTTCAATGCATGCCGTGTCGCCGCACCCAGAATGGATGAAAATGGGCAAAATTCTTATGTTGATGAATCTAAATTACTTAGCAGCAATCTTAACTGCAGATAATTACGGGGCATTGGCGCACAATCTTTATATGGATCTCTCCACTCAATTCGCTGCCCGCCCACCGATGAGGTGCCGCGACGCGGCAGGCCGGAGTGTGGGCGCCCACCACCCCCCTCCCTACCCTCCCTATACCCACCCCCCCTCCCGCGGGGTGGCATGCATATAAAAGGGCCGGGCGGCTCCGGAAGAGTAAGAGGGTGAATCTCTCTTGCTCTTTGTTTCTAACTCAGGCAAATGGCCTCGAATGAGCGCTTTACTAGTCGTCGTCATCCTTAGCCGCGGTCTTGCGGTGCGTCTTCAGCATCGCAGGAACAGGTTTGTTGCCCATCGCATCCTTCCACAAAATCACGTTCAGCTTTTCAGCGGGAGCGCGATCCGGATGGCGGAAGTCCATCTTCATGCTCTGGCGCGCGCCGACTGCCGTTTTCACGTTGGCCGTGTAGATAAGTTCGTTGTCCCGATTTGAGCTGTCCAGCGCGAATGCGGGCTGATCTCCCGGACCAGTGAACAGCGTCGAGATGAGCGAGCTGAAGGCATCGTTGTTGTTCATGGGCGGCAGGTCGAGCAGCGACTCGATGGTGCGCACCACGCTGACCGTGGAGTAGAAACGGCTATCGACAAAGGGCGCTCCGCTGGGACCGTGCGGTGCATACTTGCTGATCACAAGGGCCAGGCTGCGATGCGCATCCACGTGGTCCGCGCCGGCCTGAGCATCGTCTTCAAGCATGAAGATCGCCGTGTCGTCCCAGAACTGCGAGTGCGAAATTGCCTCGACGATTCTTCCTGCAGCCAGATCGTTGTCAGCCACGGAAGAATCCGGCGTTGGGCCTCCGGGCCGCGTTCCGGCCGTGTGGTCGTTGCCCAGCCGCATCACGATCAGATTCGGCATCGTGTCTTTGCCACGCTCTTTGTCTGCCAGCCAGCCTTTGAAGTGCTTGAGGAAGACCTCGGCGCGCACCTGGTCGGGAATGGACAGGTTGAAGTCCGGGTCCTCGGGCGCGAAGTGCCCCACCAGCTCCGGCTTGGTTGCCACGTTGGTGGCCAGAACCGGAATGGGCCAATGCCACTTGTTTTCGCCGCCGCCCCATTCGGCCGGCAGAGCCTCGCCGGGTTCAATAGACTTGCGGGCGCACTTGGGCCCTGCAAGAACCGGACCCAACTGCGGATTGGCCGTCGCGGCCTCGTCGCAGAACGTCGAAGCGATGTATTCGCCGAAGTTGTAATGGCTTTTGCCGTGCGCCGCCGCATTGCCCCAAAGATAACCGCTGGACGGCTCGTTGACATCGGGAATCTTCTGCTCCAGCGGGTAACCGTCGGCCACCACGCCTTCGTAGTCGTACGTGCGCTGGCCGCCCCGATAAGACTGCTGCCACGTCTTTTCCAGGTAGTCCGACCCGATGGCCGCCGTCGACCAAACGTGCCCGTCGCCGGAAACTTCGCCGGAGTCAAAGAAGTTGTCGAGCACGCCGAATTGCAGCGCGAGCTTGTGCAGATTGGGCGTAATGGCCGCCCCGTACATTGTCAGACTGGCGTCACCGTTCCCCACCGGCTTTCCATCTTGCGTGAGATCGCCGAAGACCTGATCGTAGGTCCGGTTCTCCTTGATGATGTAAAGAACATGCTTGATGCGGCCCTGCGCTCCACCAGCGAAAGTGACTTTTTCCGCGGCTGCTTTCATGCGGTTTGACTGGATAACCACAGCCGTCCACTGCGGCAGATTCTTCGCGATATCGGCCGCATCGAGCGTGGCCATGGAGCCATAGAGCAGAGAGGCGATGTAGGTGGTGCTTTTCTTCGCCCGGATCGCATCCGCCGGGTCCACCACGCGCTGAGAGAAGTTGTTCGGCCCGGTTCCCTTCCCTTTTGCGGTGGCGATATAGAGCTTTCCGCCGGACGGAGAGGGTAGGAAGGCCAGCGACATGGGCATCCACTCGGTTGGCACAAAGCCGATTGGCTCAACCATTCCCTGCTTCGAAGCCTTGGCCGTGAGCATCGCCGTATCGATGACGGCAACCGCATCGCTGGCCGCGTTGGCGACATAGAGCCGGCTGCCGTCCGCGTTGACGGCCAGCGCTACTGGCTCGGCGCCGAAGTAACTCTGCGCGGGAAGGCGAGTGTCAAAGTAGCCCTTGACGGAGAACTGCTGCGCGCCCACATTGACCGCTGCAACGGCATCGCGGTTGGCGAGAGCGACGTAGAGGATTTTGCCGTCCGGCGAGAACTCGAACGCGCAAGGGTGGGTTCCGGGAGCGATGGGGCTGGACGGCTTGAGGAGAGTCAGCTTGCGTCCGATTGATTTTGCAGCCAGATCAAGTTCAACGATCTCCGAAGCATTCCACAGCGCGACAAACGCACGCTTGCCATCCTTTGAGACTGCGAGCGCGACAGGATAGGTGGAGGGTACGGCATCGCTCTCCGAGAGATCGAAGCGCTTCTCAATTGCGCCGGTCGCGGGATTGAGGAGCAGAACATCGTCAGAGAGATTCTCGGCAACCAGCAACTTTTCAGAGCCTGCGGAACCCAGCACCGAAATCGCGGCAGGGTAAGGCAAGCCCTTGTCGCCGTCCGCCTCGCCGATGAGCTTGGTCTTTTTGCCCGGAGCAAGCTGTTGCAAAGGCAGAGGGATCAGGCGCTCTGGCACGATCTTGCCCGCGGCGAATCCATAGACCACAATGCCGCTGCCGGTGGCGGCCTTGCCATCGCCGAGGGGATCGGTAAGTGAAGCCAGGCTGGCGTAGAGGTGCTTGCCATCCAGGCTGAACGCCAATCCGGAGTAGAGCGTCTGCTTGGCCGTCCGCGCCGGGGTGCGGGAATCGGGAAAGTCTTCCAACCCACCCGTCTGCGTATCGAGGACCGCCAGCGACTGCTCATACTTCGACTCAAAAGTTCCGTACCCGGCGTTCACGCAAACCAGGTAGTGCCCGTCCGGCGAGACGGCGATCGACATAGGCAGGCTGTTCAGCCGCAGCGGGTGTCCAGGAATCTCGCCGATCATTTGCTTGCTGGTGGGCAGGTCGACGGTTTGTGAGACGAGCGGGTTTTGCCCAAGGCAGATAGCCGCACAAATAACAGCCAAAAGAACTCTTGCGTTCATGGTGAACCCTCGAAACAATGCCAGGCAGATTATGAAGAAGCTGTTACAGACAGCCACCGATCACGCCATTTTTTGCTCAACAGGATTGTACACGCAGGCTATATATGCAGGCTCCCGGAGTTTAGTTGCGCGGGTGATCAGAAGAATTGGAAAGGACGAGCAGCGCAGAACCGCGGGGAGATACTGCGGCAAGCCGGCAAGACAGTCCATCTCTTCATCCTTGATTTGAAGAGATGGACTGACTGCCGGGGTGCTTTACTCGATTGACTGAATGCAGGTTTCCGCATCGGCGCCCGTCCGCTTATGGATAGATGCCGCGGATCTGCACGGCCTCGGCCACGCGCCCGATGCCCAGCATATTGGCCGCAATACGCATGGAGACATTCCGCTCGATGTGGATCTTGAGCACATCGCGGAAGGCCGTCTTCATGACACGTTCAAGGCGGTTGTAAATATCCTGCGCCTCCCAGAACAGGTGCTGCTCATCCTGCACCCATTCGAAGTACGAGACGGTGACGCCGCCGGCATTGCAGAGAATATCCGGAATGACAAATACGCCTTTGCTTTCCAGAACCCTGTCAGCCGCGGGAGTAAGAGGCCCGTTGGCCGCTTCGGCAACAATCCGCGCACGCACGGTGGATACGTTGTCCGTGTGGATTGTGTTCTCGAGCGCCGCCGGAACAAGGATGTCGCAGTTCAACGCCAGCAGATCGGCCGGGGCAAGCGGCTCGCTCTCAGGGAATCCCTCGACGTGTCCGCAGAGGGCTTTCATGTGAATAAGCTCGGGAATATTAAGCCCGTTGGGGTTGTAGACGCAGCCTGTGGAATCGCTGACCGCGATGATCTTCGCACCCGCTTCATGCAGCAATTGCGCGGCAATCGAACCGGCGTTGCCAAAACCCTGCACCGCGACGGTGGCCCCCTTCAACGGCAAATGCAGATGTTCACAGGCGCACTCGATGGTGTAGAAGACGCCGCGGCCCGTAGCCTCATTGCGCCCCAGGGAGCCACCCAGGCAGATGGGTTTGCCGGTGACCACTCCGGGGATCGGATAGCCCTTGGTCATGCTGTAGGTATCCATGATCCACGCCATGGTTTGCGGATTGGTATAAACGTCGGGCGCTGGAATGTCTTGCTCAGGGCCAATCAAAGGGAGAATCGCGCTGGTGTAGCGGCGCGTCATCCGCTCGAGCTCACCCTGTGACATGTGCTTGGGATCGCAGGTGATTCCGCCTTTAGCACCGCCAAACGGAATATTCACTACGGCGCACTTCCACGTCATCCACGTGGCCAGCGCCTTCACCTCGTCCAGAGTGACCTGCGGGTGATACCGGATGCCGCCCTTGGCGGGCCCGCGCACCGAGCTGTGCTGTACCCGGTAACCTTCAAAACGGTGAATGTGCCCATCGTCCATGCGCACCGGGACGGTGACCATAAGGATACGCTCGGGATACTTGATCATCTCTCTCGTATCTTTATCGAGTCCCATCTGGTCGGCTGCTGAGTCGAAGTTCTCGAGGGCAACGTCATAGGCGTTCCCTTTACTCGTTGTCATGAGCATTCGTTTTTCCTCCTTGCCTGGGCCGGGCCGAAGCTAGCCTTCCGCGACGGCGGAGCTCAAGCAACACTCGTCACTTCCAGCCGAGCCGCGCACTGCGCCGGTTCCGGCTGGGCATGGTAGACCGGAAGCAGCCACTTCCGGTATGCCGATAAATGTCCCCGCGTCGCGTCAAAGTACAACTGCTGCATCTGGCGCGTAAGGGGTCCAATCTCTGCGTCTTTTACAGGCCGGTGATCGACTCGCACTACCGGCGCCATGCCGACCGCCGTTCCGGTGAGGAACAGTTCGTCGCAGATGCAGAGTTCACTGCGATCGATGGGTCGCTCCACAACCTGGAGGCCTAGTTCCTGTTGAGCCAGTTCGATCACTGAATCGCGCGTGATTCCCTCGAGCACGTTCTCAGTGACCGATGGCGTGATGAGCTTCCCCTTGCGCACCATGAAGATGTTGCAGGTGGAGCCCTCGGCAACATGCCCGCTCTGGTTGAGCAGGATTGCTTCGTCGAATCCGTCGCGGCGGGCCTCGTCGCTGGCGAGCGCGCTGTTCACGTATGCGCCACATATCTTGGCGCGTGCAGGAATCGCATTGTCGTCGATGCGCCACCACGAACTGACGCCGGCGTGGATTCCATGTTCCGCATGAAGATAATCGCCGAAGGGTAACGCAATAATCGCCCAAGCATCCTGGTCGTCAGGGCTGACGCCGACCCGCTCGGCGCTTTTGTACGCGATGGGGCGGACATAAACGTTGGTCTTGAGATTATTGCGGCGCATCAACTCAACGGTGATGGCGCATAGCTCTTCTGGCGACGCGGAAACGTCAATGCGCAGGATGCCGCAATTCTGCTTCCAGCGCTGATAGTGCTCCATGGGGCGAAGGAGAAAAAGCTCCTGCGCTGCCTCATCCCAGTGCGCACGTAATCCTTCAAAGACACCTGTTCCATAGTGGAGAGCATGAGTGAGGATGCCAATGCGCGCCTCACGTAGCGCGATGTACTGCCCACCGAAATATACGATCAGATTCGGATCGGCATCAGCCTGCATGTCAAACCTCCTGCAACGACTCCTTGAAGAGTTCCCTCCCCCGCGTCAATGCGCGCTCGTCCAATTCCACCCATTTCGGATTCTTGATCAGGCGGCGCAGAGCCACATCTATGCTGGCCTGCGGCAGTGAATTTGCAATTTCCAGCAGTGTACCCAGCATCACCATGTTGCAGGCGCGTGCATCGCCGAGTTCGTGGGCCACCTGCGTGAATGGAAGCGCAAGCACATGCACGTCTTCTCGCATGCAATCGGCCGGAAAAGTATCGCCGTTATAAATAACCCATCCGCCGGGACGCACGCTCAGATCGAATTTTCTAAGCGATGGCTCGTTCATTGCGATGAGAATGTTGGGCACTGTGACCAGCGGAGAATCGATGGGCTGGCTCGACAACCGCACATGGCAGTTCGAGGTGCCGGAGCGCATCTCGGGTCCGTAGGATGGGAGCCAGGACACTTCCAGTCCGGCATCCAATCCAGCCTCGGCCAGGACCTCCCCCAGCAGCAGGACACCCTGGCCGCCAAAACCGGCCACTCGCACGTGAAGGTCAATATCCTCAGCCTTTTCAACGACTGCGGAATTGCCTTCGGGAAGATCTTCATCGGCGACGCCAAGTATGTGAGGAATCTGGTCGAGCGACGGCCCCGCCTCAGGTAATCCCCGCGGCTGCACCTCTTTGGTGCGGTCGCAGAATACGCCCAGCGGATAAGTCTTCTCCATTACATCGCGTACCCAGTGTTGCGAATCCACTGCGGACATCTTCCAGATCGTGGGGCAAGGCGCAAGTATCTCGATGAGTGAGAAGCCAAGGCCACGCACCTGATTTTCAACGGCCCGCTTGACTGCGCGGTTTGCCTGCGCAATCTGCTTGTTGTCTCCGAGTCCGACGCGCTCGATGTAGACTGGCGCCTGAAGCGTAGCCAGCAGTTCGCTCACCTGCAGCGGATAACCTTCTGTTGCCGCGTTGCGGCCACCCGGGGTGGTTGTGCTTTTCTGCCCAATCAGCGTAGTAGGTGCAGCCTGTCCACCGGTCATGCTGTAGATGCCGTTGTTGACGAAGATCACGGAGATATGTTCTCCGCGATTGGCTGCATGCAAGATCTCCGCCGCGCCGATGGCCGACAGATCGCCGTCGCCCTGGTAGCCGATAACGATGCTCCCAGGGTGGCTGCGCTTCACCGCCGTTGCCACTGCCGGGGCGCGGCCGTGCGCGGCCTGCACATTGCCCACGTCAAAATAGTAGTAAGTAAACACCGAGCAACCGACGGGACCAATGAGAATTGTCTTATCCTGAATGCCCAGTTCATCAATGGCGCGGGCCAGCATTTTATGCACAGTACCGTGGCCGCAGCCGGGGCAAAAGTGCGTCTGGTGCTGCAACTCCGGCTTGCGTTCATACCGCTCGTAGAAAGACTTAGCCCTGGAGTGAACCACTTCATAATCGGAGATCAATTCGCTAGACATTTGCCATCCGCTCCTCTTCTACCGCATTGACCGGCAGGTAACGCCGCGCGAGTTTGCGCACCAGTGCGAGCACTTCATCGTGCGACGGCACATTCCCGCCGGTGCGGCCAAGGAACTCGACCGGACGCGCGCCGTTCAGCGCCAGCCGCACATCTTCAATCAACTGGCCATTGCTCATCTCCACCACGACGAATACGCGTGCGCGCATGGCGAGGCGTTGGAAGTGCTGGGTTGGAAATGGATAGAGCGTGATGGGGCGCAACACACCGACATGGATGCCTTCGGCGCGGGCTTCCGCTGTGACAGCCTTCAGAATCCTGCCGACGATTCCGTAGCCCACCAGCACAATTTCGGCGTCGTCGGTATTCCACTCTTCTGCGCGCGTCTCACGCTCTTCCGCGATCCGGTACTTGGCCTCGAGCGCGTTAACATGCGCCTCCAGATCATCGATATCCATGAACAGCGAATTAATGAGGTTGCCGCGCGTGGCAGCAGTGCCGGCCACGGCCCAATCGGGCTGGCGCGGCTCGACGGCGGTCTGCGGAAACTCGACCGGCTCCATCATTTGTCCGATGAATCCGTCTGCCAGCACAACGACGGGATTCCGATAACGATCAGCCAATTCGAATGCCAGCGCGGTCAGATCGGCCATCTCCTGTACGGAATGGGGCGCCAGCACGATGGTGCGGTAGTTTCCGTGGCCGCCGCCTTTGACCACCTGGTGGTAGTCACTCTGTTCGGCTGCGATGTTGCCCAGCCCCGGCCCCCCTCGCGTAATGTCGGCGATGACGCAGGGCAACTCCGCTCCGGCCATGTAGCTGATGCCCTCCTGCATGAGGCTGATTCCAGGGCCGCTGGAAGAGGTCATGCAACGCACCCCCGCAGATGCCGCGCCATACAGCATATTGACTGCTGCGACTTCACTCTCTGCCTGCAGAAACACTCCGCCGGTTTGCGACATGTACTCTGCCGCGGCCTCGGTAATTTCGCTGGCGGGTGTGATCGGATAACCGTAAAAGGCGCGGCATCCGGCGAGGATAGCGCTTTTGACAATGGCTTCGTTGCCCTTCATCAGTTGCTTGCGCATTGAGTCGCTCCCTCCATGCCGGTATCTATCATCGGGACTTGACCGGCCTTGCGTGTCGCAGCGCGCAGCACGGTAATAGCACCCGGCTCAGGACAAGCCATGAAGCAGATTCCGCATCCGGTGCAGCCGGCGCCGGCATACTCCGCAGTGCGATAGCCAAAGTGATTCAACCGCACGCTCATGCCGATGACCTTGGGCGGACAGGCTTCAACGCACAGTCCGCACCCCTTGCACTCATCCACATCTATCCGCAACAAGCCTCGGTCGCGCTTTTCAACATTCATCATTCACTGCTCCTCTTCGACAGTCCGCGCCCTTCAGGCAAACGTGGCCGTCATTGTTTCGCGCTCCAGATAGTGCGAGCGCACTGCAAAATCTTCCAATTCCTGTTGAAAGCGCGGATCGGCAATCGCGATTAAAGCCAGTGCCCGTTCGCGCAAGGTCTTGCCATGCAAGTAAGCGATGCCGTGCTCGGTAACTACGTAATGCACATCCGCACGTGATGTGACGACGCCGGCGCCCGGGTCGAGTACCGGCACAATCCGCGACAAATGGTCGTGCATCGCCATCGAGGGCAACGCAATAATCGGCACTCCGCCCTTAGAGCGAGCGGCGCCGCGAATGAAATCCAGTTGTCCGCCAAATCCGCTATACGGCTTGGTACCCAGCGAGTCCGCACATACCTGGCCAGTAAGGTCTATTTGCAAGGCCGAGTTGATGGCGACCATGCGGTCGTTCTGCGCCACGACAAAGGGATCGTTGGTGTAGCTGATCGAGCGGAATTCGAAACTGGGGTTCTCATGGATGTAGTCGAAGAGGCGTTGCGATCCGAGCACAAAGGCGGCCACGGCTTTGCCGCGATGCAGCGATTTCCTCTCGCCATTCATGATGCCGGACTCCATCAGGTCGATGACTCCATCAGGACACATCTCGGTATGAATCCCCAAGTCGCGCTTATCGCCAAGGCACTTGAGCACAGCTTCG
Organism: uncultured Acidobacteriaceae bacterium; assembly: GCA_903828675.1. Taxonomy (GTDB): domain Bacteria; phylum Acidobacteriota; class Terriglobia; order Terriglobales; family Acidobacteriaceae; genus Telmatobacter. Next base: position 26,082 of record CAIKND010000131.1, read on the forward strand.
GAGATGCCTCCAATACCGGTCTGGATGGTAGCGCCATCCGGTATGAGCGAGGCGACATTGCGTCCCACGCGCAGGTGCATCTCGGTGCAAGGCTCGTGGCAAAGTTCCAGCAGCGGGCGCGAGGTCTCAACAATTGCGGAGATATGGCTCACGTGGATGGATGTGTCACCGTGTGTGCGCGGCATCCGCTCATTCACTTCGGCGATGATGGTTTTGGCGAAGCGAGTTGCTGTAAGAGTACAGTCCACGGTGGTGCCGAGGCTCACGAATCCATGCGCATCAGGAGGCGAGACCTGCATGAGCACGACATCCAGGGGCATTGCGCCGCTCTCAAACAGACCCTCAATTTCGCTGAGAAAGATAGGTGTGTAGTCGGCGCGACCCGCAATGACCGCCTCGCGCACATTCACTCCCAGAAACAATCCGCGATGACGGAAATGCCCTTCGAACTCCGGCTTGGTGTAGTTGGCGCTGCCGAGGGTCATCATGTGCACGATCTCGACATCGCGGACCTCGGGAGCCCGCGCGACCAATGCATTCACCAGTACCGAAGGCGTGCCGCATCCCGACTGAATCCATACGCGCGAGCCGGAGTGCACGGCTGCCAGCGCCTGCTCGGCGCTCATGCACTTATTTCGAAACTCCACGTTCCAGGACACCTTTAGTTGCCTCCAGATACGCGCCAGGAACGCTCGTAATCCATGCTTTGTTCGGCTGCGGCTTTCACTTCAGATTGATGGTTCAGCATGGCGGTTTTCGTCACAAGACCTTGGTACCGGGGCTCCGAAATATTCCCTCAAAGCCCGCGCTATTCTGCGCCTTGGCAAAGGGGTCTGCTGTGATGCGTGTCACCTCATCGATGGCATGCGCCGAACTGGAGCTCTGGGAGTGCTTGCTCATGCATCTTTGACTCTCGATCGGGGACTTTGGCGTCGAATCCAGCATCGGTGAGGCCCTCGGTGCTGACGAGATCCAGCTGTTTTTCAACGGTTTACGGGGATACACGCCGACTATTGAAACTGATTTCCGCCTTGTTAAGCCGGGATTCACACCCAGTCTAGCGACTTGACCGGGTATCCCGAATCAGGATGTGCCGAGATCTGGCACTGCAGGCGGCGGTTGGAAAAATTTGGTCATGACTTTAGTTTCTGGCCCGCGCTCGAAAAGGGATTTTCGAACGGGTCCAGGAGCAGTGCACATCCAAGGGCGGGATGCATTCAGAATGCCCAGAGAATCGTCTCTAGCAGACAGGAGCACGCGGGTTCAGGCAAACTGGAAGGCATGATTCCTGACGCCCGCACCGCCGAACTGCTTTCCGCCGGCGAACTTCTGCTCGAAGCCCGCCGCACGGCTACACCTCTTGCCGACCTTCCTGTGCCTCTGCAACCAACTTCGCTCGAAGAAGCGTACTTTGTGCAGGATGCGATGGCGCGCTCGCTCGAGCCGAGCGGCATACGTGCCTGGAAGGTGGGGGCACCCGCGCCCGATGCCACACCAATGTTCGGACCCATGATCTCCGCATGGATCGCGGACGATGCGAGTGTTCTGGCCGACCCACGAATCCGCTTGCGGGGCCTGGAGGCTGAAATTTCTTTTCTTATCGGCCAGGATTTGCCTCCGCGCCTGACACCGTATACACGCGAGGAAATTGTCGACGCCATCGCGAGTTGCCATCCTGCCATTGAAGAGTTGGAGGCAGGGCTCTTGGCGCCTTCGAAGGTCGCGCGCTTCACCATGATCGCCGACTTGCAGATGCATGGAGGCTTCGTGCATGGGCCAGCCGTGTCCGGCTGGCAGCAGATTGATTTTTCCAAAGAATCGGTCTTGCTTGCAGTTGATGGGAGCGTGCGCGTTGAACGCACAGCATCCAATACCGCAGGGACAGACCTGCTGCGGCTGATGCTTTATTTGGCCAATGAGGGCGCGGTGCGCACTGGCGGCTTGAAGCGCGGGGATTGGATCACCACGGGAAGCTGGACTGGAAACACATTTGCATCAGCCGGATCCGAAGTGGATGTTCGCTTTTCGACAGCGGGCAATGTGTCGCTGCGATTTGCCTAGGTGAGTGTCGGGCATAGATTTGTGACGGAGCCTACAGCAGGGTCGTTGTGTTCTGTTTTAGGTTCGATTCATGGGCCAGAACTTCATTCCTGACACGGTCAACCAGACGCTTCTGTTTCCCCCATCGCTTCACGA
>CAIKND010000132.1 GCA_903828675.1 uncultured Acidobacteriaceae bacterium
AGCCGGGAAATTTGCCGAACTCATGCCGACCATCTTGGTCTTCGACCTGCCGCAGCGAATCTGGACCCAGTTGTTATCGAGCTGCGTGAAAGCAACATCTTCGCCCTCGAGGAGGCGCACGTAGTCGAACAGCTTGCGGGCGGGCAGGAGCATTGTTCCGCCGATTACAACGCGCGCAGTGCAGGTTGTGAAGAGGGCGTGGTCCAAATCGGTGCCTACGATGGACAGGTGGCCGGACATATCTGCTCGGAGCATCAGACAGGATAGGATCTGGATCGTGGTCTTGGGCTCACGTACGGACTGGGCGAGCGCGAGTTCCTGCATGAACTCCTTCCTGTTGACCAGGAATTGAGCGCGCCCGGAAACCGGTGCGGCGGTGGGCATTGTAATGACAGCTGGCGATGCCATAGGGCGAACCTCGGTGGGTAATGGTGGAAGTCGTAGAGACCTCGGCAACAGCCTCCAGGATGACGGGGGTACTCGGTGCAAGCCTCCCAGACAGGTCAGGCAAGCCTGGCGAACGACTTCCCCTTGGTCGAAAGCGGTGGCGGTCTCAGCCCTCACAAGGGTGCGGGCATCAGCGATTGTCGATGGCATTCCGTGGTTACGCAAGCGTAACTCGGATTTTTCTGCGATGTTGCCCGCAGCCCCGCCGGAGCTTTGTTCATGTTCGGAAAGGGCTACCGCCGATCGAAGTTCCGCCGGTACCCGCTCGCCATTTGGGCAGGTGTCGGGAACGTAGGCGAGCATTCGGCCGGGCTCGGGAAGATCTCAGATGCTTGTCTGGACAGATCAACCTACTCGTCGTTGGCGTCTGGCTCCGGGAAGGAACCATCTGGATTCGGGTCGATCTGCTCCATGTCGAGCCAGCCGTTGGCTTCATCGCACCCATACAGAAACGCATTCAACTCCCCGGCGGAAGCAAACTCGTAATCGCTCACCGGCTTCTCGTCGCCTCCGATTCCGGAACCCCACTTCATGCGAACCCTGTGGGGCTTCGGGTCTGAGGAAGCGGTCTCGGCGCCCGGCGTGCCTGCCACGGCGCTGTCGGTCTGGGCCGGCCGGGGCTGCATGATGGTGTTGAGCGCAGACTCGATAGAGTCTTCGGCAAGGGCGATAGAGTCAACATCTTCGGTGTCTTTGTACTTCTCGATGTGACCGAGAGCGGAGGAGAGTAGCGCGGCGGCGCTGGTCGGTAGGGCGGCAGGACTGGAATACCCGGCGTCGTCGGTCGTAAACGGTCCGATGATGCTGGTCAACAGCTCGCAGGCGGACCCTTCGGTGTCACGGTCTGCGATGGCGTCCTCGGTTCGGACCTCGTTCTCTTCTGCGTTGACGCCGTAGAGGGTCCAGATGATCGTCTTGCCCTTGCGCTCACTGGCGGAGCGGCAGGCCTCAAACTGTGCGCAATCGCGTTCGGCATCGGCGAGGCTTGCGAATGCCTCACAGGTTACTTCGCCGCTTTCGTCCATCGATTCAACGACAGGACGGATTCTGAATGCTTCGAACATTACTCAAGGCACCTTTCGTAGGGGAAGCTGGGGGAAAGCGTTGGGAACGGATGCGCAGGGTCACCGAGCAATGCAGCCGGGCCAGACGCGGTCACGCGGGCGCGGGAGTTACGTGGCTCCCGCGCCAGGTATGTGATTAGGGCTGGATATCCCGGGCTGTCTCCAGGGCGAGCCGGACATTGTTCAGTGCTTCCAGAGAGGGGACGGTGGCGAAGGTCTGGACACTGTATGTATCCAGAATCTGGTCGACAATCTGGGGAGACACCTCGGCGGCAAGCAACCTGGTACTGGTCAACAAGGCGCATGCATCGTTGAGGGCGTGCATGATCTGGTTGACGGTGTCGACGGGTGCTGTCCCCAGAGCGATTGCACTTCTGGCTTTGCCAGTGGCGTCGGTGTAGAGTGATTCGCCCAGAGACGCGATGTACGAGGCTTTCTTCGTCTGCAGCTCGTCGCGCAGTGAAGGCTGTCCCGCGAAACGGAAAGCCGTGGTCTGCGCGGGGATCTGTGACCGCGAAGCGTTGCCGGTAGCCGGAGAGCCGTTATGGTTTCCCGAGGTTGTCGGCAGAGCCTGCTCTACGGGCCTCACGGTACCGGTGCGCCGGAGCGCGGCAGCCAGCTTCTCGGCGGCAGAGGGGGCGAACCTCTCCATGCTGAGAGGCCTCCCGTACGTATCGATGTCCCACCAGAATTTCTCGACAAGCCTGAGGTACAGGCCGATCCCAAAGCACTCAGCGGCTCGTTTGAACGCTTGCGTGTCAGCGGAGGTAAAGGCGTTGGGGTCGTCGGACCAAGCCTC
>CAIKND010000133.1 GCA_903828675.1 uncultured Acidobacteriaceae bacterium
GCCCTTCGCGGCCAGGGCTCAGAACCTCGGAACAAGTCCTCAGTTCGGCCAGGCCGTTCAGGGCCAGCAGGCGACCACGGTCGAGGGCACTGTCCTCAATATCGTCAACTGGGGCTGCAACGTAATCGCGCCGGTGATCGCCGTTGCCTGCCTTGGCGTTGCCGGCTGGCACTTCAAGAGCGGTAGGGGCTACATGGGCTGGGGAGTCACCGGCGTTGCTCTCATGGTGATCTCCGGTCTCGGGCGCATGGCCGAGGGATTCATTACTCAAGCGCAAGGCATTCAGTAGGGAGAGCCGGATGCCTGTGCCGCAATTCCTTCTCGACCTGTTGCAACTGCTGTTCGATCTGGCGGTTCCCGCGGCGTTCTGCACTCTGGCCGCCGCGGGCGTCAGCCTTCGGCAGGAGAGTGGAATCAATTTCCACATCAACGGCCGGGCGGGCAAATGGATTCTGTGGACGGTTGTTCTTCTTACAATTCCACAGCTTCTCTCATGGATTGCAGCGCAGGGCATTCATGTTCCTTCAGCCAGCGGGTCGGTTGGAACAAGTTGGCTCGCCAGCATGGAGACGGTCTTCAAGAACTTCGTGAACCAGATTGTCGTTGCGCGGCTGGTTCCGGTGATCGCGGCGTATTTCGTGCTGAAAGCAGCGCTCGACGTGGCAGGAGGAGAGAATCCGCTCTCCTCGATTCTTGCCGCGCTCTTCCTGATGTCGATTTCGGCGACGATGCAGTTGCTTCAAGGTTGGAACTCGGGCGGCGAATACGCGACGACCGACATGCTGACCTCGCTCTGGAACTATATCGCCGGCCAGATCATGCCGGCCGCGGCAGGACTGGCATGCGTAGGCGCGGTCATCAACTATGTGCGGCATAGGCCGTGGGTAAGGCTGATCTTTGCCGCCATTGCCTTTCTGAGTTTGAGTGGGCTGTTGGCGTTGTTCAAAGCCATGGCGGCTTGAGGAGATGTGGATGAGTCTCGACGGTGCAATCACGAACCTCGCCTCCTGGGCAGGCAACGTCATGATGCCGACGATGGCAGGCGGGTTCTTTGCAGCGGCGGTCTATCGGTACAGCAAGGGAGGCCAGTTCGAGCAGATGCTCCACGGCGGCTTCGCATCGCTGATGTGTTCGGGGATGCTCAGGGCTTTGGAAGGCTTTGTCCAGCACGCCGGACCGACCAGCGCGGACGGCTTTTGGATGGCGACGATGAGTCTGGTGGACTGGGTCTCCAACGTCATCCTTCCGGTCTTCGCACTGACGCAGTTGGCCGCAATGGCCTTGCACATGGGCGGCGTGGTCTCGGAGATCTACCCGGGCTCGACCTGGATCAGGAAGTTCATCGCCGCAATGGGAGCACTGATGGTTTCAGGAATGGTGCGATTGGCCGAATCGATGGTCACGCACGCGCATGGAATTTAGGGAGCTTGGCATGAGTCTCGATCTGACGCCCGTTCACCGCAACCTGCATACCAAGGTGACGTTTCTCGGCCTCGAGTTCGAGGACCTGATCCTGGTGCTGGCGCTCGCCGCTGCGATGAATCTCCTTGCACACTTCGTAAGCGGCAATGCGCACGTCTTCGGAATGCCGCTCAACATCTTCATGGAGTTTGTGGTGCCGGCGCTCGCCGTGCCATTTCTGATTCTTTTCAAGTACGGGCGCCCTCGCGGGTATCTCACAGACCTGGTGCGTTCATTCTTTGCTCCAAAAGCATGGTGCGCGCTTGAGCGAGATTCCGTGTTGATGGAACCTTACCTGGTCGAGGAGGAGGACTAGCCCATGCAGGCCGCGATCAGAAAGATGACCGACGGATCGGTCGCGCTCAGGCTCGACCCGGATGCGGCGCGCGCAGTTTTTGCAAGTGTGCTCTTTGCCGCGCGTTTTCACAAGGGCATCGAACCGCTGACACAGATTGCGAGAAAAGGTTTGGAGCGCGACAACCGGAAGACGACCAGACGAGGTGAATCATGCCGATGACCTATGCCGAGCACGACAAAAAGAAGAAGTCACCGGCAGTCTGCGAACTGTTTTCCCTGCGGGATCTTCCCGAAGGCGAGAACATCATGGTCCGCACCAACGGCGCCTTCGTTGCGGGCTACGAGTTGCGCGGTATCCTTGGGTACTTCGCCACGGACGGCGACCGCAATCAGACCAAGGCGATGCTTGAGGCTCTCTTCCGCAGCGTGCCCGACGTCAGTATGCGCATCCAGTTTCGCTTTGAGATCTCCGAGCGGTTAGGCGATCTATTGGATCATTACGTCCGCGAGCAGCGCACCGAACAATCGGAGGTGATGGCGCTTGATGCGCACCGGCTGAGGATGTGGCGGGAGAAGGAGCAAGGCGGCTATTTCTTCGAGAACCGGTTACAGGTCTACTACATCTGGGATCCGCGCATTCACGCCAGGCTCTATCACTCGGCCGAGCAGAATCGCAAGCTCGGCGGCTTCACGTTGAGCCAGACAAAAGCAATCCAGCGCGCGCGCAAAGAACATGAAAGCTATCGCGCCGAGTTCGAGTCGATCCTGCGCGGCATCGAAGGGTCGATGGAAGCAGGGAATCTCGGCTCAAGCCGGCTTACAACTCAAGAATTGTTCGAGGCATTGAAGTACGCACAGCATCCGACCCGCCGCGACCACCGGCTCTATGTGCCTCCAGCGCAGATGATTGAGTATCGTAGTGCACGCGATCAGGCAGCGGAAGCAAGCATCCTCAACGAAACCGAATCGTACCTGAATATCGATGGGTATCTCTATGGCGTCGTGAGCCTCAAGGAACTGCCCGACGCGACTTTTCCCGGTATGCTTCAGAACTTTTCGACTCTTGGCTTTCCGATCGTGGTCAGCGGCCAGGTGGTGATCCCGGACCAGGTGAAGGTGCTCAAGAGCTATAAGAAGCGGTTACAGAAGATGACCGCGGCCCAGAAGGATGCCAATGGCAACTTCAAGTCGAATCCGGAGGCCGAGGTAGCGCAGGCGCAACTGATGCAGGTTCAGCGCGACATCATCTCGTCGTCGCTCAAAACGGCCAAGCTGAGCCTTTCGGTCGTCGTGCGGACCTCGCATCCGGCAGTGACGCTGCGGGATCTCGAACAGTCAGAGCGCGAGTTGGCCAATCGCACCCAGGAAGTCTTGAACGCCTTCACGCACATGAACGGCGCGAAGGCCGTAGCGGAGACAATCGCCAAGCGTCGCATCTTTCTTGGAACCCTGCCTGGTTTGGGTGAAGCGGATAAGCGGGACCAGGACATGCTGACCTCGAATGTCGCCGATCTGGTTCCCGTCGAAATGCC
>CAIKND010000134.1 GCA_903828675.1 uncultured Acidobacteriaceae bacterium
AGTGGCCATACCACGGGTCGCCGATCAGGAGCGCGCGAACAACAGCCGAGTAATAGAGGTGAACCGGACCGTCGCCAGACGAGATGGCAGGCAGCCAGAGCAGGAGAATGAGCACTGAGGTAAATGCGCCTGCGGAGAAACTCAGCACTGCGAGCCGGCTAAACCCCGAGGGGCCGCTATTGATTGCAAGTGATCGACTCTCAGGAGATGTAATATCCAAGGCACAAGCTCCACAGTTGAAGGACCGGGCTGGGGTGTCTCCCATCACGCAGATACCCCAGCCCGCCCTCCTCGGTCACTGAGGGTGGCCGAGGACCTGAGCAGCACACTCTCTTGGAAGGCGATCAAAGCGTGTTGTCCATCGGAAAAGGCTCGGTGCTGGAAGTGACATGGCGCAGTCCCTTTGCGTGGCGCGGTGCCGTAACGATTAGAGAACGCGGAACGTGTAGATTGCCTTGGCAAAGCCGGTCGTGCTGTGCAACTCGCCCCTGACCGGAGGCAGAAAGCCATAGTCGCCGCGCGGCAGACCATGGAGCGACACCAGCCAGACCGTTGCGCCGAGCTTTTGCGGATTGTAGGCGACTGCCTCGGAGTTGCCACCGCCGCTGAAGGCGTCGCCACCCAGCGCCGCATGGAACTCTCGTCCAGTGTGCTTGGAGCTGATCCGCACCAACTGGTATTGCACCACGGAGACGCCCTCCGGGGTCACAATGAGAAAGTCGCTATTGGCTGAGGGGGTCGTTGTTGGACTGGTTGCTCCCGGCAAATGTCCTTCGGCGCGCTTGACCGGGTACTCTTCGTCGTGTTTCCACGCAACAGCTTCTGCCGGTACTGTTCCCCATCCTGCTCCGTTGATGCGACGATAGACCCCTGGAGTCTTCGGTGTGTCCACGTCCGATAGCGATTCGACTTTGGAGGAATCCTGCCTGTTGGGTGGGAGACTGCGGATGCCCAATGGAGCTGACTCAGCGGCTGTCGTTGCTGAGGATATTGGGACCGGCGTGGCAGAAGAGGCTCCAGCCAGCCGGACAACAGTCGCAGCCACGGTAATATCTGGGGTTGCGGCTTTGGCATCCGAGGCGGGCTTGTCGGTGGCGGCCTTGGCCGGGTCTGGCTCGGGAGACACCTGTACAGTGGGCGGCGCAGCGTGACCGGCAGTATCCTCGCCCAGCGGATTCTCCATCGCGGCAATCACCGCCGCGTCTACGGAGTTCTTCACGAGCAGCGCTCGGTCGCTGTCGCTCAGCTTCAGCGGATGGTAGCGTGAGCGCAAGGCGTTAATAATCACCTCATCCTGCAGGCCAACGCGGTGCATGCGCAGCACGTCGTAGACGTCGAAGGGCGGCGCAATGGCGGAGATATCGTCCGCGGCATTGCGCTCTTGCGAGGAGCTGCCCGACTGAGAGGACATGCCCTGCCCGGAAGAGGTGATTCCTGTGGATGAGCTGGTCGACTGCGCGGCCATAATCGGGACCGCAACCAATAAGGCAAGCACCGCACTAGAACGTTGCACGAGCGTGTGTCCTTTCTTCCGCGCCGCGGGTCACCGCGGTGGGCATGAGCAGATAAAGCGAATCGTAGGGATCTCCGGCTTTTGCCGTAAGCGCTATCGGCACTCTTTCTTGAGGTCCGCCCGCGGCCCGGTCGGGAATCCCGAAGACTACCTCTTCGGCGCACCTCAGTGGGGGAAGGCAACTCAGCAGACAGTGCGCTCGCAGGCAGAAGCGCGTGTCCGCGCCTGGCCACTCGACAGAAAACTGCTCGACAGCCTCATAGGCGCCAGGCGTCCGCGCCCGGAGCTCCAGCGTATGCCCCTGGATGTCGAACAGAATCATGGCCACCGGGTTGTCGTCGAATCCACTGAGCCGGTTGACCGCCGCAAGCATATCCGAAGTTGGGACGACAACTTCGTATCGCCAACTGGGGATGACGGGCTCAAAAGCCGGGAATCGCCCTGCAACCCGGCGCGCGGCCAGCATGTAGCTGCCACCCCGAAAGAAGATCGCTTTTTCGGTGAGGCCAAGGTCTACCGGTGCATCCCCTATTACAGGAAAGAGCGACAGGAGCGTTCGCAGCAAGCGGCGTGGGAGCAGGATGTCTCTATCTTCGGGCGACGGCGTGCCGGTCCGCATCTCCGCGCGCGCCATGCGGTAGCGGTCGGTCGTCACCATAAGGACACCGGCAGGGGTGAGACGCAACAAGGCACAGCCCAACGCTAGACCGCCCTCCTCATTTTCTTCACCGATTGTCGGCAGGACGCGCCCGATCAGGCCGGCCAGGGCGCCGGGATGAAAGCGCGCCATCCATTCGGTACAGGGGACAAAGGACGCCGGAAAGTTCGCTCCTGGCAATCCGGGCATGGTGGCTCTCAAGCCGCCCATTGAGATTGCCACGAATGAGTTGCCTTTTGCAGAGAGGCTCACCTCTCCCTGGGCAAGCGAACCGACGAAGTCCAGGAACCGTCTTGCCCGCAGTGCCACGGCGCCTGGCTTCTCGACTGTGCAAGGGATGGTTACGCGAAGGGATTGAGTCAGGTCGGTAGAGCGGATTGAGAGGTTGTCCCCCTCCGTTTCCAGCAGGGCGTAGCCAAGGATGGGCACGGCGGGCCGACCGGCGACACAAGTCTGCGCGGACTTGAGCGCCGATTCAAGATTGGCCCTTCGAATGCGAACTGCGAATTGCGTCTCTTCCAACATGTCTCGCATCGAGATGTAGCACGGAGACATATGTGAACCAAAGCCTACAAAAACAAAAAATGCACCCCGGCTGAACTTTTTTCTGTGACGCGCTATTGATCAAAAAAAATTCTCATCTGAGCTTTGTCCCTGACGTGGGTTGAAGGTAGTTTGGGTGGCATGGATACTGCGCTCATCACTCAAGAGGCTTCCTTACCCATTACCAATTCCACCAGTGCAGCCGGACCGTTGGTGCGCGTCTTCAACCGCATCTTTACACGTCACCTTATGAATGCGGCCCTTCTTCTGGTCGTGCCGTTGATCTTCGCTCAACCCCTGAGACAGCCAATCGAGTTGCTTCGGGACCCGGACCTTTGGTGGCACTTGGCGGACGCACGCATATTGTGCGCCACACATCATTTCATCCGCGCCGAGCCCTACTCCTTTACCGTTGCCGGCCAGCGCTGGGTTAACCCCGAGTGGCTCTCTGAGATCCCATATTGGCTGGGATACCGGGCGTTTGACCTGAGCGGCATCTATTTGGTGACTTGGCTCGCGTTGAGCGCCAACGTATTGCTCCTCTATTGGCGCGGGTACTGGAAGACCGGGCATACAGGAGCTGCGTTCTGGGCCGCCTGCATTGGCTTTGCGCTGATGACGGTCAACAGCGGTCCACGAACCATCATCGTCGCCTACCTCGCGCTTTCAGCCGAACTGGCCATCTTGGAGGCGCTGGAGCGGGGAAAGACTCGCGCGGCGTGGTTTCTGCCTCCGCTCTTTTCGGTATGGATCAATCTCCACGGAAGCTGGCTGATCGGCTTGGGCTTACTGGCGCTCTACATCCTGTGCGGTGCGTTCGGCTTCTCGAAGGGGGTCTTTGAGCAACCGGCACGCTCGACGGATGACCAAAAGAGGCTCCTGTATGTCCTTGCTGCAAGTCTCGGGGCGCTCCTGCTCAACCCGTATGGTTGGCGGATGGTCTGGAACCCTTTCGACATGATGCTGAATCAGAAGTTGAACATTGCCAACGCCGAAGAGTGGCAGCCCCTGCATCTGGACTGGTTCGTCGGGAAAGTGGCGTTGGCGGCGATTGCCATCATGTTGCTGGCCAACTTCCTCCGCGGCCGGAAGTGGAAGCTCTATGAGATCGCCTTTATCTTCTTCGCCTGGTACGCGGCCTTCGATCATGTCCGCTTCGCATTCCTTGCGGCCGTCATCATCACGCCATTTCTGACCGCGGACATGGTACGGAGTTTCTGCGCCCATTCGGATGCGAAGACCATACCCGGAATGAACGCATTGATGGCGGCCTGCGCGATTTGGATGATGGTGCATATCGTCCCCGGAGAAGCTGAGTTGCGGAAAGATCTCTCTATGCTGTTCCCCCGTCAGACGATAGCGATGCTCGATCCATCTTGGCGCACATTCAACGCCGTGAACCTGGGCGGAATCATGGCCTTTGACTCCAAGGCCAGCTACATCGATTCACGGCTGGACACGTTCGAGCATCACGGCATCCTGGCAAGCTACCTCGACGTCATGCGGGTTCGGCGACCATCGGAGGTTCTCGACCGTGACCGGATCGACCATGTGCTGTTCCCCGAACACACGCCCCTTGCCTACCTGCTCGAACGAATGCCCGGCTGGAGAGTAGAGGAGCGTGAGGGTGCGGGGGACGACACTTATGTGCTCTTCGGGAGACGATGAACGTCACCCTCGGCGATGCGGGCGACCGCAGAACCCCCTGCCGCAGTTAAGGGAGCCGGACATGACCCTCTGCGGGCAAGAACGTGCCGCTGCCACGCCTTCAGCCAATTCACGGAAGCAAGAAATGTCCTGCTCACAAGAGAGGCGGCTCATGCTGGGCGCTTGGACCTCGGCGATGATGTGCTTGAACGGCTTACCCTCAGTATGCCTTACTGAACTTTTCTATTGCATTTCATAGCGTGAAATGATTTATTACATGACATGGAAGGAATTAAGCCACGCTGGTTTCGTCGCAATCTCCAAGCGGCCCTTCGGGTCTTGCCCGTCACTGTGTTGACGGGAGCACGGCAGACCGGCAAGACCACGCTCACGCAGGCGATTGAGCCAGCGCGGGCGTATTTCACGCTCGATGATGTCGGCGTCCTCGATCAGGCCGAGCGCAATCCCGATTCGCTGCTCGCTACGCGCCCCGTTATTCTCGATGAGGTCCAGCGAGCGCCACAAATCCTGCTCGCGGTCAAACGGGCCGTGGACACACACCGGCGGGCAGGCGACTTCATCTTGACCGGCTCCGCCAACCTGCTGCTGATGAAACATGTGGCGGACACGTTGGCCGGCCGAGCGATCTACCTGGATCTTCGGCCGTTTTGCCCAACGGAATGGCAGGAACGCAAGGACGCATTGCTGCCGCTGGATCGTTTGTTCGCGCCGGATTTTGATTGGCGCGAGTGGCCGGACGAACCAGGCGACTGGCCTCGATGGCTGCTGCGCGGAGGCTTCCCGCCTGCACTCGAAATCGCTTCCGAGGCGGATCGCGGCCTGTGGTTCGCTGCGTATGTGCAAACGTATTTGGAGCGGGATTTGCGCCAGTTGAGCGCCGTCTCCAGCCTACCCGATTTTCAGCGCGTGATGATGCTGGCTGCGCAACGGACCGGCAAGCTGCTCAACCAGGCCGACCTGGCCCGCGACGCGGCGCTCAGTCACCCGACCGCGCACCGGTATTTGAACTTGCTGGAAACTGGTTGCCTGATTACGCGTATCCGACCGCTAGCGACCAATCCCTCGACGGCGCTCGTCAAAGCACCAAAGCTGCTCTGGACAGATTGTGGCCTTGCTGCCTGGCTTGCCGGAATCAGATCGTCCGCAGACATGACGACCCGCATGGACGCGGGATTCTGGTTGGAGCAAGCCCTGTTTCAGACGCTGGAGACATGGCGCGCCCTCGATCCGCAACAGCGCAAGGTGCACTTCTGGCGCGACCGCGCGGGGCACGAAGTGGATTTCATTCTGGAAGAAGCAGGGAAATTGGTTGCATTGGAAATTAAGACAAGCAGTCAGGTGACCGCTAGTGACGCGATTGGAATTCGTGCCTTCCGGGATGGTTTGAAGCGCAAAGCATCCCTCGTACGGGGGGTGGTGTTGCATGGCGGCAAAGCGCGTCCGCTTGAAGCCGATGTTGTCGCGCTGCCTTGGGGGTGGATGGTCCCCAAGTCGCGCACAAAATGAGAGCGAATGGAGCGAGAGTGTGCGCTCGATGGCCGTGGGTGCTTTGAGCGCGGTACGCTGAACGCAAACTGAATGACAAAGTGAATTAGGGCGGCCTGTTCAACCTCGTCACTTTGAGCCGCCGGGATTGCAGTGGTCTCGCAGCGGCGAGAGTCCCGGCTGCGCAGCTTGGAGAAATGAAGTAGCCTAACGCAGAGACAGTATGGAAGCTACTGATGGGTGAAACACAAAGAGCCTGCGCGATTGTTCGCACAGGCTCTTTGTGTTGAGTGATCCTCTATCAGACCCCCACGCCCTCAAGTTGGGCGAGGGAAGGAACGAAGGGGCGCCGCCGGCGAGTACGTCCGGGACCCATCTGGTCAGACGCAACGATTTCCAAGTCCGAGAAATACTTCCCATCGTAGAAAACCCAATCGGCGAAGCGCTGTAGCGGATACTCGCGCTCGGTGGTAGTCACGCGTACTTCGTCGCGAAGAATCCGCGCAGCAATGAAGGGGCCGATAACCGGCCCGAGCATTCCGGGTGTGTACGAGGGCTCATCGAGTGAAACATGCCCGTCACGTAATTCGAGAAACAACATGGGCTCTCCTTCATGTTTTTGGGGGCAGCGGACGCGCGTCCTTCACGGATCGATGGGCCGGCGTCCAAATAATCGGTAGTCGCATGTCGATACAGAGCCTTCGAAGACTCCTCCGGTTGACGACTCCCATGCGCCGGTACACACGCCCTAGCGTGTTCTTGACAGTTTGTTCGCTGGTTAAGAGTTTGGCGGCTATATCCCTGTTCGTAAGACCACGAAGGGCCATTGATATCACGCGAGTCTCGCGTGCATTGAAGTGGGGCAGCGTGGGTGTGGCTTCTTCGTCGACGGAGCGGCGGCTCCGCTGCCAATCATCGATGAGCCAGTCCAGCACTGTGGGACTCACGTAATGGCTGCCCCTGGCGACAGTATGGATGCACTGCACCAACTCGACAGGTGCGACGTGACGGGGAAGCACAGCATGTGCGCCGGCGCGCAACACGCTCAAACAGAGCGCAGGCTCTTCGGCGTTCACCTCGGCAATTACTTTAGTGTGTGGATGGGCATTCAGTATCCATTGCAGATACTCGGCGTTCTGGTCAATCAGAGAATCGTCGAGCAGCACAATGGCCGGTTTCAGTTCTGCGACCAGTGGCAGGAGCTCATGTAAGGACGTTGCCGCGCCAACAACTTCAAAAGCCGGAACGGATTCAAGGACATGCAGAATCCCGGCGGAGTATACCGGCTTGGATTCTTCGACAAGGATGCGAACCTTGCCAGCCGTGGATGCCGTTGTTTGGCCGGATACAGCAGAAGTCAACGATGAGTTCGGTGAAAGGTTCTTATGTGTGGTCATGTGATGTTTCTACTTGTTGGGGCCTAGCGATTCGAGGATCGCCACGATGGGAACTGTCGCGCCATCGGGAGCGATTGCGCGATGAACGAGTTTGTAGCCAGGCAAGTAGACGTAGATGTCACGTGGGGCATCAGTTTTGAGTAGCACGAATGACAGTGGAGCTGCGCCGACCTTCTTGCCGTCCACGGCGATGCTTGCCCCGGGAGGATACGTGCGGACAGTACAAAGCGAGGCTTTGCCCTCTCTGATCAGCGCCATCTTCTGCTCAGCGCTGGCGGAATTGCCAGGTGTCTGCCCAGACAGTCCTGCTGCGAGTGGAGTGTGTCCGGCAACCGGGTTGGTGCTTCGCTGATCTATATCGATAGGTGCGCTCTCAGTTTTGTCACCGCGATATGCGCACTGCAGCATCCCGTTGTCGGACCATTCGCTGCCGTCGGCAAAGAAGACCGTATCCGGCCACACGGTTACCTGACCTGAAGCAGGAAGCACGGATAGCCAGGCGCTATCACCCCATTGAGCTGCATCGGTCTTCCCAGAGCCCACGGGGTGGCGCATAGACAAGGCAACCGGACGAAAACGCGAGCCGAAGCGCGCATCAAAGACTGTCTGGGTAATGGTCATAGACGTGGTATTGCGGTAGCTGACGAGCAAAGCTGTGCCACCGTTTATGACGGAGACAGCCCGCGGGTTGACAGCCAGAACCTCTATCGGACAAGTGGACTGCGCCCCGGCGGCGAAAGGGATCGCCAACAGGCACCCTGCCAACACCATCAGATGCTTACTGGCAGCTTTGACGGCCGAGCCGGGCCGGCCGAGGCTTGTTGCGAGAAGGGACCGTTTCGGCGCCGATGGGGAGGCGGACGTGCGGCTTTGCCGTCTGACTGATGGAGAAGTGGCGCGTTTGATTGGCATCCAGGGTTCTGCGATAACTCGGAGGTCGCGGATTGCGGATTCGGCTTTCTGCTTTGCTATCCAAACCGCTAATATCTGTTGGCAAGTCGAGCAGCCCCCGACAATTCCGCCGTCGCCATCCGCGGCTGGGTTATATCGGCTGTGTTTGGGACACATTGCTCGAACGACCACTTTGCTTGTGTCGTGAAATGTGAATCTCAACATGACAACTCCTTGGTCGTGGAAGGGAAGGGCAACGCCGGAACGGCGGCAGCCCAGGGACCTACTGAGAAGCAGAGACCCGCTCACCGGACGCTGCAAAATGGACGTTGAGCGAAACCGGCGACCCATCGGGCCACAATTGGTATTGAACGGGTTGGTATCCGGGCAACGAGAGATTGAGATGCCTCGCCTCGTCTTTGCGCAAAAGGACAAACACCAACGGTGACTCACCAAGACGCTTGCCATCGATCGAAGCCGTGGCGCCGGGAGGCGTTGTCGTTATCGCGCAGACACTAGCCTTCTTCTCGGCAATGAAGGGAGCGTTCCGGCGCATCGCCTCCGGAGTAGCCTCCTCGGTTACGGAAGCGTTGGAAGTGGCTGAAACAGTGGCAGTCGTCGGTCCACCCGGCAACAAAGTCGCAGCGGCAGAAGAGGGCCGGATGCTGCCCTCTGTCGTGGTGGCAGGGTCTTGGGTTCGAGCGGAGCCTTTAACAAAGAGCGGCAGTGCTGGGTTCGGCTGTTGGACTGATGGAGCCAAACTTGAGACAAGTTGCGAGGCGTTGTCCGTCGCCTGGCGGTTCGCGCTGATGGAACACATACCGTGGCCGCCATCGGACCAGACAATGCCATCGGCAAACACGATTTTGTCTACCTGGAGGACTGTTTCCGCATCTACTGGCAAAGGCGGATCGGTATGCCACGCTGCCTTCGTCTGCTTGCCGGGTGCGAGCTTGACGCTTTCCCGGATCGTCTGCCGAGCCTCTCCAGAGCGAACCGTGAAGACCATACCTTCCACTGTCCGATGGCTCTGGTTCCGGATGGAAGTGTAAAGACGCCCAGCCCCGCCGACGTCGAGATAATCGGCAACCACCGGGCAGAGTTGAGTTCCTCTGATGGGCAGCAGGCGAGGCTCAATCAAAGGCAAATCCTTGATGTCGAGCACCATCGGCTCAAGCTCAAGAGGGGAACCGGAATGTGCGTTCGAAGAACGTGCCACCTGGGCAGCTGCGGATTCATCGGC
>CAIKND010000135.1 GCA_903828675.1 uncultured Acidobacteriaceae bacterium
GCCTCAGCCTTCCGCTTCAGCTCCGCCGATGGGTTCCAGTACGGGCACCGTTCGTCAAGCGGATTGAGGACAACATCCCCTCGGTCCGGCGAGTAAAACTGGCGGACGAACTCGCAGGCCGGGTCGTAGACAATGGCGCTGTGCTCCCGCTCCGCAACCTGGCAGAGGATCTGCCGGATGATCGTTGACTTCCCCGAGCCGGTGTCCCCGACGATGAGCAGGTGGGTGTTTTCGGCATCGCGCGGGATGCGCAGCAGGGCCTTCTGCCTCTCCACCTGGAGGCCGATTCCATCGCCGGCAAGCTGCTTGGTGAACTCTTTCGGGTCTACCAGAATCGGTCCCTTCAGTCGTCTCCCGTAACGGAGCTGCTTGCGCCTGGCAATGTCCTTGCGAATCGAGAAAGGAAGCTGAAGGAGCAGCGCTGCCAACCCGAACAGTGCGGGCGTGTAGAAGAAGCTGGCAACCTCGGTATCGCCGTAGATCCAATGCTGGAGAAACGCCCGCAAGCCCCGGTTCTGATAGAACCGGGGAGCCTCTCGGAAGAGGACCGTGTACCCCTTGTTCAACGATGACACGGACAATTTCATGGGCAATGGCCGCCCGCCCGGCTGCGGCGTGATTCCAGTCTCAACATCGGAGTCGAGCGCGATGTGCGCGCCTTGACGCGGGCCGGCAATGTAGACCAATTGATACCGGCTTGGTGAGATCCTCCATTCTGACGCCCAGGCCCGAATCACATACGGCAGGTAGTACCGCTGGAGCGGAGAGATGCCGAATTCGAACCTCAAGTAGAGGAAGAATGAACAGAGAATGGCGGCGATAAAGACGGCGCCGTAGGTGTAGTAGAAGCCGCGCGGCGGCCAAATCCACGATTCTTTGCGACCCCAATTTTGTGTGCTGGACATGGCTCATGCCTCCTTTGGTTGCCGGCGGCGGGAGAGCATTTCTTCCGCCGCTTTCACCTTGGTTGACTGGACCGATTTCACGATTGCCTGGAACTGCTCCGCTGAGATCTTTTCGCCACGCGCCATGGGCGCGAGCGTGTTCATCAGAAGTAGCTGCAGGCCAACCACCTCAGAAATCAAGTGCAGGTTGGATTCCTCGGCTTGGGCTTCGCGGAGCAGGACTTCGCGAGCCCATTCACTCAGGAGTTGCCCACTGTCTGAGGCGATCTTCGAAAGCTCCTCGAATTCAATTGGCGTGAACTTTCCTCCAATAGTGATTGTGCGCACGATGGTTCTTGGTCGGCGTTGTGAGTGAGTGGTTTGGTTCCTGTCTGGCATATGGTCCTCCTCGGGATTTGGGTAAGTTATCGCGGCGCTAGTTAGCGCTTCGCAGCGCCAGCCACCGCTGCAAATCTTGCAAGTCCTGTGATTTCAACTCAGCGCCAACTGGCGCTGCCAGCGCTCGGCAGCGCCCTATTAGGGGTGGAGTGTCCAAATTCAGCCGGTGCGCAGCACCGAACGGGCCTTTCGGATACGAATTACGCTTTCGGAGCGGCTTCACGACGGATCGCATCACGCACCTCCACCCCGACAACGGCCTTCGTTCCATTGCTGGAAGGCTCAGTTGCTTCTCCATTTCCACTCCGGCGAACGCGCAAAGTGGGCACTACATGCGCAGACTTCGATGTCTTCAAGTAATCCTGGAAGTCGCGGTCCTTCGAAAACACGTAGTTGAGCGCCTTGTCCACGACGTCATCAGCTGACGCGCGTAGAAAGGTCGCGTACTGGTCAATCAGGGTTGCGGTTGCCGATTCGACTCGAATCGTTGCACTTACAAGGTGGCTTTGGCTTACCTCAATCAGCGGCATATGCGAAGTTCCTCCTGGGTTGAATTAGGCAATTCTCTTGCGGGCGATCATGCGCTGCGCCGTGAGCGCAATCTCCTGCGCACGGGCAGCGCAAAGCGTATTTGGAATCTCGAAGCGCCGGCGAATCTGAAGCATCGTGATTACGTCGGCCATGGGAACACCCTCAATCAGCCACAGCCGAGCGGACGCAACGTCAACTGTTCGTTGCGCGTAGTAAATGGGATCGGGTTTATCCGAACGCCGTTCGGCAAGCGTTCGAGTCAGTTTGACCGGGTCCTTCCCACGGTCTAATTCCCCGAGAACCCACGCCCAATCCTGCTCGGAATGCGAGTGCTTTCCCGCAGGCTTTCCGGTTCCGATTGGACTTCGTAAGAGCTCCCGTTTAATGGTCTGAATATCGAGCCGAAAGTCCTCGGGATGTGAGATGTAATCGGAAGGGTATTCGACCGTGACAGGGTGGGCCGGATCGTACTTCTGATTCAGGAATCCCGGCAGCCGGAGAACCCGGTTGCAATCGGTGCAAGCCGGGTCGCCGCCGAAGGTGATCGCCAGCGCTTTGAGCGTGCTTTCCTGGAGCGCGAAGGCGAAGCCTTCAACGCGCCAAAGCACCTGGTATTTGCCAGAGGATGTCTGTACGATTGCGGCCGGAATCGGCACGGAATTTGACGACCTAAGTTCGGCAAGTCTCGTCTCTCCATCACTGTCCAAATCGAGGTACAAGTGCCGGACTTCTGCAACGCTCTCTTTCGTGCGATTTCTGCTGCCGGGCCGCAAGGGATTCGCAGCCACGTAGACATTCGCTCCGGTAGCGTTCTGGCATGCCAGCCACCCGAGATAGCGGGGGGCAAGCGCACACTCCCGCGTGACAATTCGCTGGATAGTCTCGGCCGGAGATTGGCGCCTGAGGAGTATGGCGAACGTTTCTCCGGGCCCAAAGGAGCGACTCAAGAACTCAGCAGCGACATTCACCGCAATTTGTTTTCTAAGTTTGGGCATGTTCCACCTCGAAAACTGGCTCGAAAAGGAAGCGCTTTGCATCGCGGTCGTACCCGCGAAGAGCGAGCACTTCGCGGATTACCCGGCGGCCCGGTTTTCGCTCGATGTGCACCACGAAATCGACCGCATCCCCGATTTCGGCTTCCGTGTCGGTGAAGGTCGTTTGAGGGTGGCTACGGATAACAAGATTGGCAAATCGATGGAGGGCCTTCTCCGCGGAATTGGCGTGAATTGTCGCCAGCGAACCGGAGTGGCCGGTATTGAAAGAATCAAGCAGCGTCCGCGCTTCGATTCCGCGCACCTCGCCCAGGATGATTCGATCCGGTCGCCAGCGCAGAGCAGACTTCAATAGATCGTCGAACGAGATGCGAGCCTTGAATGTATCTGTTTGGCATTCAACGGCGAGTACATTTGGCTTCTGGATGCGAAGCTCGGACGTATCCTCGATCACGACGATGCGCTCGTCCTCGGGAATTGCGTGAGCAAGGATGTTGAGAAGTGTTGTCTTCCCGGTACCCGTTCCGCCGCTGATAAGCAGCGTCTTTCCGTTCGAAATCTGCTCGCTCAAATAGTCGGCGAGCGCAGGCGTAAGCGTGCCGCGAGCAATGAGGTCATCAACGGTAAACCGCCTGCTGGTGAACTTCCGAATCGTTAGCGCCGGAGCAGGCCGAACAACAGGCGGAATCACAGCGGCGAGGCGGCTACCGTCCGGTAGTTGCGCATGCAGGAGAGGATTGTCTTCGTCGAGCCGCTTGCCCAGTTGATTGGCAATCACTTCGAGGCCGGTGCGTAGCCTGCCGGCGTCGAACTGAATGGTCCCTTCTTGGCGAATGATTCCATCGCGCTCAAACCACCATGTCGCGTCGGGATTGCCCATGATCTCGCTCACGCTCTCATCAAGCAGAAGCGGCTCGATTGGCCGTAGGAACGGGAGGATCAATTCAAAGCCCATACTGGATACCTCGCAATCTTGGAAGCCCGGCATGTGACCGGGCTTCCAAAATGAATGGAGCGGCCTATGCCGCCGGTTCCTCGCTCATAGCATCGCCTTGTTCGTCGTCCTCCGGGGCGGCCTTCTCCGCCCGATCCAACTTCAGGATCGAAATCACGCGGATCTCCCAGATGCGGTTCTTGGAATCGGTCTTCTTGTTGTCGTACTGCCGGCTGCGGAGCTCGCCTTCGACCTGAATGTGAGCGCCCTTTGTCAGCGTGGCTGCAAATTCGCATAGCTTGCCGAAGACGATGCAACGGTGCCATTCGGTGTTCGAAACGTACTGGCCGCTCTTCTTGTCCTTATAGGAGGACTTTGTCGCCAGCGACAGGGTGGTAAAGCTGAGGTTGTTGGCGGTGCGAACTTCTGCATCGCTGCCGAGGAAGCCGATGAGGTTGACTTTGTTCTTTATGTGGAATTGGGGCCGCTTTTCCGGCGCGTTTCGGACCGCGGCCACTCGCCGGTGGTGGGAGTCCACCGGCGCGGGTGGATGTAATTTGAAGATAGTTGCGATTAGCATTTGTTGTCACCATTGCGTGCCTGGAGAGCAGGCGCGGTCTCGATTTGATAAAGGCGGTCAGGTGTCGGAACATCGGCAAGCTTGCCGATGAGCTTTTCGTAAGCTGCCAAGCCCTGCTCGACCGCCTCCAGTTCGGGTTCGGAAAGAGGGATCTCTTGCCGCAACCGGAGGAGATTGGCCGTGGCCTCCAGAACCTGAGCCCGCGTAGATTCTTTTGCAACGTAGAACGAACATTGGGCGCAGGCCATACGATGCGGGCATTGATCGAAGAAGTCGTAGGTGCAGTATCCGTGGCCCAGATCGAAGAACTTCCACGCCTCTTCGGTCGCCAGCCCCTTGCGAACCACATCCTGGTCGATCAGCACTTCGATCGCCCGGATGTTCCGTTCGAAGTAGCCAGCCTTCTGGAACGATTTGGTCAGCTTCGACGGATTGATCTTTGCGTAATGCTGCGTGGAAGATGGATGCTTGTGCCCCAGCCACTCCTGGATTTCGAAAAGCGACATCGGCTCGCGCGCATTGAAGAGCTGAGTGGCGATCGTGCTGCGTGCTCGGTGACTGGTTATGGGGCCACGGACATCCTCGTGTGGGACACCTGCCTTGGTGCATAGCGAGGGGATCAGAACACTGTTGAGGTAGTTATCGCCCAGTGTTTTGGAACGATGCGCAAACAGGTAATCAACCTGCTCGCCAGTCTTGCGATCCGTCAGTTTCGCTTGCGAGGGCCGCTCTTTTTCCCAGGCTTCGATCATTTCACCAACGATCGTGTCCACTGGCTTGGAGAAGGCGGTGCTGGTCTTGTTTACAGGAACTGACAACAGGCACACGCGCTCCCCTGGAGCGTCTTGCTGCCATCGTATGCAGCCCAGTCGAAGGCGCCGGATTTCGTCCCATCGCAGCCCAGCAAATAGCCACACGACGGATAACGCTCGCACCAGAGGCAAGGGATAGTAGTGCGCCGCGCCGCGGCCTTGGGCCGACAGGTCCGCAGCGGAGATATTCAGGCCGGCCCAGATCAGCTTGGCCCATACATCGTCGGACAGGATGCGGGGATTGCGGTCGACGAGCGATTGCAGGGATCTAGGCGCTCGAAACGCACCGTATGGATCGAAACGGCGCGGAATGACTTCCCACTGTTGGAGGTCGGAGAAGAACCTCCGCAGCGTGGACAGCGCGTGGATCCGAGTGTGTGCGGCCATGAGACGACCGGCGTTACGCACTTCTGCCACAGGACGATGTGCCCATTCACCGCTTTTCTGCTGGAGACACATGGCAACAGACTCGGCGGCCATGGAGCGAGTCCACTCCGCCGGACTCGTCAGTTGAGGATACGTCGCCTGCATCCACCGGCCCACCGTAAGGATCCGATAGTAATGGCGAAGCCGACAGTTCGGAGTCAGCGTTGATGTGTCATGCCAGTACCGAGCCAGACGCGCCCATTCGTCGGGAACATTCGCAAGGATGACCTCGGGAGCGCCAAGCATCAGTGAAGGTCGTAATCCCAGACGGCGAATAGGGTTCTCGATGATCCCTTTCGATACCAGCAGGCGCGACAACGCGATTACACACTGCTCTAATGCAACCGTGCCGCTCTGTTCCTGAAGCTGGAGAAGAACGGCTTCCGTGATGTCTTCCATGCGCGGCGACCGCACGATGAGCAACACCTGCGCCAGCGTGAGCGGCATGATTCGCAGAGTGCGGACGTGGTAGCCCAGATCGCGCATTCCCGTCTTGACTGCCCTCTCGATCTCCCCGACGACCTTGAAGCCGAAGACCCGGCGCGCCAGACATGAAAAAACATGCCGCCGTTTAGGGAAGCTCGCCAGCGCATCAAAACCCCGCAGCAGGAACGCCGCTGCGATGATGCGATTGCCGTCGTACCTGCGGCGCTCGACGATCTCGATCCAGTCTGCATCCGTCCAACCCCAGAAGCTGCGCCCTCTGCGTCCCATCTCTTCCAACAAGAAGCGAAGCAGCCCTCTGCGTTTCGCACCAGCGAATTCGATGTGGTCGAAAGCGTCGTTCAAGGGACGTGTGAGTCGCTGGGCTGAGTCGAGCGACCGATGCCGTGTCCGGCTTCCTTTGATCCTCGAAGGGAGATCGACGATGAGAAGCTGTTGCTCGCTGGCAGTCAGGATGTGCGTCCGATCGTATTTTGCTGCGTCGATCGGCCAGGTCCATGTTTCTGTTGTTTTCCTCGCACTCATTGAAACAGCCTCCCCATCGCTTCCAGCCGCTGCTGATGCAGCTGCTTCATCGTGGAGTTGAACCTGGCCGCCAGATCGCGTGCGCTGAGATGCACATAGATCATCGTGGTCTCGATGTTGCGATGACCGGCGAAGGTCGCGATTTCGTGGATGTCCCAGTCCGCTCGCGCGAGATCGGTCAGACAGAGGTGTCGTAGAGTATGCGGCGTAAAGGCCGGAGCCACCGCGCGTTTCGCGAGGGCGGTGACGACCTTGGACCACGCCCACATCGAGACGGGTTGTGCGCGGTTGCGCGGTGACTGCGACAGGAACAGCCGCCCGCGCTGCCGGCTCAGAGTGCGGCGGTGTTCCAGGTACTGGCCATACAACTCGTCGGTCGTCACCGAATATGGCAAGACACGCGACCTCCGGTTCTTGGTGGTCTCTGCCCGCACGCGGATCGTGCGCCGCGATGGATCGATGTCCGATGTTTCGAGCAGGCACAGTTCTTCCCGGCGAAGACCGGCATCATAACTCATCGCCAACATCAGGCGGTTGCGGATCGGTTCCTTTGCGGCCTCGGAGAGAATCCGGCACCATTCTTCCTCGGTTGGAATCGTGGGAAGCCGATGCTCTCGTTGCACCAGCGACCGCGCCGAACGGCCTTCTCCCCGGCGGAACGGGTTTCTTGTACTGCGCTCCTCTTCCACAAGGAAGTCGTAGAACATCCGCAGCACCGCCAGATGCTGCTGGATGGTCGCGTTCGCCATCCGGAGATCCGGCTCTCCTTCGGTAGAGGATGGCTTTACCAGATCCCGAAGATAGGCGCCCACGGTTTCCTGCCTGATCTCGTGCGCTTGCTTGCCTGCGGTGCTTAGGAATCGCAGGTATCGCTCCAGGTTGCGGCCGTAGGCATCCAGCGTGTTGAGGGCAAGACCTCGGCACGCCTGAAAGCTAAGCCAGGCGCGGGCATCTCCGTGGCCTGCGACGAACGGTACGCGATCCCATCGGATCTCACTGACAAGTTGGCTCGACTTCATCCTCTTCTCCATGGCGCTGAGATGTGCGGACGATGCGAGCCTGAGGAGCTGGGCGCCGGCCGCCATTTCATCCTTGCACCCGCGCCGGCGGACTCTCGCCATCGGCGAGTGGCCGCGGTCCGAAACGCGCCGGAAAAGCGACACCCAATTCCACATAACTGTCAGGTACATGATTTTGTCTCCGTTTTGTTGAATTTCCCGATCGTGCTCGGGTCACACAAGGCGAAGCCAAGCGAGTGGGCCCGGCTCCCAAGTGCCGAAGCTCTGCATTTACGGAGGCTCCGGAGAAATCTTTTCGTTGTACTTCGCGAACAAGATTTGCCTGGAAACCGTAAGCCGAAGGGCGGCGCAGCCGAAGCAGAAGAGCGAGTTGCCGCAGGGCGCCGGCATTGCCCCGAAGCCGTGACCGAGCAGACGGCGGGATACAGAACGGCAGACGCCCTCTGGACCAAAGTTCCCATCGCAGTCCGGGTGGAAGAATCTCGCCAACATCGCGTGCTTCTCCGAGCGCAAAGACCATCTACTAAGAGAGCGGCCCCTATGGATGTGCGCCGTTTGTTGAAGCTCTCGGCCATAGTCATCTCGCTCGAATGCGGACGGATCAGCCGGCGCGTTCCTGGCGCAAAAGCCAGTCATTCAGGTCGGAAGCGCGGAATCGCCAGCATTTGCCGACATGACTGCCGTGGATCTCACCCTTGCGGGCCAACTTCTTGAGGGTCCCGGGATGAATGCGAAGGAGAGCGGCAGCTTCGATTGGATCAAGCAGCGGCTCAAAATCAATTGCTTCGAACCGAGACTGATTGTCCCGGTGAGCGGAACGTGGGGGAAAACGGTACGCCATGACGACCTCCGATGTGGAGATAATGGCCGCGTTTTCCTCAGATGTCCAAGACCTTCTTCGTCAATGTTGATGCCTAGAGAGCATCAACATTGAGTTTTTGAGAGAGGCATGAAGATGCCAAATATTGACGAAGCATTGGGAAGGAGTCGCTTCTCACACTACGGAAACAAGCTCCATCTTGGCACGGCGATCGCGGTCCGGAACCTCTCCCATGCGGAATGCAACGGCATTTGGGTTGCGCGATCCAGCATCCGTAGTAGCTTCGCAATAATAGAATTTCCGTCCGGAAATGGGGTCGCGAATCGCAAATGCATCCGGTAAATCTTCTGCACCGGCGACTGCAAGTGCCATGTGGCCAGGTCCGGAGTCGTACTCCAGTGAAACAAGGCGCACGTCGTACCCTAGTCGGACAAGACAGGCTGCCGCCACGATCGCGTGGTCCTCACAGTCGCCCCGGTCTTCGAACATCGTCTCTAGAGGATACTTCGGGTACTCTGGCACGCCCTTGTCCTCGATGTCCGAGGCGTAGCGAAATCGCTGAGCGAGTGCGAGGACGTTGTTGATTTCCAAGATCGAACCAAGCTGATCCCTCTCTGAAATCAGCCTTAACTGGGAAGCCGCCTCGCAGACCTCAGGTGAGAGGCCATCCCGAACAAATCGCCCATAATCACCTATTGCTTTAATCGCGTGCTCTTTGGCTATGAGTGCTTCATACCTTCCTCGTGATGCTTCGATGGACAGCTCGTAGTTCGTTGCCGGCGTATCGAGTATTCCTGGTACCCGTCTGAAAAACCACGAAATCGCCAATGTAATGGTATCGGATGGCGAGAGTGGATCCGGGACTGGCTTCGGCGGAAATGGCATCGGGACCGGAAGCGGGTCGTAAGCGTCGATAGAATCTGGTGTTGGCGGGAGCCCGACAAGTGCGACCAAAACGGCAATAAAAGCCGCAAGCGCCTCGGAGATTGAAGCCGTTCTCGGTCCATGACCGTCGAATATCACGCCCAACAGCAGAATGGCCCCTACCACTAGGAACCACTGGTAATACCAGGAGCCGTGAACTCCAACGTCGAGGTCTTTGAACCCTAAATTCTCCCATCCGTCAGCGAACACCAGAAAACGGCGCACCAGCCAAAGAGCGACGATCAATGCTCCATGACAAATAATTAATAGAACCAAGTAAAATAGCCCCTGAAGAAGAGAACTGAAGACGCCGTCTTCGGCTCCCGGCGCTCCACAAAGAAGGCGAACCAGAAGCTTAATCGGGCTCAGGATTGCACAGAGGAGAATAAGAGCTGCCGAAACACGGGCGAATCTCATTCCGAGCCTCCTGATAGTATGGCAGCGTTGCCGCCAACTTTGAGGCATGCCACCATTCCGGAAACTGATGGATGTTCTTGTACGTCCGCGTCAAGCGCGACGATCTTGTCGTGAAGTCTGGTAAGCACATCTTCCGGGCCTTGCCAGGATGTCCGGAGCGGAGTTCGACCGGCAAGCGCTATTGCTCTACGGTCCATATCACGAACAATTCTCTCTTCAAAGCCGGGATCTTCGTGACTGCGGAATTCCAGTAATCCATCGAGTCCGAATTCGTCCAATCTGGATTGGAGGTACTCACTTGAAAAGCCGACCAATTGAGCCAATGTCTGCTTCATGCAATCCTCACCATCGACAAGATCAGGGACGAATGCTCCTTGGTCTGCTGCTTGCTGCACTAATGTCAGCCATGGCAGGTTGAGAGACTCAAGTAGCTTCTGCCGGAATTCCGAAGGGATTATCCACTCGACGTTTACGAGATCATTGGCAGTTGGGATGCAAAGCTCGCCGACCATCGATGCCGTGATATCTGACACGCACTTTGCTTGGTTCTGGAGCTTGGCAATCTCGTCGTCGAGTGCCGCAATGAGCCGACTTCGCACTCGGTTTAAGACAAGACTCAAATTCTCTCTCATTTGGGCCTCGTAACGTCGGATGAGCGCATCTTGAGCAGCTTCTCGAGCCTTATGGAGCGATTGGTGTGAGCGCTCGAGTAAGCGGAAACCGAGGATTGCAGCGATAGCGAGCGTTGTGGTGAAGCCTATCCACCCGGGTACATTCCCGGACAGCGCACGAATTATGTGCCTGACTCCTTCGGCGCCAATCCAACCTAGGAGTACCACACGAGCCCAGACGGCAACTGTATTGGGAGAATTCAGAATCTGCCTGCGAAGTTCTTCAATAGCTCCGTCAATGTCGGCATTAGGTGGTCGGACTATCTCTGGTTGTACTTCGAGCAGATTTCGTGCTGTAGACGCCCATGCTAGAATTCGGTCGGGCCCACGCTCGTAGTGGTGCAGCTGCCGTACATCCTCCGCGATCGCTTGTTGAACCGAGGACAGAACCGTCGCCTCGGAGCGTTCGACAGAGTCTGCCCACCTTCGGGCCTTGGTGAAATCGAACAGGTCGCGTAGTTTCTGAAGGACTGCAATCCAACGACGCCTTGGAACGCGATTGAGTTCCCCAGCCACAATCCCAGGAGGAAGTTCAATATGCCAAACCTCGTCCTCATCAATTCGCACTGCAAACGGAGTATCCGCTAACAATCGACGGCTCAAACTATCGAGTTGAATGAAAGTCAGTGATTTGGTTCTCCGCTTGTCGTCGAAAGCGATCGCCGGTTGAAATTCTTCTGGGTTTTCGAATTGCTGCACCAGTAGGTGACGGGCTATCAGTTTTGAGAGGGCCGCTACCAAAACGTCGCGCCCACTATCTAAAAAGGCACCGCCGATTCTCACAACGTGTGTGCCCTTAGTCGAGGAGGCTCCGGACCGGCCCAGAACATTCGAGCCAAAATGAGGTTGATCTGGCACGGACATGACGAAGGCAATCCTTGCAACCGTTGCGACGAGGTCGTCTTGCACCCGAGCGCCTGCGACTCGATCCTGCGAGGAAATCGGTACCGCAAATTCCCACTTATGCCCAAAAACGGAGCCGCTTGAAAGCAAATCGGCGACTTGGCCTGCACCAAGAGCAATGATCGATTGCACAGCGGCGAACTTCCTCGATTTGATCTCTTCGCGCACTGTTTCGACCGCTTGGCTCGCATCTTTGTTATTCAGATCCACGACATACACAACGCTTAGACGTGGGGGTTGGCCGACTCCCCGACCTGGCACTTGGTAGCCTGCGCGCTCGAGAGCTTCCAGGTTCTTGTTTGAGAGAAGCGACTGCGCCTCCTGGCCCGCATCGGTCTCTTGGTCCGTCTTGCACCAAGAAGCAACGGCCAATTGGTGGCCATTTTCTGATGCCGATAGGAGCTTTCTAAGTTCAACAATCACCTGCTCTCCCAGTGTCCCGATCCCCAATACAAGCGTGAGATTGGCGACGCGGCTTGAAGATGGTGATGACTGATCTACACCGATCATTTGGGCTCCCCCGACCACTTGCTACTCGAGGTCCTTCCGATAGTTCCGAATGGAATCGCGTTCCTGTTCGATCTGATCGCGCAGTTTGTTGGCCTCGAAATCGTCAAGGAAGGAGATGTAGCACGAAAGTTGCGCCCTCATCACAGAGGATCCAACCGCCTTGACGTACTCGGACAAACCCGCCAAGATTGCTTCGACTTTCTTTGGATCCTGGCTGAGCTTGGAACATGCCTCGACACGACCTTGAGCAAGTAGCATTGCTTCTTTAGGCTTCTTCTTCTTGAATTGAAACGTGATTGGACCCGTATCCTCAGGAATCGACCGGCCCGACTGTGGGCCAAAAACTGTTTGCCACTCAGTATTTGAGGGTACCTCATACGTACCATCGACCTCGCCGTGACCGCCCTCCAGGTTCATGTAATAGTAATCCCCCCGCTTTGCGATAAAGCCGAATGCCATTGCAAGGGCAAAGGCCTGTCGGGAAGCTTTCTTCTTGTCCGGGAAAAGATCGGGAATGTCGACGAGGCCCTTGCTTAACAGGAGCGGGAAGGCCTTTTGTTTGATTGTCTGCTCGAATTTCTCTTTCCAGTCCGCTGCGTCGCTCAAATACCACGCACGGGCACCATGAGTATAGCGAACCAATTCGATCTCGTATGGGGCAGTGGTGGCAACTAGGTTTGCCGGCGCGGCCGCACCGCCCCTGGTGGCTTTGGTATAACGCTGTGCCCATTGACGCACTTCCGGGGGGAATCCACCAGCCCCGCTTCTGTCCGACTTTTCCGGCACACAGCCAAGGGCGATGATCTGGTCGTACTGCATATTGACTTGGGGTAGCCTTGTATTCCAGAACGGCTGGCACATGTCGAAGAGCTCGCCCAGCTTAACTCCTAGAGAAGTTCCTTTGTCTGCTTTGGAAGAAATGAACTCGATGACACTCAGGCTCTTGATCTTCGGGAAATATAGATCGGCTGCTCTTTGCCCAAATTCCTTGACTAGGCCCTCGGACCTCATGGAAACAAGACGCAAGTAGTAAGGCAGTTCGCTTTCACACGCCTCTTTAGCTGCCTTCAAAAGCCTTGAAGGACTAACGCGATTCGCCTGATAGTACACCTCTAAGAAGCCTCGATCAGTTACGTCCATTTCGACCACGAAATTGGTCGTTTCCCGGCGTCGTTCCGCACGCAGGGTGTTTAAGCTACTGTTCACGTTCCTGCTTAGCGATTCACAGGTTGAAACGAAGGTATCCACTGATTGCTTTCGGGAGGTCGCTAACGAGATCAACGAGTCGAATACCTTTATGGCTGCGTTACGGGCCATAGTACGAAGCTCGTCTCGCACGATGGCCTGAAAAGCACCGATCGCCTCCACCTTTAGGGTGTCGTCCTTACTACTTACCATCGCTTTGACTCGACTCATAGCGGACAAGCCGCTCAGTGCCTTATCCATGACGCTGATTCGAGCCTTGCTTTCACTGTCTGTCCAGAGTCGATTTTCACTGATCATCTGGCCCCGGAGCGCGGTCGCACGCACAATCATTTCGTCCAGAACTGTTGCCGTGCCACGTGATCCCAACCTGGACATGCAGTCATTCAAATGGCTGTCGAGCCATTCCTTGATCGGGTTTTCAATGCTGGTTGGCTTGCCCAAGTAGAAAGCCAGATTGTCCGTGACGATCGATTCTGCGATCGGCAGGCCCTTCTTGAAAGTGTCGAGTTTTTGTCCGATGAGAGTCGTGAATTCGCGCGGAGGCTTGTCTTTTCCAAAAGTCCGGCCGATGCCCTCTGTTGCTTCACTCATGGTCGTGCGCTTTTGAGGATGCTGCAACAGGCGATTTAATACCTGATCTGTTGGCCCCTCCTCATCCAATTCGTGGGTCGCCAGGAATGTCTGCGCCTCTTCGGCTCTCTTGGCCGTCGACAAAGGGGACTTTAGAAGCTCGCCTTCAATCAACTCGCGAAGCGTTGACCACGCGCAAAATCGGGTAATTGCTTCGATTGGAAATCCGAGCCGTGTATTGGCGAACGTGCTGAAGTTTCTTGGCAATTGCGTTTCTGGGCAACGTGCCACACCACGCAGGGTGTTTAGATTGCGCTCGACACTATGAGCATTAACGCTGAATTGTGTTGCGTTCTCGTGAAGAAGCAAGCGGGCAACTAGTTCGTAGACGTCCTCAGTCTGCGAAAATGTTTTGTGACCTTCGTTCTTATAATCAATCAGATAACAAAGATCGAAAAGCTGCCGACCCGCTGGGAGCGACAAAGCCTCCCCATCGGCATTGATCACGGTCTTTAGCCCAAGCTCATCGTCCATATCTTGAAGCGACTGAAGTTCCATAAGCGCTGCATAAGCGTTAGCACGCATTATCCGCAGTTGTGACTCGTCGCCCTGGACCTTTTCGTCGAAGGCATCGGGCAGCACGAAGATCCCCACCATCTTGGCGCGATGTTTAGTCAGCGAACGGGCAAGAAGGGCGGCGTCCAAGTAGGTCCCGCTTCCAGTTCCTCCGGCAAGGGAACAAACAATATACACGACCGGGTCTGCTCCTACTGTGGCTGTTTGCCCGGCAGCCTTCAGCTTTGTACTCAAGCCCGAGACGAGCCGTTCCACACGGTTCAATGCAGTGGTGAACGCTGCCTTGACATTTAGCATCGAAGCTAGGAGTGCCACGCGTCCAACAGTGCGAATCTGCCCGCAACCATCCCCTTTGACGGCCTTTTCGTAATGCCCCGAGGCAAGTTTGCCTGGAATCTGGTCGAGCAACCACCGATGGGCTTCAGGCTGGTCGAGCAACGGTTGAAGTTGGTCCCCACCGATGAAACATTTCTCGTTTTGCTCAACTGATGCCATGCCGGGAGCATCAAGGAACGAGGCCTCGTCCGCATCTACACAAACGTAGGCCACAGTTGGCAGCTTTCCGACCCGATTAAGAATTTTCTGCTTTGCCCGCCGGACGCACCCAACACCGGTTCCACCGAGACCAATCAACACTGCTGGTCTGAATTGGACGCCGGTGACGTCGCCGGCTTCAGATGCCGACTTCATGGGGTCCACATCCACCGTGAGCCCAATCTGTTCCGACTGTTCCAAGCCTTCGGTTAGGTCAATAGTCGATACTTCAGATCCTTGCGTAGTGTCCGTCATGCCGCTTTCTCTCTTCTGGCCCGATTGAGGCCACTTCATTCGATTCGCGAACCGATTTCTCCGTCATACTGCAACCTATAATCGGCAAATTGAAATTGATCCCGATCATAGAGTTCAAGTCTATTAACTGGCTTTCCACGAAATGCGAGATCCACCTCATCGTCAGCCTCAACAACGCACAGGATTTGACCCTCGACGCGTGTTGCGCTGAGGGTAAGCCCTCGCTCTCCCAGTCCCTCCAGAACAAGGTCGCCTGTAGTCGGACCTAGACGAAGCCTCCTCTTCCCAGAGGCGCCGATGTCGAATGTTCGAGGCGTCTCGCCCGGTCTCCAATATTGAAGAGATCCGTGGGGCTTCGGTAAACGGCGCCACAAAACGATTCCTACAGTCACCAAAGCAAGGCCAGTCAAGAGCGCTCCCGCTAAGATCAACTTCCGCTGTGCCGCACGGCGTGCAGCCTCGAGGCGGGTTTGCGCCTGCAGATGCTCACGCTCTTGCGCCTGTTCCGCCGCCACGCGTGCGGCGTCATCGGCTTTTGCGACTCCCTTTCGCTTGGCTTCTTCTGCCCGCTCAGCCACCTGCCGTGCTTTTTCAGCTTCGGCCTCCCTTAAGATGTCTGCCCGGACCTTGTTCAGGTCCGCAGCTGCGGTCTGGACTTGTCGGTAGTTCGGGAGACCTGCTGCATGGAAGGCCCCGTCGACGGCATTGTCAATCCGCGGACCCAGTTGAACCTGCCAAACAAACCAAGGCATTCCCTGAAACCGGCGGGCCACTTCGCTAAGGTGGACCTCGCTGGCGGTGCCTCGAACCGATGGGGGTGGGTCATTTAGTCCATCGGTCAACAGTACGACAACCTTCGGGTGTTTCTTGGATCCCTGCAATTCATCGAGCCGCCTTGCTTCTTCGAGGCCCTTCTGAATTGCTGCCGCTGTATAGGTCCATAGCCCGGCGGCCTTCATAGACTCGATCTCGGCCCGGATTGCGTCTTTGTCCTGCTGGTCGTACACAACGGATGTAGCACCGGCCCGAACGTCGGAGTCGTAGGGTATCAGGATGACATTGTCCCCGGACCCGCACGAGTCAACAAGTTCTTTTAGTGCCTTCTTAACCTGGGGGAATATGTTTTGACCTCCGGCCTTCCCTATCATGGTCGCCGATGTATCGACGATGAGAATTAAGTCGATCGGCGTCGCCGATGCCTCCGCAGGAGAACTCTGCACCGCCGCCCACACTTGGCCTGACCAAATGCACGTAATCACGAGGGCAGATAGAAGAACAACTCGGAGTGTCCGCTGGAGGCCAGTCATTTTGTCAGTTCCTCCCAGAACTTGTTTGCCTTCTCAGAGCTCATCATCAACAGCAATTCGGCACGATTGGTGACGCCTACATAAACTGCACCGGAACCCTTTGGAGATTCAGTGTTTGAGCCCGGTGAATAAGCGACTAGGCATTGCTTTTCAGGCTCACTTGGGTCTGCCTTAAGCAGAAAGATGGTTCCTCCAGGTACGCTATCCTTGTTCTTACGGGTAATGAGAACTGGGACGCGTGCCTTCCCGTTTAACAACGCAGGGCCATCGCTCACATGGCCTATCTTTACCCCGGCAAGGTAGACAGCTTCGCCACCACTGATGCCCTCGGCATTCCGGAATTCGACAGTGATAGACCTCCCGCCGACTCGGTCGCAACCCAGGAGGGCAGCGAACGCGACAAACAGGTAAGCGAAGATGGCGACGTTCTTTCTGGATGCCATTTCAGTCTTTTTGGGGGCCGGGAACCGATTGTATTCCAAGAAGTTAGCCAAGACAAGCTCCTTTTTGAGTTTGTCCATCGTGCATCGCCTTGGTTTCGTGCTTTCCGGCTCTCATCCTCCTGAGAAGCAATTAGGCTCCCCACGAACAGGAATGTCGATTCATGTGTCTAGTGCGCTTTCTCCGTTCAAAAAGACCCAATGGGGTGAACACCTTAGGTCGCGCTTGTGGTAGATTGTTGTGCATGGACCCAGGATCTCAGGTAGCAACGGAATTTACGAAGGTAACGAGCGATTCGCTCTTGAATCGCTCCTGGCCGAAGATCAAAGCCTGTATCGAGCCCCTTAGCCAAGAAGAAGTCAATTGGCAACCCCCCACGGCATCCTTGTCGAGCATTAGCGACACTCTCAAACACCTATCCGAGTCGATACTTCAAACAATCGCTGCCTGTAATGGGAGCAGCCTAGGTATTCCCCAGACTGTGTTGCCCAATCTCGAGAGCGACAAATTTACGGAAAAGGAATCACTCATTACTGAAATTGAAGAGGAACTCAAGGAACTCACTGACCTCCTAAAGGTATTACCCTCGGAATCCTTGGCACACAAGTGCAGAATCGGTGCGAGCGAAACAACTCTAATGGAAGTCATCGCCGAATTGGGCTGGGAATTTGCGACCGCTTGCGGCGAAATCAGCCAACAGGTGTCAGGCGTCTCGGATTCCGGGCAATCCTGTAGCGGCTAACTCGGACGGATGCTCACCATCTCGATCTGGTGCCACTAATCAAGGCCGATCCGAAGGGGCCGTTTCCGGGGATCAGCCCGGTCATGATTGTCGAAGCTTGTCAGTTTAGCGGAGATTCATATCCGGAGGATTCGTGGACAGCTTACAGGATGTCATTCGAAGAGTTGTAGAGGACCCGAAACGCAAAACAGATCTTAGGCTCCTGGCTAGAGATCTTGGAGTTGGGTACCGCTCCCTGATGTTTTGGATCGCCGGCAACGCTGACCGTCGATTTCCAGGAGAGTTCATTGTCCCGCTTTGTAGGTTGCTCAACAACTATGAGGCTCTGGACCACATGGAACAGCAGGCAGGAAGGCTTGCATTCTCCATCCCCGAACTGGAGTCGAAGGAGCGTACTGCCGACGTCAACATTCAGCGCCTCATGAAGGAGGTCGCTGAAGCGGTAGGCAGCCTGTGCGCTACGCTTGAAGACGGGGTTGTGGAAGAGAAGGAAGCATCCGCGACCTGCGCTGAACTCGATGATGTCATCCGTCACTGTGCCATGCTCAAGTATTGGCTGCAACAACAATCCGCTCCAAAGCACGTCGTTGTTCGACGGCAAAACAAAGCCGCGTCGCCGACAAGGCACCTCTCCGAGGAACGGCGTTAACCGGGAGAAAAGCGCGGGCCGGCTCGATACTTCAACTGTGAAATCGGTGATCGCCGAGTGCGAGCCTCTCGGGTGGAGAGCAGCCCCCTTTCGCTATCGGTTGCATGCGATCCAGCGAAACATGTTGTCACCTGAATAATGCACAGGGCCATTTGGCGACCCCTGGGAATCCTGTTTTACAACAGTAGGAACGCGGAGTTGCGAGCTTCGCGAACCGATTCCTAGGAGTCACCCAAATGGTGAGGAATGAAAACCAGACTACGCCTGACAGCCCCGTCGATCAAGGGGTCCGCGCAGATATTCGGGAACCCAATAAAATCGGGGCTTCCACGCCCTATGACTTCGAAGCGCGCAATCTGACCGCCTATGGCGGCCTGCTTCCGGTGGCTACCATGCTGGAAAATCTCGGTTTCCAGCAATTGGTCGAAGAGGCGTTGACGATCAAGCGGCAGACGCGCGTCATGCCGGTATACAGGTTCATACTGGGGATGGTGCTGGCCTGCTATGTAGGTTTCTCGCGCCTGAATCAACTGCGTTATCTTGCGCGCGAACCGATGCTGACTGGCATACTGCGCGTGGCGCAACTGCCTCCGCAGTGCACCTTCTGGCGTTTTCTCGCTTCGCTTCATCTGGGCGTGGCCTCGCAGCTACTCAAGGTGCAGTGGCGGATGCGCGAGCGAGTCTGGGCGGCGGCCAACGTAGCGCTTGACGAGGTCACCGTGGACACCGATACCACCGTGCACACTCTGTTCGGCAACCAGATGGGCGGGCGCAAGGGCTACAACCCCAAGAACAAGGGGAAGAAAAGCTATCAGCCCATCCTGAGCTTCATCGCCGAGACGCGGGAGTACGCGGCGGGCTCCTTGCGCAACGGCGATCGTCCCGACGGTCGCGAGATCGCCGAGCATCTAGCGGCCGTGGCCAAGGGCTTGCCCGCAAGAGTGAAGGCCGTCTACGCGCGGGCCGATTCGGGCTTCTACTGCTGGCAGGCAGTTGAAGCCTACGAGGAGAGGAAGTGGCGTTTCATCATGGTGGCGCGCAAAACGGCGCGGCTTATCGCTCAGTTGCAGGCGGCCAAGTGGAAGCGCTCTCCGTTGACCGACGCCGACGAACAATGCGAGTTTCTCTATCAGCCCGAGGGATGGTGCAAAGCCTGCCGTTTTTTGGCGCTGCGCTACGAAAAGCCTCCTGAATCCAAGGACTCGGAAAAGCCTGAGCAATATCAACTGTTCGCGACGCCGGAGTACACGTACCGGGTCTTCGTGACCAATCTGGAAGGGCATCTGGATGCTCTGGTGTGGTTCTATAATCAGCGCGCGGCAGCCGAGAATCTCATTAAGGAAGCCAATAACGATGCGGGCCTGACGGCGCATCCGTCGAATCGCTGGATGATGAACGCCAACTGGTTCCAGATCGCCATGCTGGCCTACAACCTGAACTGCTGGCTGCAACTGTTCAATCGCGAACAGAGCATCGCGGTGGAAGCCATGAAGCACACGACGCTGGTTACGTCGCGCCTGCGCTTCCTCTTCGTGGCCGCCCGCATCTGGCGCCACGCCGGTAGAGTGGGCGTCAGCTATAGCGACCATTACCAAGAGAAGGGCGCGTTTCAACAGCTCATGGACCGTCTGCGCAAAGTCGTGCGCGGGCCGGATGGATTTGCGCCCGTCCTGCCCGTGCCGCTACGCGCCTGATTCGAAAGCAAAAATGGCGCATAAATTTTTATGCACAGGGAGGCCATTCGATTCAAATACTTACCGCGCTGGCTGCGGACGGCCGAAACCCGGAAGAGAAGCGCGTGGCGTCAGTAACGGGAGCGCCGCCCAGCGCTCAACAGGCCCGGCGCGCTTGCGTGCTCACGCTGTGCATAATTCAGGTGTCATAAATCGCTATCGGAGACGAGGCGGGACATTAAGGGTGCATTGGAGATAACTCCGAAAGCGCTGAGCTAGACAGTTCAATGAATCGATTCCCCAAATTTCAAGGTTCTTTTCACATGGCCCGGTGTCCTCCTCGACATCTCGCATCAACAAATCGGCGTCCCTAGGAGAAAGGGCACAAATAAGCAGAGTTCTCGCACCAGAGCCCCCAATCTGCTTGGCCCGATGAAGCACTTCGAAGGCTTTGCGTTTCAGCGCGGGCTGATCCGAAGACAGTGAGCACGAGACGGCAAGCATTTGGTAACCAAGAACGGCTACTACATCTAATTCAAAGTCTCGAATTGCAATGCCGCGTGCGCTCTGTCGAGCGAAATGCACAGAGTGGTGGACAGCCCACTTAGGATATCCTAAATCAATAAGCGAACCCTTCAAAGCGTCAAAAGCCAGCAACTCAAGGCACTGGTAGTGAAGGAATTGGTTAAGATTAGAGAGTCCCTGCTCGCTGAGATTTTGGACTCGAAGAACACTTCCCAATTCAGCTTCGAGCCAAACAGTGTCGCCTCCAAAGATGTGCGCGAGGTCCGAAGTGAGTCTCTTCCACTCGACATCCGGGGAAAGCCTGATCCAAGGTAGATCCTCTTTAGGCCAGGAATCACGCGGCGGGGGCTGTGGCCAGCGGAACCAACCTCGGTGTTCAGGGTCCGTCTTCCAACATTTCTCCCACACACGCGAGAGCCATCTGCCATAGGCCTTGCGGCTTTCAATTGGGAGAAGCAATGGGAGCATCTTAACTCCAGCCGACACCAATTCAGCTTCCGGTTCGGAAAGCTCGAAGCATTGATGAGACTGGGGCGAATAGAAGTTTGGCGTGAAGCCGTTCAAAGATGACAAATCGGCAATCCCGAGGGACCAGCTCGTGCGCTCATCCCCCAACTGAAGGTCCGCATCATAGCCCACTGTTAAAACGTCCTCGCCGGGGCTGAGATAGCTAACTTCGTAGCTATAGTGCCCGCCTCTTCCGTCAATCCCGGAAGCAATTGCCTCCATAGCATGTACTGACAGTGCGCGTGAGCCGCCGGTGAAATGCAAATGGACTCGACATCCCGGCTTCTGAAGAGGGAGAAGATCAGTGACGGCATTCCGGATCGCAATTGAATTCGAATGCGGGACTACAATTTCATTCCACCGAAGTGCACATCCCGGCTGCAGAAGGGAATCATCTTGCAGCCTGGCCGTTAATAGACGCCGCACGCGTTCGGCCTCATCGGTTGTGTCTTGAATGCATAGGGCGGAGAATGTGGGCAATTCCCCATCTCGCATAAGGCACAGCAGACAGAGGCGGTATGCGGCAACAAGGATTGGAACTTCGCTTAAACCGACGGTGAGAATGATTTGTGTCGAAGCCATCGCAGTCCAAACATCCTAACAAAGCACCGATTGAGTTGGATCAACTATACTTCAGCACGCTCGCTGTTACCTGGCGAAAGTCGCCATGAAGCAAGTTGACGGGACTGGACGGAGGTGTGTTACGGCCAGTTCCGAGGACAAACTGCGGCAAGAGTTGCGATGATCATCAAGATTTTCACTTTTCGTAAATTGTTCGATGAAGGCCGTTCATCGACATTGATCAAAATGAACACACAGATTGAGTTTACGTACCGTGGATACATCAACCATAATGATTCCGAGGAGCCAAGGTGACGATCGCTATCAACTCACATAGGCCGAAAACTGTAGCAGTTCGTGCTGGGTTTGGAACCGATACGTCTTTCGGTTCAATTGCACAACCAATCCATCAAACGTCAACGTTCGCATTCCGTGCCGTCAACGAGCCGGGGCCGCATGACTACAGCCGAACAAGTAACCCCACACGTGAGGCACTGGAGTCCTGCCTGGCTGCGCTAGAGGGTGGCAAGTTCGGCTATGCATTTGCCTCTGGGATGGCCGCCGAAACGACCCTCTTATCGACTTTCGGCGCTGGAGATCATCTCATCGTCCATCGTGATCTCTACAGTGGCACCCATCGCTTACTGACCGGAGCCCTGGCAAACAAGAACATCCTATTTGATTTTGTCGACGTGATTGATCTGGATGCCATCAGAGCTGCGGTTCGACCTTCCACGAAAGCAATCTGGATTGAGTCACCGACCAACCCATGTCTGCGGGTAGTCGATTTGAAGGGAATTGCCGGGGTTGCCGAGGAATACGGGATCTTCACAATGTGCGACAACACCATCGCGTCACCCTACTTCCAACGCCCTTTGGAACATGGGATAGACGTTGTGGTTCATTCAACGACGAAGTACCTGAACGGCCACTCGGACGTTATTGGTGGCGCTCTCATTCTTAACGATTCAGAGATCGCAAAGAAGATCGCTTTTCTCCAAAATACCATGGGCGCTGTACCGTCCCCGTTCGACTGCTTCCTCGTGCTCCGGGGCATCAAGACGCTTCCGGTCAGAATGGAAGAGCACAATCGCAACGCCCTGGCGATTGCAAGTTTTCTTCAGCATCATCCCAAGGTCTCGGAAGTCCTCCATCCAGGACTTGAGAGCCATCCTCAGTACGAATTGGCTCGCAAGCAAATGAGCGGGTATGGGGGAACCTTTTCATTTCGTGTCCGGGGCGCTCGGGACGAAGCTTTCCGATTTCTAGGTGCCCTCAAGTTGTTCACGATTGCCCAGTCTTTTGGAGGCGTGCAATCCCTTATTGCACATCCTGTTACTATGACGCACAAGTGGCTGCCACCTGATATGCGGCAGGTAATGGGCATCACTGATGAACTGATTCGAATCTCAGTTGGCCTTGAAGACGTCGAGGACCTTTTAGCGGATCTCGATTTGAGCCTCGCGGAAATGTAGTGCTTCTTCATTCAGCGCCTCTTACAGATTGGTAAATCCGGGGCACTGGCCGCGCCCATCGTCTCTGCCACGCTTGAGGCGGAACAAGAGGCCAGGGGGCCGATCCATTTATGCGCGGAATCACTGGAATCGATCATCCCGTCATCGCGGTCCGCGATCTAGGCAGTGCAAGAATGACCTTCGAGCGCCTCGGATTTGCGATTTCTGGCCGTGGTACTCACTTGGAATGGGGCACCGGAAACTGCTGCATCATGTTTCCGAAAGGCTACCTTGAGTTGGTGGGGATTGTTGATTCCACTCGCTACACGCATGGTCTTGACGAGTTTTTGAACATGCGGGAAGGCCTCGTTGGCATAGCGCTCAGCACGGAAAGTGCGGACAGAGCGTGTCACGACCTCGCGGCGGCAGGAATTGGGGTCGAGCCAGTCCGAGAAGTAACGCGAAATATGGAAACTCCGACCGGATTCTGCCAGCCGCGGTTTCGCGTTTGCTTTCTAGATCGAGCCGGGGTTCCAGGCCTGCCGTCGACGGCCATCTGTCAGCACCTCACACCTGAGTTGTTGCGGCATGCCGATTGGCTCAAGCACCCGAATGGCGCCACTGGCATCGTATCCATCACGCTGCCAGTTCCAAGCTTAGAAGCCGCGACCTCGGCATATCGGGCGCTGTTTGGTCAGGATATGGTCAGTTGCACCCCCACGTCCTCAGAGATCCGAATGGAGAATGGTACGATGATTCGCCTGGTGTCCGGCCGAAGAACAGAGGAGTTGAAGCTGGCCGTGGAGAGCCTCGCCTGCGTTCAGATGTGGCTTGGAGACTCGAGGGTTCCGTTCCTGATGTTGCCGGATGGCGGCGTTCAGGTTCAGTCGGAGCATGGATGCGGAGTAATCACCAACTTTGTTGAACAATAACCTCCTGTTGATTACTCAAAGCTAAAGGGCGGACCTGAGCGTTTGTACGAGTATATTCAATGCGAATGGATGGCGAATATTGAGAGAGCGGGCGGCCTAGCGTCATCGAATGCTCGGCAATGGTCGTGGTAGCCGCCACTTGAAGACTCCCCCCCCAATTCGAACGCGTAAACAAGGATCCATGGCTGCTATTCGCTTGCCTCTGAAGAAAGGCAGAAGGCTACGCCCGATCTTGTGCGCCACAAGTCCTTGCACTCTTTCCAGGCGGCAGTAGGTTTCTTTATCACAAGCCAGAACAGGACCTCCACCATTGCAGCGGCTTCCGGTCAATAATCCTGATTCCTGAGTTCCAGTCTCAATGCACGAGTTCGACGTCTGCAAAATGGATCGGCGGAATCTCTTCCTAGCAAAAAGGCCCTCCCGTTCTCCTTTGTGGTATACTTCGCGCAATTCAGCATAATGCATTTGGACCGCATGAATTGGAAGTGCTCGCTATGTCCGAAGAGGTGTCTTCCGTTGTCACTGAATCCGCGTTAGATGATCCGCCATTCAAAAATTGGGATATTGGTAGTCTGGTTTCGCTTCTCGACAGTACAAGAGAAGAAGTTCGGGCGCACCGTTCACAGTTGTATGGTGCGGTCACCGCAGCCTTCCTTCTGCCTGTGGCAACGATCGCCGCTCAGGCGACACATTTTCTGTGGGATTACCACGGGCTTTGGGGTAAAGTTGCCTTTGGCCTTTGGTGTATCGGACTCATCTTTTTAGGTGTTGGTCTGTGGTGGATTCGCCCGAAGGGAACCGTCTGGAATCTCCTAAAAATGAAGGGAACAGAATCTGAGATTCTGACGCTGTCACAATCTGCACTCCGCGGTCGCGAGAAACAGAACCTTGCCGAATGCATCGACGCAGAATGCGATCTCCTGCGACGCGTCTTCGCTGCCTCCGGTTTCTTCTCATGGGCTCTCTTTTCATTCATTCTTTCCGCCGGTACAGAGTTCTGGGGATTCGTGTCGTGCATTTTCCTCCATGGAGGCCAGAAATGAAACATCGGCTAATTTGTCTTCATAATGGTGCACCCCATGCAATCGCGGACGAAAAACAGGAAGACCCGCTAGTTTTAAGAAACTTCATCCAAGGCCATCTTGCAAGCAGACTCATGAGTCGTGGGGATCTGCGCTTCCCAATCTGGTTCTTCTGGCTATACGACGATCCAAAGGAATTAGAAAAGGCGAAGAGAAGCTTCAGTGTCCCCATGGCAGAGATGCAGACGACCATTGAAGATATTGCCGATCGGGAGAATTATTCCTTAGGCCAAGGTAAACTCCGTACAACATGGGATCTCGGGAAGAATAGAACGCGTTCGCTATGTTTTCTGATTTTCAGATCGAGATGACGTGGCTATACTCGGGACAACTAAGCGGAACTCGCTTAGATTCAGCTGGTTTGACAGTGTCAGTGCCCGCGATTAATTCTCGGCTTGTCGGTGTCTATTTTCAGGGATAGGCTTCACGAAGCTCGCCGCCCGCCGATATGGAAATCAGTGCATCGGAGACCACAGCAAAATGACGATCAATGAACCGGAGTCCGCATCTGACAAGTTTCTAGCTGATTTCTTTAAACCGCGGGCCGGACGGGATCCTGTTCAGTATTTTAGGGAAACATTCGTTCCGTCCAATGATATAGAGGAACAGATTGCTGCGATATCGCCGGGGGGAGAAAGGCGGCGTCTAGTAGTGATCGACGGACAGCCAAGGATGGGAAAGACTTGGTCGGCCATTGCGGCAATAAGAGCTGTTCTCGAGCGAGATCCTGAGCTAAGCTATTGGACATCCGGCGAAGACTCAAGCGCCCTTTTTACTGGGGAAACAACAACCGTATTGGATGGACTTGACAAGGCGCGCGAGATATTCTGCCAAAGCAATCCCTCACTTATCTTTTTAGATGACCTTTTCGGTACTGTCCGCTTGCGAACTCTGGCCGATGACGAAGAGGGCTTGAAAAGGCTCGAGAGACTGCTAAATCCCGACAGCGACGAGCATATAACTAACTGTCTTCCGGTCGGTGGCGTCTTGGTGTTGACCAGCCGATCTACACTCCTCACCGCCACCGAGATCATCCTCGGCTGCAGGATCCGTCCGAATAGATCGCAAAAGGAAGGCGTCACGAGATTCTCTCGTGGGATCTTTCGCCTTAAGGACCATGGCGTCGGCGGATCATTTAACTCCGAGCAACTAGATCAGATAGTGGCACGCCATAATGACCCAAGCCGCTACGCACTAAGCGGAGATGAGAGTTCTGCATTACAACCGCCACCCCTTCCCGAGGTTGCAGCCTTTTCGAGTAAAGCGCCAGAACTGCTGGCCCGGCGCGGCAGTATCGCAAACGTAGTCTTCGGGGTTGACTTCAATGTCTTGGCAGGGCTCGTAAGGCAACTAAGAGAGCATGATCCGACCAAGGCCCTTGAAGACATGTGCCGTGCGTATATTTTGGAGATCGCTGCAGGGATTGTGTTTTTGGATGCAGCGGGCTATCGAGCTCTGGGCGTTGATAAAACATGGGAACGACTAGCTGAAGATCTTTTTCTCCGGCCTAAACGCGGATTGGTCAATTTCGGAAGAGTTCCAAGCGAACACTACATATTCGCTCTTCAAAGCCACTTTGCCCACTCTAACAACATCGATACGGCCGCATTTGCGATAAGCAAGATAGCTATGGGCAAGAGGACTTCTATCGTTGCGGTTCGGGGCCTATTGGAGCAAGCGATCGAAAGATTGCCAGAAAATGAGCGGCCACAGTCGCTAATTTCTCTGATCGAGCGTCACCCAGACGCGCTTTTTGACTGGGAATTGAACAACGGCTCCAAAGAACGGCTAAACACGGACTTAGTTTTGAAGCCCGGATTTTGTGCGGCATTAGGGTGGGCTGTCTATAGAATAAAGCGACTTAGCGGAAAAGCTGGGACGCCGGCTACCGAATGGCTCCGCCAGGGACTAGAATCGCGTATCAAGCAGTGGCGAAAACTTACTCCAGAGAATCAGGAATTGCTCTTGGCGGCATTTTCAACCCTTCTTCATTGGGCGATCTCGATGGAAACTCATTGCACCCCAGAACATAAAAAGATTAAGCATCCGCCTTTTCTTCGGGCGTTGGGATCAATTCTTAAGGACCTTACTGGTGAGGCAGCACTGAAAGCACAGATGGTGCTCGACGACGAACTGATGTGGGCATGCAATGCCCTTCCGGACTCCATGATCGGGCGTAGCTCTGAGGTCAAG
The DNA here is from genome assembly GCA_903828675.1 of uncultured Acidobacteriaceae bacterium. GTDB lineage: Bacteria > Acidobacteriota > Terriglobia > Terriglobales > Acidobacteriaceae > Telmatobacter. The sequence goes on from CAIKND010000135.1 coordinate 26,999, forward strand.
CGGCTTAGACGAACGATCTGCGCAGAGGCGAAGGGCAAGGTCATCTCTGATGAATGGACATTGGCAAATCGACTGTTTACATTCGCTTGGCATAATGAGTGGATGTATCGAAAACTCGAGGGTGGTCTGGGTGAGGAAATCCGCAGTTGGCTCGACAGGCACGAATCGGAGATCAAAGGAAGGATAACTCATCAACCCAATGCTCTTGATTTGAATCTCAAGTATCATTGGTGGCATTTCATGACCCAGCATAACGTTTGGATGCGGGATTGGTGCCTTGCTGGCGACCCCGATAGCCCTGAACAAAATAAGCCAGCATCTGGAAGTAAAAATCCAGAAGACAACATATGCTTTTTCAAGTTAGTCGAGGCAATCCTCGCCAGCGGGGATGATGGTGAAAGTGCTGGACTGCGCCTGCGCAACTGCATCATGCTCTTGGGAACTAGGTCGGCCCGTCTTCCGGTGGGTTGTGATGCACGTGAGATCCTAGGCGCGCGCTTATCCGATCGGACGGCGGGGTTTGCCCTGCAAGCGATATTTGAACTTGCGCGCGAAGGGTATTTGGCGGAGGGCTGGCCAGATACCTCTACCGAGTTCAATGTGTGGTGTAAAGAGCAGGATGCAAATTACAGTTCCATAAGGCCTGAAGCATGGAAACGCTATTCTGAAGAACTCAAAATGGTGACCCACCTGGATCTTGTACCTGAAGAATGGGAGGAAATTAGACCCGCGCACTGGTAGGTTGAACGTATCGCCGGGCGAAAAGGACAGCCGAGTCTAGAAGGTGAGTGGACCTTGGCGCATTCGTAATCGCCGAGTCATTTTTGATTGCAGCGTGTCGGCACTTTGCCGCCCGTCTTCGCGGTACCGTTCAACGGCATGAAAGGTTCTATTCTGTTCAATTCTTTTGAGTGATTTGAACGGGAGACGACTGCACACTGAATGAATTCAGTTTCCTGGATGAAAATGCTACAACAATCTTGCTGACGCGTGGGTGCGCTCAAATCAGGTGCATCAGGTCAATTCGAATGAGATCGCGGCACTTCTCGTGAAAGTAACGGTGGCCAGTCCGCTCGTCCCGCGTTGGTACTGTGGTAGAATTGGTCGTCTCAACTCAAGGTGAATACTGTGAATCCTCCCGTGGAATCTAATCTGGGAGTGCGTTGGCAGGTTGCTCCGGATACCGCCGTCACATTAAGCGATGGCCTTGGAGATTTATGCTCCATGTTCAAGCCCACAGATAGACCTCAAAGCAGGCGGGTGTGCCCAGCAAAGCGCATTTCTATGCGCATGAGTATCCCTGTTGAGCCACCGAAGTTGCGGCTATGGTCCGCTTGGGTTGCCCTGCACGGCCAATTGTTACCGCTCAATTCGGGTTCGGACCGCTTTCTGCCATGAACGCTCACCTGAGGATCGCAAACCTAGTAAAGAGGTATGGCCCGACAGCGGCACTCGATGGCGTCAGCTTCGAGGTTGAGCCTGGGGAATTGAAGGTGCTTCTAGGACCCAGCGGCTCGGGTAAAAGTACAGTTTTGAAGTGCGTAGCTGGTTTAATTTCTCCAACAAGCGGCCGCATCCTCTTGCGAGGCCAGGACATCACGGACATACCAATTCACCAGCGAAAGATCGGGCTGGTCATGCAAGGGTACTCTCTCTTTCCGCACATGTCGGCTTATGACAATGTGGCTTTTCCACTGCGTACCCCAATGCATCGATGCGGCCAGAAAGAATTGCAGAAGCGGGTTGCACAGATCTTTGACTTGACCGGGCTGACCGGGCTTGAGGGCCAGCGCCCATCGGAGTTGAGCGGTGGCGAGCAGCAACGCGTGGCGCTTGCGCGAGCTCTAGTATTTAGCCCTGAAGTACTCCTGCTTGATGAACCGTTGGCCGCCCTGGATCGCGAACTCCGAGAACGGATGCAGGACGAAATCCGCCGCATTCACACAACCCTTGGCATGACAATCATCTATGTGACCCATGATCAGGCTGAGGCTATGAAGGTCGCTGATCGGATCGCGATTCTCAACAGAGGTCAAGTCGCTCAGGTAGGTTCGGCGCTCGAACTGTACGAGTCACCAAGCAACGAGTTCGTGGCCCGTTTTCTCGGCGGTGCAAACTTGCTAACCGGCCGAGTCATTTCCATTCTCGACGGCGTGATCAAAGTGGAAGTTGGGAAATGCGAATTACGGGCACCGTCAGTTGACGGGCTTTGTCAGGATGCACTCGTGACTCTCTTGGTCCGCCCAGAGAGAGTTCGCGTTGCAGTTCCCGAGGCCGATTCTAACTGTCTGCCTGGAACCATAATCAATTCAACCTATCTAGGTAGCGCACTACAGACAGACGTTTCGCTGAGCGACGGCACGGTTTGGCGATCAAGCATGACGCCTGCCAGATCGAGCTTCAAAGCAGGCGTAACAACCAACATTCATTGGCAGATTGAAGACACTCACATCTTACCGACGCAACAGTCGGTGAATTCTCTACACTTGGAGGCCTAACTATGAACCGTACGACATTCATCTCTTCGTGGAAGTTTGCGTCTTTTTTCCTGCTTGCCCTATTGAGTTGCATAGCTGGATGCAAACGCACACATGATGAGCCAGCGCAGACGCGCGAACTCACTGTTTGTTCTTACGGAGGCTCCTTCCAGGAGGCACAACGGAAAGCCTTCTATGAGCCGTTTGAAAAAGATACTGGAATCAGGGTCCATGAAGCGCAATGGTCGGGGGAGTACGCAAAACTGAAAGCGATGGTTGATGCCGGCGCACCGGCTTGGGACGTCGTCAACGGAGCGGAATCATCGACCATCATCCGCGGAGCCAGGGAGGGAATCCTCGCGCCAATCGATTATACGGGAATCGATAAAGCAAAGTTCTATCCAGGAGCGCTGACTGACTACTCTGTTGCTTTTGACTTCTACTCAACAGTGTTGGCCTACAGCAGTCAGACTTACCCTGCCGGAAGACCCCACCCGACAAGTTGGGCCGATTTCTGGGACACAAAACGATTCCCGGGAGGACGCTCCTTAAGGAAAGATCCGAGAACCACTCTTGAATTTGCGCTCCTGGCTGACGGTGTGCCGATGGAGAAGCTGTACCCGCTTGACATTGATCGGGCCTTCCGTAGTCTCGACAAGATTGCTCCTGCAGTGACTGTCTGGTGGTCGTCGGGGCACCAACCTGCACAACTGCTTGCAGATAAGGAAGTCGTCTTAGTCTCAGCATTTAACGGAAGAATTTGGACCGCCGCGACACAAGACAAGATCCCTCTCGAAGTCGATTGGAGCCAAGGCGCATTAGATACGGATTCGTGGGTCATCCCAAAAGGTGCCAAGCACTACAAAGAGGCGATGGAATTCATCAGGTACACCAGCAGACCCGACGTCCAACTCCGCCTCACAAAGTACATTAACTATGGGCCAACAACGCCCGAAGCCTATGCCAATCTGGATGCAGCAACTCGGGCGATGCTCCCGACCTCACCAGAGAACCGCCCAAAGCAATTTGTCTATAACGCACAGTGGTGGGCCGATAACGAGGCCCTGGTTGTCGAACGATGGAACAAGTGGCTTATTGAGCGATAACACACTGATTGGAATGTAAGTCAGCCCTAAGGTCGACTGGTTTCGAAGAGGATCCAATTGCCGTTATTTGGAATTCATCCGCGCGCGGTTCATCGCACTACACCGCCTACCAAATCAATCCGTAAATCTTGCGGCAACTTGCTGTTGCTCGTTCCGGCGCTAGGATATCTCTGCATCTTCTTTTTCTTCCCCATCGCATTTCTCTTATTTCAAAGTGCGCTTGCGCCCGGCAACTACCTTCGCGTCCTTCAGGAGCCCGTCTACCTCGAAGTGATGTATAGAACAGCCAAGATGTCATTAGCAGTGACCATAGTTTGTCTAGCCTTGGGTTACCCATTTGCATACTTTCTGACGACCGCCTCGCAACGGGTGGTCAATCTAGCCATTGGGGTTGTCATGATGCCATTTTGGACAAGCATCCTCGTGCGTAGCTACGCTTGGTTGGTCCTTCTTCAACGAGAGGGCATCATCAACAAAGCACTATTAGAACTTAGGCTTATAGCCCGTCCGCTCAAACTCGTCTACAACTTGAATGGAGTGATATGCGGCATTAGCTACATAATGCTTCCTTACATGATTCTCGTTTTGTATGCGAGCATGCGAAATGTCGATTTGCAATTACTCGTCGTTGCTCGGAGCCTTGGAGCCACCCGGTTGAGAGCTTTTTACAAAATCTTTGTGCCACTAACCGCGAAGGGTATCATGGAGGGATGCTCGTTGGTTTTTATCCTTTCATTCGGCTACTTCATCACGCCCGCTCTGCTCGGTGGCCGAGAGCAGACTACTTTTTCAATGCTAATTGACATCCAGATGAACCAACTGCTGGATTGGAGATTTGGAGCGACGCTCTCCGCAGTGCTTCTACTCGTCATTATGCTCTTAGTGTTCGGAGTGCGGCGGATCGTCAGATTGGAAAGGTCAGTCCAATGGTTACAGTAGACAAAGAAGAGATGGCAAGTTCGGGTCTATTCACAAAGGTTGCTGCCGCCGCCGTGGCGGCGCTTCTCATCTCTCCGATAATTGTCATTTCGGTACTCTCTTTTAGCGAAAGCCGGTACCTGATGTTTCCACCGCCTGGATATTCACTTAGGTGGTACCAGAACCTCATTCAGGACACGAGTTGGCGACACGCTTTTTTGACCAGCATCGAAATTGCCATCCCCGTTATGTTCTTGGCAACATTGCTCGGCACTGCCGCCGCTATTGCACTTGCGCGATCTCAGAGCCGAGCGAAAGAATTGCTGATCACACTGACCCTTACTCCAATGATCGTTCCATCGATCGTAACAGCAGTGGCCGCATTTCTTTGGTTTGCTCCAGTTCACCTGGTCGAGACGCCAATCGCCCTTGTGTTTTCACACACAGCTATAGCGATCCCCTTGGTCGTATTGAGCGTGTCGGCAAGTCTGCAGGGAGTTGACCAGTCGCTCGAACTCTGCGCCAGATCTTTGGGAGCTTCTCCATTTCTAGCATTTCGCAAGATTACGCTGCCCCAGATTAGAGCCGGTATTCTTGGAGGAGGGCTTTTTGCCTTCATCACCTCGTTCGATGAGCCCGTGATCGCTCTTTTCATCGCAGGTACCAAAACGGTAACGCTCCCGAAAAGAATGTGGGATGGGATTCGATACGAAATTGATCCGACGGTTTCTGCGGTGTCAACGATAATTGTATTGTTCACCCTGTTTCTGGTAGTCTTGGCGTTTCACTTCTCACCAAGAAGGACAAGGACAAGCCCGCCAGCTAGCCCTGAAACGGGAGGAAGACAAGCATGAAGCGCATCCCTCTAGCAGCCTTGCGAGGTCGCACAAGATGAATCTGTCCGAAGTGGATTGCACGCAGTTTTTCGATGAACTGGGTCCGAGGGAACGTACACGGGAACGAATTGTTCTTGAGTTGACGGAGCATACCTACTTCCCCGAGGGGGAGCCAAGTACTGGATGGCTACCCAAAGTTCGCCGAGCTTTCAGGATCTTGGCAGGTTCCTTATCAAACGGCAAGATTGAGCATGGAACTGTCTGCATTGTTGGATGTGGACCGGCGCTTGATGGAATCTTGGCCGCAGAGATCTTGCGACCAGATTATTTGGTGCTGACTGACGTTCATGAGGATGTGGTTGCGACAGGCAAAAGGAACGTACTCCGGAATTGCGTGAGCCAGACAGCCATTCGAATAGATGCCTACGTTAGCGATCTATGTCAAGCCTTGATCTATCACAAGATTAAGGCTGATTTGATCTATGAGAACCTGCCCAATCTGGCCACGCCGGGGGACGTAAACCTGGATGATGGCGCCCTATCAGCGAGCTTCTTTGCGATTTCGGAGACTCAGCGAAATATCATCCCTTCGGAGTTTGCCGAACACATGCTGGCTCTTCACTATACATGTTTGATGGAAGCACGAGAATGTCTTCGGCCAGGAGGCGAGATCATCAGTTGCATAGGTGCTCGAATTCCTCAGAAGATCATCTTTCGAATGTTCCGGGAACTCGGCTACTCCCCAGCTCTCGTCGTGGTTGACTTAGTCGAGCAGTTTGAAGCAGAAAAGGTCTTGGCCGAGTACGCGAGGGTCGAGCGCGATAAACCTAACATGGAATTCGTGTTCTATGACCTGGACAAGGGACGTGAGCAACTTCGTAAGTTGGAAGAGCGTGGAGTGGAGTTAGAAAGGTTGGCGGATGCAATGGCCGATCTGGGAATTTCGTTTAATGCCCAGACAGCCGCGAATCGTCATTCATTAGGTCAACGCGTTGCCGTTCTTGGCCTTGTGATTCGGGGAAAGCTGTCGTAGATTCACGTTCGGTACCAGTGGGCTGTTGAATCCGCATGGAATCGTAGGGCCTTGGTGGAGACTATCGAAAATGCCGGCTTAGGCGGATATCCGACTCATGAGATGCAGGGTTGAGTGTTGCACGAGCTTTTGAATGAGCGCATCATCTCCCAGATGCAATCGACTGGCTCCGCTCGACTAGAACTCGAATGATGTAGTTGTCCGGCACACTGAACTCTCAGCATTTATCAAATGGCCTACACCGCATCCGACTAGACTACTCATCGCAACATTCGCAAGTTCGCTAGCCTGTTAGACATCGCGGCGGCGCTCACCTGGAACTTCTTAGCGAGGAGGCTGATGGCATTCTCGTCATCCAGATCCAGTTCATTTCTCTTCACTTCCTGCTGCACCAGGCCCTTGGGCATCAGTAGAGCTGCGCCGAGTTGGTTGGCCTCTACTTCGTCGCGATCGGCCCCGGCAGACGAGTTCTCGTCACGCCTGAACGTCACACTACTATCAATAAATAGCTGCGTCTTTTCAACATTCTTTGCGTGCAGCAAATAGTGCGCTATCTCATGCGAGATGGTAAATCGCTGTCGTACACGCGGGTGTGATGAGTTGTACCCAATCGCGCCCCGCTCGCCCATGACAACGAGCATGCCGGAGACCTTTTCGCCCAGTGGGGCCGCCGACATGGTCAGGTTCAAGCGTTGAGCGACGATTTCGATGGCTACAGGCACACGGTAAGTATCCGTGTCGCGAAGCGTCTTTTCAGCTTTACCTTCGAGGTTTTCTTTGCTCATTCGGCTTCCTGCCGGAACGCGGTCTTTCAATCGTCCCTATCAGCATGCTTGCAAACCCTGTCATCAACTTGATGGTGCCAGGATCTCCTTCGGCTAGTTCCTCGATCTTCTTAATCATCTCTCTATCGATCCGCTCATGAATTGCCGGCGCGAGCAATTCTTCGTTCCGGGGAATCAGAGAAGTCAAATCCGTTCCCAAGAGTTGAGCAATTTGCCAAAGCAAGTGCAAAGGAGCTCGCTGACGGCCAGCCTCGATATTGACCACAGATGCCCGACTGATCCCCAGCTGCTTGGCTAGGGCATCCTGGCTCAGGCCCTCGCCGTTGCGCTCCCTCGCCTGACGGATTCTTCGTCCGAGTTCGCGATAGAGTTCGTCGAAATCCGCCATTACACGGAATCTACAGCCGTTAGAGTCCGGAGGTCAATATTCGCAACCACGATTACTCAGCAAACATGTTTATGTAGTGTTTTACTTGACATTTTCCGGCTCTTGAGATAAGCATAGTAGTCATCCGGGGCAAATCAACCCGGCCAGAACGCCGCAAGAGCCCCATATCTTCTGGGCAGACGTGATGCGACGCAATCTTATTGCGACCTGGCTCCGCCGCAAGTGCGGAGTCTATTGGATGTACGAAGAATATCTTTTGTTGCCTGGCACCGAAGGTCTCACGTAGAGGCCCTATTGCAGTTGAGGGACAATCTGGGCGGTACATCGAAGTTCGCCGGCCAGTGACAAGATTTCGCGGCAAAGCGAAGTGTCTCGATCTTTCGAAAGATCATTTCCCCTGTTTTTCCCAAAACGCGTTTCGAAAGTGCCTCTCGTAGGTACGGGACAGTGTTGTCGGTCAACCAACTCCCACTGTCCTCGAAAGACCATTCCACCCCCTATGAGGTGATGCCATGAGTGCCCTTCCTCCCTTCCGAAAATTGGAATACGTTTTGGCTGTCGCGCGCGAGTTGCACTTTGGAAAGGCAGCGGAACGTGTTCACGTTGTCCAGTCTTCAATCAGCCGGCAGGTGCGTGAAGTCGAGGCGGAACTTGGCTTCGCGATCTTTCGCCGGAACAACCACCTTGTTGAGTTTACTGAAGCCGGACGTCCGTTCACCCAGACAATGGAAGAGATCATGAATCGGTTCCACTTTGAATTCAAACGGGCCAAAGACCTCGGCCGGTTGATATCTCGGAGCAAGGCTGCGTTGTGTTTGATTGGCTATTCAGCCTTTGTGCCAGCGAGGCTCCGGGATCAGATTCGATCAATGCAGAGGCAGCGACTTCCGACTCTACGCCTGGAGTTCCGCCAAGTCAGCGCGTCTGAGATGGCTGATTCTCTTAGCAGCGGAGCAATTCAAGCTGCAGTGACGTTTGCTCCGCTCGATCAAAGCAATTTGCAAATGGTCCCGCTGCGCTCCGAACTCCTGCATGCGGTATCAATACGCGGGCGTCAGGACAACGGAGAAAGAGCGATTAGACTCGACGATCTGAAATCATGCCGCCTGATCGTGGCTTGCTCAGACCACACCCATCCGGCTCTTCATCGCAGTTTGATTGAGCAGTGTGTTCGAGCGGGCTTCAAACCGAACATCGTGGAAGAGGCTACTACCGCACAAGTAGCATTCGACTTGGTTCAGGACGGTGTGGGTGTAGCGATACTTCCGAGTGGCATTTGTGAAGAAATGCCTCTGACTCTTCAAGGCACTCCCATCATTGGGA
>CAIKND010000136.1 GCA_903828675.1 uncultured Acidobacteriaceae bacterium
CCTTCGCCTTGAAAGCCGCTGTGTGGTTCCGGCGTTGACGTCGTGTCATCGTTGCTCCTCGTTTCTGCCATCTTAATGGCCCGTCGGGGAACAACCTCTCCACTTATCCCGCTGTCCGAAATTCCGAATCCGGCTTACTATGCCAACCTTGGCGGGCGGGTCTTTGCAACTCACTACAGCGATGTGTGGCTCGATTCCGCAGCGCCCTACAATTCCCAGTTCCTCCCATCGGTTGCGAATTGGAATGCAGATTTGGCCGGCAACTATCAGCTTCCCGACGGCATCGCCACGGTCAACACGGGCTTCACTGACGGGGCCACTTTCGCCGCGTGGCTGCCCTATGCGGGTGCTCTATATAACAACACGCCGGGACAGATTGCCATCAGCACGCTGCGCCACGACTTCACCACCGTCAACCCGCCCACACAACCCTGGCTGACCCTGAATAACGCCGTGGGCAATCCGCAGATGCAGTTCACCTTCAATACTCCGGTCGGCGCAGCCGCGGACAAGCAATGCGGGCGCGTGCTCTACACCGAGTATCACGTGTTCAATGCAAGCGGTGCGTCGGGCACGGTATTCCCCAAAGAGTGCCCCGCGTCTCATTCGATGATCGGGCAGGAGAAGATGCTCGAATTTGCCCTCTTCGACCTGTCGAGCTTCGTAACGCCCGTGGTGGTGCCCTCACTTACGATCTCCTTCAGCCCCAGCCCGTTGACCGTCAAGCAGGGCGACAGTGCCGATCAGGTGACGGTGAATTTGACCAACACCAGCACCAATGCTCCGATTTATAGTTCCGCGGTTCTGACCTTCAAGCTGCCCGCGGGCCTTGCCGCCGCGGCGCTGACCGATTCCACAGGAGGCTGGACCTGTACCGTGGGAACACTCACCTGCATGCGAACCAACAGCATCGCGCCCGGCGACAGCGATCCGGTCACCCTGACCGTCAGCGTCCCACCATACGGAGGCGGAAGCGGCACCTCGGGATTGATTGTTGCCACCGTCTCCAGCCCGAACTTCTCGAACGATGTTACGGCTTCAGATACGGTCATCTTCCAGCAGCCGCCGGCCATCACCTGGGCGACCCCGGCGCCGGTCACCTACGGCACCGCCTTGAGCGGGACGCAGCTCAACGCCAGCTCGCAGGTCGCGGGCACCTTCAGCTACTCGCCCGCCGCGGGAACGGTACTCAGCATCGGACAGCACACCCTGACGGCGACGATCTCCCCGACCGATACAGTCAATTACACCACCTCGACGGCGAATGTGACTCTTACCGTGATTCCGGCGACCCCTGTGGTGAAACTGAGCGTCAACACCAACCCTCAGTTCCTTACCTACGCTGTTACCTTTACCGCCACCGTTTCATCCACGGCGAGCACCCCTACCGGCACGGTGGCCTTTTATGACGGGGCCACGCAGATGGGGCCGGGGACGGTTACCGCGGGAGTGGCCACCTACACCTCGTCGTCTCTGACCACCGGGATTCACTCGATTTCCGCGGTCTACTCCGGCGACACCAACTACCAGACCGCCTCCAGCGACACGCTGGCGGAGACAATCGAGGACTTTACCTTGGCTCTCTCGGGCGGCAGCGGCGCGGGCTCGGTGACTGTATCTCCGGGAGCCGTGGCGGCTTATCCGCTGGTGCTTACCCCGGTAGGCGGCTCGAGGATGCCTGCGGCCATCAGCCTGAGCGTGACCGGACTCTCCTTCGGAGCGACGGCCGCCTTTTCTCCAGCTTCGGTGGCGATAGGGTCCGCGGCGGCCAATGTGACGCTCAAGGTGACCCTGCCGGGCCAGGCGGCGGCAAAGCCGCTGGATGGGCCTTTTAGAAAAGGTTCGCTCCCAGTGGCGCTGGGGCTCATCCTGCTGCCCTTTGCCGCTCGGCTGCGCAAGGCGGCGCGGCGCTGGCGCAAACTGGTGGTGCTTGCTCTGGCCAGTGCTGCCCTGGCCCTGGGCTTGAACGGGTGTGGGGGCGGGGTAACCCTGAGTCCGGAAACCTATACCTTGACCATCACGGCGGCTTCAGGCTCTCTGTCGCACTCGATGACAGTGAAGATGATTGTGCAATCGGCCTCGCATTGAAACGCGCAGATTTCTCCTCCACCCGCGCTGAAAATGCTTTACGCTCATACAATGGAGTTCAAAGTAAGCGAGCTAGAGCGGGAGCCGGTCGACTTTGACCTGGAGTTGGCTCCGGGAGCGATCGATTTTGGCCAGGAGGCCGAGCAGGCCGGGCCTTTGGCCGCATCCGGACTGGCAGAAGTGATCCACGAGCATCGCGGTCCCAGGGATATTGTGGCCGACATCCGCCTCCGCGGCACCTTTGCCGGCAACTTTCAGGTTCCATGCGCCCGCTGCGTAGAGCCGGTCAAGATTCCCCTGCAGGCCGAGTTCGACCTGATCTTCCGCCCGGCAGCCGCCGATTCCGAGCCTACGGAACGGTCAATTACAGCGCCGGAGACAGAAATCGGGTATTATTTAAAGGACAGTCTGTTGCTTGAAGATGTGCTGCGCGAACAGGTGCTTTTGTCCCTGCCGGTCAGAACCCTTTGCAAGCCCGACTGCAAGGGGCTTTGCCCGCGCTGCGGTGAGAACCGCAACAGCCAGACTTGTTCATGCGATGTGGGTCCAAGCGACCCCCGCTGGCAAGCGCTGTCTGGGCTCCGCGGCCGGATCGAGTCCTGAGACATCAGCTACAGACCCTCGGGTTTTAAGACTCGAGGTTGTTCTGTCCGCGCCGCAAGGCAGCCATTGCCCCGTGTCGCCCATTCCGGCCTTTCCTGTTTTGGCCGGATTTTTTGGGTGCCGCGTTGTTTGGCGTCCTAAAGGCTGTTCGCGGGCAGAGCCATGAAAGGAATTGCACCATGCCTAATCCGAAAAGGCGCCATTCAACGCGCCGTACCGCTCTTCGCCGCTCTCACGACTTCCTGACGGCTGTGGGCCTCTCCGAGTGCCCATCCTGCCACGAAAAGAAGCTGCCCCACCGCGCATGTCCCAAGTGCGGCGTCTACAAGGGCACCCAGGTCCTGGACATCAAGGAAGCGGCAAAGTAGACTGAGCGCCATGCTCATCGACATCGTTCTCGACGCCGTAGGTTCCGACAAAGCTCCTGAGCCGGAGATTCGCGGGGCTATTCTCGCCTGCCGTTCCCTGCCCGTGCGGGTCCATTTGGTTGGACCCGAGGCGGAACTGCGCGACATTCTCGACGAACACCTCGAAAACGAAGACCTGCCCATCGTCATTCACCATGCCTCGGAACGCATCGGCATGGAAGAGAAGGCGGCACATGCCGTGCGCTCCAAGCGCGATAGCTCCATGCGCGTGGGGCTCAAACTGGTGCGCGAAGGAGTAGCTGCGGGCTTTGTCACTGCGGGCAACACCGGCGCAGCCATGGCCACGGCCAAAATGGTGCTGGGCGCGCTGCCCGGCGTGGACCGCCCGGCGCTCGCCAACCCCATGCCTAGCTCCACCGGCAATCCATGTGTCCTGCTCGACGTGGGCGCAAACGTGGACTGCAAGGCGACAAACCTGGCCCAGTTTGCCCTCATGGGCGAAATGTACGCGCGCACCGTGCTCAAGATCGCCGAGCCCCGCGTCGGCCTGCTCTCCATCGGCGAAGAAGAATCGAAGGGCAACGAACTTACCCGCGAAGCCTTCCCGCTGCTCAAGGCGCTGCCCATCAAGTTCATCGGCAACGTTGAAGGGCGCGACATCTTCTCGGGCCAGGCGGACGTCATCGTCTGCGACGGCTTTGTTGGTAACGTGGCCCTCAAGACCAGCGAGGGAGTCGGCCGCTTTGTCCGCGACGTTCTACGCGAGTCGCTCACCCGCACCGTCACCGCGCAAGTGGGAGCGCTGCTTTCCCGCAAGGCCTTCAACGAGTTCCGCCGCCGCCTCGATTACAGGGAATACGGCGGTGCGCCGCTGCTCGGCGTGCGCGGCGTCTGCATTATCGGCCACGGTTCCTCCAACGACCGCGCCATCTTCAATGGCATCCGCGTTGCCTACGAGTTTGCCAAGGCCGGCACCAACAAGCGCATTGAAGAAGAGTTTGCCCGCCATCCCCGGCGCGGCGCTGTCGCTGCAGAACCCGCTCCCGCCGCAAGCCCCGACACCAACCCCGATGCCACCATCCAATAGCACCCAGCCAATCCCGCCCCCGGCTCAACTCCCGCCCCAACCGCTTTTCGACGCGGAGTTGCTCAGCCAGTTGGCCTGCCCCGCCTGCCATGCCGGCCTGCGCTTGGAGACCGCCCATCTCGTCTGCTCCGCCTGCGCCCACCTCTATCCCATCGTGGACGGCATCCCCATCCTGATTGACGAGCGGGCTGATGCGCGTTAAACCTGCACCTACTCCGCCGAACCGCACATGGGCGACGCACCCTTCGGATCGATGATCTGACTGCAATCAAAGCAAGACCCAATTTAAGGGATCAGGTCCGCTTCCATCGGTCCGAGGATCACCTCGCCGTTGTAGTACCGCCCGCTGACGATTCCTGTTTTGTCGCCGGAAACCGGGATGCGCACCTCTTCCGTCGTCGTATTGACGTAGAGAGTCCGCCCCTCAACCACCCGCGCGAAAACGCCCATCGGAGTCTTAGGTCCACGCTCGATCCCCGCCGCCGCATAAAGATGCCTAAGCACCGGGCCCATTACCGATGCCGCCGATTCGTTCGCAACATAAACCGCCTTGCCCTTTCCAAATTGGTTCACCGTGATTGCCGGCGTCTTGTCGGCAGTGTTTGAGAAGCGCGCCAAAACCGTCGCAGTTGAAGGCTCGAGAACCTCGTAGAAATGCGCGCCGGTGGCCACGGATGCGCCGTCGAGTTCGACGGTCAACTCCTGGTTCGCCGTGTAAAAAGCTGCGGTCCTGAGTCCAAACACGTCGCTCAAAAGGCCGGGCAAGGGCGTATCGAACCATTGGCTATGCACGTCCACCTTTGCAGAGAATGCGCTCATCACCACCGTGCCCCCGGCTGTGACGTAGTCGCGAAGAGCCTTGGCCCCGGCAGGATCCATCACATAGTCCGCCGGCACCACGACGAGCTTGTACCGGGCAAGATCGGCATGGCCGATGTTGATGAATGCGGTGTCGATGTTGTCACGAAACAGCGGCTCGAAGACGCCCCGCACCTGCTCTTCATACGTGGGGCTGAAGTATCCCTGGGTCGTGGCCCAAGGGCCTTTCGGATTGGACGCGACGTTGGAAGCGAACGAGTAAGCGATCGCAATTTCAGGATGCGTGAACCGCGGGAAGCCCAGCTTCTGCAGGCTCGCGAACTCTGCCGCAATCCTCTGGAACTCACCCACTTTCCAGGACGGCGTACTGTCGTGGTCAAGAAGACCGGCGATCATCTGCTCCTCGCCGCCAAGATGACTGTTGAAGGTCCACGCCAGCACACCCTGGTTGCCAATGATCAGGCCGAGATACGCATACATCCGGCTCCTTCCGGGGATTCCATAGAATCCCTGCCCCCCGGCGGTGAACTCGTTGAACCAGATCGGCGTCTCAAGATCGCCCTTGACCATCAGCGCCTCCATGGCGCCGCTAACCGGGTTGCCCGGATAGAATCCAAGGGCTCCGTAGTTCGCATACGATCGATACGTACTCAGATAGTCGAACCCTTTTCGCGGCGCATTCGGCCACAGGTTTGATATGGACGGAAGTTCGGGCATGTTGCGGCTGCGAATCCGATCCAGTTCCTTCAACCGCTCAATCGTCACATCCGACCAGTATTCGTGAAGGTCCAGATAACGCTCCGGTGGGACAGGCCCGTCTGCCAAAGGCAGGTCCACGTCTTCGAAGCTGTTGAGCCGCCGCGACCAGCGCTGCGTTGCCCAGGCCTTGTTGAGCGAGTCTATGGTTCCGTACTTCTGCTTGAGCCAGACTATGAAGCGCTGGCGGTCCGCTTCCGAGTAGGACATGAACCCGTTGCCTATTTCGTTGTCGTAGCCGACCGCGATCACCGCCGGATGATGTGCATAGTGTTTGGTAAGAGCCTCCGCCATGATCGCAACTTCGCGCACGTAATCCGGATCGCTGATGTTGTCCATGTAGCGCCGCGCGGGTGGTAGCCGTGTTCCATTCTGGCTCACCAGGTCCACACCAGGGTATTTGTGATGAAGCCAGATCGGCGCGGGCAATCCTGGGATATCGAGAATTACCCGGATGCCATTTGCGTGCATCTCGTCCATGATCTTGTCGAACCACGCGAACTCAAATTTGCCTTGAGACGGTTCGAATGAGTCCCACGAAAGATCACCCATGCGCACGACGTTGAAGCCGGCCCTCTTCATGACCGCGATGTCGCTGTGAATCTGGTCAGGCGTGCGGTCGACAGGCTGGTAGCACGTACCGACAAAGAGCTGCCCCGCCCCAGGCCAGTTTGGATGACGAGCGAACTCCTGCGCCGACGCCGCACTCAGCAGTACGGTGGCTGCAAGAGCCCAGCCTTTAAGGACTATTCTTGAGCGGCCGACATGATTCATGCGCCATGCGGGGATTTTGCCAAAGGTCATGAAGCCTTCTCCTGCCTAAGTTGTTCAGCGCTGTTTCACGATTCAAGCATGGTGCGCCAGGCCTCGAACCCAAGACGCGGTGAGCCAAAAGTGCGGACCTGCGAATAATTCTGAGCTTATCACCGGCCAGTCGGAGGTGTTCAGGCAGTCGATTTGGATAGGCTGTCCAATCGCAGCACACATCCTCTTGGCAAACGCCATTTCCCTTTCGTAATCAAATGACTCGTGCGCGACAATTTTGTGACAAGTGCTGAATGTGCGAAATTTATGTTGGGTGAGAAGCAGGATCGGCTCGCTTCTTGTTTCGGCGGCCCGGACTGCTCAGTGAAATCTCAACAAGGCAGGGGAATTCCAGGGTCAACCCCGGATACGCGTCTTGGCGCTAGGCCCGCATGTTGCCTTGGCCCCAGCGAGCGCTCCGGTCCGGACAAAGGAGTAGCCGGCGCATGCAGTGGACATCCAACCAAGATGAGGAAGACGCGGAGGGTCGCACCAGCGACTACTACTGGGTCGTGTTCTGCAAGAACCGACTATTCCACAACCGGCAGAATATCGCCGTAGGTCATGCCATTCTGCTGGGAGAGACGGATGCGATTTCGCCGTGCCCGCCAACTCCGGCTTCGTTTGTCGCTCGGTGCGACGACTGCGGCAGAGAGTACGCCTACCGCTCCACAGATCTCCTTCGATTCGAATCAGATGCCAGCGCGTCCTTCATCGCGCACCCTTTGTTCAATATCGTTGACTAGGGGCCAGAGGCAAAGGCAGGCGCACCACGACTGACCATCCCCAAAATGACAGGCGCCCCACTCGTGGGAGATTGAGACACGGAACCCGCCAATCCTGATAAGCCCGGAGGCGCTCCGCCTGACCGGAGAAGCCCAGCTGGCCAAGGCTCATTCCATCAACGTACTACCCAACAATCTCCCCCGCCAGATCAATTAACCGTGAAGCATCCGCTTTACAGCAAAGTTGTATTGCGCGCGCGTCTACACTGTTTCGAGACACACAACTGATGCGATGGAATCCGGTGCCTTGATAGGGATATTGACGGTCACACCGGCTTCGGTCTGTTGAAAATTCAACGCGGTGCGCGATGGATCTACGAGCAAATAGGCTTTGTTTATCCTGCCTTTCACCACCGGCAAGGGGAGCTTGCCTGATGCGGGCCACTGGAATATATGGATGTAAATCTTGTCTGGCTTTGTAGTGCAGCGCCAATCTTTACACGCTTCGAATAGCGCCTTACCATCGTTATCCACCTTGCTCTTGCTGAACGAGCCAAACTCTTCGCCAAATGGGCTATGGCTGGCTCCGTAAATCGCTTCGCCATTTAAATGCAACCATTTCCCTACAGCGCGGAGGGAGTCCTGACTGGAAAGCGGAATTACACCGTCGCCGTCCGGCCCGACGTTTAACAGATAGTTCCCGCCTTTGCTGACGATATCTACGAGTTTGAAGGTAATGTCTTCAGGTTTCTTCCAGTTATGGTCGCTCTTCTTGAAACCCCATGTGTCGTTGACCGTAGCGGGCGTCTCCCATGCGCCGGGGCGGGATAGATCCGGAATCTTGTTGTCGCCTTCAGAGTCATAGTCGCTCTGGAAGTTGCCACCGAGACGACCGCTGATGAGGCACTTCGGCTGTAACTCATGCACGAGCTTCTCCAACTTGGCCGCGCGCTCGACGTTCATGACTCCCAGTGGTGTGTCGAACCAGATAACGGCGATGGGGCCGTAATTGCTCAGAATCTCGCGGACCTGCGGAATTGCCTTGGTATTGAAATAGGTATCGAAGTCGCCGTTCTGTTTCGGATCCCATTGTGGCACGGCAAAGACCGGATCGTGCTCGTGCGGTCCTTGCCAGATGGCGCCGCCTGGCGCGTGCCAGTCCTGGGCTTGCGAGTAGTAGAAACCAAACTTGAGACCGCGCTTGGCGCACGCGGCGGCCAGTTCCTTCATGGGGTCGCGCTTGAACGGTGTCGCATCCACGATGTTGAACTTGTCAACCTTCGAGTCGAACATGGCGAAGCCGTCGTGGTGCTTCGAAGTGACGATCAGATATTTCATGCCCGCGTCTTGCGCGAGTTGTGCCCAGGCTTCGGCATCGAAATTCGCCGGCTTGAACTGAGTAGCGAGTTGCTCATAGTCGGCCAGTGGAATGCGCGCCTTGTACATGATCCACTCGCCGATGCCCTCGTAGTACTTTCCCTTCCACTCGCCCGCCGCCGCCGAGTAAAGTCCCCAGTGGATGAACATGCCGTACTTCGCCTCCCGCCACCAGGCGATGCGCCTCTCCCGCTGGGCAAGGATGTCGTTGCCTGCATTGTTCGCATTCGACAAAGCAAAGCAGTGTCTCTTCAATGCCAGACTGACCATTGTCCCCGTTGCCAGACTGACAAATCGGCGGCGTTTCATCATTTGCTCCCGTCTCCGAATGACCGGATCTCTTCTTGCCTTCAGGTTGCTGAATTCTGACGATTTCCACTTTTGAGCGTCTCGGTTCATCGAGGCGAACTGAGTGATCGGCAGCGCAATTGACTCAACCAATGCTGCCCCGAGGGCCAGCCCACTTGCCGGGTTGACGATTGAGAGCGTGCCGCTCCCGATTGGCGACATCTTCCACAATGAATCGTATTCTATCGTTCCGGAGCCGGTCGCCCCGCATCTATAGACCCGGCAACTCAATACTGTTCGGGTGCCCCATCCATTCCCGCGCATTTTGAGGGAATGGGTGGGAAGAAGATGACCTTGTTTTCTTGCCGGGTGGCCAGTGACCCACAGCAGCAGCTCGCCGGAAGCTGCGGTGCCAATACTTGCTGCGAAGGCAGTCTGATCTCGTCGCTTGTCTTCCTCCAATCGGTGCCAGCAGTTGCTTCAGACAGGCTCTCCAACCGCAAAGCACTTCCTTTCGGCAAACGCCATTTCCATTTTGTAATCAAATGACTCGTGCACGACAATTTTGTGACAAGTGCTGCACGTGCGAAATCTATGTTGGGTGAGAAGCAGGATCGGCTCGCTTCTTGTTTCGGCGGCCCGGACTGCTCAGTGAAATCTCAACAAGGCAGGGGAATTCCAGGGTCAACCCCGGAAAAGTGTCCTGGCACGAGGCCCGCGTATTGCCTCGGCCCCAGGAAGCGTTCCGTTCCGGATAAAGGAGTAGCCGGCGCATGCAGTGGACATCCAACCAAGATGAGGAAGACGCGGAGGATCGCACCAGCGACTACTACTGGGTCGTGTTCTGCAAGAACCGACTATTCCACAACCGGCAGAATATCGCCGTAGGTCATGCCATTCTGCTGGGAGAGACGGATGCGATTTCGCCGTGCCCGCCAACCCCGGACTCGTTTGCCGCTCAGTGTGACGACTGCGGCAGAGAGTACGCCTACCGACCAACAGATCTCCTGCGATTCGAATCAGAGACGCGCGCGTCCTTCATTGCGCACCCGCTGTTCAATGTCGTTGACTAGAGGGCCAGAGGCAACGGCGAGTGCCCAGTATCCTGCCATTCAGTTCGGGTGGTCTCGATCTTGAGAGATTGAAGCGAAGCCCAATGCCACCATCCAATAGCGACCAGCCACTTCTGTTCCACTACTGATTAGTTCGGAAATGCTGTGCCAGTTGGTCTGTCCGGCCTGCCATCCCGATCTGCGTTTGGAGTCCGGCCACTTGCTCAACGCAGGCTGTAGCCGCATTTATCCGATTGTGGATGGGATTCCCGCCCTGATTGCGGAGCGGGCTGAAGCGTCACAAGTTTGAGAATCTGGATCAGACGTATTCGGGGATTCCAAGAAAGCTTTAAGGTCTTCTTCTAACTTGAGCGATTTTATTTGGCATTCCCAGACGATGTAAATTCGCCAGCCTTGGGCGCTAAGCAGCGCTTGGTTGAGTTGATCACGCTCTCGATTCCGTTCAATTTTCGTAACCCAGTAGTCATGATTGTTCTTGGGGATTCGATCCCCTCTTGCGCAGGTGTGCCCATGCCAAAAGCACCCGTGGACAAAAACGATCTTTTTCAATCTCGGCAAGACAAGGTCTGGCGTTCCTGGAAGAGACTTTCGGTGGAGGCGAAATCTATACCCTAGACGATAGACCAAACGGCGTACGGCCATCTCCGGTTTGGTGTCCTTTGATTTTACCGAGCGCATGATGTCGCTTCGGCTAATCTCACTCTGCTTGATCTTCATCGGAGGCGGCTGAGGCGGCAATGCCAAGAAGCGTTTGATGATACTTGGCAAGACGTTGGAAATGCGCTGCCATTGCTCTTGCGATTTGCTTCGACTCTTTCACTTCGAGAAAATGGCCGACTATCTGAGCGTAATGAGCCGCCTGTCTGGGCAATCGCTGCACGGGATCACGCTTTGCAAGAATCTCAGCTTCGTTCATTACCTGGACCTTCTGAGAAGGCTCGGGAATATTTTCGAGGGAGTTTGGCTTAGGGGGAACCGTGCCGTTCATCAGTTGCGATTGGGGATTAAGGTAGTGATAAAGCAGTGCCTCTAGCGAACTAATCTGCTCCCTATTCGCCACGGGGTAGGCCCAAACCCATGCGATCTCCCAAACATCGATTTGCCGATTGGCGATGATGTCCGAACGAGCTGAAATAAGATTGGCAACTCGTGTTGGCCCGTTTTAATCGTTAAATCTACTTTGCTGAGTTAGCGAATTTGGTTCGGCAAATGCGTGTCTCTTATTTCCTGTAGTCGTGAAATCCGTTGTAAACCTCCTCCATCAAAACTTCGCGCGTGTTCGCATCAGCGATTATGGCGGGGGCTTCGCCTCCATCTCTACAACTCTCCATCAATATCAGGTCTCTGTCGTTGATCGTCTTCCGGTCAATTTCGCAATATTCTTCGCCTCCGACAATGGCCGTCCGTGGCGAAGGGTCTTGCGCTTGCTCGGCAGGTGAGATTGCTGCCTTGATATTGCGCAGCCTCTCGTAGAATTCGTGGGCGTTGTATTGGCTCCCAGGGGCGACGTTCTCAAGCATATCGATGGCCTGACTTAGTGCTTCGGCTTGGTTCATTTTGCTTTTTCCTCTTCTCCGGAATGTATCGGGGGATCGCAGTGCCGACAGCAGCCTTGCTGTCCATTAAACCCGCGTTATCCAGGAAACCTGAATCAAAACCCGCTCCGTCCTAGTGAATTGGAGATTCCCCGCAGTAGGGTTCAGAAAAATTTCGTGGTAGGGGACCTTTTGGAAATCCTTGACGACAAAAAGGTAGAAGCGATCCCTTAACTCAGACGCGACCTCATATTCCCTCGGGGTAAGTGAAACACTGCCAACCCTCTCTCGAATTCCTTTGACCTCGACCGCTAGAAAATCCTCGCTCTTTTCCCTGCTCAGCTTGAAGTCATAGCCACAACCGAGCTGGGTCGTATTCTCAATCGTGCAACCTTGAAATTCAAGGAGTGAGGAATGGACTGATTCGAAATATCGTTCCGCTGCCAATCCTGTAATGAGCCTCCTCGCAAAACCGGACGCCCGCTCTTCTTTTTCGTCTTTCGCTTGAACAGAACTCCAGGTGTTTTCGTCGTAACCTACGAAGGATTTAATCAGCCCGGTGAACGGCTCGAAATCCAAATTAGTGTAGTCGTCGAGCACCTTCCTGCAATACGCGCGCATTTCACGCTTGTGCCATCCCTTCCTCGAATTTGGGAAAAAGGGGTCGAACTCATCCCTGTAGTTTTTGATAGAAGACGGGCGGGAGCCTAATGCATATCCGACGACGTTGTAAGCCTCTGCAAAAGTTCGGAATCCTAGCTTTTTCAACCCGAGAGAGCCGAACTTCGAAAGGTAAATGCCAGTGAGGATAAGCTTTTCTCGGTTCGGAATTCGGCCTGGGTCGAGGATCATCACGCCAACGCCTCACAAGCGTTGGCGTTGACAGAAAGACAAAGATGTCCGGAAATCCCGCTAACTCTATAAGAGATCTCCTCCCCGCCCCAGTTCCGCTGATATGACGCGGTCTTTTTGGGGTCGAAGTCATTGGCGAAGAGGCATTTCCAGGAGTCTCCTAGCCCAGCGCGGACCATACCGCTGCCTGCGAAAAACTCGTAGAAGGTATGAGAGAACGCGTCCTGTTCAATCATTCCCAACCCCTCGGAATAAGGGAAACTCATCTGAGACATACTTCTCTGTTGCATCGCGCACGACCCAAGCAAGAGAAACCTTCTTCTTCTTCGCGATCTTCTCAAGGGAGGCGTACGTCTCGAAAGGGAGAGTAACGGACAATCGGAGAGACGGTTCACTTTTGGGCGAGGTGGTCAAGTTGGGCCTTTCCATCATCTGCACCACTTTACATCATAACGGTGCAGTTTTCTAGCCCTATACAGGCATTTTCACGGCTCCAGGGAAGTCTTTGCGACTGCCACGCTTCCAACAACCGGGTTGGCCAGCGCGTGTCTCGATTCTGAGACATGGGACTCGCTTACCACCCGCACCCGGAAACAACAAAAACACACCTTATTTCACATTGCTGAATTTAAATGACTTACTATCTAATTCGGCTTGCAGATAATTAAGGCCCTTTGGCGCACAATAGTTCTATGGTCCATCTCCGCCCAACTGAATACCTCCCTGCCACGAGGGCATGCATAGACCAGTGCGAGGACTACCCCCACCCCCCTCCCACCCCACCCTCCCTACCCACCCCCCCTCCCGGATACCTTGTTTCTCTGCTCCTTCAAGGTCGGGAGAGTATGGATGCTTCGGAGTCAGTCAAGGGCGGTTGTGGCAGGGCGGGTGGCACACCCTTCATGGAACCACGGATGAGGATGGGATCGCACAAATCCCAATCTCCACCGTAAATACTTAAACAGAAAGCGCTCTCATCTGAGAATTCCACACTAAAAAAGGCCGGCTTCGCTCATAACCCAGCGAAGCCGGCCCTCTTTCCTCGTTCTACGCGCGGGTGAATTCGTACGAGAATCTACCCTTCGCCACCGCTTGTTTTGAATTGAGCAGAATCCGGTACACCTGTTCTCCCCAATCCTCGCGCAAATGCTGATCGGTCAGCACAATCGTCTCCACTGCGGGGACAAGCTCCGCGCCGTTGAACTTCAGCAGCGACGCCTTGCTGTCTCCCCCCGCAAGCTTCAGTGTCATGCTTCCCGCCCCGCCCGCTGTCGGCACTCTGGGCGTCATCACGCTTAGGCTCACCGCTACCGCGCGCTCCAGCTCAAAGTCTTCTTCCACCGTCACTGTGTCGTGCACGCGATCCAGCGTCACCGTGCGAATCCACGACTTGATCCCGGCCTCTTTCGGATACGCGTTGGAGATGTTGAACGATGCCGTCGCGCCCTCGTTGTTGCTTTCATACTTCCGATCGATAGCATCATATTCCACGCCGTTGTGTTGCATTACGCCGCCGATTGTTGGCAGATTGTGAAACGCCGACTGCATCGTCCAGATCGAATAGCGGTCAGGTCCGAAGGTCTTGGCCGTATAGTCTTCCACACCCACGTCGATCGCCACCGGATCGCCATCCTGGTAGATCACAAAGTTGCCTGTGTCGTTATGGCTGTGGCTGCGTCCGTTGTTCGATGCCAGCACCGCAACATACATCCCCTCGGTCGTGCCTGCCTTCTTGCGCGCGGTCATCAGCCCGAAATCGGGATACCAGGCATCGCGTACCAGAACATCCTCCCGCCGGGCGCTGCGAATCTCATCGGCCGCCAGCAGCGCAGGCAAAGAGCGGGACAGGCTCGGAAGGCGCATGCTCAGGGCCTTGGTCAACCCTGCTCCGGTCGCCGTCCAGCCTTCCCTGGCTGCATAAAACGCGCCGAAAGCCTGAAGTTGTTCATCGTGAACCGCCTTCCCCATGCGGTAGAGTACATCCCCCTCCGGTGCCGCCTTGCCGTGCACATCGCCATAATCTACATAATCGTCGCCGGCAATATGAACATTCAGAATGAATCTCCCCATGGCGTCAATGAACGGATTGGCAAGTATATTCGTGGAGTTGCCGGTGGCCGACTCCATCGTGCTCAGCACTTCAAACAGGCACATCACCGAGCGGCTGAAGTAGCCCGGCCCCTCTTCCTCGCCCGCATCTGACCAGTAGTCGTTCAAATACGCGTCCACGCTCCTGGCAATTCTCACCGCCTCCTCAACGCGCAGCTTCGGGTCTTCCTCCACAATCAGATTGGTCACCAACAGGTTCGAATTGATCCACGGGCACCAGTTGTTCAGCCGGTGTTCCTGCCTCGCGCTGCCCAGCCCCATCCAGGTAAAGTCATTGCGCTCCCGGGCCGGCTTCAACATGCGCCGCTCCACTTCCTGCGTGATGCGCTTTCCAAGCAGAGGCGACACTGTGTCCAATTGCGGGCCCAAAAAGTACTTTGTCCAAGCCAGCAGTTGCGCCGTCTCCGCGCCAAACAGTTCGATAATCGGCTCGGTCACATCCGGCAGCCCCACGCCCGCCTTCTGCGCTGCCATGTGCGCCGGCGCGCCCCAGAAAGTCTCTTCGCAAATCAGCCAGACTCCATTGGCGATATCGTCCAAAAACCGTCCCTGTCCCTCTACGCACTCGCCCAGAATCAAGTGCTGCAACTGAGAGCGGCGTCCAAAGTTCACTTCCTGATATCGGGTCCGATTGCCGTTGCGCCTGTATTCCAGAAAACTTGTTGCCAGCAACGCCTTCCATCCCACCTTCTGGTCCGCCTCCGCGCATTCCACAACAGCCTTGCGAATATCCGCGGGAATCGCCATCCATGGGCCGCGCTCGCTCCAGTTCGGGTAAGGATGCCATGCGCCCGGTGCCGCCAATTTGCTGGCGAGAAAAGCTTCGGTGTAGGTCGAACTCAGAAGATTATGCGGCGCCACCAGTGCCCCTGTACCCGGTCCGCCCATCGAAAGTAATCCCATGGAATGGAGTAATTTGTGCTGGCCAGCCAAGGCAAGGCTGCCCGCCAGAAAATGACGACGATTCATAAAGTATTCCTCTCTTGTGTGGGGCCCCACGCTGCTTCACCTCTAGCGGCTGCTTGCTATCCATGCGCCCATAGACATCGAATCGCGTGCTGCCCTGTCTGTCTGATCTCCAGGTGCGAGGCCGTTTGGCGCACATCCCGTGCGGCTTCCACGGCCGCGAGCAAGTATACCGCCCGCCGCCAAAAGCTGGCCGCATCGCTTGCATCAGTCCTCATTGCAACACTCGGAATCAATCGAGCCGGACCCTGTAAAGGGTCTGTTGCGCGTCGCGCGTTCGCGTAGCACGAATGCAGAGTTCGTGCTATTCTGGATCTTCCCCGTCACACGGAGATCCGGAAGGCCGGTCCGTCTACTTGTCTCGTCAGGAGCACACATGGGCGTCCTAAGCAGAATTGGCATTGCGCTGGATTCAGAACTGCTCAAGCGGTTTGACCGCTACATCGGCCGCCGTGGTTACACCAACCGGTCAGAAGCATTTCGCGATCTCATTCGCGACCGCCTCGTCAACGAGCAAACCGCGGCGCCTGACGCCGTCGTAGTCGGCACCGTCACCCTCATCTTCGACCATCAAGAGCACGGCGTCACTGAAAAGCTCACCGAGGTGCAGCACGAGAACCATGAACTGGTCGTCTCCACCAGCCATGCGCATCTCGATCACGACTCCTGCCTTGAGGTGCTCATCGTCCACGGAAAGTCGGCCAAGGTTGAACAGTTCGCCGATCGGCTCATTGGCCTCAAAGGCGTTCAGCACGGCCGCCTCGTAATGACCGTTCCAGCGCACCCCATTGAACACAAGCACGGCCACAAACACATCCACAAGCACTAATGCACTCTGAGATTTTGAACAAAGTGAAAATCATCCCTGCGGGTAGCACGAAAATCAAAATCGTACTATTCTTCCTCGGCACTCTGGCCGCCGCACTTGCGGCGGGACAGGCAGCCCCCGGCTCGCAGAGGAGCGAAGATCGCCTCCTGAGCGGCATCGTTGTCGACGAGCATTCCCAGGCCGTCGCCGGCGCTATAGTTTCTGCCCTCGGCACGAAAGGGAGCCGCACCACCACCACAAATGGCCATGGCAGTTTCTCGATTTCGATGCCGGCCGAATCCGTAGATCTCACCGTCACTGGCACGTATATCGGTGCATCCCATTTTTCGCTGGCGGCCGATGCTCCGTCTGAAGATCTTCAGCTACAGATTCACTATGTGATTCCGAAGGCTCAGGAATCGCTGGTAATTACCGCCACCGCCGCGGACCCATCCATTGACCGCCGCAATGACACTATCTACAGGAACACGCTGTTTCTGCGCGACGACCAGCTCGTCGAGACCCTCGACAGCGGCATCAACGCTGGGCAGCACGAGGGCGGGGGCAAGTCGCTTGAGGTACGCCGCTTCGGATTCAACCTCGACCACGGCGGTGCAAACGGTGGCCTCAAAGTGCTCGTTGACGACATACCCCAAAACCAGGCCACGCAGGGCCACGGGCAGGGTTATCTCGGCTCCCTCAAATCGCTGAGCCCCGAACTGGTGGACGACGTCGATCTTGTCAACGGTCCGTTCAGCGCCGAGTACGGCGACTTCTCCGCCCTGGGAGTCATCCATATTCGCCTGAAGCAGCGCCTCGACAACAATTGGACCTGGCGCGCACAAGGTGGTTCATTTGGCAGTTACCGCACCTTCGCCGCGTTCAGTCCCCGCCTGAAGAATACCGACGCCATTCTCTCCTGGGAGCATGCCTACACCGATGGCCCGTTCAAGCTTCCGCTGCATTATGTGCGCGACAATTTCACCGGCAGCTACATCTTCAAAATGCACGGCGCGCAATCGCTTGGCTTCAAGTTCAACGGCGGGCGCAACGACTTCGATTCGTCGGGACAGATCCCACTCGATAGGGTGTACTCGGGTGCGCTCGACCGCTTCGGCTGCGTCGATCCCAGCGACGGCGGCAACGTGCACAGCGGAACCGGCGGTGTCTATTACAAAAACAATTTCAGCGCCAACGACACATTGCGCGTGGACGGCTACGTCTCCCGTTCACTTTTTGACCTATTCTCGAATTTCACTTTCTTCCTCAGCGACCCAGTGAATGGCGACAGCATTCAGCAGCACGATTCGCGTTTGCAGGATGGTGCCAGTGCGAAATATGTTCATGCCGGCCATGCGTTTGGCTTTCCTGCGCTCTTTATGGGCGGAGCCAATCTCGCCGACAATTGGATCAACGTCGATCTGTTTCACGATAAGCAGCGCCGCATCATCGCGCCAGTGCCCGGCAAGCCCTGGACTGAAACGAATGTGCACATCGCGAATCCCGCCGTGTATGTGCAGCAGGGCGTGGACTTCCCGCACCTGCACGTGGATGCCGGATTGCGTTTCGACACCTTCCGTTTCAACCTCACCGACCGCCTCATCCCGGCAAACACCGGCCTCAACCAGGCAAGCGTTGCACAGCCCAAACTCAACGTTGTGTATACGCCCTCCAGCCGCTTGCCTATAGCTATCCACTTCAACTTCGGACGAGCCGTCACCAGCCAGGACGCGCGTGGCATGGCACTTGCCCCCTCGGCTCCCAAAGTGGCCACAACCAATTTCTACATGCTCGGCACATCCCACCAGCTCAATCGATTCTCCGCGAGCACAGATGCCTTTTTAATCGACCACCAGCATGAAGATGTGTACAGCCCCGATGACGGGACAATGCAATACCAGGGGCCAAGCCGCTCTTATGGTTGGGAAGTGAAAACCTCTGTGCAACTGAAGCAGCACATAAGCTGGAACGCTGGCCTCACGCAGGTATCCAACGCATTCTTTCTCGGGACTTCACCCCGAGAGTATGTCGACAGCGCGCCCCACTCGGTAGGCAATTCCAGCCTCACCCTCAATGCGTGGCATGGCCTCTTCAGTTCTCTGCGCTATCGTCACATCAGCCGCTACCTGATCGTGAATCCCGACGACACATCGGTCCCGCCAGCTCCGCCCTACACAAGCTCGGCGCAAACCCATGCCAGTGGATTGGATGTGCTCGACTTCGCCTCAACAAAAAAATTGGGTCGTGGCGTGGAATGGAATCTGTCGATCGACAATCTGAATAACAAGCATTATTACGAGACGCAAAACTTCTTTAACTCCCGCATAACCCCTACAGCCCCGATCCAGGCCCGTGTGCATGGCACTCCCGGATATCCGGTTGGCTTCACGACAGGACTTACCTGGCGGTTCGAATAGCGCTCCGCATTCCACTCCACAGCCATATTCAAACCAAGCCGCAACAAGCTCGTCTACTTTACCGCCGCAGTCTCCCGCCTGCGTGCGGCCTTTTGCGCGCGCGCCGGCAGCGTCCCGCGCGGAAAAGCCGAGCTCTGCCGCACCACCAGCCGGGTTGAAATCGGCCACTCCTTCTGTGCGGCCCTGGGATGGTCCGGCTCAATTCCGGCACGCAGCGCCTGGACTGCCGCGGTGGCCAGGTCCTTGCATGACATCTGCACCGTGGTCAGCGGGGGCAGCATGAACTGCGCTAGGTGAATGTCGTCAAATCCTACCACGGAGATATCTTCGGGGACCTTGTAGGTGGTCCGATAGAGCGCATGAAACACGCCAATCGCGGTCATGTCGTTTGAGCACAGCACCGCCGTTGGCAGCTCTGCCGACGCGACCAGGCCCTCCATCGCTGCCATGCCGCCCTCCATTGTGTGATCGCCTTCCACAATGTGTTCGCTCGGCACTTCCAGCCCAAGTTCATCCATCGAACTCAGAAATGCGTCGCGTCGCGCCGCCGCGGAACGCAGCCGCAGCGGGCCTGTGATAAAGGCTATGTTGCGATGGCCCAGTGCTGCCAGGTGCTGCACCGCCTCGCGTATCCCCCCGCCATAATTCACCTTCAGAACCCGGATATTCGGCAGCTTCGGTCCGGCATCCACAAACACCAGCGGAAACTCGCTCTCCACCAGCTTCTTCACCAGGTCCTCTTCAATGCCGAACGTCATCACCGCCACGCCGTCTACATTGCGCTGCAGCATACGGCGAATCAGCATCTCGGTGCGTACCGGCTCGTAGTTCGTGGAGCCGATCATCACCTCGTACCCCTGCGCTACGGCCAGGTTCTCAAACTCCTGCACCAGTTCCGGGAAAAATGGATTCGTTATCTCCGAGACGATCAGACCCAGCATCTTGCTGCGGCCCGACACCAGTGCGCGCGCCTGTGGATTGGGCACATAGCCCACTTCTTCCACTGCCTTCCACACCCGCTTGGCCAGTTCTGGGTCCACGCTGGTAATGCGGTTCACCGCGCGCGAAACAGTGGCGATTGAAACGCCCGCGCGCTTGGCCACATCGCGAATGCTCACGGCCACGTGACGCCTGTTTGATGGCTTCTTCTTGGTAGTATTCATGGGCAAAGCGATTGTACGCTTTTCCGAGTGTTTCTCGGACCGCATGGTGAGGAAAAATATGGCAATCGCAGCATAAATACGCCTCTTTTTTGCGAAAGTCCCAGTTCGCAGAGCCTGCGCATACACTCAGAATGGTCGATTTTGGAAAGCGTTTCCCGGATTCTCCGCGGAGATCCCCCACGCACGGTTCGCGGAAGCCCTCCAATACCCGGTTCGCTCACGGGTGTGCCTGCCCGCCTGCCGCCACATCCAGTCCATGCCGCACCAGCGCAACGATCGACGCAAGGCTTTCCTCGGCTCCGCGCCGGCTCCCCGGCAAGTTCACAATCAGGGTGTTGCCTTTCAGCCCCGCCACCCCGCGCGATAGCCATGCGTAGGGATTGCGCTCCGCACCGTGAAAACGCATAGCCTCAGCCAGTCCGGGAGCCTCACGGTCAATCACTCGCCTCGTCGCTTCTGGAGTGCGGTCGCGCGGACCCAACCCTGTTCCGCCCACCGTCAGCACCAGCGCCGCGCCACGTCCACTCAGATCTTCCAGCCTTGCGGCGATTGCGTCTTCATCATCCGCCAACAGGCCGCTCCACAACTCTGCCTCGGGCCAGTGCTGACCCAGCAGCGCAACCACGGCCGGGCCCGCAGTGTCGGTCAGCAGACCCTGCGAGCAACGGTCGGAGATGGTCAGAACTGCTAGCAGCATGAAGTGATTGTAGTGTCTACTCAGCCGGCAGAATCTTGATAGTGTGCAGCCACGTCTCCACCGCCTGCGGCCATGCCGTTACCGGAAGCGCGGTGCGGCGCAACCCGTAGCCGTGCCCGCCCTGCGCATACACATGCAGCTCAGCCGGTACCTTCGCGTTCTTCAACGCCATAAAGTACACCACCGCATTCTCCACGTGCACCGGATCGTCCTCGGCCTGCACAATGAATGTGGGCGGCGTATTCGCCGTAGGATGAATGTCGGCGTTGGGCGCAAAGTTCTGGTCGGCCAACGCCATGTAGCCGGGATACACAACCACCGAAAAGTCCGGGCGGCAGCTCAACTTGTCCGCCGCATCCACCGCCTCGTAGAGACGCTTTTCATAAAGGTTGCTGATCGCTGCCGAAAGGTGTCCGCCCGCCGAGAAGCCCAGCACGCCGATCCGTTTCGGATCGATGCCCCAATCCGCCGCGTGCAGCCGCACCAGCCCCATTGCGCGTTGCGCATCCTGCAGCGCCGCCGTCGATTTCGGATAAGGTCCCGTATCCGGCACGCGATATTTCAGCAGAAAGCATGTAACACCGGCCAAGTTGAGCCAATCGCACACCTCTGTGCCTTCCAGATCGATGGCCAGAATCCTGTATCCGCCACCCGGAAAAACCACCACGGCCGCGCCTGTATTCTTGCCTTTCGGTTTGTAGACGGTCATCGTCGGCGTAGCCACATTGCCGAGCCGCAGCACCGGCCGGCCCGCCACGGCGCCGTCTTTGGCTGTGGTCAAATCCGCTTCAGCCGCCAGGTTGGTGGGCGCGCCCGGAGCCACACCGGGCCACACCGCAATAGTGGGATGCTCGGCGGACGGCGGCCAGCCCGAAGGCTGCGCGGAAAGATTGGCGGCGAGCGCCGCAGCAGCAGTCAGCATAAACAGCACATTCCTTTTCATGTATCCAACTCCCAAACAGAAAACTCCGCAGCGATAATCGCAGCCTCAGCTTCCTTCATGCAAATCTGCACGCTGCTTACTGAGCCTGTATTCAATTGCTCAGATGCCGCCCGCGCAAAGTGAAAGACTCATTTCGTTGTCGCTATCGGGCACAGACAGTGCCGGAAACGCCCACGACCTGCGAGCGTATCGAGGTAAGCATGCTAGGAATGATTTTAGTTGTTTTGTTGATTCTCTTCCTCATCGGCGCACTCCCCACATGGCCGCATAGCAGAAGATGGGGCTACTATCCGAGCGGCGGGTTGGGACTTATTCTGGTAGTAGTTTTTGTCCTTTTGCTCCTCGGCCGAATCTGAATTGGAGCGTCCTCCCCAATGACCCGAAAATGGCGGCCACTTCTTGCGCGTACTGCGGCTCTTCTCCTTGCCGTGCTCATCTGTAGCGGAGCCGCGTTTGCCTACTCCGTTCTGACGCACGAGGAGATCGTAGATCTGCTTTGGATCTCCGAGATTCGCCCCTTGCTGCTCCAGCGCTTTCCTGACCTCACCAAAGAGCAGATCAAGGAAGCGCACGCCTATGCCTACGGGGGCTCAGTCATTCAGGACCTGGGCTACTACCCCTTCGGCAATAAGGAATTCAGCAACCTGGTGCATTACGTTCGCACCGGAGATTTTGTCCTCGAGTTGATCAGCCAAAGCCAGGATGCGAACGAGTACGCTTTCGCGTTGGGTGCCCTATCTCATTATTCGTCGGACATCTACGGTCACCCTGCGGTCAACCAGGCTGTTGCCATCCAGTATCCAAAACTGCGCGCCAAATATGGCCGCTACGTTCGATATGCGCAGGACACCACCGCGCATCTGAAAACGGAGTTCGGCTTCGACACCCTCCAAGTCGCAAAGAATCGTTATGCCCCCGACCAGTTCCACGATTTCATCGGATTCGAGGTTTCAGAACCGTTGCTCGAGCGGGTTTTCCCCATCGTCTATGGCCTGCAGTTGAAAGACGTCCTCACGCACGAAGACTTGGCAATCGGCTCCTACCGCTACTTCATCAGCCGCTTGATTCCGCAAATGACCCAGGTCGCGTTGCAGACGCACAAAAAAGAACTGATGCAGGAAACGCCGAACTTCGCCCGAAAGAAATTCCTTTACCGCCTATCCCGCGCGGATTATGAGCGGCGATGGGGCAAGACCTATACAAGACCCGGCGTCGGCACCCGGATCTTATCCACACTCCTGCGTTTTGTGCCCAAGGTTGGGCTATTCAAGGGCCTGGGCTTCAACAACCCCACTCCGCAAACTGAAGACCTCTATATAAAAAGCATCAACACGACCGTCGACCAGTATCGCGCCTCTCTCGAACAGGTTCACGCGGGCGCGGCAGTTTTGCCGGACTGCGATCTCGATAGTGGAACCGCCACACAGGCAGCCGAATATTCGCTTGCCGACGAAACCTACGCCAACCTGCTGGATGGCCTATCCGCAAACAAGTTCGAACTGACCACACCCCCATTGCGTGACAACATTCTCGCCTTTTATGCCGATCTATCCCTGCCCATCGACACAAAAAAGGATCCAGCCCACTGGCAAAAGCTGCTCACTGAACTGAACGCATTGAAAGCCGCATCCCCTGTTCCAGCCATCAAGGAAAAGCCGGCCTCCCTCGCCCCAGCACTCTGAACAGTGGGTAGCCCAGGTACCAGGAGTTGTGAGCACAACCGCTAAAACTGGGTGCCCCAGGTGCCTCGCTTTTGGGCACCTGGGAGATCAATACGATGCGTGCGCTTGCTTCAGTTCGAGTGCCGGATATGTTATGGCGCTGGCCCTCGCGCGTAGCCCACCCTTGAATCCCCCTTGGATTCAAGGATGGGTGGGCAACAATCCCAATCTCGACCGTATAAAATCGAACCGAAATACGCCCTGAACGCACAAAGGCCGCCCCTGCGGGCGGCCTGCATGTCCTGAACAGAATGAGTCTCGTTTACGCCTGTGCCACCGGCGCGCCGGCTTGCGGAGCCGCCGCGGGCTTCGGTTCCGCGGGCTTCGGCTTGGGAGCTTCCTGCTTTTTGCTCGGCGCCAGAATCGCGTGCAGAATCGTGCCTTCCATGCGCGGCATAAACTCCACAATCCCCGCCTCGCCAATATCCTGGATCAGCCGATTGACAATCGCGTAGCCCAATTCGCGATGGGCCATCTGCCGTCCGCGGAAGCGCAGGCTCGCCTTCACCTTATCTCCGCCCGCAAGGAACTTCACTGCCTGGTTCTTCTTGGTCTGGTAGTCGTGCTCATCCACTGTGACGGAGAACTTGACCTCCTTCACCACGATGATCTTCTGCTTCTTCTTGGCCGCGCGTTCGCTCTTTTCCTTCTCGTAGAGGAACCGCCCATAATCCTGAATGCGGCACACCGGTGGGACCGCGTTCGGCGAAACCTCCACCAGGTCCAGGCCCCGTTCACGGGCAATCTTCAGCGCCTCGAAGGGAGGCAGAATGCCCATCTGTTCGCCGTTTTCGTCGATGACACGAATCTCGCGGGCGCGAATTCTATCGTTGATGCGGATAAAGGACTTAGCTGAACGTTTGTCGAGTGCGATGGTGCTCCTCCAAATGTCGTTCCTGCCCGCCTTCGGGGCCTTCCCGAATCGCCGCGGATGCACGAACGCACGCTAAGTATAGCATTGGCGTGGCTTCGCTCAACATAGCGTTTAGGTCAGAGTCGTGTCTGGCAGCCACCGGGATGGGGATTACCCGCCTAACTCCCCTCTCGGGGCTTCTGTGCCGCCCCGAATCCTTCCGTCGCTGCCTCACAGGGTCCAGTCGCCCTACTTCCCCAGAACATCCCCAATTGCTGCCCCGGCCTTCGGCGTCGCCCCCCAGGAAGTCCTCTCTAAGCAGAGACGCCAATCGTGCCTAGACCATAGAATCCGCAGCGGCAAACTCCCCCGCCAGCGCACCCTCAGCGTTCAATCCCGTCACCCGCACCCGCACCAGCCGGTTGGCCTCCAATTGCCCGGCCATCTCCACCGCTAGAAAATTCTCCGTCAAAGCCGCCGTCCGTCCTCGCGCCGCCATAGCCGCCGGAGTATGCAGCGTAATGGCCTCCACCTCCCGGCCCACGAACTGCTCCCGATGCGCGCGGCTCTTTTCCGCCGCCAGCCCCCGCAGCGCCGTCATCCGCTCCTCCACCGCCGCCGTCGCCACTGGCGTCTCGGCGTGCAACGCCCAGCACCGCGTTCCCGGCCTTGGCGAAAACGGAAAAAGATGCAGATACCCAAACGGCAGCGCCCTCACCATCTCCATCGTCTCTTCGAACTCGCCGTCCGTCTCCCCAGGAAAGCCCACCATCACGTCCGCACCCAGCGTCAGTTCCCGCCCCGCAGCCCGCACCAGCGCCTCCACCTTATCCACGTAGTGCCAAGGCCGATAGCGCCGATGCATCCGCCGCAGCACCGCGTCCGAACCCGACTGCAGCGGCAGGTGCGCATGCCTCGCCAGCCGCAACCCGCCAAACTCCGCCATCAGCCCAATCAACTCCCCGTCCCAGTCCATCGGCTCAATCGAACTCAGCCGCAGCCGCGGCAATCCACTCTCCTCGAGAATCCACCTGGCCAACCCCGCCAGCCTCAGCCCCGCCACAGACCTTCGCGCCCCATTCCAGAATGAACGCGCATCCAGCAGAGTGGCTCCGTGCCCCGTCCTTTCCGCTTCTTTTTGCGGAAAGGGTGGGACCGCAGGAACTCCGCCCCGGCCATTCTTGGGGACATTATCCTTTCCACTTCGGCTGGGAGCCAACAGATCAAGCTCGCTCTCACCAGCCAGCCCCGCCAGATCCCATCCCCACCGCCCTAAATTGATCCCGGAAAGCACCAGCTCATTTCCCCCGGCCGCGACAAACCCCTCCACCTGCTTCAATACGCGCGCAACCGGCAGGCTTCTCGACGACCCCCGCGTCTGCGGAATCACGCAAAACGTGCATCGGTTCCCGCACCCCTCCTGAATCTTCAGGTTCGGCCGCGTCTGCGTCCCCGGCTCAAGCTGTCCCTCATCTATAAAGGAGTGGGCAAACCGATCATCCGCCCATATCGGTATACCGCCCGCCATCAGCGACGGCACACTCACCATTCCTGGCTCAAGTCTTTCCTCAGCCCCTTTAGCCTTAGGGCTATGCTTTTCAAGCTCCCCGCTTGGAATCGGACCTTCAACCGCCACAGTTTCAGCCCTTGAGCCTGCCCATGTCCCGGCTCCCGCCAGCCCCAAGATAATCTCCGGCGCCATCGCCTTGTGACTGTTGCCCACTACCGCCGCCACGCCCGCCAACGCCGCCAGTTCCTCGGGAGCGCGCTGCGCATAGCAGCCCGTCACCACAATCCGCGCATCCGGATTCAGCCTGTGCGTCCGCCTGATAAACGCGCGCGCTGCCCGGTCCGCCTCCGCCGTCACGCTGCACGTATTCACAACCACCACATCCGACACCGCCTCGCTTCTCTCGTCCAGTCCCGCCGCGCGCAGCCACCCACCCACCGCTTCGCCGTCCGCCCGCGCAGCCCTGCATCCGAAGTGCTCTATGTGAAAGCCCGCCATGAACCAAGTCTAAAGCGAATCCATTAAAGTCACATCCCAAGCCGCCGCCACAAATGCCGCGCATCCTCAACCAGACAAGCGCTTCCAAAATACACCACCGCACTTTGCAGATCATTACGATGTATTGGCGCACAATCGTCATATGGAAATCTCTACTCAATTCACCGCCTGTCCACCGCGAACATGCCGCGACTCCGCAGGCCAGAAATGGGTACCACCCCCCTACCACCCTCCTCCCTCCCACCCCCCCTCCCAGTAAAACTGCGGGAGTATGAACCTCTCGTCCGCGGCCTTCCGGAAGCACTGACAAGCCGCCTCCAATATGTACACTCTTCAGGCCAGCAAAGGAGAGTAAACTCTCTGCCATGAAGAGCGCGCGATCTTTTACCGGTGTCCTGGCAACCGCTGCTGTGCTGTTCCTCTCTGCCATGCCGTTTCAAGCCCAGGACTCCACACAGAAACTCCTCGAGCAGCTTTCCAATGCGCCCGGCCCATCGGGTGCGGAAGAGCCGGTGCGCGCCCTCATGGTCGCCCACATGAAGCCGCTCGCCGACGAGCTGCAATACGACGGCATGGGATCGGTCATCGCCCGCCAGGGTTCCGCCGGACCTCGCGTCATGATCGACGCCCACATGGACGAGCTCTGCGGCATGATTCGACGCATCACGCCCAACGGATTTCTCACCATGCAGATGCTCGGCGGCTGGCTCGATCAGGCTCTCGTCGATCAGCGCTGGATCATCCTCGGCTCCAAAGGCCCTGTTCAGGCCGTTACCGGCATTCGCGACACCCACGTGATTCCTCCCGCCGAGCGCACTCAGGTCTTCCCTCGCGACAGCCTCTATCTCGACGTAGGCGCTAAAGACGCGGCTGAAGTCAAAGCCATGGGAATCGAGCCGGGCGATCCCGTTGTCCCCGACAGCCCGTTCACGGTGTTCAATGGAACCAAGAACTATCTCGGCAAGGCCTGGGACGACCGCCTCGGCTGCGCGCTGCTCATCGAAGTCATGGCGCGCATGGCCCGTCAGCCTCATCCCAACCGCATCTACTACGCCGCTACGACCCAGGAGGAAATCGGCCTGCGCGGCGCAATCACCGCCACTCAGATAGTCCATCCCGACATAGCCATCGCCATTGAAGGCGGCGTTGCCGGAGACACTTTCCCCGGCCATCCGGAAGAGACCCAGGCAGTTCTCGGGGCCGGTCCGGCCCTGTTTCTTTATGACTCCATGGCCCTGCCCAATCGGAAATTTGTAACTCTGGTCAAGCAGACCGCAGCCGCCAATAACCTTCCACTTCAACTTGATCTGGTCACCGGCTACGGCGAAGACACCGCCGCCATTCAGGAAAGTAACGGCGGCGTACCCACCGTGAATCTGGTCGCGCCTGTCCGCTACACCCACGCCCACAACGGCATCCTCAATCGTCATGACTTCGACCAGCTCGTGGATCTCGTCGTCGCGCTTGTCAGCCGCCTTGACCAGAACACCGTGGAAAACGTGAAGAATTTTGCGCCCTAGGGGTGTCCGCAAGGCAGATGGTCGTTTGTGTTTTGAAAGGGCACAACAAAAGCTGACATTGAAAACGCATAAGCTATTGATTTTGCAATGCCCTAACTGGCCGGGATAGCCCACACGCACACGCTTCTAACACAAGCGCGCACAAAATCCCGGAACAGAACGGCCGCATGCATTGGCCTAAACTCCCCATTTAGCCACCAACCAACCACAATGTTCGTCCGGCGCCATCATCCTCCACCCACAGCACTGTCATCCTGAGCCGCAGCGAAGGATCCGCAGTTGCCTTTTGAAACTCTCCAAGTGGCGACACTTCCACATTGGCGACGACTCGACCGCAATCCACCGTGCGCCTGTTCGATATTGAAAACGCGGGCTAAAATGGGGCAAACCTAAAGTTCGATTGGATGGAACCGAATGGATTATACGCACTGCATGGTGTGTAGTTTGCTTGGAGCTGGCCCGGCACTCGCCATCTTCTTTATTCTCCGCGCAAAGTGCAGAGCATGGATTCCGCCCCTTGCTTGGTGGCTCTTTCTGGCCTTGGGAACCGTTGTTTTCTTCTATGGGTTATCTCACTCGACAGTACCATCTTTCTCGCACCGAATTACGGCGGTGGGCAAGGCTTATGACCACGTGGACCGGGAGATTCATACCGGCTACCATCACGACACGGTACACGGCTTTCGATTTGTCCCTGACGGAGGAAACCCCATTAACCTAGAAACTCAAATCATCTTTCCATATTGGAATACTCCCACAATTTTCGACGGACAATCTTTCCGTGTCGTGTATCTCGACGATGATCAAAGGGTCTTCAAAAACGAAGCGATTGACGTTGAAATCCTAACGGGCAAGTTTGCGGGGTTCCATGACTCTTACGATGCGAGGCCAATTGGGAAGTGGCTGGGAATTCCAATCGGTGCTGCACTAGGTATCTTTGGATTCGTCGGTCTTAAATACATGAAGGATGATGCCATTGCTGCGGCATCGGAAGATGATGATGCTCCCTCTGCATGAAACAGCCCTGGGTTGCACCTGAGTCACCGCCTATGCGGAAGCTTCAGCGGCTGATAACGCGCAGTCTCGGTCTTTGGAGTCAGGTCGAGCGCAAGATTAGCAAGAAAATTTGATCGACTTTTGTAATGACCTGATTCCCCGAGGCCTCGGAACCGCCTGTTTTGAAAGGGCAGGACTTCAAAGCCTGCA
>CAIKND010000137.1 GCA_903828675.1 uncultured Acidobacteriaceae bacterium
CCTTCGCCTTGAAAGCCGCTGTGTGGTTCCGGCGTTGACGTCGTGTCATCGTTGCTCCTCGTTTCTGCCATCTTAATGGCCCGTCGGGGAACAACCTCTCCACTTATCCCGCTGTCCGAAATTCCGAATCCGGCTTACTATACTCGCCCGCGGTTGGTGCCACGCTGCCGACCGGCACGCAGACGCTTTCAGTCACGTTCACTCCGACGGACAAGACCAACTACGCCACCCAGACCGCCACCGCTCTGTTGACCGTCAACGCAGCCCAACAGGTCATCACCTTCTCGGTACCGTCGTCACTCACATACGGCGCTTCGGCCATTACTCTGGCGGCTACCGGCGGCGCATCCGGCAATCCGGTTACCTACACCGTCAGCGGCCCAGCAACCTTGAGTGGCAGCGTGCTTACGATGACCGGAGCAGGCACCGTCACCATCACCGCAAGCCAGGCAGGCAGCGCCAACTACGCTGCCGCCAAACCCGTCTCGCAGACCATCACTGTGGCTCAGGCCGCTAGTACCACTGCGCTCTCCGCGGCCTCGCTCTCGCCCGTGAAAGGGAGCGCTGATCTGCTTACCGCAACGGTCAGCGGCGCAGGCACAATCAGTGGTGTTGTTCAGTTTACTTCGAGCGCTACCACCATCTGCACGGCAACCATCGGTACAGGCGGAGTAGCCACCTGCAGCTATGCCCCCGCAACCACGGGAATCGTAGCCATTGTGGCCAACTACACGGGCGACCCCAATCACACCACAAGCCAGGCTGCCCTCACCCTTACCGTAGCCTCAGCACTCAATTCGGCCATCAGCTTGCAGGCCTCCACTTTGCAGTTGGTTTACCCCGGCGCCACCAACATTATTGCCTGCATCGCTCCGGCCAAGGGCATCACTGCCACCGGCATGGTGCAGATTATGGATGGAACCGCGCTGCTTACCACGCAGACATTGCAGGGCAATGGATGCGCCTACTGGTATATTTCGCCCGGCCTTGCCGCAGGCACTCACTCGCTCACCGCCACTTACTCCGGCGACAAGAACAATCCCGGCGGCACCTCGACAGCAGCAGTTCTCAACGTCAGCCCGGTTCCGGTCAACATGAGCGTTTCCTGCTGGAACGCCTCTTTCGCATACGGCGCCGACTACCAGTGCACAGTGAGCG
This sequence comes from uncultured Acidobacteriaceae bacterium, assembly GCA_903828675.1. Classification (GTDB taxonomy): domain Bacteria; phylum Acidobacteriota; class Terriglobia; order Terriglobales; family Acidobacteriaceae; genus Telmatobacter. The sequence goes on from CAIKND010000137.1 coordinate 1,159, forward strand.
CAAGTTCCAACGCCGGCTCAGCGCTGGGCGCTATCACGTATAACTTTGACGGTAAGGGAGCTATAGCCGTACCGCTCCCCAACGGCAGCGCGCAGTTCACTATCGCAGCGCCCGCCCTGGGCAATCACTCGGTGGTCATCGCATACGCGCGGCAAACCAACTACGCTGCCGCCGCCGCGCAGACGCAGACCTTCACGGTAACGACCGCCGGTGTCAACGTGGCCCTTACGCCCTCAACCTACTACGCGAAAAAGGGAACCAGCGTCATCTTTGCTGCAACCGTCACCGCGTGGAGCGGACCGGCCCCGAGCGCTGCCGGTTCAGTCTCGTTCTATGACAATGGCGCCCTTCTCGGTAAGGTTGCAATCAGTGCCGCCGGGCAGGCATCGTTCTCGACCACGAGTCTCTCCGCCGCGACCCACAACATCACGGCCACCTACGCCGGCAGTACAAACTACACCACTGCCTCGGCTAACACCACCATTACCCTCATTAACTAGACTGGTGCGTGCACGCGAGAGAAAGCCCGGCTTGCCGAATCAGTAAGGAAATATTCAACGCCTTTCGCTCGCATAGGCACCCTCGCGCGCGCACCGGATTTCTGGAGTCTCCCAAAGCCCATTTAGTGAGCGGTGTGCGCGCGGTCTGGGCACAGGCTCGGGATCACGGGTCAATCAAGTCTAGACTCGTCTTCCGCTGATCGAAATCGCCAGGTGCTTCATCGCCTTGACGTGCCAGACTACAGGGTAACCGGACAGAAACGGCATTACAGCGCGTCGAAGCAATTAGACGGTGATCTTCATTGCAGTCTCCCGACTCCCGCCAGTTCAGGCTCATAGACCCAGATGCCAGTGCTTGCCGTTTCGACTCGTGTCAACATCGGTTCAACGTGTTCGTCATTGTCAAGCCCTCGCCGCGTCAGTTCGATCACAAAGCGGGTTAATTCAGTGCCGCTGGCAGTGACCACGACCTCGCTGCCGCGCATTTTTCGCCCCTCCCAGTTCTCTTTGACTTTGGAACGGGCGAGGACAACCTGATACTGGCTTTTCAGGAATCGAGATCGATAGCACATGGATTGATGCTCAGTGGTCTCCATGTAGCTCTGTGGGTCGAACCAGTAACAGGAGACGACGTAAGACCCAGCGTCTGTTTGATCACCCCGTTGTAAGCCAGTGAAACATATTGACACCGGAAACCAAGCGGGCGGAGGTGCTTCGCCTTCCCACACTGGCTCAATTACGCAGGGAATGAATGACGCGAACCCTCCGAAACACAGCGCGTGAACGATTTGCTGTGAAGTATGCGGAAACCAATTTACGTCGGACATGATGCTCTCCGTTTCCGAAAAAGCACCAAGAACAGAACTGCCGCTCGGATGGCGGCATCGGCGGAGACCTGTTGCGAATAGATCGCCACATCCAAGCTTGACCTTTGAAGCCACCTTGCTCTCCGAAGCAGGTTGGCGCACTGGCGGTTTCTGCCAGCGACTCTTGATGCTGGGGGGGGATCTTAGCATAGGAATGGGGGCGGCTGAAGTTGGGAAGAAGGCGGAACAAATTTACGACAAAGATAGCGGTGAAGAAATTACGTGTTCCTTTTGCGATGAAGCGGAAGACTGTCCGCACCGACTTGCCGTGATGGACCGCACGTTCTGCGAGTGTGATTCTGGGTACTGCGTCGACAGGTAAGATGAATTTGGCGAACTCGTAAAGGCAGCCTTTCGAGAACTACTCAAGAGCGGCACGGCGGAAGACCACGCGTGGGACGATCCAGAATTGAATGAGCTGTGGGAGTGCGCTTCCAAAGATTATTCAAGTGGTGATGTGTATGTGTACCTCGATGGCTTTGTTCTTACCCGGCTCATAATCGACTTGCTTGACGAAGCTGGCGGCGAGCGATATCCCAGTCTAATCGAGAATGATTGCGGTCCAGGTCGTTCGTCGGCGTTGATTTTGTACCATGCCAAGAATCCAGCAAAGGTTCTGGACAAGGCTCTCGCGAAGCTCAAGGCGCGATTGAAAGCTAAGCCAAAGAAAGCCCGGTCTTGCGATCCCATCCCCTTTGCGGCCACGTCGCAACCAAGGGAAAAGTCGATGAAGCGGAAAGCTACTTGTCAGGAGATTATGGCTGAGTGGGAGATGCTTGGTATTCCCGCTCTCCCTCCAGACCATCCGATCTATTCCGAGGGACCGACGATCACCTTCTTGTCTCATGCCCAAGCGCAGTCCAGGGTAAGGTATACCGATCCTCAGCAAAGCGATTCCCCGGAAAGCGGCAACAGCTTGAACAAAGGCTGATCTGCCCGGTAAGAAACTTTGGCAACACTGTAGCCAACCGTTAGGAGAAAGACCATGTGCATCTCGATGAACAATCAAAGAGCGGCCCGTTCCAGCATTTCCGCGAAGTTGCACGTTGACCGCTTAATGGGACTTCCTGGCATATCGGGCGTGAAGGTCGTCTCGGGAGAAGCTGAACAATGTGCAACCGACGCTCGGATCAGCGGACGCCACAGAACCGCATCTAAAAAGCTTCAATGCTGTTTTGATATTGAAGTCCGCTCATGAATTTACGCACCCGATCCCACTCATGGAAAAGTTGAAGTCCAAGGAGAAGATTGGCATCGTCGACCAAAATGGCGATGGAGACAATCATAGAATTCTGCCGAAGGTAATGCTCTACAAACCCAGATTTCTGAAGCCACAGCATGGTTGGGAACTGGACTTATAGGAACGGCTCAGCGGAAAAGCTAAAGCAGTTCTGAGCCGCGCCAGGACTTTCATCGAATCAAGCACTCGCCAAGTTGCGCGCTATAGCGGCTCGACAATTGTTGTGCCTCGAAGCCAAACCGCTGCAGTGGCATTTTCCTGAGGAAAATGCCACATCGCACACCAGTGGACAGAGCAAATGAATTGCGGAACCGCACTAAGTCAGACGCCGTCGACCAGACTCAACGCGCGTAACCTGCCAGCTTCAGCACATACGCATAGTGCCCCGGCAGATGCTCGGGCAGCGTCACCTGCAAATCACCGCCAGCTGCCTTCGCGTTCAACTGCCTGGCATCGCCAAGAATTGTGACTTGGATGCCCGGCCGCGTGGCGACACCGTCAATCGTCACCGTCTGCGCCTTCGGGGTCCCCATAATAGTAGCGTACAGATCATTCCCCTTGCGGGTGAAGCGCAGATCGTCGCCCTCGGCAGTTTTGCCCACGGCGCGCTCCCATGGGACGGTGTCGTAGATCGCTTCGCCGTTTTGCTTGAGCCAAGTGCCGAGTGCTTTCAACCGATCCATCTGCACTGGAGGAATCGTTCCATCGGCTTCTGGACCCACGTCCAGCAGCAGGTTGCCGTTCTTGCTCACGATGTCCACCAACATCGAAATCAGATCGGCGGAAGCAATGGTCTCGGCCTCGCCCTCGGCGCGGTTATAGCCAAAGGACCGCCCCAACCCGCGGCACTCCTCCCACTTCTTCGCAGCGATCGCGTCGACCTTCTGATATTCGGGCGAAGTGAAATCCGTGTGCTTGATTCCGAATCGGTCGTCCACCACTCCATCCGGCACGGCGTTGTAATAGTCCGCCTCAACCTGCATCGGGCTGCCTGTTTTCGGCCAGTCGATATCGTTCCACAGAACGGCAGGATGATAACGATCAATGAGCTCATGAATCTGTGCGAATGCGTAGTCTCCATAGGCCTTTGATACCGGCTTCACGTTCAAGTAGTCCAAGGGAGCCTCGATGGGGCCGGCGTTAAATGTCCAGTCGTAGCCACCGGAATAATAGAGCCCCATTTTCATATCCGTTTTGCGCACGGCCGCTGTCAACTCGCCAACAATGTTACGCTCAGCGTGCCGCTCGTTCTGCGGAATCGAAGGATTCGGATTCACGGTCGTGCTCGGCCATAGAGTGAAGCCCTCGTGGTGTTTTGTCGTCAGCACTACATAGCGTGCCCCAGCATCGCGGAAGGTCTCTGCCCACTGATCGGGATTCCATTTTTTGGACTCGCGATTGAAGATGGGCGCAAAGTCGTAGTAGCTGAAATTCGCTCCGTAGTGTTCGTTGTGATAAGCCTGTGTGGGTGAGCCAGGCACTCGCATGACGTTCAGGTACCACTCCGCGTAAGGGTTGTTCTTGATATAGTCCACGCTCGCGAAATCGTGGTTGGGGTGCGACAACGGTGCCCAGCCCGGCACCGAATACAGTCCCCAATGGATGAAGATTCCCAATTTCGCTCCCGCATACCACTGCGGCAGCGGATGAGTGTCCAGCGACGCAATCGTCGGCTCATACTTCACGTGCTCTTGTGCCGCACACACTCCGGCTGCTGGAATCAGCAACCCTGCCAAGATCAAAAATCGCCCAACTTGACGGATCATTTCGATTCTCCCTTTGTACACTGCCATGTGCCAGTGCATGCCTCATGGCATAATAACTACCGGCAACGTTCTTGCCAAACTAAGTGGCGGCACACGCCGTAACCTAAGCTCAATTGGCCGTCGGGCGATTCGCAAATCTTTTTCGCCTTCGGCTTGAATTTCGACGAACTTTCCGTTTGCCATTTTGCAGGTTGCGATAATGAGACGTCGCCTCATAGAGCGAGGCGACTAAGAGCCGATGACCATCTCCCGACTTCGGGGCAGTCCGCATTTGACGAGTTCAATGGGTTGAATCGCAGGGCTTGCCGTCGCACATCGCGCCAGTAATGCCTTTACCTTCGGTGATGGAATAGATGCGGTCAACGGCGGGCAGCGTCATCTTTTCCACGGAACCGCTGGGCCAGTGAATCTCCAATTGATCGACTTTATCCAAGTTCCCGAGACCAAAGTGGACGCGCATGTCATTTGACGAGAGATAGCTTCCGCCACTTAGAACGTCTCCCCGCTGGCGCATCCGGTTTGCGGTCAGATAGACGGTTGAGCCGACCGCGTCACGGGGGCTTTTAAGCCCGCCGATAAGCTTCAACTCGACCCAATGATGGTGGTCGGGATTGACGTTGCGCAACAGCACCGGGACGCCGTCCATGCAGTTGATGACCACGTCGATTCTGCCGTCGTTAAAGAGGTCCCCAAACGCCGCGCCGCGGCCAACGGTAACCACCGCCAGTCCTGTTCCCTCGACCGCAGGCATCAGTTCGAATTTGCCATTGCCCAGATTGTGATAGAGCAGCGCGCGCTGGGCGTAGCTTTGTCCCCACTCCGGATGCTGATCGACCTGTGGATAGACATGTCCGTTTACCATGAATAGGTCCTTCCATCCGTCGTTGTCGAAGTCGAGAAATCCATCGCCAAATTTCACAAAGGGGATAGCAGACTCGGCAACTCCGGTCTGGTAACTGACATCGGTGAATGCCCCTTTGCCATCGTTCCGGAAAAGTATGGGGTAATCATCAGAGAAGGTTGTGCTCACCACCGAGAGATGCCCGTTGTTTTCATAGTCTCCGACGGCGAGCCCCATATTGGCCGCCTCGCGTCCATCTCCATTGAGCGCGAATCCGCTTTCGTAACTGTCGTCCTTGAATGTTCCGTTTCCATTGTTAATGTACAAATAGTTTGGCGTGGAGTCGTTGGCCACCAGGAGGTCCGTCTTGCCATCGTTGTTGACGTCGACGAACAGCGCGTCGAGCCCGTAATAACCGTTGGGACCGTCCACGCCCAGCTTCTTGCTGACGTCGGTAAAGGTACCGTTGCCGTTGCTGTGGAAGAGATGATCGCGTGCTCCCTCAAGTCCGCGCGGTCCGCACATCACCTTCACGCCGCGGTACTGGCAGAAGTCGTAGCCAGCGGCCTTGGAGCCGGAGAGCGGAGTATTTTTCAGGTCAAGATCAATATAGCCAGCCACAAATAGATCGAGATTGCCGTCGCCGTCGTAGTCCCCGAAGGTGGCGCCGGTGTGGTCAGTCGCCACGTCGGCCGAACCTTCGTCGAGGGCCACACCGGCCCGTGCCGCGACATCGGTATACGTGCCGTCGTGATTGTTGCGATAGAGCCGACTGGCTCCGACATTGGTTACGTAGATATCGGGCCAGCCGTCGTTGTCGTAATCGCCAACGACGCAACCGGTTCCCCATCGGTCGTTCGCCACACCTGCGGTCGCGGTTACGTCGGAGAAAGTGCCGTCATGATTGTTATGAAAGAGAGCCGCATGGGGTGAAGGGGCCTTCCCGGCCAGAGCTTCCGGGGTCGAACCGTTTACTAGATAGATATCGAGCCAGCCGTCGTTATCGTAGTCAAGAAGGCAGACGCCGGAGCCCTTCGCTTCAATGATCACTCGCTTATCCGGATTGCCGGTTACGTTCCGCCACTTCGAGAGACCCGCCTTTTCGGTTCCATCGATGAACGCAATTGGCCCCGTCTTAACGAAGCCCCCGGCCGTGATGGGACGGTGCAGACTATCGAATACCGCCGCCTGGGGGCCGCCGTTGGTCATTTCTCCGCCTATTGCTTGCCCCTGCTGGCCCTCGGCGATAACCGCATCCGGAGAAACGTGCAGTAAGATAGCGAGCAAGGCGCTGACCGCTGACAGCGGAAGAACAGGCCGGCGCCATAGGGGTTTGATGCCTCTTCCAATCCTGCCAAGCAGGACTGCGCGCAGGGACTGACCGGAGAGCCGATGGAATCGCAACTTACTTTTACCTCTTTCGGACATAGTACACCGGCACTTGATGGGGTATGGATTAGCCGGTGTCTACGCACCGGTGCTACAAAGGCCGTCTCCGCGCGCTGGATCGCATGCGCACAGCCAAGGCCAAATCGGAAACAACGAGGGGTAACTCCGCGGTTTTGAGACTGCCTGTTGATGCCCCCGCGGCCAGCCCAAACCACTATCTGTGAGGCAAGTTCGCATTCAACGCCACGCTCGCGGTGAAGAGGCGTCTTGCCTTTCCGCCATTTTCGTTCGACGATTGTGATCTGGGTCACCTGGACCGAAGGGCTTTTTCGCCTATCCGGATTGGATGTTTCTTACTTGCATTGAATCAATGGCATAGGCCGATGTCGTATCGCCTGCAGCCAGCTTTAGAAAAAATCCTTGACAAGCGCGCAACCAATCTCTATCGTGGCTCCCAAGTAAAGTTATCGGTAACTTGCTACCTGCTGTGTTCCTCGAAGAAGCAACTGGTAAACGTTGTCTGGACGCTGCATCAACTTAACTCAAGGAGGCAATATGGAAATGTTAGTCAGGAGACCCCAGAAAAGGCACTGGTATCTCGGGCTGCTTGTGATGCTTTTGGGCGTTGGAGGGTTGATGCCCCCGATCGCCATGGGTCAACAGGCAACCGCGAACGTTAGCGGCGTCGTCAAGGATCCAAGCGGCGCTGCAATTGCAAATGCGAAGGTTGAACTCGCGAACGTGAATACCGGAGTCGTGAGGAAAACAACCACGACAACCGACGGAATTTATAATTTTCCGAGCGTGGTGCCGGGCGTCTATAGCATGCAGACTTCCGCAGCCGGCTTTGCCGCGGTGTCGCAGCCGGCGGTAACCCTTCAAGTTGGCCAGACCGCGACCTTCGACTTTCAACTGACAGTCGGCGCGGCGACGAGCACCGTCACGGTAACCGCAGCCGCGCCCGCGTTGGAGTTTGCTACGTCGGAGCTGGGCACGGTTGTCGAGCCGGCGCAAATGAACGACCTGCCTTTGAACGGCCGCAACTTCACCGAGTTATTGACGATCCTGCCGGGTGTCGCGAACATCAATACCGACCAGAACAGCGGCGGCGGTGGCGGGTGGAATGGCGCCTCGATCGGGCAGTTCAGCTTCCCGGCAGTGAACGGCGCGCGCAACCGCAGCAACATGTTCATTCTGGACGGATCGAACGATCTGAACACGCTGTCCGGAACCTACAACTATTCTCCGATCGTGGACGCGATTCAGGAGTTCAAGAGCCAGGGCCACAACGATCTGGCCGAGTACGGCGGCGCCGCCGGAGCCACGGTGAGCGTGGTCACAAAATCCGGTACCAACCAGTACCACGGCGATCTTTGGGAGTTCCTGCGCAACCAGGTGATGGACTCCACGGGCTACTTTAACAAAGCTCTGCCTCCACTTCGGCAGAATCAGTATGGCGCTTCTGTCGGCGGCCCGCTTTCAATTCCAAAGGTCTATAACGGCAAGAATCGCACCTTCTTCTTCGTAGCCTGGGAAACTTACGTGCGCCGTTCCGCGAATGAAGGCGGAACCACTGGGCCAACTGCCGCGATGCGCACCGGCGACTTCAGCGCCCTGTGTAGCGGGGGATTTACGGCTGGCGTCTGCAATGATCGAGACCCCAACACGCACGCTGTTATTCATCAGATCTATGACCCCGCTACAACGGCCTCGGACGGTGCGGGTGGGTATACGCGCAGCCCCTTCGCGGGCAACATAATCCCAAGCGGTCGGATCAGTGCCATCTCAAAGCTCTATGAGTCGATCATCCCGGCCAGCGGTGCACTGGTAAACGGGAGCAACCTCTATTTCCCTGGCAGGATCACGCAAGACCAGCAATCGGGAACGGCCCGAGTGGATCAGAACTTCGGCAACAATAACCAGTTCATGTTCCGCTACAGCCAGCACGATCTGTTCACGACAAATCCGTCAGGGACAATCGGCAGCGCCTTCGTACACGTTCCCGGCCACAACTACATCGGGCACTGGACGCACACCTTCAGTCCGACGGCCTTTTCAGACGTGTACTTCGGCAGAAACTATGGATACACCTACACCGGTACCTCTCATACCGGTGAAGATGCTAATTTCATATCGCAGTTGAAGACACTCGGGATGTCCCCGTACTTCATGACCCTGAACAACACGGTGTATGCCCCGCAGTATACGGCGGACGGCTATGTCGGGTTGAGTGGTTCGCAGTTGCAGTCCACCGGGTTGGCGGATGACTGGCAGTTCGGCGGTTCATTCACCAAGATTCTGGGCAGGCACACAATCAAGGCCGGTGCTGATTTTGTGACAAATAACTTCTCATCGCCGATCGCATACTCCAACATTGGATTCTCAGCCCCACAAACCGCTGGTCTGGGTGGATCCGTCCAAGGCATCGGAGGAGATGGCTGGGCGTCCTTGCTGCTGGGTGTTCCCGCTTCAGCCGGGTACCGGAACATTCACGAAGTGGCCAACGGCGGAAGGATCAACGGGTTCTTTGTCCAGGACCAGTTCAAGGCTACGAGCCGTCTAACCATCAACCTCGGCTTCCGCAACGACATGGTCTACACCCCGATCTATGGGACTGGTACCGGGGGGAACTACTACACGGGCAATGCCAACCCCGTCACAGGCCAGTACATCCTGAACGCGCTTCCGCCGAACTGCTCGGCGACCCAGGGAGCGCCCTGCATTCCGATCGGCAGCTTTACCGCGTCCGGTACGCCTGCTGCTGGCGGGCTTCCCGCGCACGCAGTCGTTAGCCCTAGTCTCCGCGTGGTCAAGAACTCGCTGTTTAACTGGGCTCCCCGGCTTGGCATGGCCTACCGCCTCAACGACAAGACCGTTATCCGTGCAGCTTACAGCCGCTTCTTCGACGAATGGGCTGACATCACTCAACTCTCGCAGAACTTCGGCGGCAACTGGCCGGCGGTCGCGACCATCCAAAACAACGGTCTAAACCTCAATCTTGCAACGACGGGTGTAACCGATCCGTTGCAATTAGGCAGCGGTGGAGCGATTGTCTATCCAATCAATGATTTCAGCAAGGTCAGCCAGTGGATGGTTGATCCGAACTTCAAGACACCGGTGTTCGACCAGTGGAACGCAGGAATCCAGCGGCAGTTACCGGCCAATATCACTCTGGATGCCAACTATGTTGGTTCGAACGGCAGGCATGAAGACTGGGGTCCGGTCATGAACGTCCCCCAGCCGGGACCTGGCGATGTTCAAGCCCGCCGGCCCTTTCCCTATATGCTGCAGCAATGGTTTGACCAGAGCGTTGGAAATAGCCGTTACAACGCCGTGCAGGTCACCGTCACAGAACGTCCCACTCATGGGCTTAACTTCATGGCGGCCTACACGCTGTCGCAGGCGAACGCCGACGGCTGCAACCTGGGCGCAAGCTGCGAGTCGCAGAATCCGTATAACAAGAAGAGCGACTACACCACCTCCGACCTGAACGAGAAGAACGTGTTCTCGGTGGCATTTACGGCGGCGTCGCCCTACGACAAGGCTCCCAATAAGCTGTTGGCGGGTGTGGCTGGTGGATGGGCAGTCAACGGTATTGTGCAAGTCTCTTCGGGACAGCCTTTCACAGTGACCACAGGCACAGATGCAGAGAATGTTGGCTGCTGCAACCAGCAACGGGCGAATGTGAGTGGCAACACGAGCGGACCCAAAACTCGGGCGCAGTGGTTCAATACCGCCGCGTTCTCAATACCGACGAACTACACCTACGGTAATGAAAAGGCGAACTCGATGGTTTCGCAACACTGGAACAATGTCGACATGTCCCTTTTCCGCAAGTTCCAAATGGGGCTCGGAGAGGAAAGATACTTCGAGTTTCGAGCCGAAGCATTTAACCTTTTCAACAACGTAGTTTTCGGCGTTCCGAATGCGAGCGTGAATGCGGGGCTTGACCAGAACGGCAAACCAAAGTTCGGTGCCATCACGGGACAGAGAAACACGCCGCGTGAGATGCAGATGAGCTTGAAGCTCTACTTCTAGTACCGAGATTCGTGGTTTCGTAATCCGATCCACGAATCTCGGGTGGGGTGCCCTAGGGTCTCGTCCGCTGCGGTGGATGAGACCCTGGGAAAAAATGAACCCACGCAATTATGGTGGTAGCTCTCCTCAAACGAATGAAACTCCATAGTGTCATCGCCGCACGCAACATCGCGGCGGTGGCACTATTTTCTTCAACACCTCAATCTATGCTAAAAGAGTGAAGACGAAGAGGAACGCGTTTGGCGGTGTTGATTCTATTTCTTTGCTCTGTTGTGCTCGGTGGAATCGTATTTGCGCTGAGCCTCGTGTCGCGCCCCGCCGCTGATCCGGCCGCAACCATCGACGGCTCCCGGCGAACCCTTCTGCGCGCAGCCAGTTGCCTGGCCCCGAAAGTGCTATTTCCCTGGTTGCGACCGCGCCGGAGCGGGCTGGCTCAAGGTCTATTCCCGGCGATTGCACCTCCATCTGCCATCAGGTTTGAGGACATCGCACAAAAAGCCGGCGTGCATTTTGTGACTGAGAACTGCCCGACCCCGGAGAAGCACCAACCTGAAACCATGCCTGCCGGCATTGCATTGTTCGACTACGACGGGGATGGCCTGCTCGATATTTATCTAGTCAACGGCGCCGAGATGCCCTCCATGGTGAAAACGGGCCCGAAGTATTACAACCGTCTGTTTCACAACAACGGCGATGGAACGTTCACCGATGTTTCCGAGCGCGCCGGAGTCACCGGAGCGGGTTATGGGATGGGCGCGGCGGTGGGCGATTACGACAACGACGGCCGGCCCGACCTGTTTCTGGCTAATGTCAACGGCAATCAGCTTTTTCACAACAATGGCGATGGGACGTTCACCGATGTCACCGTGAAAGCGGGTTTGGGCGGAGCGGAGTACAAGGGCCGCAAGGTGTGGTCCATCGCGGCCGGCTGGTTCGACTATAACAACGACGGACTGCTGGACCTATTTGTGGCAAATTACTGCCAGTGGGATCCGCACTACGAGCCTGTCTGCATGGGTCTGGACGGCCGCGGTTACTGCCACCCCGGCAGCTTCGGTCCGCTTCCTAACACGCTCTACCGTAACAACGGCGATGGTACCTTCACCGACGTTTCTGCCGAAACCGGAATTTCAGCCGTCCTGGGTAAAGGAATGGGAGTGGTGTTTGCGGATTACGACGGCGACGGCTTTCTCGACGTGTTTGTGGCCAACGACAACAGCCCGAACCAACTGTTTCACAATGTGGGTGGTAGGCGATTTGAAGAGGTGGGTTTGGAGGCAGGTGTGGCCTTCAACGACGAAGGGGCCGCCCTTGCGGGAATGGGCGCCGACTTCCGGGATCTGAACAACGATGGCTTACCGGATATCTGGCATACCGCGATTGAAAACGAGACCTTTCCATTGTTTGTAAACGAAGGCAAGGGTTTGTTTCGCAATGCGGGTCAGCAGAGCCGCCTTGCGAATCTAACCAGGCCGATGTCCGGCTGGTCGAACGGGATCGTCGATCTCGACAACGACGGTTGGAAGGACCTGGTGGTGGCCCGCAGCAATGTGCTGGATAATATCGGGGAGATTTCACGACATTTTAGCTATGCCGAACCGAACGCTGTCTTTCGTAATCTCGGGAAGGGGCAGTTTGAAGATGTGAGCGCTTTTGCGGGGGCCGACTTTACGCGGCCTGCCCCGCATCGGGGGCTCGCATACGGGGATCTTAATAACGACGGACGGATGGACCTGGTAGTGACCGCTCTGGGGGCCCAGGTCAAAGTGTTCCGCAATATCACCGAAACGCGCAATCACTGGGTCCTTATCAAACTTGTCGGAACGAAGAGCAACCGGATGGGCATCGGCGCCCGGATTCGGATAACCACCGATGATGGCAGGATGCTTTACAACGAGGCGACGACCAGCACGGGTTATGCTGCTTCAAGCGACCCACGCGTCCATTTCGGACTGGGCAGTTCGCGCGTGATGAAGGAAATCGAGATCCGGTGGCCATCGGGTATACGCCAGCTGTTGCATGATGTGACTGCCGATCGCATAGTCGAAGTGACCGAGCCCCGCAATGGCGGTCAGTCATGAATTCTACCCGGAGCGGATCCTTCATGAAGCGATCAATGATTTGCTGTGGTATTTGCTGTAGCGCATTTCTACTATTTGCCGGCGCACGGGCCACGGCGCAACTGCCGGACACCTGCAAACCGCCGGCAACTGCCGCGCATGCGCCGGCCGGCACATCCCCCGCGAGAGTATTTGATGCCGTGGGCGTCTGGTTCGCACAAAACGGCGATCTCAATTGTTCAGTCGCGGCGTTCAAACAGGCCCTGCGACTGGAGCCGCACTTGGCCGAGGCGCATTTCGACCTTGGGCTTGTTCGGCAAAGTCAGAAGCAGCATGCGGCCGCAACAAGCGAATTCCGCCAGGCCCTTCTGTACGATCCTTCGCTGCTGCAGGCTCATTGTGCTCTGGGGTCGTTCCTCAATGACTCGAAAGAGGCGGAAGCGGAATTTCGCAAAGCGCTCGCAGTTGATCCGCAATTGGTCTGCGCTCTGGACGGGCTAGCGCAGGTTCTGGTGAAGGAGAGACGATACGATGCCGCCACGGATTACTGGCGGCGAGCCCTCCGGGGTCAACCGGACGCCCCGGATATGCAGCTGGCTTTGGCAGCGGCGACCTATAAAGCTGCCAAGGCGAAGGAAGCGGTTGGCCTGCCGGCCATGGATGGTGCCGGGGTGGCTGACGCAATTCGGCTTCTAACGGACTTGCTCAAGAGGCATCCCGACATGACGGCTGCGTACTTTACTCTTGGCAATATTTACGCAAACGAGCGCCGTAATCGTGAGGCCGCGGACGAATACCAGGAGGTAATCCGCCGGAGTCCGACGGATACAGTCGCGCTGGCTGCGCAGGTCAAGGCGCTTATAGACGCATCAGCATATACCGAGGCGCTCGCACCCGCCCGCGATTACGTGCGCTTGAAACCGAACGATCCTTCGGGGCACGTCATGCTTGGCACGGTGTACCAGCAAATGGGCGATTACACCAAGGCAGAGCCGGAGCTTGAGATTGGAGCCGTCAGGACGCCCGATGATTTTGAGGCACGCTATCAGCTCGGGCTCGTTTTGGCGCGCATGGGAAAGCCTGATCGGGCCCTGCCCCATTTGCAGAAAGCCGTTGCGTTAAGACCCGAGGATAGGGCGGCCAAGTACCAGCTGGTTGCTGTGCTGCGCTCGCTTGGTCAAACCCAGGAAGCAACGAAGTTAGTAGGGCAGTTGCGGAAAGAGCAGGGTGAAGAATCCCTGAATAGCCAACTGGCATCAGAGGGGACCAAAGCGAATGAACTGCTGCAGTCCGGAAAGCCGGCAGATGCAGCGCAGATTTATCGTCACATGCTCGAAGAGAACCCAGACAGCGGCCAGACGGCCTACAATCTCGCGCTGGCATTGGAGGCGATGAACGATACGAAGGGCGCTGAAGACGCCCTGCGCCAGGCAATCGACCGTCACCCGATGCTTGCCAAAGTTCGCGCCGAGCTGGGCCAACTGGAATTGGCGCAAGGCGATGTGGAATCCGCGCAGAAATGGTTGGAATCCGCACTTGACCTGGAGCCTGAACTCGCAGAGGCGCGCGGAAATCTAGCGATGGTTTACGCCAAGCGCGGCGATCTGATCTCGGCCGAGAAACTTCTTCGTCAGGCCATCGAAGATGATCCGAAATATAGGGAAGGTTTCTTGAACCTGGGGTTGATTCTTGCCCAGCAGAACAGGAAATCCGACGCCGATAAGGAACTGGACAAAGCGGTCGCGCTGGCGCCAAAGGACCCCGCCACCTTGTCTACGGTTGGAAAAGCGAAAATGCAAATGGGCAAGTCAAGCGAAGGGATAGAGCTCCTTCACAAGGTGGTAGATCTGGCGCCCGACCTGGCCGCTGCGCGTTTGGATCTGGCGCTTGCGCTCGCAGACAGTTACGACTTGACCAGCGCCCTGGGGCAAACTGGGGAGGCGGTGCACCTTGCGCCGCAGTCCGGTGTCGCTCATTTCTATCGCGGGCGCATTCTGTTCGATCTGAATCGCGCCACCGAGGCACAGCCCGAGTTCGAAACCGCCTGCACGCTGGCCCCGCTCATGGCAGAGCCGCGGTATTTTCTCGCTCTCATCGACAAGCAGCAGGGCAAGACCCAGCTTGCTGCCAGTCTTTTAGAAGAGACTGTCAAACTGCAACCCCGCAACGTGATGGCCTGGTATATGCTTGGCCAATCCCTGGAGCAGGAGTCCGAGACGGCGAAGGCGCTAGCCGCCTGGCGGAATGCTATAGCGATCGATCCGAACTTTACCCAGGCGCTGTTTAGCCTGGCGCGAGCATTGCGATCAACAGATCAAGCTGAGTCTGAGCAGTTCATGGCGCGCTACACCGCTGTCCAGAAAGAGCGGCGCATTCTGGACCGTGCGGACTCGCTGGCCAATAACGGTATTGAAGCCGAGTCCGCTCACGACTGGCCTGAAGCGATCCGGCAGCTGAAAGAAGCGATCACGACGTGTGGTGAGTGCGCGGCGAAAGCCGACCTTCACAGGAAACTGGGCATCATCGACTGTCAAGCCGGCGACCTTGTCAACGGCGAAAAGGAATTGCTGGCCGCCAAGTCGCTCAAGCCGGACGATCCCGTGACCCAGGCCGCACTTGAGTTGGTGGCCCGGGCTCAAGGCAAGCAGTTCGCGCCCGCTTCAGAGAAGGTGCGTTAGTCCTAGCGACCGGGCGATCACTCGCATGTTGGTTTGGTATCCAAAGTTTGGCTGCCTCGACCTCGCTAAGAAGCGTTTGCCACCTAGTGCATACGCTAGAGGCATTGGAATCAACTTGGCTTAGCATTTTTTCAGTTGAGTCCATAACCCGAAGCCGCGCTGCGGAAGGAGAGAATTCGGCAGGACATGGAATGCTACGGCAATGGTGCAGCCGATGTGGGGCGGGAATGGGGCCTTCAGGAATAGCAGCATAGAAACGAGAGAAATGTAGGGTTGTATGCAGTTGGGTTGACCTTGCCCGCTTAAAACGTATCCCTTAGCAAGCTGTTCTAATTCGAAAGGGTAGCGAAGATGAGGAATGGTAAGCGCGGACGGTACACGCTTGAGTTCAAGCAGGAGGCGGTTCGGCTAGTGGAGTCGGGCCAGACGTTGGCAGCAGCGGCGC
>CAIKND010000138.1 GCA_903828675.1 uncultured Acidobacteriaceae bacterium
ACGAATCGGCCTCGCTTTGAGCCGGGCATTTCGTTCCAGCCTGCTTTCGACCAACGTCCTCACCAACACATCGGCCAACGATGTCGTCACCTTCCGCGAGTTTCTCTTTGGATAAGAGGGCCTGTCTTCTGAAGGTGGCCGCCGTCTGGCCGTCTTTGGCGCGTCAATTGCTACTGATTCGCCATTGAATACCGATTGCATTCCGATTGTCTTCCGTTTACCTTCCTATTGAACTGATCCACAGGGTCACAACCCGCGCCTGCTCAGGCAGATGCATTCTGACTATCCCCTTGTTTGTTGGTTGTTTTGATGGTGGTTGGAATGAGTTGTTGGAAGAAGGATGAAGATGGTGAGCTGAAGCGCATCTGAGCAGATGACTCTGCTGGAATTTCTTTACCCTTTTTCGGCAACTCTGCACGCCACGCCAAAATCGCGGAACGAGTCGAGTGACATCCAAGGTTGACCTGTCCGTTCCAATAATCCAAGCGCCGGTTCAACCCGCCCAGGTTCCCAGGAGCCATCCACAACTCATCCCATCCATCGAAGGCCAGCCCTTCGGAAAGGATCACTATGCCCGAATTCCTGTCGATTGCATCTCCGTCCGCCGTAGCCGAGCCCGCATTGATCCCACGCAACACGGCGCGCGTGGCAATCAGCATCCTGCTCACCTTGCTCGATTCCTGGGCCGTTGTCGCCTTTGGCGGAACGCTCTGTCACCTCTCCGCGAATCAACCAATCTGGCTTACCGGGATCGTCTTGCTCTTCGTGTCCCTGTTCGCTTCACTTGGAAGAACCTGGTATCTGGCGCTGCCAGTCAGGCCGCGCTAACCCCCAACCCGTCCAACCCAATTCTCAACGAGAGGAGAGTTATATGTCCCGCAGCCTGGGAAAGATGTCCGTCTATAAGCTGTTCAACTGGCGCGACAGCGCCGCCAACACAATCCAACAGACCGTCCAAGCCTTCCTCGAACTCGGAGAGGCAGTCGCCACCCGATGGATTCAGACCCGCAAGGGAGTCATGCTTCTACAGATGGTTCCCGATAACAACGCATCCGGCGCGATCTACGTCTTCGACCGGCAGCGCGACGACTGGTACATGCTCTCCTTCGAGGGATGCGAGGATCGGTTCACATCCGATTTGTTTGACAGGATCTTCTCCGAATACAAGCTGTTCAACTACGTCGATCAGCCCGGCCTGCTGCTTTCTCAGATGCAGTTGGTAACCGCCTAACCGCCTCACCCTGCTGCATACCACCCATCGCGCCAAATCCCATTCACAACTAGGAGGAATCCAATCCCATGCGCCTATCCGCTGGCCGTATCCGCTCGCTCGAAACCCGTTATGCCCTGGCCGAGGCCGCCGCCTTTCCCGGCCTCCGCGCCGAACCCAATGGCTTCGCCACCAACCGCAAACCCGCGCCTGACTTCAAGCACAGCCGACTGCGCTTTGCTCACCAGTTCTGATCGACCTTTTACTGTCCGACTCCATGCCCGCTTTGATGGCCCGGTGGCTTCCTCCGGGCCTTCCATTTCTCAGTCGAATGCAGCCATCCTGCCAGCTCTCTGCAGATTTGACCGAGTTCTGGAACCGGGATACAAACACAGAACTTCAGAAAGGAGTGAGATCCATGTATACGACCTTCTGTGTAAGCCGCGAAACGGCCGACCGGTTCATCAAGCTCTTCGTCAACCGGCGCGCCTACGGGATGCAGGCTGCCCATCCCCTGCCCAACGGTTCGGTTCCGTACTACCTGGCGCGGAACTGGCAGACCAAGAAGCCAAAACCTCTCGACGCCGACGTGGTGCGCATGCACCTGAACGGCGACATCACCATCAATCTCTACGCTATCAATCCGGAGACACAACGCTCGAAGTGGGTCGCCATCGACGCCGACTTTGACGGCGCGGTCGAGGCCCTCTTTCAGTTGCAGTGGGAGTTGAAGCAGGATGGCGTCGAAGCCGCGCTCGAACAATCCCGCCGCGGAGGCCATCTTTGGATCTTCGCCGATGCGCCGCTCTTGGCGTCGGAGTGCCGTATCTATATTTACAACCTCGCCCTGCGACTCGGCGTGCCGGTAAAAGGCGGCGGCCTCAAAGACGGCATTGAGGTTTTCCCACGTCAGGACCAGATCGAGGACGGCGAATACGGCAACGCCATCCGGGCCCCGCTCGGCGTGCACCGAAAGACGAACCAGCGGTACTGGTTCTACGAGGCCGCCCTCACGCCGGAGGCGCAACTCGATTACCTCGACAGCCTGAAGAAGCTCACCGAGGCGGAACTCAGAACCTTCATCCAGGGAATGACGCTGCCCGAAGCCTATCGGCCTGTCGTAGCCCCTCCATATATACCGCCGTCTGCATCGACCCTGTGCACCGAGTTCCGCATTCTCGACTATGTGCGCGCCACGCGCAAAGACAGCCGCAATTGGTGGGCGCAATGCCCATCCTGCGCCCAGGCGGGGCATGACCGCACCGGCGACAACCTCGCCATCCAGATCAGAAATCCCCGCCTCTACAAATGCTGGGCCGGCTGCACGAAGGAAGAGATTCGCGCGGCGCTGGGCCAGCCGATCCGCCGCAAGGTTGCGGTCTGAGGAGGCGATGCCGATGACGAGCCCAGCGAAGATCTCCACAAGCAATGCCAGCCGCTATGCGCGATACGGCCTGTCACTTCCAATTCAGACGCTTCGCGCCTTGGAGAAGCGCGGCATTTACTGCCAGCCCAGCGTCTCAATCGAGCACCAGCATCTGGCGCGGCGGTATGTGCTTCGCGGCGTCGAGTCCGGCGGCGCGGTCGCCGACATGGGCCGCTACTGCGGCTACCTCGATGCCGAAGGAAACCCGGCACCGTGGCTGCAGCAGATCGATTCGATCTCCGGCAACGGCCGCCACGCCATTGTGATCGCGCCGGAACTGGTGCGGATCGAGATGTTGCGCATCCGACATACCTACGAACTGGCTATCACGCAGCTTTGGCTCAAGTTCGAAGAAGGCCACACGCGCCCGGCAATCGTTACGGCGCCTCTTTTCCGCGGCCATCAGGGAACGCTCGCAGTCGAACTCTGGAATGCAGAGAACAAATCCCTGCGCGGGACGGTTACGCCGCTCTTCTACACCGCAGCCGGCGAAATGCTCAACCTGCCGGATCGCTTCGACGAGGCGATTCGCAATATCTCCGGCGCGGTCGCATGTCCGGGATGCAAGCACACACATGTCGCCGTGGCTCCGGCCACGAACAAAGGCGGTGAACCATGAAGCACGCCATCGAAGTTGGCAAGCCCGATTGGCGGCCTCTTGATAACACCATGCCGTCTGAATTCTGCGAAGAACTCATGTTCATGGGCAAGGCCGGCGACATCGTTCTCTACAAGCACCGCCTGACGCGGCGCTATCTGAACATCAACGCGGTGACTGGAAAGTTCTACCGTTACGCCGACGGTGAGTACGTCGAGATCGGCCGGCGACAAGCGCTCGATTCTGTCTACGGCCACGACAAATAGAAGGAGAGAAACATGGGACGGAGTGTAAACAAGGTCATTCTTTTGGGGCGCGCCGGCAAAGACCCGTCGGTCCACATCCTGCGCACCGGCACAATCGTCAACCTGTCGCTCGCCACCAGCGAACGCTACCGGGACATCCACGGCGATTGGCAGGAACACACGGAGTGGCACAACCTGGTCGGCTTCCAGCGGGTCGGCGAGATCCTGCGCGATTATGTTCGCAAGGGATCGCGACTCTATATCGAGGGCTCGCTACGCACGCGCTCCTGGGACGACCGGCAGACTGGCCAGCGCCGGTACCGCTCCGAGATCGTCGTCACCGAGATCAGCCTCCTGTCGCCTCCGCCCGATGGCGGCAGCGATGATGTGGAGCAATACGTCAGCGGACAGGGCTTTGCGCCACCCGAGTTCAGCGAGGAACCGGAGATCACGCAGGCGGAAGTACCTTATTGATCCGAGCGCAGAATGCGCCTGAGACAAGAGCAATCTACATTTCGGCCCTCTCAGGGAATATTGGCTGCAATGGATGTAAGGCGTCCTTCGATGAGTGGAATCCGCTCGTCGGCCAGGACAAATCCAGGAAGGACGTCAAGAAATCTTGATTCGGCAAGCAGCATCTTGGCGGCATCTGCAAGATACCGCCGAAGCGATTGTGGAGACGCGGCGATCTCCTGAAGCAGGATATCTCGTCCCTCGATGACAGCGACGAAGTCTTCAAGATCGTGGCTGGCCTGAAAGTCCATCTTGCCTCTTCCCCGGAATGCTTCCATCTTTGTTCCAAGGAAGAACGGTGCGGTGATCACCCGGATCGATCGTCCGCTGGGCAGAGTCACTGTGAACGCATGTTTGAGCGCAGGCTCATACCAGATGTTCGTGAACCCGAGCACCTCTTCGCTGAGCGCCAGTACATCCAACGTCAGGCCACCGTTGTGCCAGCGGCATGTGAGAGGGTTTTCCCCTTCGTCCTCCGTGAAGTGGACCTTGCGAAGACGTTCTGAGAACGCGATGTAATCGGCATATGTGACAATTTCAGCGATTATATCGACATCGTTTGTTCCTCGAATTGGAGCGGCGGCCTTGTCGGTAATCAACAGCCCGAGCGTCACTCCACCGACGAAAACGATCTCATCCAGAAATGGAGCGAGCTTGCGGACTGCATCTTCCAAAAGAGGCAGATTCGGATCAGGCATTGATCTCCTTTCCCAGAAGCTCGACCGCTAGGTTTCGTTCCCGAGTTCTTCCACTACGGATTGCATCGCAGAGAGCGAGAACGCCATAGAACTTTGGATCGAGCAATGCGGCTTTGGGCGCACCCTTGTAAAGCGGGGCAAGGGACATTCCTCGAACCTTTCCCGCTGCATACGGCCAAACTGCGGGAGGCTCGCCATCCTCCAGTAAGCGCGATTTGAGCGGCTCCGCCGCAGCGGCCGTGGGAACGCCTCGAACGAGAGGTCCCTTTGCGGGTGGAAAGACATACTTCAATCCATGCGCCAGAAACCCCATGAGCGCAGATCGGTTGACCCTTTTCTCTCCGCTGGACAAGTAAAGCAAGCCTGAATCCGCACAGCGCTTCAGAGCCTTCGACACCTCGGAAGGAGAGATAAACAGGCTCTCCGCCAGGTTTTTTGAGGGCACCTGCGGCTCATTCAGGATGGCGAGTTTGAGAAGAAGCGCAACGTCTTGTCCTTGCATATGTCCATTGTAGCCTCATATTTCCAATTTGGAAATTGGAAATAGATTCCGAACACGGAAAATGCAATGAACCAGCACACAAATGTCAATGGCCTCAATCATAGGGGCGTGCTGAAGCATTCTCAATGATTTGGCCTGGTAACGAAGCTCTCAGTCAAAGGAGGTAGGTATGGCCGCAACGAAGTTTACAGAAGCCGAGCGCGAGAAGCTCTTCGCGCAGCTCGAAGCGCCGTTCGATCCAGCATTGATCAAGTGGCGCGTGATGCGCGCCTCAGCAGATGGCCGGAGCGGCGTCATCCTGCCCTTTGCCGATCCGCGCGCCTATACGGACCGGCTCAACGAACTCTTCACGCCGTCGGGTTGGACGCGCGAGTACACGATCTCGACTGTACCGTCCCTCTGCCGCATGGAGCGGGGAAAGTCGATCGTTACCAGCAAGGTACTGGTGGCGACCGCCGTAACGATCATGCGGCTGGGCAGCCACACCGGCACCGGCGAGGAGTGGGCCGACCGCGAAAACGCCGTCACGGCGGCAGACGCCCAGGCCTTCAAGCGTGCCTGTAGCTGTTTTGGGCTGGGCCGCTACCTCTACCGCTTCGGGGAAACGCGGGTACGGCTGAATTTCCGTGGGGAGCCGGTTGCGATTCCCATCCTGCCCGAGTGGGCGCTGCCGCCGGGTATGACCATGGCTCAGTCGAACGGCCTGGCTGGCGACATGCGTGGACCGGTCGATCAGCGACTGACGGCCGAGATCGAGGGTTTTCGCACGACTCTGGGCGACCCGATCTACTCGGAAATTCTGCGCCGGGCCGGGCACAGCGCCGACGCGCGGACCATCCCCAACGCGGAGAGGCAGAAGCAGACCATCGAAAAGATGCAGGCTGCGGCGCGCGGTTTTGAGCGGCTGCGCCAACTGGCTGAGATGGCTGGCGACGCGCAATTCTTCGCCGTGACGGAGCGCTTCAAGATCGCTTCGGTCATGGAGTTGACGAGTCTGGCGGCGTTGAAGCAACTGGTCGAGGATCTCGAATCTTTGGCCAATCAACAGGTCGCCTAACAGGCAGTTCAGCGCCGGGAGGAAATCGTGGGAGAGATCAGCATTCTGCGTCCGCGGCGCAGCCTTGTCAGTATCCCGGTTGTCGAAGCCGTCTACTGCGAGAGTTGCACCTCGGTCTCGAACTCCAGCGGGGGATGTTGCGGCGTATGCGGCAACATCTCCGTTTGGCCGCTGGCCGGGTTGGTGCCGCAGCCGCCGATGGGGCCGCACTCCGGCTCGGTATCGGCTCGGCACTTCGCACCCACAATGCGAATCGAATTGGTCAGAGCGGCGTAGTGGACCCGACAGGATACGCCGCCCATCGCTATTCTGAGGAAGCTCAATCAGGAGGTCCGCGTGGACACACCAGAACTTTCCAGGCCCGACCTGTCCGCCCACCGGGAAGCGCTGCGGCTTCCCGCATCAAAGGTGGTCGAGAAGCTGGTTGAGATCGTTGGGCGGAAACTGACCGCTTATATCGGCGGCGTCAAGGACGCGCGTGCTGTTGATCGCTGGATCGCCGGCGGCGCGATCTATGGCGACGCAGAGAGCCGTCTACGATTCGCCTTTCAGGTGGCGCGTGCCATAAGCGAACACGATTCGCCCGCCGTCGTGAAGGCTTGGCTGACGGGTGTGAATCCGGAACTGGAAGACAGAGTGCCGCTGCGCCTGATGCGCGAGAATGAGATTGAAGCGGTGGCACCAGCCATTCTGAGCGCCATCCGCGCATTTCTCGCCGGAGGATAGGCCCGTAGGGCTTGAAACCCGCCGCAAGGCTGACGCCCGACTGGTCTCAGCGCAGAATGCAATCAAAGGCGAGTTTGTTAACCAGGTAGTAATCTTTCCATAGCCATAGCCGGTCATCCAGCCAGGGATGTCCGTGAGTACCTCGGCGATGATGCATAAACCCAGAGCTGTTCCCGAACACCAGGGCGTCTTTCGGGATCTATCGTACGAGTTGCGCAATTCTGAGTGATTCCTGTTATAGAGTCGCGGGCAGGCGTTGTGCTGAAGGGCCATTTGCGGCCGATAGCGGAACTGTTGACGCTGGCGGCCGAACAAACGCATCGTACGCCCACATCGAGGCAGCGCTGACGATGCCGACGCCCATGACCACCCACCACATTTCTTGCGGTCGTTTAAGCACGACACCGAAGTAGTGCAGCAGATGCCCGCCCAGAATCCCGGCGATGAAATAGCCTATGGCCACGGGCAAGAATGCGTAGCCCATGTAGACGCCCTGCTGGCCGGAGGGCGCGAGGCGAGAGACATATTCGTAGAAACGCGCGGCATACATCATTTCACCGAGCGCAAGAATAGCAAATGCGACCGCGACCATAGGAACGCTGGGGCGGACGGCAAGGCCGATCCAGGCGAGCCCCGCCACCAGAAAACCCAGCGCTATGGCTCGCACCGGCTGCATGCGTCGCGTTAGGTAGGTGATTACGATCTGAAACAAAATGATCATGGCGGGATCGACGGAAAGAAGCAGGTCCACATCTGCTTTCGAGTTAATGAAATTGCGCATAAAGAGCGGGGCGGAGATGTATTGCTGCCAAAAAACGATGTAGAAGCCGGAAACTATCAGTAGAAAGGCTACAAAGCGGAAATTCCCGAGCACAACGACCATATTTTGGAAGGCCTGGGCCACGCTCGCGACAGGCTCTCGGCCCGAACGTACGGGCTCGCGATAAAAGAGCAAAGTTACCCAAAACATCAGAAAGACCGAACAAGACGCAACGCGGAACACCGCTTCCATGCCCCAGCCGAGCTGTTTGCGGACCAAAAACGCGATGATCGGCCCCAGCGCTCCGCCGATGTTCACCAGTGTGTAGTAAATCGAATACCCGATTGAGCGCACGTTTTCTGACGACGCGAGCGCTGTGGTCCCCGCCACGCAAGGCTTCACGACGCCGGGTCCCAAGGCCGGAATCATGAGGACGGCCAGCACGAGCCACTCGTCGCCAAGGGCATGTCGGACGGGCGCCATCCACGTGGCCGAGAGCGACCCAAGCAGGAAATATCCAGCGGTCATGACCAAATAGGCGAACATCAGCGCGCGGCGGAAGCCAAAACGGTCAGCCAGGGTACCGCCCAGGATGGGCAGGAACCAGACTACGAGCCCAAACGTGCCCAGGATCCAGCTGGTGAGCTCGGTCGAAAAGTGCAACTGCTCGTTCAAGTAAATCCCAAGGACGGCAATCGTGGCGTAGTAAGCGACGCGCTCGAAAATCTCAGTGAAATTCGCAGCCCAGAAAGCGGGCTGGAAGCCGGAGCGAATCTCGCGCAGCCGCTGTCGGGACATGATTCGCATCTCCTAACTGGGTGAAACCGTCTGGGGTGTCTAGCTATTTCGACTTGCCGGAACTCTAGAAAACAATCGGGCCGAATGTTTTGGTTCCGGCCCCGATGAGGGCAAGAGCAAAGGCGATCAGCGATGGCCAGAAACGCAGCCAGCCGAGGGGTTAACGCGAAGTATATAGGAATGGAGAATGGAGTTGCAGATTCATCCTTCTCACCGACTCTGGACCCCCAAGTCAGCCTGGGTTCAGGAATGCCAAACGGCGGTAAAACGGCTGTGTCTGACAGGGGCCTCTGATTGTCCGTTGTCGACTTCAGGCCATAGCGCTCGTTGACTGCACTCCGGGTGGTTGGTCGGCGACGGCGAAATTGCTGTCACTGCATGGTGAATATGTACCGAAGGTCAGATTTGGCGCTCGCGCTCCAAACCCTCCACCTTGATTCACTAGGGCCGAGACTGCATCTGGAATCCGCGTGCCAGCTAGGCGCACGTTCGGAGAACCTTATTGCCCGAGCGCGCGGCGAAGCCGCGAGGCTTCCTTGTCTTGTCCGGCTTTCTGAAGGGCGTAAATGGCATCCCAGACTAGGCGCTCCAGCATTTGAATTTCTTGTTCTCTCTGTGCAATGGCGGGGTCGTGACCAGTCCACTGCCGAATCAAAGCCGCGGACGCTTGAAACTCGTTCAGTAGGGAGACTTTGTGCTCCTTTCCTGGAGTGCGGGTCTCTCGCGTCCACTCGCGTTCGGTCGCTTCGACGCCTGGCTTCAATCTCCTCGATGCGTTTCTTGATCCCATTCGTCTCGATCTCCACCTGCGGGTGTGCGGGATCGTAGAAAGACCAGCTCGCTATGGCATCAAGATAGATGAGGCCGGATACCTTGTTCGGAAAGCGACTGCCGATTGAGCTTAGCTCCTCACCCGCAATCGAGTGCCCCACGAGAACAGGGCGCTCGATCCGCAGTGCTTGCATGACAGCTAGGACATCGTCTCCCAGACGATCTGCTGAGTAGTTCCCGTTCGCAGGCGCTGGCTTGCTGGACGCTCCAGAGCCCTTGCGGGTGATGCCGTAGACGTGATTCTGGCCGGTAAACTTAGGAGCAAAATTATCGAACGCGTGAGCGGTGTCTCCGGCGCCCGCCAGGAAGATGAGAGGTCTGCCGAGCCCTCCCCAATCAAGCACTTCAAGCTGGACATCTTCTTCAACGGGGACGAACTGAACCCTGTGCGGCGAGGAGTCTGTCTGCGCAGGCGCCTTCAGAGAAACCAAGAGCGATGCAATCAAAAGAAAATATAAGCTCCTCATTTTGCGCACTAGTAGATCGATTCCATAATAACATTGCAATACGACAGATTGTGGCGTATTCTCCTGGCATACCATTGCTAGGAGGCTTGCCGCGTGCCTTTTGTTAGCCGTCGCGCGCCCTTGAGGCTGAGTCCGAGCGAGTTGGAAATGCTCACCGCGCTTTCCCAGTCCAGAACCGAGGCTGCTGCCCGTGTGCAGCGGGCCTCGATGCTATTGCGCTTCCACGCAAACGAGTCCATTTCACAGATCGCCAGAAACCTGGCAACCAACCGGCCGCGGGTCGAGCGTTGCGTGAGCAAAGCTCTGCAACTGGGGGTCACGCAAGCGTTGGCTGATCTGCCAGGCCGCGGGCGCCGGCCGGTGATGACGCCGCAGGCACGTGCATGGGTGGTCTCTCTGGCCTGCCAGAAGCCGAAAGATCTGGGTTATGCGCAGGAACTTTGGACCACGCGACTGCTGGCGCAGCATATCCGCAAGCATTGCGTGGCGGCAGGGTATAAGAGTCTCTCCAAGCTGGGCCGCGGCACGGTCTCCAAGATTCTCAGTGCCAACCAGGTGCGGCCCCACAAGATTCAGTACTACCTGGAACGGCGCGATCCGGAGTTCGACGCCAAGATGGTGCAGGTGTTGCATGTTTACAACGAAGTGGCGATCTGGCGCGAGAAAGGCGCACCTCCGCCGGATTTGGTGGCCGTGCTCTCCTACGATGAAAAGCCCGGGATTCAAGCCATCCAGAACACCGCACCCGACCTTCCCCCGGTACCGGAAAAATATGCCACGATCGGGCGCGACCACGAGTACATCCGGCACGGAACACTCAGCCTTCTGGCGGGCATTGACCTGCTGTCGGGCGAGGTTCTGGGGCTGGTGCGTCCACGCCACCGCAGCACCGAATTCATTGAGTTTCTGAAACTGGCTGACGGGCATTACCCAGCCGGAGCGCGAATTCGCATCGTGCTCGACAACCATTCCGCGCACATTTCCAAGCAAACGCGCAGTTTCCTGGCCACGCTGCCGAACCGCTTTGAATTCACATTCACACCCAAGCACGGCTCCTGGCTCAACCTGATCGAATCGTTCTTTGGAAAAATGGCCAAGACTCTGCTCCGGGGAATCCGCGTTGTCTCGGCCGACGAACTGAAGGCACGGATCGACCAGTACCTCAAGGAGGTCAACGAAGCTCCGGTGGTCTACCGCTGGAAATACAAGCCGGAGACCTTGTCGGTCGTCTAGTCAATTGCAACGTTATTTGGGAATCGATGTACTAGACTCTCCGGAACGACATTCACGCCCAATGCCACATTATAAGGAGGAGGGGTCCCGACAAACCCGCTCCTCGTCACTTGGCCGCGTAGTTGGATTCGCGGACACATCTCTTTCGCGCGGAAAAATGGCCAAGATATGCTTTATGTTCGGCCAAAATATGCTTTAAATCACACCCAATGTGCCTTGAACCATAAAATGGCACCGGGTTGAAGCATAAAGTGGCAACACTGCGGTTGTAATCCCTTTCAGTTCAGCCCGCGTTCTCATGGCCGGCAAGCTCCGTTTGAACCATAAAGTGGCACTAAGTGCAAAAGAGAAGCATAAAGCGGCAGTAAGTGCAATTACTGCCGCGAGCAGTGCCAAGGGTATCTGCTGCTGCATGCGTAGACAGAGAACTTTGAGCTCCGCAAGGCGATACCTGCGTTGAACCAATTCTGCCAGCTTTGCATAGGCCAGCGTTCCCTGTGCCACCATCAGGTGATTGCGCCGGTCGCACTCTCTTTTGGAAGCATAACCTGGCACCCAGTGACATTTTATGGTTCAAGTCACACCCATGTGTGATTTAAAGCAAATTTTGGCCGGAAATAAAGCATATCCTGGCCGCGCCAGAATGACGCGATGGTGGGAATCGGCCGGCGAGCCAAGGGGATTTCAAGTGGGCAAAGATGGAAAGAGCCTCGCTGAGTGCATTTTGCCACAACTGATAAGACTGAGCAGCTAGTGGTGTCCGCCACACAGATGGTCGTTTATGTTTTGAAAGGGCACGACTTCAGTCGTGCCGTAAACGGCACAAAATGATCTGGGCTTTAGCCCCCGAGGGATGTCTCTTCTGCGAATTCATCCCATTCGCGGGTATCGAGAAATGACCCTATTTGCGGCGGCTTACACTATCTGACGTGAGGGACGTTTTACGGGACTAATGTACTGAGGGCGGCTCCGGGGAATAGTACACGGTCTTTCCGTCTACGATGGTCATCTCGCACTTCAGGTTCTTCAAGTCTGCGGAAGGGATGCTGTAGGGGTTGCGGTCCCATACGGCGATGTCGGCACGCTTGCCTGTTTCGAGGGTTCCGATCTGTGATTCCTGATCGACGCAGGGAAATGGTCATGATGATCGGTCGACGCGTGAATCCAGGCGTCTTTGCACGTTATTGTGATGCCAGGTCAACAGCAATTCGTATAATCGCTGAAGAACCCTGCAAACCGGAAATGACGCATTCATCTGTGTTCCGAGAGGCTGACTATAGCTATTACAACTAACGCACCGAAGGCCACAGCAGCGACACCGCGCAGATTCTATCTCGCCATGTCGCTTATGATGTTGGCGCTCGTTACCTACGGCTTCAGTAACACCATCGGACCCGGTCTGGTGCATACCCAGCGCCCAGTTCGAGACGTGATCCTGCTCAGCGTCCACGGCGCGGTCTTTTACGGCTGGATGCTATTGATGGTCGCGCAAGCCGCCCTGGTCCGCTTGCGCCAAATCCGTCTGCACCGGCTGCTCGGCTGGTTTGGCGCCGCCGATGCTGCACTGATCGTCATCATGGGGCTTTGGGCCACCTTCCATCAGCCCGCGCCATTAGCGCTCGAAATGGTGGGCGTACTGAGTATGGCGGGCTTCGGCATACCTGTCGCCCTCGCCATCCGCTGTCGGAAACGTCCCTTCTATCATCGGCGGCTGCTGATCGTCGGCACAGCGATGCTAACGAACGCGGCCTTCGCGCGCTTCCCGGGAACGTACCTGCCGGGACACTTCTTCTACGCCGGAACAGATCTCCTCATCGCCATCGGCGTCGCCCATGATCTCTGGAAGGAGCGCAGCGTACACGTCGTCTATCGCTATGCAATGCCGATACTGCTGGCCGCAGAGATCGCCGTCCTAATCCCGGCATGGCGCTACCTCGGCTAGCAAGGTCGGGCACGGGATGGTCGTTATCCAGATTCAGATGCGTGGCCCAGTTTTTGCCAACAGGGGGATAACCGGCCAATTTCCGTTTATCCCAACGATTGCAAATCGCCTGATCTGGTGCGGGTGAGAGGCGTGTTGTATTATTCTTCAGCCGGTTTCTTCTTACTTCAGCTTGAGCAAGCGTGTTCATATTTGCCCTCCGTTGGTAGTCCCTCTGAGCAACGCGGGCGTTCCTGCAAGTTAGGAAGGCAACAGAGTCGACGAATGGGGCACCGGATATTTAAATCCCTGGTAGGACGCTCTGCACCGCGCCCAGCTGAAGTAAGAATTTTGATCGGGTTGTATAAGATCGCTGTTCGTTAAGAACATGATGATCGGCATTGGAGCGCTCTTACGACAACACATAAAAATGGGCAGACTTTGGCCGGTTAACAGGCCGAGTCACTCAGCGAGACTCGTTCCATCTCAGCCAAGGTGGCATTCCCGTAGTTCGCCGGCCGAGTCCCACCAGCGCGTCGCCCAGGCGCGGCCAAGATATGCTTTATTCCCGGCCAAAATATGCTTTATTTGACACCATGAATTCATTGCCCACGGAGGAACCATGGCCAGAAACACGGCGCGGTTGAAGATGGGCTTCTACCCGCTTCCCGTAAGCGAGGCCGCACGGCTTCGCGGAATGCTTGAGTTTATCGGCACGGCGTCGGTCATCGATCCCTGCGTCGGGCAAGGAACAGCGCTCGAAACCATCACCCATGGCGCGGATGTGCGCCGTTATGGCGTCGAACTCGACGCCGAGCGTGCGTTGGTTGCTCAATCGAAAGGCATCGAGACCATTCAGGGCAACGCCTTCGACGCCGTCGCCAAGCCGGAATCCTTTTCGCTGCTCTATCTGAACCCGCCCTACGACTCCGAGATTGGTCAGGTTGCGAACAACCGCATGGAGCGGCTGTTTCTCGATCACACCTATCGCTGGCTGGCAATGGATGGCGTGCTGGCGATGGTCATTCCCTTCGAGCGGTTGATGGACTGCGCAGGCCTGCTGAGTTCGCACTTCACCGCGCTCAATGTCTTCCGTATGACCGACGAGGAATCCGTGCGCTTCCGGCAGATCGCAGTGCTCGGCGTGCGATCAAACGTACGCGGCGCGGCGGTTGACGCGAACAAGCGCCATTTGCAGCGCATTGGTCTCTACGGCAGTTATCAGAAGTTGCCAGAGTTGGCACCCGATGCCTGCGAGCCGTATCGAGTCCGGCCTTCAGACGAAACAGTTCTCAGCTACCGCGGCCTGCCCTACGACCTGCTCGAAGACCTGTTGCAGCACTCCGGCGCGTGGAAGCAGGTGATGCCGTTTCTCGCCCCACACGAGGAAGCAGCCACCGGGCGGCCAATCACGCCTCTGCATGGAGGCCATGTTGGACTGCTCTGCACAGCGGGCCTGCTGAATGGCGTCTTCGGCCAGGGAGACGACCGGCACATTGCGCGATGGAGGTCGGTCAAGCACGTCACCACCTTCGTCGAGCACGACGAGGAAAACGAGATTGTCCATCACCGCGAACGGTGGGCCAACAAACTGCGGCTGGTCTACGCCGATGGAAGAACGCTGAAGTTGACCGAAACGCCGATCCGGCAGGAGGAAGATGCCGATGCAGAATGCGCACCTGCGGCTCGGGCTGCTTGAGTA
>CAIKND010000139.1 GCA_903828675.1 uncultured Acidobacteriaceae bacterium
AGTCGTCTTAACCGAAATCGCACCGAAAAACACACTGTCATCCGCAAACCGGCTCACCACCTGCGCGACACACTTCGAATACCTCCCCGGCAAACCGCTAAGTTGGCTTTTGCGAAAACGCTATGACCGACACACTCCTAGCTACCCGCAAAGCCGATTCTTTCACTGTCCTCTAAGACCATTTAGCCTTGACTAATAATTCGTTTATAAACGATAATCGCCATGTGTACGAGATCCGCCATTACCTGACGAAGAACCAGAAAGACGTCTTCATGGAATGGCGTCGGCAAATCCGCGACCGAATGGCAAGTGTCGCCATTGACCGGAGAATCAACCGGATTGAGTTGGGCAACTTCGGCGACCACAGATTCTGCCGCGATAGCGTGTGGGAACTCCGCATCGATATCGGGCCAGGCTATCGAGTTTATTACGCCATCGCCGGGACCCAGGTGATCCTCCTGCTTTGTGGGGGCGACAAGCGGACCCAGGACGCGGACATAGCCAGGGCTTGCGAATACTGGCTGGACTGGCAGGGAAGGAATAAGGAATGAGAGACAAGCCGCACGACGAAGCCATGGCGGAGTTGCTGAGGGAAGATCCAGCCTACGCGGTCGATCTTTTGAATAGCATTCTCGAGGACGGAGAACAAGGCGAACTACTCATCGCCCTGCGCCAGATGACCAAAGCCTTTGGCGGTGTACAGAACGTGGCAGAGAAGGCCAACCTGAATCCGACCCAACTCTACCGCACCTTATCCGAACAGGGAAACCCGGAGCTCAGCAGCCTTAAAGCGATCCTTAAAGCCATGGGCCTGCGCCTCGCCGTCGAGCGTGTTCGCGCCGCCTGACACTGCTGATGCCCAGAGCGAACTTGCCCGCCGCCAAGCTTTCTTCCCCGAAACCTGATGTACACTGCCTGCAAATTGAAGCAGCAGGCAGGAACCTATGGCAGAAAACAAAACCAAGCCAACTGAAGTAACCGTCTCGTCGTTCATCGATGCCATCACCGACGAGACCCGCCGCGCCGACGCCAAGGCGCTCGTCAAGCTGATGCAATCCGCCTCCGGTGAAAAGCCCAAGATGTGGGGCCCCGCGATCGTCGGTTTCGGCAGCCACCACTACAAGTACGAGAGCGGTCGCGAGGGCGACTCACCCATCGCCGCCTTTTCGCCGCGCAAGGCCGCAACCGTCGTCTACGGGGTCGCAGGAGCTGAAAGCGCAGCAGGATTGCTCGCCAAGCTGGGCAAGCACACAACCGGCAAGGGCTGCCTTTACATCAAGAAGCTCTCCGACATAGACCCCAAGGTGCTTTCAGCATTGGTCGCCAAGGCAATTACCGCCAAGCGGGCAAGGACATAAATCCAACCGCTGAGACTGGTCCTGCCTTATCCCTTCGGCGGCAGCTTCAGCCCCAACTCCCGCATCACAATTTGCAAGCTGGCCGAGTGCCCCCGGTCCCGCTCCTGAAACCTGGGAAAGCATGAAATCGCAAAACGGGAAGTAGCGCCCTACAGCCCAATAGGGTGGGTCTCTCATGTCAGGTGGCTATGAAGGACACAGAGTCATCTGACAGGAAGCTGCCCCTGGGATTCGAGCATGAAACTGCGCGGTCCATTAGAAGCATTGGGACGCAAGACAACAGCTACACAGAGCCACACTACCGCATCGAGGATCTTTCAACGATGTAGCGCTTCAGGAGATCAACGACTCGCCAATTCATCAGAGACGAACCTGGAGTTATTAAGGTGAAAACGGATCGCAAGAAGCCCCTTACTTTGTTCGCTGTACCGGAATCAGCCGCACGGAGGATCTATAACCGTCTGCTACACGCTACCTAGCCGCGTGCGCCGGTGATGGATACTGCGTTCGGCCTAGCCTTTCAAACGAATGCGTCTTGCAGGTTTTAGTAAGCCGCTCCTGCCCCTCTGGTCGCTCGCATTGGATGCTGGGGCGGCCTTCACTACCGCCCTGGTGGCAGCCTACGTTCTGGTCCGCCGAAAGAAGCCGATGCTCGACCTGTAATCAGCACTGAGGAATCGGCAAGTGTTTCCTGATCTGTACTGAGGTCATTCTGGGTTGAAGATAACAGGTCACCTCACTCATCCAGCGTGGGTTACATGACAAAAGTGAGGATCAGTAAAGGCAAAACGCCGCAGGTGCCGGAATCGGGTTAGTGCCTGATCTGCATAGTGGTATTGGGGCCCATGCATCAACATGTTTGAAATGGCAGAACCTCTCTGCGCTCGGCAACGCCATTTCAGTGCCTCTAGTCAGCCTCGGTGGCAGAATATGTTTGCTCTGGCAACAGCGTTACTTTGCCACCAGCAGGAGGCTACGCGCTCCACCAACCGGTTCAAAGAGAGCGCTCTTCCTGCGAATGCCGCCAGCGCGTGGTGTGTATAGTTTCGGTGAGCAGAATCCCGAAGGAATTCAGGGAATTTTCAACTGGAGGCGCAATGAAAACATTCTCACGCCGCGACGTCCTCGTGTCTGGCCTGCTGGCCCCCGCCGTCGCCGCTACAGCACACGCTCTAGGTCCTATCGATCCTGCCGTCCACGCCTCCAGTGAAGTTTCAGGCCCGCTGAGTGCGCCTGCCAGTCTCGCCTCCCCACTCCCTGGCGCTGGCCGCGAACGCCTCCTGCTTGACTTCGGATGGACCTTTCACTTTGGACACGCCGACGATCCGGCCAAGGACTTTGGCTACGGCAGCGCTGCGGCGGGAAACTTCCAGAAGACCGGGAGCTTCATGCCGGCCGGGTCCACCTCTTTTAGTGATGCGGACTGGCAGCGCATCGATCTGCCCCATGACTGGACCGTCGAGCTGCCCTTCAAGAACGACCCCGACCTGCAAAGCAAGGGCTTTTATCCTCTCGGCCGCAAGTATCCCGAGAACCGTATCGGCTGG
Organism: uncultured Acidobacteriaceae bacterium; assembly: GCA_903828675.1. Taxonomy (GTDB): domain Bacteria; phylum Acidobacteriota; class Terriglobia; order Terriglobales; family Acidobacteriaceae; genus Telmatobacter. The sequence goes on from CAIKND010000139.1 coordinate 2,906, forward strand.
TACCGGCGCATCTTTGCGCTGCCTGCCGAGGACGCCGGCAAGCGGATCACAATCGAGTTCGATGGCGCATACCGCGAGGCGACGGTCGTGTTCAGCGGCTTCTATATCGGCCAGCACAGCGGCGGTTACGACTCGTTCAGCTTTGACGTCTCTGACTTCATCAACCCCGGCCGGCCCAATGTGCTTCTAATGCGCGTGGACGCGACGGGAAGCAATCGGTGGTTCTACGAGGGCGTGGGCATCTACCGCCACGTGTGGCTGGTCAAAACGCACCCGGCGCAAATCAAGCAATGGGGCACGCTGGTTTGCTCGGAGGTTCGCCCAAATGGAGCAAAGCTCTCGATTCTGAGCGAGGTGGAGAATCGCGGAAACGCCGCGAGCAACGTGCGCGTGATCTCCATCATCGTCGATCCTTCTGGTTTGGCCGTAGCAAAGGATGTTTCGCCCTCTGCTGTCATCGCCGCCGCCGATCAGCGGGACTACCGGCAAGAGATGGTTGTCAGCCGCCCCACGTTGTGGTCGCTCGCAGAACGGAACATGTATAAGCTCCTGACCGAAATGCAGGTAGACGGCAAGGCGATCGTGTGGCCTTCAAGTCCGGCATCAATGCCTTCGAAGGCAAAGTCAATGGAGATCAGATCGAGATTCAACGCTCCGTCAAGATACCGTTCAGCATGCCCACGCCCAAGAAGGACGATCCCAACGGGCCAGCCGTCGGCCCGGCGCCTGACGGCTCCGATCCTTCAATCGACTTCTCCGACTTCGGAAATGTCAGCCAGTCGAAGTCGCTTTTGTTGAAGCGGTCAGAACGATGAAGTACCCAGAGCGGCAACATGACCTGGAAACCATCCGCGATGCCGGCTTTAGGGGATCTTCCCGTGCGGCGTGGGATTGGGATTACGTCCGGATTGTCGATCCAACAGCTATCGCGCAAGTCGGGATTACTGGTGATGTTTACACCAATGCGTGAACTGCGCGACTTCATCGTTCGGCGTTTGCCCAAGCAGAACAGACACATTGAAGGGGGCCCGGACAGCGCCCTATTTGCAGTGGCGGCAAACGAGATTGGGGGGTATTCCCGCGTTTCGCGGAATTTTCCGGGCGCACGAACTGCTAGTTTTCAGGGAAACCGGTCGTACATTCCCTCGGCATGCGATGACACGTTTCCTAGGCGGTGAGCACGGATGCACCGGCCAGCCGTTCGAGAATGCCGCGCCTGGAAATTGTTATCACTTGGCTGCCGGGGCCGCCTTCTTATGCTCCACGAAGATGTGTGCCTGATGACAGCTCACACATGTCTTGCCTTCCATGAATCGATCGGACTTCAGTTGTGCAACCTGATCGCCATGACAGGCGTCGCATGCGCCTAACCCCGGCGTGCCCGCGAAGTCCGGTGCTGTTGTCTCGCCATGGCACACGGTGCATTCGACACCGTTGGTGGCATGCGGACTGGCTTTCCATTGGTCATAAATCGCCTTGTGGCAGGTGGCACAGGTATCCCCGGCTGGAATCAGCCGATGGTGAATATGCTTGCCTTGTTCCAGCTGAGCATTGGCAGGTTGGACGGCAATAGCCAAAGCGAGAAATACGAACAGGGTGAGACCGAACATGCGCGCACA
>CAIKND010000140.1 GCA_903828675.1 uncultured Acidobacteriaceae bacterium
ACAGGGAGCGGTAGTTGGCAACATCGGCGATTGCCGAGGCGCTCAGGTTTGAGTCGCTGGCGATTCCGATCGTTACGCCGGCCCCAGTCCAGGTGGTTCCGTTGTAGGCGGAGTTCATGGCGGCGTTGGGCATGTCGTAAATGATCGCCGCGTCCCCGGCCACGGGCAGGAAGTAGACGTCGTAATCTTCCGGTCCCCAGTTGCCTGGACCGTAGATGGTCAGTTCCGGCAGGACGGCTCCCGGCTCCTTCTTGAATGTGGCATGTCCGCCGCGGATGACATGCGGTTGCGGGTGAAAATCGTTGAGCGCAGTGACCCCGCGGACCACAGGTGCCAGCGCCGCAGGAATTGACGGCTCGCTCACGTTCGCTATATGCATCTGGCCGCCGGCCCCATACCGGTGAATCTCGGTCTGGAAGGCCGTGCTCACCGCCCCCATGTTGCCGGAGAAGCGAATCACGTTACCTGCCGGCGAAACCTGCTCGACGGTTAAGCCGTTGGATTCGAGCCACTGGGTTATCGCCGCGATGTCCTCCTGGCTTGCGCCGAAGCGCTTGCCAAACTCGGCCGGCGTAAGCCACTGGCGATAAGATGGCGCTCCCGGCATGCTGGACAATTTCACATAACTGTCGAGCGCTGCCTGCTGCGCGGTGCTGCGGCCGAGCACCAGAATCAGGGTGCCGGAGGAGTCTGAGTCAGAGACCTTCCCCCGATCAATCTCTATCCGCGCGAGTGGGTGGATGTTGCCGCGGAGAGCGACCCGGGCAGTCTCATCGACTGGCTGGGTGATGAGCGCGCGTTGCGCATGAAGCGGCGCAACCATAAAAAACGAGAGGATTCCGAACAGCAGACTCACGCTTCTCCGTAGTGAATGAACGAAGTTCGACATAGGAACGGGTTCCGTCCTTCCTTTTACTCACCGTTCGCACGGTGAGCTGTTGTGGATGCTTATCACGACCTCAAAAAGCCCCACAAGGAAATATGCTGGCACTTGGCCTGGGCCAAATTGCAAAGTTTTCAGCAGGAAGGAACAAAGTTTGATGCGCGAACTGCATTTTTTTCGACTTTTGCACGCGCCACGCGCGCTCAGACCGGGTCATAATCGTTCGGGGCCGGAAGGAGGCCCCCGGCAAAAGATGAGTCGTTACTCCCTCAATCCGATCAAGAAAGGTTCGAAGGTGGACGTCGGATACGATCCGCTTCTGGATAGCTATTTTTTGCAAGTTCGGGTTCTGAACACGCACGGTGAGGTCCATCTGAAGCTCTGGCGTGGCAATGGCCTGGGCGGCTACGAATCCGGTGGCGTGGTCAGTGTTCCCGAAACAATACTCGAGGAAGCCGCATCGTACGCAGCTGTTCCCTCCGATTTGCTGGAAGCGCTGCTTTCGGACCGCAATCGCGAGCCGGAGTTGGTCGAATCTGAGCCCGTCGTCTATGCCGGTATGCCGAATAATGAGGTGTGGCGACACCGGCCTAGTGTCGACCCACACGATGGTGTTCTGATCACCATCCGGCCTTCCCGAGTTTTTGAGAGATGCCGTCAGTTGGCGATGGTACTGCTCCGCGATTTCCTCGGAGACGAGGCTCGCGCCCGCCGTCTTGCAAAGGACTTCGCCGCGATGGTCGTGCGCGGACTGCCCGAAAACCGTCCTTGGCTGCTCACCGACCGAGACCTGCAGGAGGGGGTTTGCGCTGTCGAAACCAGACTCGGGCTCAACTGGATTGTCGAAGCAAAGTGCTATGCCGGTGAAGGCCCGCGCGTTACTCCGGAGGCGCAACTGCATCGCTCCGGACGAATCAGAAAACGTTCCACCACCGCCGCCCCTCAACATTGTGTTCCTGCCGGCGTCTGAAGCGCATTGAGGCTGATCCAGTTGATCCGCCTCAGCGGCAACTTTAGTACAAGACTACATTCCAGACTATGCTAAATATGCGATTATATCGTATATTTAGCAGATGTGGATTCCGCGCGATATTGAACCTCGGCTGCAACGCTCTGCGAAGACGCGGCCAGCGGTAGTGCTGACCGGTGCCAGACAGACCGGCAAAACCTCCACCTTCCGCCGCTTGTTTCCGAATCATGCGTTCGTGTCCCTTGATCTGCCCACCGAAGCGGAACAGGCCGAGAAGGAGCCGGGCCGTTTTCTTCAGCGTCACCCACCGCCTGTCCTCATCGACGAGGTGCAATATGCGCCCGGGCTGTTTCGGCATCTCAAGGTGGCCGTGGATGCCAATCGAACCCGCAACGGGCAGTTTCTGCTTACGGGATCGCAGAAGTTCACCCTGATGAAGAACGTTTCCGAATCGCTGGCAGGCAGGGCTGACATCGTGGAACTGGAAACCCTGTCCTTTGCTGAGATTCGGGAAGCACTGCCGAAGACCGGGATCGAGACAGCCATTGTGCGCGGGGGGTTCCCGGAGCTGTATGCGAACCGGGAGATCGACTCGGCCGCTTTCTACAATTCCTACCTTGCGACTTATCTGGAACGCGATGTGCGGGCCCTGACGCATGTTGGGAGCCTGCGCGACTTTGAGAGATTCCTGCGCGCCTGCGCCCTCCGTTCGGCTAACCTGCTGAACAAAGCGGACCTGGCGCGCGATGTTGGCATTGCTCCTTCAACGGCCAACCAATGGCTTTCGATGCTGGAAGCATCAGGCCAGGCGGTGCTGCTTGAGCCGTGGTTCTCGAATCGAACCAAGTCCATTGTGAAAAGCCCGAAGCTTTACATTGCCGACACGGGGCTGCTTTGCGCGCTGCTAAATATCCGCTCAGAGGAAGCGCTCAGGCAGTCGCCGGCGGTGGGCGCAGTGTGGGAGACATTCGTCTTCGCCCAGCTTCGGGCGCGCGAACGCCGCGCGGGGCGCACAGGCAGCCTGTTCTTTTGGCGCGACCGAACGCGGGAAGTGGACTTTGTGGTGGATGCAGGCGGTCGGCTGGAGCTGTTTGAGGCAAAGTGGACGGAACTGCCGGATGCCGGGGATACGGTTAATCTGGAGTTTGTGCGCAACGTGGCAGGGAAGTCGCGGGTGAGCTCCAGTGCGGTTGTGTGCCGCACGCCGAACAGTTTTCCATTCCAGAACGGATTTCGGGCAATCCCAGTGACCGAGCTGGAATGACTGTTGTGTTTACTGTGGATCTGCCTCAATAGCATCTGTGGCACAACGCGGGCCTTGCAGATTCATACCGTATGCGGTATATTGTAATAGAAATTATAGCGCATACGATATGAACTCTGACTCTAAATCGCTGGGTTGGACCATGCGAGCTCGTCGCAAAAAGCTCGGCATGTCCCAATCTCAAGTAGCTGCGCTCACGGGGAAGACTCAATCTCAAATTGCCCGATTGGAAAGCGGCTTGGGTGATCCGCGCATTTCAAGCGTAGTGCAGGTATCGCGAAGCCTGGGTACGGAACTGGTTGCGATCCCAATTCGACTGCTTCCTGCCGTAACGCATTTGCTCAGAGAGCAGGAACAAGGTTCTTTGCCACCTGGTCCAGCGAAGCTGGTTGGGAATAACCCTGAAGACGCGGAAGAGGACGACGATGAGTAAAAGGCGCGATTTGGCTCATCTCTCTGTTTGGCTTGGGCAAACTCTTGTGGGCGCCATCACGGAACTGCCAAACGACCGCAACATTTTTGCCTTTGACGAAAGCTATATCGAAGATTCTGATCGACCGGTGCTGAGCCTTTCCTTCTATGATGCGGAGGGCCGATTGGATTCCAACCCCGTTCCCATGCAGATGAAGGTGGCGCCGTTCTTTTCGAATCTTCTTCCCGAGGCGGAGTTGCGGCAGTATGTGGCTCAACGCGCCGGAGTGAAGAGTGTCCGAGATCTTCCGTTGTTGCAGCTTCTCGGGGAGGATCTGCCAGGAGCGGTTGTCGTACGGGCAGACAGCGACGGGCCTCCTCCCGAAGTGCTTGACGAGGAAGGGACACCCACAGAACTCGCAGATGAGAGTCAACCGCTGCGGTTCTCCCTTGCGGGTGTCCAGATGAAGTTTTCTGCCGCAGGTTCGCCGCAGCGCGGGTTGACTATTCCAGCCGAGGGCAAGGGCGGCCATTGGATTCTGAAATTGCCTTCCGAGAGATTTCCGCTTGTGCCAGAGAACGAGCACTCAATGATGCAATTTGCTCGTGCAATTGGAATCGAGACGGCAGATACCGGTCTGGTTCCAGTCGGAGAAATTGAAGGGCTCCCGCACGTCTTTCAGAAGGCGAAGTCCAACGCACTTTGGGTGAAGCGATTTGATCGCACAGAGAAAGCGCGAATGCACATGGAGGACTTCAATCAGCTCTATGGGCAGTTCCCGGATAAGAAATACAAGAATTTCAGCTACAGCAACATGGCTGGAGATTTGGCGCGCATCATTGGCTTTGAGGCCGTACAAGAGTTCATTCGCCGCATTGTCTTCAGCGCCGCTATCGGCAATGCCGATATGCACTTAAAGAATTGGACGTTGCTGTACCCGGATGGCCGTACTCCTAGACTTTCGCCAGCCTACGATCTGGTGTCCACAATCGCCTATCTCGACGACTTCACGATGGCTCTATCGCTGGTAGCAAAAGAGCGAGACGTGCGGAACTTCGATGAGGACCTTCTGCGCAGGTTTGCAGTGAAGGTTCTGGTACCCCAGCGGGTCGTCTCTGAAGCGGCTCTGGAAACAGCCGAACGGATTATGCGTGTCTGGCCTGAGATTAGAGGGGATTTGGTGATGGACCAAGATGCGAAAGAGCGCGTGACAGAACGAATGCGCACCTTTCCGCTCACGCGGAAGTTTGCGCTTTGAACGAGAAGCGGGGCCCCCGGGGATTCATCCTTGAGGAGCATCCAGATTTCGACAGAAGATTGGCCTTTCGCGCCTTTTTTCTGCATGGATCGACCTTACAGAAAAGGGCAATCTCATCCGCGCGGGCGGCGCAAACACGTGCGCTATGCGCTAAAGCCAGCCTTCTGAATCACGACTTCAAAACACTGAGAATGTTTGCAGTCTGCACTCTAGCCGGCGCTTTCGAAACCGGCAAAGAACTTGGCTATCATGCGAAGCATTGCAGTAACCTGTTCGACAGAATAGTGCGCCGATGATCGCCTGATTTGAGGTATAGGCTCCAACATATCCCCTCGAAGCACAATCAGTCCGTCCACAATCAAGCCCATCTGCTCTCGGGTAAAGAGCAGGAAGGGAGCGCATTGACCGCTTGCTGTGCCCAAGTTTTCCGCAATCTCTGCCTCCGCCTTCGCTGTTCTCAGTACGAGTGAACGAATCTCATCGGATGTGAGCCGAACGTGATTATGCTGATTTGCCCGATGCATTAGCTGCAGCAAGTCTTCCGGCAGATCATGGCCCCAGAATTCAGCCACTGCTACGCTCGCCGGTTGATTGGGCGAGCTGTGTACCAAATGAAGCTCTGATGCCCGCGTCTTCTGGTGGCTATCGCCCGCATACGGTTGCGGCGGCTCCTGCCCTGCCAACCTTTCGATTTCGGCAATTGGGAAGGGCGCTTCGTCGGCGACCGGACTCTGGGCGGAAATGTGGGTGGCGGATTGAGCCGCTTTGATTGCTTCGACTTTGTTCATAGGGGCGCTTGTTGCCTGCTCAACGGTTGATTTTTTGTGCAAACGGCGTACCCCTCTTGAGAGAAGCATGCCCAAGAAAGATGTGGATCGAGTGCTGCGCGCAAGCCCTCTTCTGCATGATTGCCCGGGTCCACAAAGACCGCAAAGTCGATCCCGCGACTAATCTCTGTACGTAGCGAGTCGGAAGAGGTGAGGGCATCATAGAACCAGACAGGAGTATTGATTGTCCTGTGGTCGAGACGGTCCTCAAGAAAGGTGCTGCCGGCCTGTTCCCTAAGCGGAATGTGTGTTTCGTTGAGCCAGGGGCTGTTCAGCAGAATGTCATGCCTCACTGCGAAGCCGCTAGCGCCCGCCCAATAGGTGATCCCGTATCCGGATTCCGGAGTCGAGTGCAACCCTGCATTCGACTCAAGGAATATCCCGACACGGAACGGCGGCAACGGGGCATGGTCGAGGCTCGCCATCAGCCGCGACGCCGGCACCAGGCTTGCTGGCAGCATAAGGGCGGCCATCACCGTCATGGTGCAGCCGACAGCCGTGAGGACGCGGCCTCCGGTCGTGCCATGCAAGGGCCGGGACGCCAGAGCGATCGCAAGCACGGGCCACGCGAGGGCGGCCAGCCTCCGCTCGGCATTGTAGGCGCCGTTGACCTGAGTCGGCAGGAAGCTGCAGGTGAGGAGCAGAACCAGCGCGGTGAGAGCCAATACGTCCCCTTCGTCGACGGTGCGGCCTTTCAGTCGAGCGCGTATGCCGGAGAGCACTTGAGCCAGCGCGACGAGGGGAAATGCAAGCAGTGAGATCCTGTAGGGAATGTGTATACCCGCAAAGGTGAAGAAATCCACACACTGCCCGGTGTAGACGAAGAGCGCAGTCATTTTATGGAACTCAAACGTGAATTCGTGCCCCAGGCGCGAGGGGTCATAGACCAGCACCGGCCAGGCAAGAGCAGCCAGGACGGTG
>CAIKND010000141.1 GCA_903828675.1 uncultured Acidobacteriaceae bacterium
AAAAGGCCTCTGCAGGCGCTACGCGAAGCCGCTTCAACCCTATCTCTCCCCATTCTTCCAGCCGAAACTCGCCATCTCGCCAGGAAAAACATCTCCATCCTTTTCACTGCGAAAACAAAGGCTTGATCAGAGCTTCCCTAACAGAGATTCGACCCGCCTCCCGGCACGATACAAACATATTTCCGGTTCAACTATTTAGAGATTTGATAAACCTTGCGTGAGTCATAAGCGGTCCCTTTCCAGGTCGAAACGTGCGGCTTATAATCCGAGAGCAAGCGCTGTCGGTGTGACGCATGACGAATCAGATCAGCCTTGGTGAGCTTCAATGATATCTCGGCAATCGGTGCGATTCGTTCGCTCCAGGACGCGGGCCTGCGGGTCCCCGCGGATGTTTCGGTAACTGGCTTCGACGACATCAAGGCAGCCGCATATACCCTAGCGCGCTTGACGACGATAAACCAGCCATTGGCGGAGATGGGCACAATCGCAACCCAGAGCCTGCTAAACCATATCCATGGCACCGTAACTCACTGCGACACCATTGTCTTGGAACCAACGCTGGTCGTTCGTGAATCGACGGGCGCGGTCAGGACCTAGATGCGGTTCGCTTCTCAAGGGCCAGAGGAAATAGGCCATAACCAGAGAATCTGAATCATCTGCATTTATCCGGCGATGCCAGGCCGGGACAGGAGAGCACACGCGTCGAGGTCTCTATCGACTGAAGTCTTCCGGGTGGATATCCATGGACGCGGGCGGGAGACTGCCAGCCGCGGAACCTAGCGTGGTGTTTGGCGTGTCGCCCAGCATCACGTCAAGTGTTCCGCCATTTGCAATTTCCGAGTGCTGAAACCATACCTGGTTGAGCGGCTTTCCGTTGAGGCGAATGCTTTGCACGTACTTGTTTTCATGCGAAGTGTTATGAGCAAGAAGGACGAAGTCTTTTCCGTTCTTTAAATGAATGGTCGCCTTTTCAAAGACCGGACTGCCGATGTCGTAGGTGGGAATTCCCGGCGTGACGGGATAGAAGCCCATCATGGAAAACACGACGAACGCGCTCATTCCGCCCCCATCCTCATCGCCAGGTATTCCTTGTAGCGTATCGGTGAAGAATGATTCGAGAAGCATGCGCACGCGCTTCTGCGTCTTCCAGGGCGCCCCGAGGCGGTTGTAGATGTAGGGGATGGCGAAGCTGGGCTCGTTGCCCATCGAGAACTGTCCGGCCATTGACGTAGAATCTGGAAACTTCGCCTGGAACTCGAACTTCGAGCGGCCGAGAGGCTCGCGAAAGAGTTGGTCGAGATTGGCCGTGGCCCTGGTCGCCCCACCCATCAGGCCGATGAGGCCGTTGAAGTCGTGCATTACATCCCACGTGTAGGTGTAGCCATTGTTTTCGTCGTAGTAGTCGCGTCCGCCCATACCACCATCGAACTTGGGATCAAGCGGCTCGATCCATTGTCCCTCGGCGTCCTTGGGCCACATCATTCCCTTCTCGGCGCGGAAGAGGTTCTTGTAGTTGCATGCGCGCTGAAGAAAGAGAGCTTCATCCTGTGGTCTTGAGAGGACGCGCGCAAGCTGGGCGACCGACCAGTCGTCGAAGCTGTTCTCGAGCGTAACTGGAACTGGTTGCCGCTTCTCGAAGGGATGAACCTGTGTCTCGGTCTCCAACTCACCGGGACGCAAGGCGGGCATGTAGCCGTGGGTGGCATAGAAGACGTCAAGCGACCCCTTGGGCCCGAGCCGCCAGGGGAGCAGAGTGACCTCGAGAGAGCGCTTGCGGACACCGTCGAACGCAGTCTGCAGGTCAAAGTTACGCACGCCTTTGAACCAGGCATCGGCGAACCAGGGCGCGGCGTGATTCCCGTTCATGCATGCGTAGTTTCCTGTAAGAACGGCAAATGTGGGCATGGTTCCCGATTGCTGATACATGCGCACATAGGATTGAATCTTGTCTGCTTCCATCGACGGATTGAGCAGGGTCTGCAGCGGCTCTAGCGCGCGGAAAGTGTCCCACAACCAGTTATCGACGTAGAACGGACGTTGATCCATGTGGACCTGGTGATCGAAGGCACTGTAATACCGGCCATCTTCAGTAATGTTGACCATGCGCTCGAAGCATCGATAGAGAGCGGTGTAGAAAACTCTACGCTGCGCTTCAGTACCTCCCTCGAAGGCGATCTGGCCGAGGACCGCGTTCCAGCGCGCTCTGGCGGCATCCTTGACGTTGTCAAAGCCCCATGCGGGGATCTCATGCTGAAGATTCTCTTTTGCCTGCTCGACGCTGATAAAGGAAATGCCATAGCGGAATTCGAGAGTCTTGACGCCTGGCGAAGAGACAGTAACTCGATTCCTGTCGCTGAGGTTATCTATTCTGGAAGTAACTGGCTCGCTGAACTCGCCGTAAACAAACGCTTCCATGTTACTGAATTGCTCATCACCGCTCACCGCGATTCCATTCTTGATCTGCAAGTTGCCGGGCATGCGGTTGGCTAACACAACAGATGCATTGCCGCTTGGGAAGGTAAAGCGGAAGTAACCGCAGCGCTCCGTTGCGGAGAACTCCGTCTGGATGAGCGAGTCGTCAAAACGGGTGGAATAGTAATATGGCGTGGTCTTTTCCTGATCGTAAGCAGCCGCATCGCCCTTGTCGCCGGGCATGATGCTGAACAGTTCTTGCATACGGTGGGAACTAATGGTCAGCGGAAAAGACTGAATCATATCGTCCAGGGCATCCGCACGGAGAGGATACACGCGCACCATGCTGTTGGGGAGGAAGACGGCAGGGCGGGTGGGTACAAGCAGGATGCCAACATTGCCGATGGTGGGATCGACGTATTCAACCTGCGCGGCTGCGTGGCCTGCGAACACAACTAAGACTGCCAGGAGTGCGGCCTCGAATTTACCATTACGAAGGGCCCCGCGCGCGACGGCATTTGCAATTCTCAATGTGTACCCCATTTCAATTGTTTCGCAAGTACTCGACAGGATGATTGACGGATTTTCTGGAATTTCGATTCAGTGGAATCATATACGATTTGCAGGCCCATCCTATGACGCACGGGCTGCTCAAGCATCATGACAAGCGTCACGCAGCTCTTGTGTTGCGGGCACTTTATCACATAAGAAATTACAGCCGGGACGATGAGAGGAATGCGCGCTGGAATCCGCTGATCGATTTCTCGATTCGCTCCAGGGGAATGGTCAGAGAAAGCCGAATGTAGCCGGAGCGTCCAAAGCCTACGCCGGGGACGGCGAGTATGCCTTCATCCGCGAGCAGTTTGGTAAACGCGATGTCGTCGGGGGTGGGGGTCTTGAGGAATATATAGAAGGAGCCCTCGGGCCGCCTCACTTCATATCCGATGGCCTGGAGCGCATCGCAAAGAACGTTCCGCTTATGTTCATAGGGCGCCGCGTCGATGGCCGCTTCAGCCGCTTCGAGCATGACCCACTGCCAGATTGCGGGCGCGTTGATGAAGCCCAGGATGCGGTTGCTGAAGGCACAGGCACGGCGCAGAGCGGTGGTGTCGCCCAGTTGCGGCGAGAGCGCCAGGTAGCCGATGCGTTCTCCCGGCAGGCCGAGCGACTTTGACCACGAGTTGCAGATGGCCGTATTGGCAATGAACGAGGCTACCTCTGGTTGCCGCTTTCCGTCATAGACAAAAGACTTGTAAGGCTCGTCGCTGATAACGACAATGGGCTGGCCGGTGCGCGCAAGCATCTGCTGCAAATCGCGGAGGACGCTTTCAGGGTAGACGCGGCCGGTGGGGTTATTGGGCGTGTTGAGAATGATGGCGCGGGTCCGTGTCGTGATAGCCGCCCGAATCCGTTCGACGTCGGGCAGGAACGTGTCGTCGGTTTCTACCGGGACCATGGATCCGGCATGGTTTGCGATATAAAACTGGTACTCGGAGAAGCAGGGCATCAAGACGATGACTTCGTCGCCTGGATCAAGAATCGACTTGAGGATTACGTTGCATGCGCCCGCGGAACCAACCGTCATGAAGACGTCTTCGGCCGAAAAGTCCAGGCCGGTTTCTTTGCGCAGTTTGCGAGCAACGACTTCGCGGACTTCGGCGTAGCCGGGATTGGGCATATAGCCATGCGAGCCGGGCTTGTTGCCGGCAACAACGCGACGCAAGGCGTCCAGTACCGCAGGCGGCGGCTCGACATCTGGATTGCCCAAAGAAAAGTCGCAGATCGCATCGGCCCCGCGCTCACGCTTCAGCCGGATGCCTTCTTCGAACATGCGTCGAATCCATGAGGCGTTTTCGAGTTGTTTGGCGATGGTCTTTGAAATCGGCATAGTTGTTTGTTCGCTAGTCTTTCAGGAGTTCATCGCTCGCCAGCAGGTTGATGCCTGCCAACTGCAATTGCATAATCGCCACGTCGGGATCTGCGAAGCGAAAGATCAGGATTGCCTTGCCTTCGCGGACATCGGGAAAGGCATACATGTATTCGATGTTGATGCCGGTTTGATCCAGCGCCTCCAGGACATCAGCAAGGCCGCCGGGATGGTCGAGGACTTCAACGGCGAGAACCTCTGTGACTTTGACGACGAACCCCTGGGCCTCGAGAATGCAGGCCGCCTTGCGCCAGTCCGAAACAATCATCCGCACGATGCCGTATTGCTCAGTGTCTGCCAGGTACAAGGCGCGAATATCGATGCCTTCCTTCTCCAGAAGGCGGACCGGGGCGGCGATGTGGCCGGGTTTGTTTTCGGCAAACAACGATATCTGATGAATCTTCATAATGTCCGCCTGTCGATGAGACGCTTTGCTTTGCCCTCGCTGCGTTCGATGGAATGTGCCTCGACGAGTGCGACCCTGACTCGGATTCCCAACACGTGATCGAGCGCGCCCTGCAGCTTCTGATGCAATTCCTGCAACGCTCCGATTTTATCGTTGAACATCTGGGGGGTTACCTCGACCTGCACTTCCATCTGGTCAAGTCCGTGCTCGCGTGTCAGCAGGATCTGGTAGTGCGGCAGCGTGCCTTCGATTTGCAACAGCGCCGACTCCACTTGCGATGGAAATATGTTGACGCCGCGAATGATGAGCATGTCGTCGCTGCGCCGGCCGATGCGGCCAATCCGGCGGAGCGTGCGGCCGCACTGGCACATGTCCGGCAGGATCATGGTGATATCGCGCGTGCGATAGCGGATCATGGGCATCGCCTGCTTGCTCAAGGTGGTGAGTACGAGCTCGCCCTCGGCTCCGTCCGGCAGGGGCTCTCCGGATTCGGGATCGATGATTTCGGGATAGAAATGATCTTCGAAGATGTGCAAACCCTGATGCTGGCGGCATTCGCAGCCCACGCCCGGCCCAATGATCTCGGAGAGTCCGTAGATGTCGAATGCTTCGATGCCGCTGCTGTCTTGAATGTGCTTGCGCATGGATTCTGTCCACGGCTCGGCACCGAAGATTCCCGCTCTGAGCGGCAGTTCTTTCATGTCCACGCCCAGTTCGGAGGCGCGCTCGATGAGGTGGAGAAAATAGGTGGGGGTACAGCACATGGCCGTCACCCCAAAATCCCGCATGAGCATGATCTGCCGGTCGGCGTGGCCGCCTGATGCCGGGACGACGGTGGCTCCAAGCTCTTCAGCGCCATAATGCGCGCCGAGGCCGCCGGTAAAGAGGCCATATCCATAGGCGACCTGGATGATGTCTCCGCGATGCAGCCCACAGCCGGCCAGGCAACGAACCAGCACCGAGGTCCACACGTCCACATCTTCCTGCGTGTAAGCGACGACGATGGGCTTGCCGGTAGTTCCGCTGGAGGCGTGGAGACGGACGACGTCCTTCATGGGGCTGGCGAAAAGCCCAAACGGATAGGTGTCCCGCAGATCGCTCTTCACTGTAAAGGGGAGCTTTGCGATGTCGTCGAGGGAGCGAATGTCCTCGGGCGTCAGTCCACGCTCATCCATGCGCAAACGGAAGAGTTTTACCTGCTGCCACGACCGCAGAACCACAGCTTGCAGACGCCGCAACTGCAGAGCGCGAAGCTCGGAAAGCGGGGTGTAATCCGGCACGCTCGCGGGATGACAGTCGACGGCGCTGGCTTCGAGGATGGAGTTCATTGTGGTTGACCCGTGGTCTGAGCGACCGCCCGCCCGATGGAAAACGAGAGGAGGTTCGCTTCCCGCAGTTTTTCGGGCAGGTTGCGTTCAAGAGCGGCGGTCCACGCCTCGACAGGGAACGGCAAATGAAGGCTCAACACTCCCAGAAGCGCTACATTCATGCTTTTCTTGTTGGTCAGACTGGATTCGTCGATTTGAGACGGATCAATGAGGATGCCGCCCTGGCCCAGCGCCGCGGCATTCACCTCAACCTGATCGGGCGCGATGACGAGCAGAAAATCCGCTTCCCCTTCCGGCACCATGGGACTGAAGACACGTTCGCCAAAACGCACATCACTCGATACGGAGCCGCCGCGCTGGCTCATGCCGTGCAGCTCGCTCTTCTTTACGTCCAGCCCGGAGCTGAAGGCGACGTCGGCCAGGATGTCGGAGGCCTTGATCACGCCCTGTCCGCCGAGGCCGGCGATGACCACGTTAATTGGTTGGCTGCTCATTGCACCTCTCGTACTCGCGGATGGAGCGGGTTGCCAGCAGACAGTCCCGGCGCGCAATCACAACGGAAAGTTCCGGAGTTTCCAGGCAGGTTTGAATCAGTTCCTGAAATTTCGGGGGGTCCTGTGTGGGGTCGACGACGTGAACGTTGCGGATGCCCAGGGAACGCACGAGATCCTCAAAGACCACTTTGCCGGTCTTTGCATGAGCGAGGGTGCGTCCGGTGCCGGGATGCTCCTGCATACCCGTCATGGCCGTGGTGCCGTTGTCGAGGATCAGTACCAGATGGCCCGTGGCTGGAGGGTTGTAAACCATCTCGACCAGGCCAGTAATTCCGCTGTGCACGAAGGTGCTGTCACCGAGAACGCTCACGACGCGCTTCGCTTCCTCGAGCGGCAACGAGTGGCGTAAGCCAAGACCTACGCCGATGGCCGCGCCCATGCAAACGAGCGTGTCCATCGCTTCAAAGGGTGGAAGAACGCCCAGGGAATAACAACCGATATCGCCCGCGACGATGCAATCCAGATTTTTGAGGGCCGTGTATACGCTGCGATGCGGGCAGCCGGGACACAGAGCCGGCGGCTTGCCGGGAACTGGCCTGGGCTCAGGCGAAGAATCGCAATCCAGAATGCGGCGGACGCGCTTGCTGTTCAGTTCGCCGAAGCGGAAAATCTCCGGCTTGCCCTCGACCGCGATGCCCGCGGAGCGCGCTGCCTCCACAAGATAGGGATCGCCTTCTTCAATAACAAGGCAGCGTTTGACGCTGGCGGCGAAGGCGCGCATTCGCTCGATGGGAAGTGGATAGGTGACGCCCACCTTCAACACGCTGGCCTCGGGCGCGGCTTCGCGCACATATTGGAAGGCGACGCCGGAGGTGATGATTCCCAGCGAGGACGAGCCGGGAACGAGTTGGTTCAGCCCCGCCTTGTCATTCCATGCGGCGATGGCGGACAGCGTCTTGCGCAGCCGCAGATGTGCCGGGCGCGCGTAAGCCGGAATCATGACGCGCGAGGGAAAATCGTGCTCGAAATGCGGCGGGCGCGGGGAGGGAATCGCAACCGTGCCGCGCCTGACGATGGTTTTGGAATGGCAGACGCGCGTGGTCATGCGCAACAGAACCGGAACCTGCCAGCGCTCGGAGATCTCGATGGCGCGGAGTGTGAACTCGTAGGCTTCCTGCGAGTCAGA
>CAIKND010000142.1 GCA_903828675.1 uncultured Acidobacteriaceae bacterium
GAAAGCAGACCCGGGTCAATTCTCAAAAGCGCCGAAGATCGAAACGACCGATAGCCTTGTCCTCCGTCACACCGCGGTAGCATTGAAGCCGTTCGATATGCGTATGTGCCGCTTGTGCAACTGATACGGCCAATTGCGTTTTCCCACTCCCCGCAGGCCCCTCAAGCAAGAGCGGCTTTTGCAACTTGGCTGCCAGGAAGACAATCCTGGTCATCAACGGGTCGATGAAGTACCCAGTTGCCTTCAACTTGATGGAGAGATCCTGAAGCGTATCAAACATACACATCTCTCCCGACCTCACGGGCGACCGCAAGTCGCTTCAGAGCATGGACAAGTATGCGTTCACATGGGATCCGCCGAATGTCGTAGCAGGCGTGGATCCGCAGCCCCGCATCTGCGGTACCCACCAAGACAATCATCAACGGGACCGCTCTTCTCTTCCGAAGAGCTCGGGGCGATGCTCGCCGGATATCACCGCAGTAGCCATCAAGCACTGCGACGTCGGTAGCTGTCAAAAGGACTTCAGTGGCAAACCGCTTTTCTCGCTCCCGCACGGAACCTCCTCCAATTGCGGGGCCAGCATGCTGGATATCGTGAACTCGGTCAACTCTGCACCTATCGCATAGGCGATCCATAACCAGATAGGCGCTCTGCGCCATTTCGGAGGGTCTCAACACTCACTCCCGCGGGGTATACCTTTCCTTGAGCCCAATCGCAAGTTCATGCGGAGCAAAAGAGAACTGAATTCCCGATCCGGGAACAAGGAATCTGTCTTTTGTATGCGCCCGGATTTCACCCATCGGACGGTCAGTAGGGCATTTCCCATTTCTGGGGAAGTTTCGCTGCAAACCTAAGTGTAAGAGGAACTTGCCGACATTCGTTTGTCCGTGATCGATATTGCGCCCTAATTCGTTTGACCGAGTTTCCAACCTGTTTTACACATACACAACGGGTTTTCAACAAGCGAATGCGCGATCACAGCTTGCGACGACAAATCCGGTGATCAATCCGAATCTGGCAATTGATGAGGTGGTGATTATGTCGAATGCCCATTTGCACTTGGGAGCCAGCACGTTGTCGAAAAAGCCGCTTTCCGGGGCGGCGCCGAATGGTCGGCTCGATCCGAAACAACCCTTTCCATCTCGTGAAACACCACCGACAAATCCCGGACAGGTCTTCGAGCCCTTGTTCGATAGTGTGGAGGCTGCTCGTCTGGTCCGTATCCACCCCAAAACAGTGATTCGCATGGCGCGGCGGGGTGAGATCAACGGTGTACGCTTCGGCAAGCTCTGGCGGTTCCGTTTGTCTGATTTACAGCAATATGTCGACTCTCACAGCCGTAGCACGGATGCCGCCTAAGCTCTGATCGTGTTCTCGACCGCAAATCAGTGGCATAATGCGAAATAGCCATCCGTGCTTTCGAAACAGGAGAGGATTATGTTTCGAAGGACACGATATCAACAAGGATGTTTGCAGCGCGCCAAGCGTGTTAACACCCCGGACGTCTGGCTTTTCCGGTGGTACGAGGATCAGCCAAATGGAGGCAAGCGTTATCGGAAAACGGTCGTCGGTACAGTGGTTCAGTTTCCCACTGAGACTGCCGCCCGGAAAGCTGCCGACGCTTTGCGCATCGACATCAACCTACAAACCCCGCAGGCAAGCAGCGGTCCGGCGACGGTCGATCAGCTCATCGAACACTTTCGGCTGAAGGAAATGCCGCAGGACGATCATGAGCGCAGATCGTATTCGACTAAGGCGGCGTACGAGTGCTATTTGACTAACTGGATCTCTCCGAAGTGGGGCAAGCATCGCATCGGTGAGATCAAGGCTGTCGCAGTCGAAAGCTGGTTGGGGACAATTCCGCGGGCAAACGGAACGAAGGCGAAGATTCGAAACATCATGAGCGCCATCTTCAATCACGCAGTGCGCCACGAGTGGCTGGACAAGAACCCAATCACTCTGGTGCGCCAGAGCGCCAAGCGCGAAAGCATCCCGGAGATCCTCACCGTCGAGGAGATCCGGGCATTGCTTGCCGAACTGGAACTGCGGGATCGGACGCTCGTGCTTCTCGATGCAGGAACCGGATTGCGCGTCGGCGAGTTGCTTGGCCTGAAATGGCAGGATGTGGACTTCGACAATCTCCAATTGCATGTCCAACGCTCGGTGGTTCACCAAGTCGTCGGACGCTGCAAGACCGAGGCGTCCGCTAAGCCAGTGCCACTCGACTCCTTCATGGCGCACGATCTGCTTTCGTGGCGGCGCGCAACGCCGTACAACCGCACCGAGGACTGGGTCTTTGCCAGCGTCACAATGAAGGGTACTCAACCATACTGGCCGGAGAATCTGATGCGCCGCTATATCTGGGCCGCCGCAAAGCGGGCGAAGATTACCACACGCATCGGCTGGCACACCTTCCGCCACACATACTCGACGTTGCTCCGTGCGAACGGTGAGGATGTGAAGGTCGTCCAGGAGTTGCTGCGGCACGCCAACAGCAAGACCACAATGGATACGTACACACAAGCGCTTTCGCCAGCTAAGCGGACTGCGCAGAGCCGGGTGGTGCGAATGTTTATCGGGGGAAAGGAGGGAGATTGAAGGTGAGGGCTCTTATCGAACCCTTATCAAACCCTCTGATTGTCACCCAGATTCTTGTAAGTCCTTTAGAATCTGGCGGGGACGACGGGGCTCGAACCCGCGACCTCTGCCGTGACAGGGCAGCGCTCTAACCAACTGAGCTACGTCCCCAACTTCTTTTCTTCGACTTTCACTAAGTCCAAGAATATAGTGTATTCGGCTGCAGTCTATTTATTCTCCTGCGTCCAAGTTCTCTACGGAATAAAACGGAATTCCGAGAGTAATAAACAAAACCAACAACAGCAAACACTGCCTTCAGTGCCGCTACAGGCAATCCGCAACCCAGAACATCTGTCCATGTCCCTTGAATCAAATTGTACCAAACAAATCTGCTCTTCAGACAATCTGCATCCAGGATCGTGTGGGAAACCTGGACCTGAAGCTTCGACGCGTATCGGCGTGAACATCGGGCCGCGGTCTTCTCAAAAATCTCCTATGCCGACCAGGTGGCCCGATTGCCTCGCCCTGTAGAAATGTACCCCATGTCAACGGAGATGCCGCGCACACACTGAAGCAGATGGTTTGCGATCGCGGGCAGCTTTTGTGCGGTCACGCGAAACGACGGTCCTGAGATGCTCACCGCCGCAACCGGTTGGCGCTGTGCGTCCAGCAGCGGAACCGCTATGCAGCGCAATCCTTCTTCGAGCTCCTCGTCATCGACAGCGTATCCGCGGCGGCGCGTCTTCTCCATCTCGGTGCGCAGTGCTTCGGCTGTAGCAATGGTGCGATGCGTGAAGCGCTCGAAGCGAATACGTCGAACCACTTCGGCTGCCCGCTCTTCGGGAAGAAATGCCAGAATCGCCTTCCCCACCGATGTGCAATGGACGGGATTGCTGGCGCCTATGCGGGTAATCATGCGCACAGACCGGGCCGGCTCAATCTTGTCGATATAAATGACGCGTGCAGCTTCCAAAATGCAGAGGTGCGCGGTCTCCTCGGTCTCGGCGACCAAGCGGCGGAGATGTGGCTGGGCACGATCGCGCAGATCGTATTGCTCGATTGCGCGGTTGCCGAAGTCGAATAGCCTCAGGCCCAGGCGGAACTTCCCGGTGCTGGTTCTTTCCACCATGCGGTGGCGCTCCAAGACCATCAAGAACCGGTGCGCGGTGCTCTTGTGCAGTTGCAAGGATGAGGCGACCTGCGCCAATCCCAGCGGTGTGTCGCTTTCTCCGAGCAAATCCAACACCGCAAATGCACGATCGAGAGCTTGGACTTTATAGGTTCCCTGAGGGGCAGCGTCTCGCATACCGGTCCTCCGTTTCGCCAACTGGTGACTTTATAAGCTTCTCAAAATATGGGACCAGCGTCAAGCGTTGATACGTTGTGCGCCTTGAAGGGGCTACGCCGAGCGACAGTGCCTTTAGGGCCGTCGTCCAGAACTGCCTCGGTGCAGGCACATTCGGCGCAGTTACTCACAGCTTTCAGGGGTAGGGGGGGTGGGTGGGAGGGATGGTGGGGTAGGGGGGTGGGGCTGGGAAGGAGGGAGGACTCTGCTGTTCGCTCTTGCGCTTTATGTCGCAGAGGCCACAACCGAGGGCCCTGATACCTTATAAATATTCGATCGCGGATTGCCATAATTCAAGGCTAGCAGAATCGTTGAAATAATCTGCAATTCGGATGTCGGGTAGGTCATTTAAATTCAGCAACATAAGAATCGGACGCATCTTTGTCGTTTGTGGACACAGCCAGATCCCACGCATGACTGCAAAAAGGGGGAAACTCCTTACGTCCACGCGATTGAAGGAAAGTCAGCAGCAGGGGCAAAGCAGGCCGCGGAAAAAGGCCTGAAGGGAGGGGGAAAGTCCAGAAAGCATCCCTATGGAGCAAAAGTCCTCATCTATTTTCAACTATTTGCGGCACGGCTGAAGCCGTGCCCTTTTAAAACATCGCTTTGGTAGGAGTCTTTCCGCAGCCTATGAATACCGGGCACCGACGGAGGACCGTTATTCAGGCTCGACCACATCGCCCTCGCCAGGGGCCAGGAACAGGTTGGCTTCCAGACCATGCTGGCGTGTGTAGAGATCGAAGTATCGGCCACGCATGGCGAACAGCTCTGCGTGATTTCCGCGCTCGACGATGAGGCCGCCTTCGACCACGAGGATCTGGTCGGCGCGGCGGATGGTTGACAGCCGGTGGGCGATGACAAAGGTCGTCCGGCCCTGCATCAACTGGTTGAGGCCGGCCTGGATCATGGCCTCAGACTCGGAGTCGAGCGAACTGGTAGCTTCGTCGAGAATGAGGATGCGCGGTTCAGCCAGCAGGGCGCGCGCAATCGAGAGTCTCTGCCGTTGTCCACCGGAGAGTTTTACCCCGCGCTCCCCCACGATCGTGTCGTAGGCATCGGGAAACCGCTCGGCAAACTCGTCCACGCGAGCTGTGCGGCAGGCAAAGAGAAACTGCTCCTCTGTCGCATCGGGCCGCGAGAACAGAATGTTCTCGCGAATGGTTCCGTCGAAAAGAAAAGAGTCCTGCAGCACCACGCCCAACTGAGAACGAAACGTGTTCAGATCGACCGTGGCTAGATCCATATCATCGACCAGAACGCAGCCTTTGGATGGAGTGTGAAAGGCGCAGAGCAGGCTGATGATGGTGGACTTGCCCGAGCCTGAAGATCCGACCAGAGCTGTAACAGTTCCCGGATTAGCTAGAAAGCTGACGCCATGCAGGACGGGCTTTTCAGGGGTGTAGGCAAACTCCACATCGTCAAAGCGAACAGTACCCTCAATCGGGGGCATCTTCACGGTGCGCCCCGGGGATTGATTCTCTTCCATCTCCGACATGATCTCGTTGGTGCGGTCCAGACCGGCAAAAGCCTCAGTCAACTGGGTACCGATGTTCACAATCTGGAAGACCGGCGCAATCATGAATGCGAGAAACATGTTGTAGCTGAAGTAGTCGCCAACACTCCAAGTATTGGCCAGCACGCGATGTCCGCCCAACCACATGACGAGGGCCGATACCAGCCCTAGAACCGTGGTGGAGGCGGCTGAGAGAGCGCTGGTCATGGTCAGCGACTTCATCACGTTGGAGAGCAACCGATCGACTCCGCCGGAGAAGACATGCGCCTCGCGCTCCTCGGCGTGATAGCCCTTGATGACGCGCACGCCGCCCAGAGATTCAGTCAGTCGGCCGGTAACTTCCGCGTTGATTTTGCCGCGCTCGCGGAAGATGGGGCGAATCACCTTGAAAGCGTATTGCAGGACAAAGACAAAAGCGCCCATCACGGTAAAGACCGTGAGGGTAACCGCAACACTTAGATGCAACAGATAGAGGAAGGCCAGCACGGCGGTAAGCAGTCCGCCGACAAACTCCACCAGCCCGGTTCCAACCAGGTTGCGTACGCCCTCCACATCGGTCATGATGCGCGCGACGAGGGTGCCAGTGCGGTTCTCGTCGTAGTAGGCCACGGACAGCAGGCCGACATGGCGCTGCACTTGGCGGCGCATCTCGGCGATCAGGCGTTGGCCGGCTTTGGAAAGCAGTTGAGTAAGTGAGAAGGAAGTGAAGGCCTGCACCACCATGGCCGAAAAGACCAAGGCGATAATGCGTGGCAGCATTTCAGGATGCGGGTGCTGCGTAGAGAGTACCTTATCGAGCAGCGGCTTGGACATGAAAGGCAGCACCAGGCCGGCCACACGATTGATGGCCATCAGCCCCATTCCGCCCAAAAGGAGCCCGATCCGTGGCATTACCAGCGCCCTGATTTGCGGCCACATCTTCTTCAGATTGGGCTTGGGTTTAGGCGAATCCGGCTGGCCCGCGCGCGCACCACGTCCATGCGGCGAGCGCTCTGCCCGCATGCTCATTCCCATTCCACCGCCACGCATGGTTCCCAAGGGCTATACCTTCCCCGTACGCCGGGCTGCGATAAAGGACCGAACACAAAGGTTGACGTAAATGAGCATCAAAGCAGCCATCGCTATTTTGGATGACAATGCGATCACGTCCGGTTCAATTCCCTCCGACCGGGCATGTGCATAGCCGCGAAGAGCCTCAATGGCGCCTCCCAGAAAGCCCAGCAGGCCGATGGTTACGTTGATGTGCATAAAGAGCTTACGCCGGCTCTCATTGGGGCTGATGGCGAAGAAGCCAAAGATGCCCAATGCCAAGCCAAACCACGCAGGAATGAGCGCGGTTGGATGCAGGCTACCCGTACCCACGTAGCCGCCCACTCCCAACGCAACCAGAAGAACAGCAAATACCAGTGTCACTTTTGCCATGCGAGACCTCCATCCCTGTGCATGGCAAGAATATCAGTTGAGACAGACGAGTGATCAGTGGTCAGTGGTCAGTTCCCGGTTCTCAGTTCCCTGCTGTGGGAAGCCGGCTGCTGAAATCTGACCACTGTCAACTGTCTTTACCGCTGGATGCGCGCCGAGCCACCCTTAGCAAAGGCACGGACCTGTTCCACGGTCGACATGGACGTGTCACCGGGGAAGGTGGTCAAGAGCGCGCCGTGCGCCCATCCGAGCTTGATGGCTTCTTCAGGCGGTTCGCCGGTCAGCAGGCCATAGATGAATCCGGCCGCAAAACCGTCTCCGCCGCCTACGCGATCCACTACGTCCAATTCCACGGTCGGTGCGGTGTAAGTCTTGCCCTCTACCCAGGCAACCGCGCTCCAGCTATGGTGATTGGTGGAGTGCACCTCG
This sequence comes from uncultured Acidobacteriaceae bacterium, assembly GCA_903828675.1. Lineage (GTDB taxonomy): Bacteria > Acidobacteriota > Terriglobia > Terriglobales > Acidobacteriaceae > Telmatobacter. The sequence continues at coordinate 7,287 of CAIKND010000142.1, forward strand.
CGCAATGTGGTGGCCACAACCTTGGCTTGCGGAAGCTTCTTGGTCACCTTCTCGATCATGCCGAGGAATACGCTCGGGTCAAGTTTCGACTTGGCCGCAACCTCGGGTCCGGGAACGCCCAACCCCATCTGGAGGTCTTCCTCGTTTCCCACCAGGACATCGACGTTCTCAACGATCCGGCCGATGGTCTCGACGGCCTTCTCGTCGCCGCCCTGAATATTCCAGAGCTTCGCGCGGTAGTTCAGATCGAACGAGGTCACGGCGCCAGCCGCTTTGGCTTCCTTCATCATCTCCGCGGCCAGCGCAGCGGTGGTGGGCGAAAGAGCCGCAAACAGGCCACCGCAGTGCACCCACTTGACGCCCTTGGCGAAGATTGCCTTCCAGTCAAAGTCGCCTGGCTTGAGTTGCGCTCCGGCTTCGTTGCTGCGGTTGTAGAACACTACCGGAGGACGCACACCGTGACCCTGATCGCTATACACCGCGGCCATGTTCGGCCCGTGAACGCCATCGTGCTTGAAGTGCTTGTAAATCGGCTTCACGCCCATGGCGCGCACGCGCTCGGCAATCAGGTCGCCGATGGGATAGTCCACCATGGCTGAAGCAATGGCCGTGTTCAGGCGAAAACAGTCAGAGAGGTTGGCGGCAACGTTGAACTCGCCGCCGCTGACGTGAATCTTGCACTCCGTGGCCTTGCGGAAAGGGATAATCCCCGGATCGAGCCGATGGATCAACGCACCCAACGACAAAAAATCCAATTCGGCATCCTTTCGAATATTCAGTCCATGACTCATCGCTCGTTCTCTCCTGATCCTTGTGAGGTGTGGTGCCTGGTTTGAAGGGTACGCGCAATACAGGCCGCGAGGGTTCTGGACAGGCCTGTGCCGCAAACTCTTCTATTGAACTCGGAAACTGATCAAATTATAAACTGGTCTGACCACGCTCTTCGAACTCAACCGGCGATTCCAGCTACTTGCTTAACATCGGCCAGCACCTGTTCGGCAGTCCACTCGTTTCCGGGATAAAAATGCGCCACTTTGCCGTCCGGCCCGATCAGCGTGGTTGAAAGTGTATGCGTGATCGAGTCGTCGGCACCGTGGGTAATGCCTACGTTAAAGAATTTTGCCATCTCGAGCAGCGCGGGGTTGTCAGGAACGGCAAAGTCCCAGTGGGCAAAGGCCTTGGTGGACTCGCTGCCAATATAGGTGGCCCCATAGGCACGCAGCCGCGCAGGGGTGTCGTTTTCAGGATCGAAGCTGACCGACAGCAGATGCGATTTGGCGTAAAGCCTGGGGTTGCCTGCCAACTGCTTATTCACCGCCGCGAAGTTGCGGGTCACGAGCGGGCAAAAGTTGGGAAGGGGGCAACGCGTATAGATGAAAGTGAGCAGCAACGCCTTGCCTTTGAACTGGCCGAGGTGGATCGGCCGCCCGTCCTGATTGCGCATTCTAAAGTCGGGCACGGCATCGCCGGGTGTGGGAACGTGGTAAAAGGTCGTCGGCTTGTAATCTGGCTTGGCCTGCGCTACCACCACAATGTGATCAAGGAGTATGTCCGCATTGGGGTCATCGGAAACCAACACATCGGCAGTGATCACATCGCCGGGATGGAGTTCGCTGAGGATGCTGGGGTCTTTGAGTTTGTAGGGCATGGTCATCGCCTCCATAAAGCCGACAATGGCCTCATGGTCCAGCGTCACTTCGCCCTTGGCGGCATTGGTGGAAACGACCTTACCGCGGAGTTTGTATACCTTGGACGACGAGCTGGCTGAGCCTTGCGGCCCCAGCTTGGGGGTCGAGTGGCACCCGGCCAACACGATACATGCGAGCAATGAAGATAGAACCAGTCGGCGAATCATGCGCTCAGTTTACAACTTTCGCGGCGCCTATCGCCTTCTTTTGCATAGTTTGAGTGAATTGGTTGGCAAGCATACGCTCGGGCCACGGAGCCAGCTTTTGCAAACTGGCTCCAGACCGGACTCCGTTATTGGCAACTCGCGTTACCCGCCTTAGAGAAAGCAAGGAAGCTGATGCTGGCGGGAGCGAATGTGACGTTCCCGGCCTTCACCGGCTTGCCCTTAAGCTTAGGCAGGGCATCCCCGGCACCGAGCTTGAGTTCGCTGCCATTCAGGTCAACGGTGGAGCCAAGCAGGTCCTTGGCGGTGAGCGTGTAGGTTTCCGCACCGGCGGGGATCACAAGCGACGTGGGTGCAGCCTTGTCCGTGTTGATTGCGAGCAAGGTTACGCCGCCGGGCGTGCCGCGCAGGCATTGCGCATAGAGATGCAGGCTGGGAGTGGGCGATGGACCGGCATCGAGCACCGTGGTTCCCATCAGCCTGCGCCACAGCAGAGCGGACCAGTAGTTGGGGCGGGGCTCGTAGGTCTTCTCGTCTAGCAGACCGTAGTCGCTAGCGGCCAGCGTGTTGTGCAGTTGGACCTGCACACCGACCTTGGCCAGGCTGCCGAGCTGGTTCAGATAGCGGAAGCTGTCCACGAAGGTCTTGGCCCAGCGGTCGCCGCCGCAAGCGGCCTGCGCCGTTTCAGTGTTCCAGATCTGCTTGCCGGGCAACAGGCGGTCACGAATGTCGGCATAATAGGCCTCCGCCTTCACTGGGCGCGAAAGCCATTCCTCTGACAGCGCCGCATCGCTCGTTGATGTAGCCGAGGCGCCCATTCGGCCGCAGCGGCTCGACACTCCTCCGTAAGAGTGATAGGAGAAGGCATCGAACACCGGTCCCGCGGCCGTGAGGATGTCGTCGCTCTTGACCGGATGCATAAAGACGGGAACCAACGCCGTCCCCTCGCCTACACCGCCCGGACCAAGCACGATTATGCCAGGCGCATCGGATTTGATGAGCTTCTGAAAGACAGCGAAATCCTTTGCAAAGGCCGCGGCGTCATAGCCTTTCGGTGCGCCGCCAATCTCTGCAAAGGTGGGCTCGTTCATATACTCAGCCGCGGCAATGCTGCCGCCAATTGCCTTGGTATAAGCAAGCAGTAGTTTTGCCTGGTCAGGCGTCCACACGCCAGCCGCATCGCGTGTTCCGGCGCTGGTGGCGACAGAGGTTACGATCTTCGCGTCCACGGTCTTCGAGAAATCCACCACGCCCTTCCATTGCTGGCGGGTCAGCACGCTGTTAAAGCCCTTGGGCGGAGTTGCCGGTGCGACCGCATCCGAATCCTGAAAGTAGGTCGAGTTCATCCACGTGCCGCTGACGCGCAGATAAGCCGGCCCCAGAGCCGCAGCCAGCTTGCGCAGCCGGGCGTTGCCGAGGTCGATCGGCTTCCGGTACTCATAAAGCGATGCGTCCATCCCGCCCGGCATCGCCGGTCCTGATCCGCTCGTGTTCGCTGGGGCTGCCGAAGCCGGAGCGTCGTAGGGCTTCCAGAACCTTCCGCCTGTCACCTCTACCGCCTCAACGTTGTAGGACTGAAAGCGCTCGTCTACCGTGCCCACGCGAGGCATGGCACCGGGAGCGACCGCCGCGGGCTTGGCGTCGGCTTGAGCGGCAAAACTCGGGGCTGCGCCAAAGAGCAGCACTGCACTGCAACCCCAAAATGTAATTTTCTTCTTGTCAAACATTGTGTCTAGGCCTTTCAAGGAACTGATAGTAGTTAGCAAGTATAAATGCTTGCAGGGGACTCTGGTCAGACCGGTAACAAGCATCTATGGCAACTCCTGGGCAAGGGGCGTATAACGCAGGAATGGGGGAATGGCCGGCTACTGAGATCGACGCATGGCTGCACAAGGGCGGGCTGGTGGTTGCGGCCAGCGAACGTGCCGCCCGCGCACTTTCCTCCGCCTTCCAGAGCTCCCGTCGCCGCGAAGGCCTCACAGCATGGCCCGCACCCAAAATACTAGACTGGCAGAGCTTTGTCCGCATCGCCTGGGACGAGCGCTGCAGCGATAGTCGCCTGCTGCTGAGCCCCGCGCAGGAACAGCACCTGTGGGAAGATATCGCCGGCTCGGACGACCACATAGCCACATTGCTGGAAGGACCACGCTACCGCATTGCCGGTTTGGCCATGGCCGCCCACAAGCTGGTCTGTTCGTATGCGCCAAAGTATTTGGGCGCCTCGGCACGTTCCGGCTGGCGACAGGACGCGGCGAACTTTAGCGGCTGGCTGACGACGTTTGAGCAAGCCTGCCGAACCGGCGGCTTGCTCAGCCCCGCCCGCCTGCCTCTTGAGTTGATTTCGCTGCTTGAGGCTCAGACTGACACGGTCGGACGACCGTCGCTGCTTCTCGTAGGCTTTGACCGCATCCTGCCTTTGCAGCGCCGCGTTTTCGACGCATGGGGAGCCTGGCGGGAAGCAGTTGCCGGAGAAAGCGCGCGCGAAGTTCGTTTTTACGCGGCCTGCGACCGGCAATCCGAATTGTCTGCCTGCGCTCTCTGGTGCAGCCGCGAGCTTGCGGCCAATCCGCAGGCCCGGTTGCTGGTCGTGACCCAAGACCTGGCTGGACACAGGGGCGAGATCGAGCGGACTTTTCTGAAGTTCGCGGGTGCTGAGAAAGCTCAGGCCTCCGCTTCGCAGCTCTTCGAATTCTCCATGGGAACTCCGCTCAGCCAGGTCGCACTGGCCAAGGGGGCACTTCTGCTGCTCCGTTGGCTGGCGGGAACCCTGGAAGAGCATGAACTCGACTGGCTTCTTACCACTGGTCAGATCGCGGCTAATCCACAGGAGTCCCTCGGGCTCTTCTCGTATATGCGCTCGCTGCGGCAGCGCAACCTAGAGCGGCCCCGTTGGACTCTCGATGCCTTCCTCAAGCCAAGCAATGACTCCCATCGTTTACCTGCGCAATGGCTCGAACGCATCACTCAGGCTCAGCATCGCCTGGCTGCGATTGCCGCAAAGCAGCAAAGCCTGCTTGACTGGGCCGAACTGGTTCCGCAGCTGCTCCAATCTTTAGCTTGGCCCGGCTTTCGTCCGCTCGCGAGCGCCGAGTTTCAGGCTCTCCGCCGCTGGCAGCAATGTGTGGAAGCTTCTGCCTCGCTGGGCTTTGACGGTCGCCGCATTCGCTGGTCTGAGTTCCTCTCGATCCTCACCCGCACGCTGAACGAGACTCTTTTTGCACCGGAGTCCCAGGATGCGCCTATTCAGATCACCGGCCCGGCTGAATCTGCCGGCCTGTCCGCGGACGCCGCCTGGTTCCTGAGCGCAAATGAAGATGCGTGGCCGGCTGCAGGTCCAACAAACCCTCTGCTGCCGATCGAAGTCCAACGTGAAACGGCCATGCCACACGCGACTCCGCAGCTCGACTGGGAACTGGCCCGCGCCATTACCCATCGCCTGTTGACCGCTGCGCCTGCCATCTATTTCAGCTGCGCGCGCCAGAGCGATGGCGTAGACTCCCGCCCCTCGCGGCTGGTCGCGGAACTTGCCGGGCCACCGCAGGACTTACCGGTGGAATTGCTCGCTCCGGCCGTAGCAACTCCATTGGCAGTTATCTATGAAGACCACAGCCGAATTCCCTTCCCTCCAGGCAAGGTCGATGGCGGCTCGGGGGTACTAACCGCTCAAACCCAATGCCCATTCAAGGCGTTTGCGACGGTACGCCTGGCGGCTCAGAGTTGGAATCCGGCTGAGGAGGGACTTACCACCTCCAAGCGCGGCCAGCTTCTCCATGCCGTACTTCACACCGTTTGGGGCGGGCCTCCGCACGGCATCCGCACGTTGAAGGAACTCCAAGGCCTGCCGGATCGCCGAGGCTTCGTCGCCGCGATCGTCCATCGCACGCTGCAAAGCGAAATCCGTTCCGGGCTTCGTGAACGCATGCCGCATCGCTACCTCGAACTTGAAGAGCAGCGCCTCACCCGGCTGGTAAGCGAATGGCTGGACTATGAGGCTACGCGCATCGATTTTGAAGTGGTTGAAACGGAAGTAAAGCACACCATCTCGCTCGCCGGACTGACCTTCGAACTTCGGCTCGACCGCATCGACCGGCTCGTCGATGGATCCTTACTGGTCGTCGATTACAAATCGGGTTACGTGTCACCTACGTCCTGGGATCTACCGCGTCCCGAGGATGTTCAACTTCCGCTCTACGCTGGTTTCGCCCTCGATGAAGGACAAGAACTCGGTGGACTGGTCTTTGCCAAGGTACGTGTGGGAGATAAGGAATTTGCCGGTCGGGTCGGCGATGCCAAAGCCACTTTGCTGGCGGGGCTTTCCAACACCAGCGGCCTGGTCAAATGCAGCCTTGGCGCGGAACAACTCATTGATTGGCGCGCGTACATCGAGGAGCTTGCCAAGGACTTCCTCACCGGCCGCGCCGAAGTAGACCCACGGGACTACCCGAAGACTTGCCAATATTGCGGCCTTCAATCTCTCTGCCGCATCCAGGAAAATCAGGATTCGCTCGATAGTGAAGATTCTGACGACGCCGGCAGCTCTAACTCTGCGGAGGGCGCCGATGAGTAATCCCACCTTCAAGAATTCGCCCCCCGACCAGTCTGAGCGCGAACGTGCGCTCGATCCGGGTCGTTCCATCCTCGTCCAGGCACCAGCCGGTTCGGGTAAAACCGATCTGCTCACGCGCCGCTTTCTTTGCCTGCTCAGCGAAGTGGAAGACCCCAGTCAGATTGTTGCGATCACGTTTACGATTGCCGCCGCGGCGGAGATGCGCCACCGCATCTTGACTGAACTGGAAGAGGCTGCGGCCAGCGAAGCCTCCGCGCCAGATGAAGACAAATTCTCAATGGACGCGCTGGCACGACGCGCCCTTCTTCACGCGCGGGCGCTTGGCTGGAATCTGCTCGACCAGCCAGCCCAACTCCGCATATCGACTATCGACTCGTTCTGCCGCGACCTGGCACTGCAGCAGCCTCTACTCTCCGGCCTCGGCGACGGGCTGGGCATTTACGAGCAGCCGGAAGAACTGTATCGCCGCGCCGCGCGGAAGACGCTCGAACAGCTTGATAACGCCGATTCAAGCCTCTGCGAAGCCCTTGAGGCCTTGCTGCTGTGGCGCGATAACAACTGGCAGGAGATGGAGAACCTGCTGATTGAAATGCTCCAGAACCGCGACCGCTGGATGCATGGATTTGTCCTTGAGCGCGAGCAGGATTGGGAGGCCTTGCGCGAGCGTCTGGAACGCCCATTTGCTCAAGCTGTCTCCTCAGCGCTGACAAGACTCAGCCTGCTTCTCGACCAGGTTCCCGGCGCAACCGAGGAAGGGATCGAACTGGCACGTTTTGCTTGCCAACAAGGCGTTGCACTCCACCAGGGACTTGCCGAGCTGGTCGAATTTCCCAATCCGCCTTTTACTGACAGTGAAGACCTTGAGGAAGCGCGGCAGGCCTACGCGGCCCTTGCAACTTTGGTACTTACCAACGATGGAGGGTTCCGCAAGGCGATTGACAAGCGGCACGGCTTCCCTGCCGATCGGAAAGGCGAGAAAGCCAGGCTCCTCGAATTAATTGATTTGCTGAGAACCGTCCCCGGCCTCGATTCGGATCTCGACGCCGTCCGGTCCCTACCACCCTCCCGCTACAGCGAAGACGACTGGCAGATTGTGCGCGCCTGCTTCACCGTGCTCCGCCATTCGGCAGGTGAACTGAAGGTGGCGTTTGCCGTGGCCGGCGCAGTGGACTTTACCGAGGTGGCTCAAACCGCTTTGCGTGTACTCAAAGCAGAGGAGGGCTTGCCCTCCGACTTCGCGCTCGCCGCCGCCGACGGCATCCGTCACATTCTGGTAGATGAGTTCCAGGACACCAGCCGCCGTCAGCATCAACTGCTTGCCCATCTAATTGCCGCCTGGCCAGAGCGCGAGGGCCGCACCTGCTTCGTAGTCGGCGACCCCATGCAGTCCATCTACTTCTTCCGCGATGCCGACGCCGAATTGTTCCCACGCGTCGGCAGGGTTGGCCTTGAGATTCCCAACAATGAGCCGCTGATCTTCGAGACGGTAAAGCTCAAAGCGAACTTCCGCACTGCTCCGCCGCTGGTCAACCAGCTCAACGAGGTCTTTGAGCGGGTCTTTGAGGTGGACGACGGCAGCGGTGTCGCCTTCTCGTCAGCGATACCGGCGCGTGTGGAACTCCCACTCTCCGTTCCCGAAGGCGTCACTGCTCCCCACACCTCACTCAATCTGCATTTGAAGTTTCTGCCGCAAGCCAAACGGAGCAAGCCTGCGGAAGCGAATATGGCCGAGAGCGCCGAAGATCCCAACAAGCCGCGCGATGATGCCAAAGCAACGCAGACGGCGGAAATCGCCGCGCTGATCCGGAGCCATATCGAACCGATGGAACAGGCTCGTGCTGCGGGAAAGAAGTACCGCATCGCCGTCCTGGGACGCACACGCAGTGCACTTGCGGGCGTGGCTCAGGCACTTCGCGAGGCGTCAATTCCCTTCCGCGCAGTCGATTTGGAGCAACTGTCGACTCGGCCCGAAGTTCTTGATGCCATAGGGCTGGCGCGCGCGCTGCTCAATCCTTTGGACCGCGTGGCCTGGCTCGGCGTTCTGCGTGCGCCCTGGTGTGGCCTATCGCTCGATGACCTATATTTGCTTGTCAGCGCCAACAATTCGGAACTGCTCGCCCGCCCTGTGCCGGAGTTGCTCTCCGAACGGCTTTCTGTTCTCAGCGAGTATGGCCGCGCAGCCGCAAGGCGAGTTCTGCGCGCGTTGGATTCCGCAGCCGATCTGCGTTTTGGTCAGCCTGCGGCATCGCTGGGCACCTGGCTCGAACAAGTTTGGGTGCGCCTGGACGGCGCTGATTGCGTGGATGCCACGAGCCGCGCCAATCTAGACCTGCTGTGGCGTAGTCTCGACAGTCTTCCGAATGGTGAGCAGGACCTGCTCGGCCCCGCGCTGACCGCGGCACTCGCCAAACTGACTGCCCAGCCCGACCCGGAAGCGAACAGTGAATGTGGCGTGCAACTGATGACGATCCACAAATCCAAGGGACTGGAGTTTGAGGTTGTCATCGTGCCTGAGTTGCAGGCCGGCACTGGCCGTAGCCACGGCAAGCTGCTCTCCTGGCTGGAGCGTGGTCTTCCGCCCGAAGACTGCTCGGAGCAGCCGGACGGCTCGGAAGAAGTTACCGAATTCCTCATTGCACCGCTTCAGCCCAAAGGCGCCGATAGAGGCAAGGCCAAGGCGTGGGTCGATCGTGTCTATCGCCAACGGGAAGCGCAGGAGACGCGGCGCATTCTCTATGTTGTCGCGACTCGCGCACGCGACGAATTACATATCTTCGCCCGCCCCAATTACAAAGCGGAAAAAGATGGTTCATTGATCCTGTCTGAACCGGGAGACAGTCTGCTCGCAACAGCGTGGCCGGGATTGGCTGCAGAGATTCAGCAGCAATTCGACGAGAAGGTAGTTAACGTCGCGAAGCTTGAGGCAGAACCCGCGACTATTCAATCCATCGCCGCGTCGGGCGGGAGCAATTTGCTGGTTATGCCTTCACCAACGCGGCCAACCCTGCTCCGCCGACTGCCCGCGGACTATCTGCCCAGGGAAGGGTCAGAGGTCATTGGCAGGTTGCCCAGTCGCCCCGGTCTTGTCACTGAACCTATGGAGAGCCCACTTTACCGACGCCACGAAGGGGGCTTGCTCTCACGCGCGCTCGGCATCGCGGTCCACACGCTGCTTGAAGAACTGGCACGCTTCCGCAAGACGCTTGATTTGGAAGCGGCGCGCGCTGCACTTCTACAGTGCGAACCACGTATCGCCGCACAGATTCGCGCCGCGGGAGTGGAGCGATTCCAAGCTACGGCCGCGGAGGCCATGTGCCATGCGCTCAAGGCCACGGAGGATGCGAATGGCCAATGGATACTCTCCCCACATAGCGATGCGGCCAGCGAAGTGAGATGGATCGGCGTGGTCGCCGGCAAACTGCGCACCGTTCAAGTGGATCGAGTTTTCCGTGCCGGCCTCACGCCTCGATCCGAGGGAGGAGATGCGTGGTGGATCATCGATTACAAAACCGCCTATGCCGACGATCTGGACCCAGAAGCCCTGCTCGGATTGAGGGCCGCTTTCGCGCCACAATTGAAAGCCTATGCTGAGATTCTCGGTAACTTGCACGGTCATGACGCACCTATCCGCGCCGGACTTTACTATCCGCGGATGTTACATCTGGATTGGTGGGAGTTATAGCTTCAGATATCTTGATGCGGGGAATAAAAACTTAGTTAAGTTAGCTTGACCGGATTCTTGGCATTCATTACCAAGAATCCGGTCAAGATGCAATAACTGCTACCGCAGGCTGTCCATCAGGCTATCAAGCGCCGATTTTGGGGGGCGCGTGACCGATTGCGGCAACGTGGCAAGCGGCTCATCCACCATATTCAATTGGTCGACGAACGTGGGCTTCTGGGTATCGAGATAGAAGATGCCGGTGAGGACTTCATCCCTCTCCGCCGCTTCCATGAGCGTACGCACTGCTTCTGCCTTGTTAGTGGGGTCGTAATCCTCGAGCAGCTTGCGCAGGCGAAGGTTGGAGCCATCGTGCATCTGCACGTCGTATACCTGGCCGGAATCGTAATCAACTTCGATGTCGTCGAAGCTGTCTACAAATCCGATCTCATTAATCGGCTCATCGTTCTCCTGCAAAAACTTGTAGCTCTTGGTTGAACCCTCGTGATCGTTGAAGGTGACGCATGGGCTGATCACGTCGAGCATCACCGTTCCCTTGTGCGCGATGGCAGCTTTCAGCATCGAAAGCAACTGCTTCTTGTCGCCGGAGAACGACCGGCCCACAAATGTTGCGCCCAACTGGATTGCCAAGGCACAGGTGTCGATGGCCGGAAGGTCGTTGATGACGCCAGTTTTCAGCTTCGAGCCGAGGTCGGCCGTGGCGGAGAACTGCCCTTTTGTCAGGCCGTAAACGCCGTTGTCCTCGATGATGTAAATCATCGGCAGGTTGCGGCGCATGAGGTGAACAAACTGCCCGATGCCGATGGAGGCCGTGTCGCCGTCGCCGGAGACGCCCAGCGCCATCACGGTGCGGTTGGCCAGCACGGCGCCGGATGTAACCGACGGCATGCGTCCGTGAACGCTGTTAAACGAATGCGAGCGGCTCATGAAATAGGCCGGGCTCTTCGACGAGCAGCCGATGCCGCTCATCTTGATCACGCGCTCCGGCTCGACGCCCATTTCGAACATGGCGTCGATGATGCGCTCGGAGATGGCGTTGTGTCCGCAGCCGGCGCAAAGCGTACTCTTGCCGCCCTTGTATTCAAGGACCGGAAGGCCGATTCTGTTCACTTTAGGTGTTGGGGTTGCGGTCGCCATTAGAGGCCCTCCTTGGTCGCGAACTCTTCAGTGATGGTGAGGGCGTCAATCGGCAACCCGTTGTAGTGGAGAATGCTGCGCAGCTTCACTACCTGATCGGCCGGGAGATCGAGCTTGAGCAGGCTTGCCAGTTGCGCGTCGCGGTTCTGCTCCACCACATAGACGCGTTCATGAGATGCCACAAAGTCGTGAATCTCGTGCGCGAACGGATAGGCCCGAATGCGCATGTAGTCCAGGCTCTTGCCGTATTTCTGCTTGATCTGATCCAGGCTCTCGATCAGCGCAAAATCCGTGCTGCCATACGCCAGGAATCCTATCTTCGATTTTCCGTCACTAACGGTAATCGGCCCCGGAACCAGTTTGCGCGCGTTCTCGAACTTGCGCGAAAGCCGCTCCATGATCCCGATATACTCTTCTGGCTTTTCGGTATAACCCGCGGCATCGTTGTGTCCAGATCCGCGAGTAAAGTAAGCCGCCTTGGGATGCAGCGTTCCCGGCAGTGTGCGCCAGCCGATGGCATCGCCGTCCACATCGCGGTAGCGCGCGAATCCGCCCAGCCGATCGAGGTCTTCCTTGGTCAGCACCTTGCCGCGATCCTGCGGCTTCTCGGGATAGACAAACGGATCGGACATCCAGTTGTTCATGCCCAGGTCAAGATCGCTGAGCACAAAGACGGGCGTTTGCAGGCGCTCGGCCAAATCGAAAGCCTCACATCCCAGTTCGAAGCACTCCTTCACACTTCCCGGCAACAGAACGACATTCTTGGTGTCGCCATGCGAAAGAAATGCGGTCGAGAGCAGATCGGCCTGCGAGGTCCGCGTGGGCATTCCCGTCGCCGGTCCTGTCCGCTGCACGTCGAAAATGACGCCCGGAATCTCGGCAAAGTAGCCTAGTCCGGTAAACTCCGCCATCAGCGAGATTCCCGGCCCGGAGGTCGCGGTCATCGAGCGCGCCCCGGCCCAGCCTGCGCCCAGCACCATGCCGATAGCGGCCAGCTCATCCTCGGCCTGCACCACGGCGAATGTGGCCTTGCCCTCAGGAGTCACGCGAAACTTCTTCAGCAGATCGGTGGTCGCTTCCACCACAGAGGTCGAAGGCGTAATCGGATACCAGGCCACCACGGTTACCCCGGCAAACACCGCGCCCATGCCGCAGGCCGCGTTGCCGTCGATGATGATCTTGCCCGCCGTCTGGTCCATCTTCTCGATGAAGTAGGGGTCCTGCTTGGTGAACGTCGTTTGCGCATAATCGAAGCCGGCTTTTACCGCGCCGTAGTTCAGGTCGAACACCTTTTGCTTCTTCGCAAACTGCTTGCGCAGTCCGCTCTCCACCACGCCCAGGTCGATCTGCAAAATCTGGGCCACGACGCCCACGTAGACCATGTTCCGCACCAACTTGCGCAGCTTGGCTTCAGGACACACGGCAGCTGTAATCTTGTCGAGCGGCACCGGGTAAAAAACCACATCGTCGCGATATTGGCTGAGGTTCAATTTCTCCTCATAGATAGCGACGCCGCCGATGGGCAGAGACATCGTATCTTCCTGCGCCGTATCGGCGTTCAGCGATATGAGGATCTCCGTGCCGCGCTTGCGGGCCACGTACCCGTCTTTGCTGGCGCGAATCGTGAACCAAGTGGGCAATCCGGCGATGTTTGATGGGAAGAGGTTTTTTCCGCTAACCGGAACCCCCATGCCAAATATGCTCTTCAGCAGTACGCTATTGGCGGATTGCGAGCCGGACCCGTTCACCGTTGCCACGTTGATGCTGAAATCGTTGACTACGCGCTGGCGCGCGCTGAGTTCGCCCTGTTCTAGACCGAGGGCCAGGTCTCCTGTCGCCATTTGGCGGGATTCCCTTCAGGTTAAATTCTGTAAAAGCGGCGATTTTTCGCACGCACATGTGATTATAGTCACTCCGAAGCCCTGTTGTACTGATTCGGGGCGCGAAGTTTCCCGCTTTGAGTCCCACGATGTGCAGCCTGATTGCTTGACTACGACGCGGAAGGGCTACTAGCGGTCGAACGCCATTCCTTCGAAGGCTCGAATGGCAGCGGCGCCGAGCTGAGCTTGCGAGTACAGATGCGTATATCTCTCGTTGAATCAATCGCTTGATCCTGGCCTCTAAACAGCGAGTTGAGCCCGAAGCATCCCACCACACTTCTGTGTCGGGATGCTTCGAACACGGTTTGTCTGGAAGCCAATCGGAACCAACTTCAGAACTGGTTATCGGCAGTATTGAGCAGCCAGCCGCCGAAACGGGTGCCATTCGGTTGCATCATCGGGGCAATCATGGTGTTGCCGGATTGCCTCAGGATTCCGATCCCCCACGGGCTGGTGATCAGCACTTCGTTGACCGGTCCACCTTCGTAGCTGGCCGCGGTTCCCAGGTGATTGTCGGCGGTATTCAGCAGCCAGCCGCCAAAGCGAGTGCCGTTGGGTTGCATCATCGGAGCGCTCATTGTGCCGCCAGCGAGTTTCAGAATGCCGATGCCCCAGGCGCTTGAGATGAGCACTTCCACCTTGCCGTCGCCATCGTAATCGGCAGCAGGACCGAAGATGTTTTGCGAAGTCTCAAGCAGCCAGCCTCCAAAGCGGGTGCCATTGGGCTGAAGCATAGGGCAGGCCATGGTAGCGCCAGACAGTTCGAGAATGCCGATACCCCACGGACTTGATATGAGGATTTCAGCCTTGCCGTCGCCGTTGTAGTCGCCTGCGCGCCCCAGGTTGTTGTTGGACGTGTCGAGCAGCCAACCGCCGAACCGAGTGCCGTTGGGTTGCAACATCGGACAGGCCATCGTTGCACCGGACAGCTCAAGAATGCCGATACCCCACGGACTTGATATGAGGATTTCAGCCTTGCCGTCGCCGTTATAGTCCGCGGCGGGGCCGAGGGTATTGATGTTGGTCTCAAGAAGCCAACCGCCGAAGCGGGTTCCGTTGGGCTGCAACATCAAGCAACTCATCGTGCTGCCGGACAGCTTGAGAATGCCGATTCCCCAAGGGCTCGTGACCAGGATTTCGGCTTTGCCATCGCCGTCGTAATCCGAAGCGGGGCCGAAGGTGTTGTCGGCCGTATTGAGGAGCCAGCCGCCGAAGCGGGTTCCATTGGGCTGAAGCATCGGACAAGTCAGAGCGCCGCCGGAGAACTTCAGAATGCCGATACCCCAGGGGCTCGATATGAAGATCTCAGCTTCGCCGTCTCCATCGAAGTCGGCAAGTGGCCCGACCTCGTTGTCGGCAGTGTTCAGCAGCCACCCGCCAAATCGGGTACCGTTGGGCGAAAGCGTGAGGCCGGCCATCGTGTTCCCTACCTGCTCTAGAATGCCGATACCCCAGGGACTGGTAACGACGATCTCGGCGCATCCGTCCCTGTTGACGTCGCCAACCTGCGTGGGCAAAGAGGGTGTGATCCCGAGGAAGATGCTGCTGCCGCAGCCAGGCGGCTTGTCCCCGTATTGCGGATTGTCATCGGAACCAGTGTCGTTCGCCTTGGCCCAGTCGCAGGAGGCCTTCATTGAAACCATCCCATCGAGATTGTGCGGCGGCGGAGAGGAAAGCGCGGCCCCGGCTGCGGTAGTGCCCGCGATGGCCTCGATCCAGGCCAGAGCCCAAGGATCGAAGTGCGCTGCCCCGTCGGAACTCTTGTCTGCCGAAACCGCCGAGGCGAACACGGTATTGGTCGCGGTACTCTTGGCCAGCACCGGACCTTGGAATGCACCGGAAAAGCACTGCTCCATGGTGACAACGAGGCTGCGATAGGCCGGCAGGCCTGAAAGCATGGTTCCAAACTGCGTGGGTGTAATGACCGACGAGTTGTCCACACACAGCCCGGTGGTCGAGCCGTGGTTGTTGGTGTGGATGAGCAACAGATCCTTCGGCTTCAGTTTCGCCGCCAGCGTGTTGAAGACAGTTTGGAGGTTCGCTGTGGTTGCGGAGGAATGCACCTGCATCTGGTACGGGGTATTGTTCCCTGCCCAGTTGCCCACTGCGCCGGAAACGTCGACTGCGCCGATGGTCCCGTTGTAGCACAGCACATAAATATTGCTCGGGCTGAATCCGTATACATTTACCAGCGCCCGCCAAAGGAACTCGAGATCCTCGACATGACGCAGGTTCGAGATCTGGCTTGTCCACAGAATCGCATAGCGTTGCTCAAGCACCTGCGAGGCGGTGGGGAGGATTCTTGGGCGCGAAACATAGTCGGCCAACGCCGAATGCGTAACGGGCACATGGAAGATCGGCTCGTGGAAGACCTCGAGCGAGGTCTCTCCGCCGAGGTTTGGAGGGAAGATGGCATCTTCCTGATAGAGCGACTCTCCAGTAGTGGGATCGTAAAACCGGTAGGTGCACGCGTGTCCCCAGTTTGCCTGCGGCATGTGATCGACAAACACCAGTGCAGCCTGCTGCCGCACCGTCATTTTCGTATCGACGAGATTGAAGGTGTGTCCCGCGGGGAGGACATGGGGCGATATCGACAGCCGCATCGTGCCTGCTTGTTGCTGTGACAAAGTGGCAAGCGCATGTCGCTTGATGATGGCTGCGACATCGGGCCCGATCGGATGTGGATGGCTGTGGATGGGCGTGTTCATGAGTTCTCCTCCGTTTGTTCTTCCTGCAAAGGCGATCCGGAGATCGGAAGCAGGCGCCAATCGTCAATACCGAGCGACCGCCACACGGCCCGCCATGTTGGCGGCAGGGAGCCGAAGAGCGGGGGATGGTCGCTCACGATGGTTGTAATCCTTCCGGAGACTGGCTCAATCAACAGATAGCGGCAGGGATGCATCCAGTTGGCCCCAGGCCGCTGATCGATGAAGGCGATTACATAGGGAATGTCGCGCTTGAACTCGTGCCCCGCGATCGAGCCTGGGCCGGATGGCCTGATCCGCTCATCGAGATATACCACTGACATTGCTCGTTCACTGTCCGTTAGTTCAGCAAGAACGAAAGCAAGAACGGAGCCGAAATCCTGCTGTTCCTGAGATTTGGTTGGGGGCATTGCTTACCCTCTCTGCTTTGGTTCCAGGAGTGAGTACTTAGGCCAGTAAGTCCCGATTCGAATGCGGGTTGTTTGCGCGAAATCGCAAACTCAAGGGGATAGTGCGGCCTGGCTCAAAACCGTTTCAACTTTAGCCTGAGTTCACAGACACGCCCTAAAAGCAGCTTCCAAGCTATTTAATTTTTCATCGCAGGGCAAGAGAAAATGACTGCGGCAGCGAATTTGTCGGCAACGGTGCCGTGACCCGGGAGGTGTCAGTCCGAGGCCTTTAGAGGCAGGCCTGGCCGGTACCGATAAACGAGGTCAGTCAAGCTTCAAATCCACCATCCCCACGTCATAGAAAACTGCCCCACGCCCGGCGCACTTCTTGCGCCAAGAGTGGGGCAGATTGTTTGTTCCGTTTTCCCTTCCGTAATTATGCTTCCGGTCGCAGTTCCACGGCCTTGGTGGTGATTGTCAACTTCGCCGGTGTCAGTTCCGGTCCGCCCCAGCCTTCCTTCACGGCCTCGATATGGATCTCGCCCGGCCGCTTGGTTGACTGCAGAATCACCTGCGCCAGACCGCTGAAAAGCGACCGCCTCGGCTCTTTGTCGCTCTCCTGACAGTTCGGATCGCCATTGCCGACGCCGATGAACGCGCCTGCGCCTGAGACATGGAAGCCAATCAGATTGGAAGCTGTTGGCACTGCCCGGCCTTCCTTATCGAGCGCCTCCACCTTCAGGATCGCCACGTCTTCGCCGTCGGCATTGATCTCCATCCGGTCTGCGGTGAGCCGAATGGAAACGGCGAGCCCGGTGGTCTCGCGCTTCTCGGTCAGAATTACTTTGCCACCCTTGAACCCGCGCGCCTCAATCGCGCCCGGCGCGTATCTGGGCTTCCACTGCACATGGCCCAAGTGCGGAACCTTCTGCTTGCCGAGGCTTTTGCCATTCACAAGCAGCTCAACTTCGTCCAAGTTCGAGTAAACCCACACCGGGATTTCGTCGCCTTCCCTGCCCTCGAAGTTCCAGTGGGGGAACAGGTGCAGCGCGGGCTCCTTGCCCCACCATGCCTTGTAGTAAAAGAAGGTGTCTTTCGGAAACCCGCACATATCCACGATGCCGAACTGCGAGTTGATCGAGGGCCAACCATAAGGAGTAGGCTCGCCGCGGTAGTCGAAGCCGGTCCAGGCAAAGCCGCCTGCCGCCCACTCGCGCGTGCCGTAGAACGTCCACCAATCTTCGGCCGTTTCTCCCCAAGGCACTGCAGCGTTATATGCATTCACTGTGTTCCGCAACGGGTCAGTCGAGTAGACGCCGCGCGTGGAGATGGCGCTGGAAGTCTCAGATCCGTAGATAGGCCGCGCCGGGTTCTTCTTGTGATACTCGTCTGGACGATCAAGGCCGTAATTGAAGCCGATAATGTCGAACGCATCCGAGACACCTTGCTTGTTGTCTCCGTTGACGGCCGCGGAAACCACGCGAGTGGGATCAAGTTCGTGCACCCGCCGCACCATGGTTGCGCCGACCTTTGCGCCCTGTTCCGCCATTTGATTTTGGAGCTGTCCCTCTTCGTTGCCGATGGACCACAGGATGATCGATGGCGAGTTGCGATAGCGCTTGACCATGACCTCCAACTGGGCCATGCCTTCGGGGCTCGAGCTCATCTGGCGCGTCTCACACATCATCATCATGCCCATGCGGTCGCAGGCCTCCACCCACTCCGGCGTAGGTGCATTGTGTGAGGTCCTCACCGCGTTGCCGCCCATCTCGCGCAGCACAGCAAGCCGGAACCATTGCAGCCGGTCTGGCAACGCCGCACCGACCCCGGCATGATCCTGATGGTTGCAGGTGCCCTGAATCTTCAGTGGCTTGCCATTGAGGAAGAAGCCTTTTTCGGCATCGAAGCGCGCCGTGCGCACGCCAAAACTCACTCGCTCGGCATCGCGCACTTTGCCGTCCGTCTCCACCGTTACGATGGCTGAATAAAGACTCGGCGTATCCACTGACCATAACGCGGGATTGGCCAGTGATGCGGTTGCTGTATAGCTGGCGCTGCCATCCACGGGAATCGTCTGCGGCGCGGCCTCGGCGGAAGCCACTGTCTTGCCAGCGGCATCCAAAATCTTCCAGCTCACCTTGGCGCTTTCCGCCTGCTTGCCTTCGTTCACGACGATAGTTCCCAGGGTCAGCGTGGCGGGGTTGCCCACGGCCAGTTGGTTGTTAATGTTCGTGGCAACTGGGCTGATCGTCGAACGCACCGTGCTCTCCCACTTGCCCAAGTGAAGCGCATCGGTTTTGGTCAACCACACATGGCGGTAGATGCCGGCGCCCTCGTAGAACCAGCCATCGCCAAAGCTCGCGTCCACGCGCATGGTAATGTAATTCTTCGCGCCATAGCTAAGAAAGTCCGTCAGGTCGAAGCGGAATGGCGTGTATCCGTTGTCGTTGCGCCCGATAAAGCAACCATTCACAAACACCAGCACGCTGCGGAATGCGCCATCAAACTCGACCGTAATGCGCCGACCCAGGTCGCTCGCCGGAACCTCAAACTCACGCCGATACCATCCCACGCTGGTTTCTGGATAGCGTCGACCCAGGGGCTTGAAGCCATGCGAATTCAGCTCCCCATCACGCACGAAGGGCAACTCGACCGCCCAGTCGTGGGGTAAATTCAGCGTCCGCCACTTGCTGTCGTCAAACTTCGCCTTGGAGAAGTTGAAATCGCCGGTCTTGGCAAAATCGCCCTGCCCCGTCCCAAACCCCAGGTCGCGGGCCGGGTCCGAGCCATGGCCAAACTGGAACCTCCATCCAAAATCGAAGAGTAGCTGCTCGCGCGGTGTCACCGCCGCCAAGGCCTCGGCTGAACCAGTTTCTGATTCCCCGGCCAGCGCGGCAAAATTGCGCGCCCAAGCGGAGCGCGCCAGAACGGATGTTGCAGACAGTGCCATACCGGAACAGAGCAGGTTGCGACGAGAGATGCCACTCATGTAAAACCTCTTTCAAATGAAGTCAGTCGGCACACGACGGCGAAGCTTAGGTGTGGCGAGCAAATGGGAACTATAAATCAGGCGATGTTACCAAGTAAACGGTTTCATTCGAATGCCCAAGCTCTATTCATGGCTCTCCATAAGGCCCTGCGCTACAGAACGTTGGCAAGATCGCAAATCGCCTGGAAGTACAGCCTTGGCGAGAACTAATCAGGAGCCTCTTCACAAAAGAAACCACAAGTAGCATTCAGTATCACCAACATTCACGACAGATTTTGGAATCAGTGCCGAACTAAACGGCGCCATTGCCATCCCGATTGCGATCCAGGACAGGCGCCTTATTTAGACCCACGTTCGTGGCAAACTCCTATCCTTCGTTTCGGGGAAGAGGAACTTGGCGCTGGAATATGTTAAATTCATACAGTCAGACTACGTATTGGAGAGATGGCCGAGTGGTTTAAGGCGCACGCTTGGAAAGCGTGTGTACTCGAAAGGGTACCCAGGGTTCGAATCCCTGTCTCTCCGCCATAGATCCGCTTAAAATCAATAAGATGATACGCCTACAGTAGAATGAATTAATGTACTTCTGCACGTCTGAATCTGCGCAGCCTCTAGAATTCCTGTATTTCCGTCCAATTCCCTGAAAAACCGTAGTACGGTCAGACGGTCGTGGTTCGGCTCCTCAACCTGGCGGAATTGCCTTGTGATCGAACCGCAGTGTTGCCTCCATGTGCATCACGTGGCGGGGGCCAGCTGGTGGTAGGAGCCCCAAAGACCATGCTGCATTCGTGAGCAGTTCTACTTTAGTGAAATCTGTACGCCCGGGGTTTAACGGGTGGAGACGCTGGTTTTGACCCTGCGACAGCCCCGCAGTACCGGCTCCTCGCAGTTCTCTGTCGTGCTTCTTCAATACTTTATACTGCCAGCCGTTCCGTGTAGGTATTGAGTTGGCTAATGGTTCTCTTAACCAACACGTTTTGGATTCGAGAGCACCGCGCCTAGGAATGCGTCCTTTCCAAGGTTGGATCTGAGTGGTGTGTTTTTAGAGATCAAGTCCATAACGTGTTCTAAATGAACTCTTGTGTCTCGCTATGAATCTCATTCGCCACAGGGATTCCCTCACGGGAGCGGATGAGAGCCCGTGTCATCGTGACTCGCTTGCGGGTGAGCGATGGCATAGCGGCGCAGTTCGCGCACTCCGCTTAGTTTGAGTTTATTCAGAATGCGCGCGTAGTAAGACTCTACCGTGTTCTGACTGATTCCAAGGGTGGCGCCAATCTCCGGCGTGCCTGCACCCTTGCCTAGGAGTCGATAGACCTCGATTTCCTGGGAGCTTAGTTTGTGGTAGGAATGATCCGGCCGGATGCCAGTGACATTCTCCACCAATGCGGCAGCTGCCTGGGGGCTGACAAAGTACTGTCCGGCTGCAACTCGCCGAATAGCATCAAGAAACACATTGTGGTGTTCGCACCTGGTTGTGAATCCCTGCGCTCCAGCCGCAAATGCGGCCTCCACGCGTCGAGCATCGCTGTAAATGGAATAAACCAGAACCGGCACACCGTGATTTGCAAGATCTGCAATCAGATCGCCGCCGTCCTCGCCTTCAAGTGGCAGATCGATAATCGCAAGATCGGGCCTGCGTTTTTTCACAAGCGCCATGGCGTCGGCTCGTCTGCCTGCCTCCGCACTCATCTCACATCCCGCGGATGCCAGAAGCAGCGCAAGCGACTGGCGGACTACCGGATGTTCATCGACTACAAGGACACGGATGCAAGGGGGAAATCCCAAGGAAGCTGAGTGCATTGCGTGCCTCCCGTTGCTTGCGGCTCTCCGTCAACGTCTTCGCAATCACCGCGGCAATTCCGCTACACGGAGTGCGCCATCTCCGCGACTCGAAGCAGGTGATCCGCAAGAGCGCCAAATGGCAGGACTCGAGTGAACCGATAGTAAGTCGGAACAGAGATCTTGTATGTAGAGGAATTCCACTACACCGATGCCCCGCGCGGGCGCTATGGAGTGTACTTTTGGAAATGGGCGATAGCATGGCGGCGCAGTTCGTGAACACCGTTAAGGCCCAGCTTCACCAGGATGCGAGCACAGTACGATTCCACCGTGTGCGGACTGATTTCGAGAGCGGCGCTGATCTCCGGCGTGAACGCTCCCTGGCCGAGGAGCCGGTAGACCTGCCGTTCCTTGAAACTCAACTTGAAATAGGCATGATCCGCGCGGTCGCTGCTGGCATGGACTGCCAGCGCCGTGGCTGCTTGAGGACTGACAAAGCGCTTTCCGGCGGCCACTCGCTGAATAGCATCGAAGAGCACATTGTGGAGTTCCCGCTTGGTCACGTATCCCAACGCACCGGCCGCAAATGCACCTTCCACATGTCTAGTATCGCTGTGCATGGAGTAGACCAGAACCGGCACACCGCGTTTCGCAAGGTCGGCGACCAGAACGCCGCCGTCCTCGCCATCCAATGACAAGTCAACAATCGCAAGATCGGGCCGGTGCCTTTTCACGTGCGCCAAAGCGTCGGATCGTCCCTCGGCCTCGGCACAAACCTGAAAGCCCACGGATGCCAGCAGAAGAGCCATCCCCTGGCGTACCGCAGGATGGTCATCCACCAGCAGTATACGGATCGGCAAAGAAGGGGTCACTGGTTCGGATCCCACTTCAGTCTCCTCAGTTCAGTTGAGCCGCCTGAGTCCCGGGCGAGCGCGGTACGCGACAGGAGACGCAGGTTCCGCCGCCAAGCGCAGGCCCTATTTTCAGTTCACTTTCCAGCATCTGCGCCCGATACGCCATTGTGCGCAGGCCGATGCCGTCGCGGGAAGGCGAATCGGGCAAGCCGATGCCATTGTCAGCTACGCTCAGGACCAGTTCGGTTCTGTCTCCGTGTAGTTCGACAGCTATCCTGCTGGCATGGGCGTGGCGCACCGCATTGCTCAGAGCCTCCTGGGCGATCCGATAAAGATGCTGTGCCATGGCACGATCTGGAACTTCCCCATTTCCTGTGGCTTGAAACTCGCACTGCACCTCCGCCATCTCCTGGGCTCGCCGGGTAAGCGCCCGCAGCGCCGGCGCAAGGGCATCCGGACCCGCATCCAAAGGACAGAGCCCAAGTGCAACGTTGTGCGCCTCGTCCAGAGTTGCCGCTAATAGTGTAGAAAGAGGCGCAACATCCGCTCCGGCAAGTACACCGCCACGCTCCGCGCGCATTTCCAAGGCCTGGCAGCGGAGTAAGGCGGCTGTGACCTGCTGGCATACCCCATCGTGCAAATCGTGCCCAAAGCGGCGGCGCTCGTCGTCACTCATATTCGCAAGCTCTCGTTCGAGGCGACGCCGTTCCTGCATTTCCCGCTTCATCTTCCGCTGAACAGCGCTCTGCTCCACCGCCTTTTGCTCCAACTTCAACTTCGCATGGGATTGGGCAGCAAGCGAATCCAACAAGAAACTGTGGAAGCTGTCCAGCAGGAGCATCAGGGCGAGCAAGAATGCCATCTCGACTGCCGCCTGCATCCAGACAACACTTCGCGAACCTGCGATAAGCGCTGGGTCGATTCCAAGCATCCGGTTGATGACCGGCATCGCACGCAGCCATGGAGCCGTCGCAAGAATAAGCGCGCTGATGAAGACCGCGATTCCCGCTGCCCGGGCACCAACGAGCACCAAAGCCAGGACGGGCAGAATAACCAGCCCCACCTGCGCAAAAGGACCGTGGGGTAGAGCCACGTTTACAACGGCTATCCCCACATATGCCACGGAGAAAAATGCTGATAACCGAATCGGATGCTCAACCCGGCGCAGGAGGGCGGCGGCTAATATGACCACATAAGTGGTGACGCCGACAACTTCCACGAGCAAACCCATTGGTGGGCCGAAGCCAAGCAGCAGCAGCACAAACACGGGCAACTGGCCTACGGCAGCAGCGGCCACCAGAATATCGGTCGCCTTGCGCCGCCACGTGATGAGTTCCTTCTCGCCCGGAAAGCCTTCCCTGCCAGGCTCAGGATCAGTTGCAGAGCCCGGATCGGCAATACCTCGCTGAGTAGTGTTCGCAGGCTCAGGCACCTTACCTGGCGTATACGCCGTCAATGACGATTCAGGTCCGCCATAGTTACCGATCATGATCAGCAAGCCTCCGAATAGTGCAACCCAGACATAAGCGCAGAGTGGACTCTGCCTGGAGAGGCGACGCAGACCACTTTGCTCCCCTTCAGGCGAGCATGCCGCACGGTTTTGCCCATTGCCAGATGATTCGCCCTGTCAACATTGCTCAATTCAAAATACTCCAGGTCGCGCAGACAGCCCTTTCGATCATTCGTTGTTGAAAGGATTTCCTGCATGATGCGTAATCTTAATCGGGTCTTTGGAGATTTTCCAGCATAAGTCGCGGATTGCCGCAGCGTCACGGTATCAAATCGACTTGCGAAGTGATGGACATTCCCAAAGGTGCCATAACCAGTGTCTGTGGTGACTCGCACTATATATGCCACTGTCTGAGAACGAAGATATGTAGTCTGGCTGCTATAACTCCAGGGATTGCAGCCGATTGGACATATCCATTTTGCAGCGAACACGCCCTTTACCTCTGCTCGCCGGAACGAGGACATTGGGCCCTTGCAATTCGGCACTTGGCGAGCCCACATAAGGGATGCAAGTGGGCCCGCCGAAGTTAGAGATCTACATCCTTGCGGGGAATGCTCGACTAGTTGATATCTCCGTTCGAGTTGATGCCGTCGAAAATTGCGTTAAATGCCGTCGCGTTAAACGCACCTAACTGCTGCTCCATATTCGCCTGTTGCAGAAGTTGCATGACGGTATAGGCCGCATTATTCGAGAGCCCAATTGCTGTGCCGTAGCTGCCGACGTTGTAGGACTTCGTCCCGGTTCCGCCCGGCGATACATTGAAGCCGTACGCTGCTGCGCTGCTTGAGCCAGCAAGATTCGAGTTCGTAACATATGCGGCCAAAGCACCTCCCAGGATCTGGGCGTTCGTTTTGGCGCCTGTAACTCCAAAGAACCTCATGAACAGCGCTGCAACGTCAGCATTTGTCTTACCCGTCAGATCGCTTCCACTCTTTGCTCCGTACAAATACGGGAAGTTCGTCGCAAGCCAAGTTGCGAGCTTGGTTGCGGACGGCCCACCGTTGACTCCGACAATGAGGGCCTGTCCGTTGTTGTTATGCCAGAATCCAATAGTCGCAGTGTCACCACCGCAGAGCGAGAGCTGCGGCGTTACCGCCACGGAGCAGCTTACCGTACCCTTGTTGCCCGCCTTGTCTTTGATGGTAAGCGTGTAGTTAAAGGTTCCGCTCACCGTTGGTGTGCCAGAGATGGTGCCACTCGATGACATGGTCAATCCGGCAGGCAGGCCTGTAGCCGAGAAGGTGTACGGACCTCCCAGTCCACCGCTGCCGACAAGCGTTACAGGTGTGATCGCGACTCCTTTGAATGCATTGATGCTCACGCAGCTGGCACTCACCGGGGGAGCCACCACAATGGTGCATTTCAACGTGCCGTTATGAGAGCATCTCCCCGATCCCTGGTAGCCACCGGCATCGTGGATTGTGACCGTATAGGTGTAAGTGCCGCTCGCCGTCGGAGTACCGCTGATTACTCCGGAAGAAGACATGGTCAGCCCCGGAGGCAGCCCGGTGGCCGTGAAGGTGTATTGTCCGCCCGAGCCTCCGTTGCCGACCAACGCCACCGGGGTGATCGCCACGCCCTGGATGGCGCTGAACGATACGCAACTAGTGCTGACCGGAGGCGCCACCACGATCTTGCAACTGACCGTGCCTTGTCTGCCTTTGCTGTCAGTGATGGTAACCGTATAGTTGAACGTTCCGCTCACAGTCGGCGTGCCGGAGATAGTTCCGCTCGCGGAAATGGTCAACCCTGTCGGCAAACCTGCAGCCGTGAAGGTATAGGGTCCCGTACCTCCGTTAGCCACAAGCGTTACCGGCGTGATTGCATTGCCTTGCACAGCGTCGATCGCCACGCAAC
>CAIKND010000143.1 GCA_903828675.1 uncultured Acidobacteriaceae bacterium
CACTTAGAGGTCTCGGAATGTGGCAAATATCGGAATACCAAAACCCTCACTGAGGCATTACCGATCGCTCTGCGGGCTTTGTAGGGCGATTCAGTTTTTCAATCTGCGTGACGTCCGACGTTTTTCAACAAGTTCCTAGGCGGGCTCCGTGCGGTAGTGTTCTGGTCTCGTTGAAGGTCAAGGAGACCGGCGCATTGATGTCAACAGTTGTTGTCCGCTTGCGCACAAGCGGCGGTGGCGGCCAGATTGTTGAGTCTGAAGCAGGATTAAGTGCTAGCTCTCTGGTAACCCGGTTCATCGGATCACAGTAACTGGCCAGGGCGCGCAATTGCAGGCGGCGTGGCTTCAATTGCTGGGTTGACTCAGGGGGACTTTCCGCTATTTCCGACAGGCACGCTAGGCAAGCAACGCGGGCGACTTTTCACACAACAACGGCAAGTCGAGAGGTTAAGCGAGCTGAGGTTGCTCGACTTCTTTGATTTTGCAGGACAACTCCGGTGCATAGGCTGAGAGTGGATAAGAAGCGAAGAAGTAGAACACGGGAGTAGATCAACGATGCCCGATCCAATGGACCTGATTTCGGGTTTCTCAATGAGTGGGCTGCTCAAATGAGCGGCCTCACAGAAATACGCGATTGCATTGAAATGCCAAGGCCGCTGCGGCCATAGTGCCTCAAATGGAGATGTCTGTGCCCAGACTCATCGTTGGGTTGCGACTTGGAGTCGGGACAAAAAAGACAAGCGAAGGACACCTTTCGTGCCCTTCGCTTGTCAAAGGCGAAAGATGAGGAGAGAGGATCGAACTGACTAGACGATCTGGAACATACCGGGCTTTCTGGCCTTGAAAATGAATCCGCCGACCAGCGTTAGCGCACTGAGGAGGAGTATTGAAAGGCCGCTGTATTCCGGGACGGTAATTGAGAAGGTCCCCCCTCCGTTATAGCCGGAATTGAGATACCACGTGTACCAGGTGTCAGTGCCATTGCCCTTTACTCCGTTCCCCCACAGGTTGAGTTCGCTGCCGCGGGAATCGATAAAGAGCAATCCATCTACATCAAGGATTAAGCCTACTGTCCCCGGTGTGACCTTATCGTCGTAGATGAAGAATCCCGATGGAGAGTAGGCCGTACCAGGCTGGTTGTGATTCGCAAACAGGGAGTAGGTATCGGATCCACTGCTATTAGTAAAGGTGCCCGTTCCGCCTGTGATGTAGTAAGTTCCCGGCGTACTACCTAGGACCCCTACAAGGCTACCCTGACCTGAGAATCCGACGCCAGTGAAGCTAAAGGTGAAGTTGTATGTGGCCTGAGCCAACGCAACTGGTGAAATCGCAAGAGCCGTTGCCAATGCGAGTAAGCCTAAGGAAAATGTCTTCATCTCTCTTTCTCCTCGGACTGGCCGCTCGGCCATCCGCTCTGCACCTTGGTCACGATGGACTGAACCCATCGAATAATGTGGCCCGTGCTTCTGTTCCGTCCATCCTACCGAAATGCCAAAAACTGTCAAGCCTGATAATTTTTGCAACCTGTTGCAAATGAAGTCACTATCTAAACCGGAGTACTTTGGGCGCACTAATGCGCCTTGTGTTTGGTGGATTTGAACTATTGGATTAACATTAGCCCGGCCTGCGGCCTTGTCAAGAGTGAAAAGGTTTGCGACATGTTGCAATCCTTTTCACTCTCTTGGGTTGCTTGAATGCGCAGAGAACCTGATTCAATCCTCGGATCTGTGTTTTCCCCGTCAGCCCTCAATAGTCGAAACGTCAACACGTCATCTTCCCGCGAACATCAACGGTTGAACTGGGGGTTATCGAAGTGACTAGAAGGCCAGAGAGATGCCAGGGTGTCTGGTCTTGAAAATGAATCCGCCGACCAGCGTTAGCGCACTGAGCAGAAGCATCGACAGATCGCTGTATTCCGGAGTTGTGATATTGAAGGTTCCACTATCCTCAATCACATAGTTCCCTCTGACCCATTTGTACAACGAATACCCATTGACTATTCCATTCCCCCAAATGTTGAGCTCAACTCCTTGCGCGGCGTCAACAAAGAGCAAGCCGTAATTGTCCAGGAGACCACCCGATGCCCCCGCACTTGGAAAGAGCAGGTTATCAATAATGAACGCTCCTGACGGAGAGTAGATTGCTTGGCCAGGAGTTGAGTTGGCGAGCAGGCTGAAGTCCTCTCCATTAAAGACGAGATCGCCGCTGGCGACGTTAAGGCCACCACTGAAGCCCCCCCCAGCTACGAGCCATCCTGAGCCGCTGTAGCCGCCGCTGGTGTAGCTAAAGTTGTAGGTTTGAGCCAATGCAACTGGTGAGATCGCAAGAGCCGTTGCCAATGCGAGTAAGCCCAAGGAAAAGGTCTTCATTATTCTTTCTCCTCGGACTGGCCTCGCGGCCATCCGCTCTGGACCTCGGTTCCGATGGGTTGGATCCATCGAATACAGTGGCCCTGTCTTGTTCTGCTTATCCTACCGAAACGCCATAATCTGTCAAGCTTGATAATTTCTGCAACCTGTTGCAAATGAAGTCACTAAATTAACTCGGATGTTCCCGGCGCACTAATGCATCTCGTCCCGCGAGTGTTCGACCATCAGCTCAACTTTGGTCGGGTACGCGGCCAAGTCAAGGTTGTAATGTCTTGCTACATATCGCAATACTTTGCGAATGACCATGGTAACTCGAGGGTGCCGGAGACCTTGTTCGAGCCTTGGTATATCGAAAGGTGGAAAACCTTGGGCGCGTGCCATGCTTAGACACCGGAAGTGCCCCGGCGGTGCTATAGTGCTTCAAACTGCTTTGTCATAGTATTTCGAACTGAATAATATCGCCGCGGCGGTGGTACTCTACGCCGCAAAGGGAGGTACTTAGATGAGATTCCCTGCCTACTGGCGCTCAATCCTGACACTAAGCCTGATCGCCGGTCTACTTTCGGCATGTTCATTGGATCCCAACGTACGCAAGCAGAAGTACTTTGAGAGCGGGCAGCGGTACTTCGAGAAAGGGAAATTCCAAGAGGCGGCGGTCGAATTCATGAACGCCGTCAAACTGGATCCGGGGTATGCCGACGCCCATCTGCGGCTTGCGGAGACTTATCTCCATCTGAGCCAGCCGGCCAAGGCCTATCCTGAACTGGTCCGTACGGTTGAATTACGCCCTGAGGACTACGGTACACGCACCGAATTGGCAAGTCTCCTGATCCAGTCTCGCCAGTTTCAACAGGCACAGGAGCAGGTGGACGTGCTGCTGAAGAAGCGGCCGAGCGATGCGGGAGTCCACGCCATGGCTGCCAGTCTGCTGGCGGCGCAGGGTAAGATTTCTGACGCAATCGCGGAAATGCAGAAGGCGATTGGGCTCAATCCGAATCGCTGGGAACCCTATCTGAGCATCGCTTTGCTGCAACTGAAGAGCGGCGATCTTTTTTCGGCAGAGGCAAGCTTTAAGAAGGTCATCGAACTGAATCCGAAAGCAGCTCAAGCTCGCCTGGCTCTGGGCTCGTTTTACCAATCGCAGAAGCGTTTTGGTGAGGCGGAGCAGCAGTTCCGCGATGCGCTTGCCCTCAACCCAAATACGATTGAGCCGCGTGAATCCATGGCCGGGCTGTACCTTGTCGAAGGGAAGAAAGCCGAAGCAGAGGAAGTATTGAAGCAAGCCAAGCGCGACCTGCCGCACGCTCCGGAGAGCTTTCTGGCTTTGAGCAATTTCTATTACGCGACCGGTGATCTTGATAAATCTGCGGCCGAGTACCGCGCTCTCTATCAGGAACACCCGAATGACCTGCTTATTGAAAAGAAATTCATTCAACTTCTCATGCAGGCAAACCGCCTTGACGAGGCACGGACCCTTATCGACGGAATCCTCAAGTCGAATCCAAAGGACGATGACGCACTAGTTTACCAAAGCCAGATGCAGATAACCCTTGGAGACGTGACCAGCGCGGCGCAAACGTTGCAATCCGTAGTCAAAGATGCCCCAAACAACATCCAGGCCCACTACGCTTTGGGGGTGGCTTTTCAAAAGCAGGGAAATCTGGAACATGCTGAGACTGAGTGGCGGGAAGCTTTGCGCCTGAACCCGAATTTCGTCGATGCCCAGCGCTCCATTGCCGATGCCGCGATGCTACAGGGCGACATGAATACACTACAGGACGCAGCAAACCAGATGATCAGGCTGCAACCAGGGTCGGTCGATGGTTACGCGATGCTGGCACTTGCCAATATCAATACCAAACATTATGGTATCGCGGAGGTGGAAGTTCGTAAGGCGATTGAAGTTGCCCCAGGGAATTCAATGGGTTACGTGCAGTTGGGAAATCTGAAGTCGGTGCAAAAGCAGTATGCCGACGCAGCCAAGGCGTATCAGGATGCACTGGATCGAAACGCCAATTCGACTGACGCACTGCGTGGCTTGATGAGCGTTTATTTAGTCCAGAACCAGGCCGATAAGGCTATCGCCGCAGCAAACGCACAGATTGGCAAGTCACCCAGCAACAGCAAGTTCTATAGCATGTTGGGCAACGTGTTCTTCCACAAAAAAGCAGATCTCGGTGCGGCGGAGATCGCGTTCGAGAAGTCCACGGCACTCGACAAGTACAACTCCGATGCCATAATTGAACTGTGCAATGTGCGTGCTGCAAAGGGAGAAATTGATAGGGCCATTGCTACCGGCGATGCATCGCTTAAGGAGAATCCCCATCAACCAAATCTCTATATATTGTTGGGGAATCTGTATGAGTCCAGGTCGGATTGGAAGAGGGCTGAGGAAAACTACCAGTATGCGCTGGCTCTAAATTCGCAGAGCGCCGTGGCATCCAATGACCTTGCCCGGGTGATGTTGAGTTCCGGCCAAAACCTGGATGTGGCGTTGGCTCTGGCGCAAAAAGCGCGAGGACTTCTGCCGGAGGCGCCCGGTGTTGCCGATGTCCTGGGTTGGATCTATTACAGAAAAGGCCTCTATCCTCAGGCTGTGAACTTCCTTCAGGAAGCCGCTAAGCTACAAGAAAAGAGCAAGATGCCCGAAAGCGCCGACATCCACTACCACCTTGGATGGGCATATGAAAAGACGCAGCAACCGGCGCTGGCACGGCAGCAATTTGAACGAGTCTTGAAAATCTCGCCGAATTTCCCTGCCGCAGCCGAGATTAAGAAAGAACTGACTCACCTGAAGTCGTAAGAACTGATGCCATAGAGAATCCTGCGCCCACTCTAACCTGAGTGGGCACAGCGTTTTAGGGAGCATTAAGGTCCAACCAACGGCATGGGGTATCAAAGTAGATATAATTGAGATGTCACTAAAGTAATTCAAAGTTTACTAAAGTAACTATAAGTAACCTAAAATCCAGATTACTCTTAGATGAAATCAGTCGGGATGGGGTCTCGGCGATGTGCAAATCTTCCTGAAAACCTACTGCTTGCAATCTGCCTTCTGGACGAATCCCCCAAATTACCGATTCAGGTGGGTGAGCGATCACTCCGTAAGGAGATTACTGTGTCTAAATCATCTGTCGTTGTCCCAGTCTCAAATAGACAACCTTTCAGTACGTCGTCATTCCGCAACCATAGCCGGTTGAGCTCTGATTTAGCGCCCTTTCGGTCCCGTATCCGCTCTTGTGCTCGTTGGGGCAGTTGCCTGCTCTTCCTATTGTTCTATTGTTTGCCCGCAGCATTTTCGGCCAAAGGTACCGGTTTGCTGGTGGTGAGCGGCGTCTCGTGCGGTTACGGTTCGATGACCGGATCGGGGACGGATTTCTGTACGGTGACACTTACGGGTGCAGCCCCGGTCGGGGGAGCGGTCGTGAACCTGTCGAGCAGCAATGCTGCGGTGTTGGTGCCAGCTACTGTGACAGTGCCCATGAACGCAAACAGTGCCAAGTTCACAGCTACTGCATCCTCGGTTGCAACCGCTCAAACGGTGAAGTTGACTGCGGCAGCTTCAGGAACTTACGCGAGTTTTACCCTGCAGCTGAACGCGAACGGGCCAGCACTGAGCATGAACGTCGCCAGTATGGCCTTTGGCGACATACTATTGAGTTCATCGGGAACAAAGTCGGTTACTCTGACATCGACCGGCAATGTGCCTGTCACGGTGAACTCGGCCACGCTGACTGGCACAGGATTCACGGTGTCTGGACCAACCTTTCCAGTCGCGTTGAATCCAGGCGGCACGGTTCTGTTGACCGTGAGGTTCACCCCAACCACATCAGGGGCGACATCAGGCAATCTAACTATCGCCAGCAACTCATCCGCCGGCAGCTCAGCGGTGATCGGCTTGAGCGGTACCGGTTTACCCACGTTGAGCACTCTGTCGTGCGGCAATGCGTCGATGACCGGATCAGGGACGGATTCCTGCACGGTGACGCTTACCGGTGCGGCCCTGGCTGGCGGAACAGCCGTGAACCTGTCGAGCAGCAATCTGGCAGTGACGGTGCCGACTGCGGTGACGGTTGGC
>CAIKND010000144.1 GCA_903828675.1 uncultured Acidobacteriaceae bacterium
AAGGCGATCTGCTGAAACCGCGGATGAAAATCACATCCTATAATCATCATGCTCGGCTCCTTTCCTCCCGAGCTCTTGGTCGTTTCGCAGCAACCAGTCTACTCAGGTCGGAGGAGCCGACGCTGTCATGTAATCAGGACGCAGTCCTGGGAAGATGATGAAAGAACGACTCAAGCCCCGTAGGGGCGACGCGAGATCAGGCAAATATTTTCATGGCCCTGGGTGGCGCCAAGCGCCATGTATGACTGCGGCTGCCTTTGAGAGTTTCAGAGTGGCGTTACTTCCGCATTGCCGACGATCCGACCGGAATCCGAAAATTTAGACAGCTGGCTCCTCCAATCAGCCCATTGCTCTGGCGTTACTCAAAGAGAAGATGAAGTCACCAAGTGCCGACTCTTCGAGAGTTCGCGCGGCGGCTAGTTTAGCTGTCTCAGGATATCTTCGACGCGAGCGACTGCCCATAAGATCGCTGTACGATCCTCTCTGATCGCGCTCTCGTTGACTTCTCGAAGACCGATATGCAACTGGTAGCAGAGGAGGCGCTTTCGCATGTTCTCGTTTAAGTCAAGAGCATCTTCGAGAAAAGTCGCCTGCTGGTCCATACAGTTCAGCCAGGTGCGCCAGAAGAAGATGTTTGCGACGTCATAGAGTGGGTCGCCGATCATGGCCTCGGACCAATCGATTATGCCAGTGATGGAACATCCGTCGCTAAGGACATTGTTTGATCCAAAGTCGCCGTGTACCAGGCTTCGGATATCCTGCGCTTTTTCAGACAGGCGGAGCAGTTTCTCAAGCGCCGGCTGGATGGCAGTGCTCCAAACGAGGTAAGAGATGCCCGCCCATTCCTGATGCACGGGCGACTGCAGAAAACTTCGCCAGCTTGAGTGCAATCCGATTCCATGTTGGTCAAACGGCCCAAAGCCCCGGGTCCTGGAGATATCGCACTCACGGATGCAGCGCATGATGTTTGCAGTCGGCTGCAGAGTGTATCGAACTTCCTCCTGAGAGAGATCTTGCAGCGTGGTTCCGTGGATGCGTGCCGTGATGCAGAAGGAGTGAGTTCCGTCTAGGTCTCCGATTGCAAGAACGGCGGGGATCGGCAGAGACGCGGAATGGAAATGCTTGTGGGCGAAAGCATCCTTCTTGAAACCAAAGTTCGATCGGTTCACCCGAAGAATGTATTCGCGGCCATCTTCGAAAAGCAGGTAAACACGGGATTCTTCTCCCGCCGACAACGGGATGAGTTTGATTGAGGGGCCGCGAAGCATCTTCATGGCCTCTAGAACATGCTCCGTTTTGAGGTTCGGCACGCCCATCATTCCGCCTAAGGGCATTGTCGTACAGAACACGGTCGGTTTGGCGATAAAGGGTCTTGATTACTTTCACACGGCGACTGGTCGTCACCAAGGGAGAAATCGCCGAAACACTTTGCAGCCTCGCGGACAGAGAAACATCGAGTCTCGCAGTTCCGGGCGTATCACCGCCTATTCGGACATTATGCATTCCAACATCTCAAAGTCGAATCCAGGGCCAACCGCCGCCCCCCGATTCATCCCCTGAGACTCCCCAAAACAACCCCCGGTACAATGAACACATGGCCTCCTCCGTTGTTTCTTCCCCGGTTCAAATCCGCTGCAAAGGCGTCTTGTTTGACATGGACGGCATCCTGATCTCCTCCATGGGCTCGGTCGACCGCAGTTGGACCAAATGGTCCGAGCTGCGCGGCGTGGACCCGGCCTACACCCTGAGCATCACCCACGGCTGCCGCGCCATCGAGACCCTGGCCAAACTGCGGCCCGACCTGGACAGCGAAGAAGAACTCAAGGTCATCGAAGAGATCGAGATTGCCGACAATGAAGGCCTGGAGGTGCTGCCCGGCGTGCTCACCCTGCTCGCGGCCCTGCCCCCAGACCGCTGGACCGTGGTCACCAGCGCGACCGACAAGCTGGCCCGCGTGCGCATGGCCGCCGGCGGCATTCCCGTGCCCCAGCGGCTGGTTACCGCCGATCGGGTCACCCGCGGCAAGCCTCACCCTGAGCCGTTTCTAGCCGGAGCCGCGCTGCTGGGGTTTGCCCCTGAAGACTGCGTGGTCTTTGAGGATTCGGCCTCCGGGACCCAGGCCGGCCGCGCCGCCGGCTGCACCGTGGTAGCCACCACCTTTTCGCATCCCGTCGAGGCGCTCGATGCCGCTCACTATCTCGTCACCGACGTCTCCGGCATTGAAGTCAAGGTCCTCCCCGGCGTTGAAGGATTGGTTCTCAACTTCACGACGCAGACGCGATAAGGCCTCTATTCGTTGGCCTCGATCCGCCGTCCGTGCGCATCCTGCAAGGGCCGGGAATTGATCTTGAACAGCGGAACAAAGGTGCGCAACTGGTCGCGGCTGATCGTCACCGGCTGCTCAAAGACAAACCACTGCACGCCTTCCGTGCACGGCGGAGTCGTCAGCGAGCCCATATACGTCCAGTAGCCGCGGTCGGCGGGCAGCAGCCCGCCTGGGTTGATCATCTCCGTCACCTTTTCGCTGGCGCCGGCGGTCTTGGGCAACTGCTGCCAGAGTGTGGCCAGCACCGCGTTCGGCTTGCTCTGATCCTCGAGCAGTCGCACCGCCAGAACGGCCAGCTTGCCGTCCGCGCTCTTGTGCACAAGGTGGATGTCCATGTCCGTCAGCTTGCCCTTCACCGCCTCCTCGCTGGGATGGTGAAAGTGGAACTGAACCAGGTCATAGCGCACGCCTTCCGCCACAATGTAGCTTCCGGGGTGCACGTTGATCATCACCGTGTGGCCGTTGTTCTCCATCGTTACCGCCCCGGCGATATAGTGGAATTCAATAGGCTGAAGCCCCTTGTTCAGGTGCGCGCCGCGAATGTCGATTGGCGACTGTTCGTGGCCTTTGGCGCAGGCCTGGTAGGAGGGGTCCAGCTTGGCCCAGCCCAGCGGGCCGGTCTTGCCCTGGTAGTCCCAATGGGCAGTCGTCTGTGCAGCGGCCACCGTGGCCAAACCAAGTGCAAGAGAGGCAATCGCAACAAAA
Source organism: uncultured Acidobacteriaceae bacterium (assembly GCA_903828675.1). Lineage (GTDB taxonomy): Bacteria > Acidobacteriota > Terriglobia > Terriglobales > Acidobacteriaceae > Telmatobacter. The sequence continues at coordinate 3,032 of CAIKND010000144.1, forward strand.
CGCATGAATATCTCCTCGTTCAAAAACCAGAGAATAGTCCAAAGGAATTCTAAGTCATGGACGCAGCAGCGCGAAAAAGGAATGGGACCCAGGTTCTCCTGGGTCCCATTCCGGTAGAACACGCTTCTGATAGAAACTACTTTGCCGCTGCCACCACTCCGGCCTGCTCGGCCAGGGCGGCGGCCTTGTCGGTAGCCTCCCAGGTGAACTCGGGCTCGGTGCGGCCAAAGTGGCCGTAAGCTGCGGTCTTCTGATAGATCGGCCGGCGCAGGTTCAGGCTCTCGATAATGCCCTTCGGCGTGAGCGAGAAATTATTGCGAACCAGTTCGGTGAGCTTGGCTTCACCAATCTTGCCGGTGCCAAAGGTATCAATGCGAACACTGACCGGGTTGGCCACGCCGATAGCGTAGGCCAGCTGAACTTCAGCACGGTCGGCCAGACCCGCTGCCACAATGTTCTTGGCGATATAGCGAGCCATGTAAGCCGCCGAACGGTCCACCTTCGTCGGATCCTTGCCGCTGAAAGCGCCGCCGCCGTGACGGCCCGAACCGCCGTAGGTGTCCACAATGATCTTGCGGCCGGTCAGGCCGGTGTCGCCCATCGGCCCGCCAATCACAAAGCGGCCGGTCGGGTTGATGTGGTACTTGGTGTGCTCGTCCAGCCACTCGGCCGGCAACACAGCTTGAATGACGTACTTGAGAATGTCGGCATGCAAATCCTCATTGCTGACGCTCTCCGAGTGCTGGCTGCTGATCACCACGGCGTCGATGCGGGCCGGCTTGCCGTTCTCGTCGTACTCCACCGTCACCTGGCTCTTGCCGTCGGGGCGCAGGTAGGGCAGCTTGCCGCTCTTGCGCACTGCCGTCAACTGCCGGCAAAGCTTGTGGGCCAGAGAGATCGGAGCTGGCATCAGTTCCGGAGTCTCGTTGGACGCGTAGCCGAACATCATGCCCTGATCGCCGGCGCCGCCGGTGTCAACACCCTGGGCAATATCACCGGACTGCTTGTTGATCGTCGAGATCACGGCACAGGTGTTCGAGTCGAACCCGTAGAGGGCGTTGTCGTAGCCAATCGAGGCCACTACGCCGCGGACCAGGCTTTGAAAGTCGACATAAGCCTTGGTGGTGATTTCGCCGGCAATGACCACAAGGCCAGTGGCCGTCAGGGTCTCCGCGGCAACGCGGCTATAGGCGTCCTGCTCCAGGCATGCGTCCAGGATGGCGTCGGAGATCTGATCCGCTATCTTGTCCGGATGGCCTTCGGTGACTGACTCAGAGGTAAACAAAAAACGATCGCTCAACTTCAGACTCCTGCCCACTGAAGGGATTCGATTTGGTGGTAGGCCGCCATGGCTGGTTCGCTCTGAAAAAGCTGCGGCGGAGAGAACACTTCACTCCTCGACCGGCAGGGAGCCCGCATCGGTGGCGTACAACAGCACCGGGAGGCCAACGCCTGAGGGTGCATCTATACATGGTAATTGCGCCGGGGGCACCGCTGCAAAGTCTCGCAGTGAATGGGGCGCTATTCGAGTTAAAGGGAGCTTCAGACGCTTTGAACCGCGGATGCGCACTAGGATCGAGCAGGATCAGCCCTTGAACCAGGAGAGTACGCGCGCATACAGGGTGTGGGCGTAAGTCATAGAGGAGTTGTAAGCCGCCCGGGCTTCTTCAACAGGCAGCAGCGTTGGCCACCACCCCACCCGGAAGCCGTAATAGCGCACCGTAAGAAAGGCCGCCGCTGCGACTGTAAGCAGCAGCAGGAACGCGCCGGCCCAGCGGAGACGGATCTCAATGGCATCGTGTCGCATGATGCGGGCTTTGCCAACGTTCGATGCGAAGGCCGTCCAACTGCGGTCGTCATCGCTCACATGGCCAGAGGCGCTGGAGGCTTGCAGAAAACGCTCGGTCCAGTCTCGCTGGTCCAGACCCAGTGCGCCAACGTAACCGCGAACGATGCCCTTGCTGAGAATGCCGCCCGGAAGGAGACGAAACCGCTCCTGCTCCAGCGCGATGAGATGCCGCTGGCTGATTTTTGTCACTGCGGTAATGTCTTCCAGCGCTATGCCGCGGGACAACCGCTCCATGCGCAGGTCTTCACCAAAATTCCCCATTGATAGCCAGCAAAGTGCAACAACCCAAGGGTGGTTACACGTTTCCCCCTCAACAATAAACCGGGCAAGAGACTCCAGTCAAAGCAATTGAGCGGCTCTTCCTCTGTTTTCATGTGCCTGAGGCGCAGAGCGCCAATCGGTGACTCTTAACCGCTTTTGTACAGAATTGGCTAGCATGTTGAGGCGCAAGGCCAATCCGCGCGGCAACTTGGCGGCCCCGGGCGGGGGCTGGCGCTTTGGAGTCGGGTGCGGCGCCAGACCCCGGGTCGTCCGGGCTGTTACCCTTAGACGAGGGCTATTTGCCCCTCGGAGCCAGCCCAGAGAATGTATAAGCTCGTCCTTGCCAATCTGCTGCACCGTCCGATGCGCTCGATCATCAGCGTGCTGGCGGTGGCCATTGAAGTGGTCATGATCCTGTCGATCGTGGGCGTTTTCATGGGCATGCTGAACGACACCAAGCAGCGCCAGAACGGCATCGGAGCCGACCTGGTGGTGAGTCCGTCAAATGCAACCTTTATGAATGGCGTCAGCGGCGCACCCATGCCTGCCCGGATGTCTGAAGTTTTTGCCAGAATGCCTCACGTAACCGTTGCTTCGCCGGTCATCACGGATTTCTCGATGAGCGGCTCGGTCGAGGTTCTCTATGGAATCGATTTCAAGAGCTACGATGCACTGAAGCCTTTTACATTTCTTGCAGGCGGCCCATTTCAGGGGCCGAATGAAGTCATCGTTGACGATGTCTTCGCGCGCTCCGGCCCTGACCATGAAGTGGGCAACACGATCCCCATCCTCAATCACCCCTTTAAGATCTGCGGAGTTGTCGAGAGCGGTAAAGGCGGGCGGAAATTGGTGCCCATTGAGACCCTCGGCGCGCTGATGGGTTCCGATGGTAAAGCTTCGGTGATCTACATCAAGAGCGACAACCCTGCCAACAACGCTTCAATTCGACAGGAGATTCACTCGACCAAGGGACTGGAAGGCTACAAGGTGACGACGATGGAGGATCTGATCGCCCTCTACACTCCGTCGCGCTTCCCCGGCTTCGACCTGGCGCTCAACGTGGTCATTGGGATTGCGGTGATCGTGGGCTTCCTGGTCATCTTCCAATCGATGTATACGGCGGTGCTGGAGCGGACCCGCGAGATCGGCATTTTAAAATCTCTGGGTTCGTCGAAGGCGACCATCGTAAGCGTGGTGCTGGGCGAGACCGGCGTACTCGCCGTAACGGGCGTGCTACTGGGCATCGTGTCCACATACGGCGTAAGAGAGTTCTTGAGCTTGAGATTTGCGACATTCAGTTTTGAGTTAACTTTGGCGTGGATCATCAACGGCGCGCTGATTGCCTTTGGGGGCGCCCTGTTCGGCGCGCTTTACCCGGCATGGATGGCGGCGCGGAAGGACCCGATAGATGCGCTGGCATACGAATAGAACCAGTGCATGAGAGAGTTTCGGGAAGCTTTTCCACACCCAATTATTCAGACGGACTGCATTCATCGTTTCGTAACATAGGGATAACTAGCCCGTAACACGTTCCTGTTCGGATGAAGGCTGATCCCTCACAAAGCGCTCAAAGAAAAAGCAGAATCGGCCTGTCCAATGCAATTAATCGTGCCGGACTTGCCGCCGATTTGATGTAGTTGACTTTGATTGCCAAGCGCGCAGTTGAGTCCTTGAAAACTCATGGGACCCTTATAGCCTGCGTGGTACCATGAACCGATTTCAGAACAACCGTAACCCTTTTAGGAGAGCCATGAACATGATTCGGAATCTCTGTTCCCAGCGCAGTTTCGCCGTGCTATTGCTGGCGGCGTTCTTCGTTGCACTGACCGGTGTTTCCGCAGTTGCGCAAACGTCAGGTGCTGGAGCCATCACAGGAACGGTGGCCGATGCCGCCCAGGCAGTTATCCCTGGCGCCTCGGTGACTGTCACCAACACAGACAAAAACATCGTGCGTGTCTATTCGACCAACTCGGCCGGAATCTACGCGGCGCCATTCCTGCAGTCGGGCCACTACAAGGTCAAGGTGACGGCTGCCAACTTTGGCACGGTTGAAGCGCAGAATCTCACGCTGCTGGTCGGTCAAACTCTCACAGTGAACCTGACCCTGAAAGTGCAGAGCGCCAGCACCACCGTGGAGGTAGCGGGCACAAATGCGATGCTCGACCTCGAGAAGACCGAAGTTTCGCAGGTCGTGGATTCGCAACTGGTGCAGAACCTGCCCGTGGCGGCGCGCAACTGGAGCGATTTTGTTCTCCTCACGCCCAACGTGGTCCAGGACGGCGGCAGCGGCCTGATCAGCTTCCACGGCATCAGCGGCCTCTATAACCAGAACTACGTGGATGGCGCCAACAACAACCAGATGCTGTTCTCAGAGGCCCGCGGCCGCGCCAGCGGTGCACCTTATGTCTACTCGCTCGATTCCATCAAGGAATTCCAGGCTGAGACCTCGAATTACTCGGTTGAATTTGGCCAGGCCGCCGGCGGACAGGTAAACGCCGTCACCAAGAGCGGCAGCAATGTAATGCATGGAGACCTGTTCTACTATCTCCGCTACCCGAACATGAACGCTCTGGATCCGTACAGCAAGTTCCAGGCACTGCATAACGGGGCCTCTTCATTTCTGCTGACCCAGCCTATTCACCAGCAGCAGCAGTTCGGCGGTTCTATCGGCGGACCGATCTTCAAGGACAAGCTGTTCTACTTCTTCACCTATGACGGCTTCCGCAGGGTTGGACGCGTACTGTATTCGGATTCAAACCAGATTTCACTCACCGGGGCGGGTGTTTATGACCCTTCGGCAACGGGCAATGCCAGCAACGTCACACCGAACCAATGCCCGACGCTTTCCAACAGCCTCTATGCGGCTTATAACCCAACCGCGCCCCATTACTACATCTCCGACGCGCAGTGCACCGCGGCGATTAACTTCCTGATGAAGACGGCTAACATCGCGGCCGGGCAGGCGCCTCCTGGGCGCTTTGCCAAGCAGAACCTCTTCTTCCCGCGTCTTGACTATCACGTCAACGACAAGAACGACGCGTTTGTCGATTTCAACTTTGCCGACTTTGACAGCACCTACGGATACAGCGGACAAAACACCTTTACCAACAGTTCGCCCAGCACCAATGGGCCCACCACCTACCACGAGCGCTTCCTGGTGGGAGGTCTCACGACCATTATCTCCAGCAGCGCCGTCAACCAGGTTCACCTGCAATGGGGTCGCGATCTGGAAACTGCCGGCGCCAATGCTTCTGGGCCAAGCGTTGGCATGGGCGCGCTCACCTTCGGCATGCCCAACGCATTGCCGCGCGTTGCCGAACCCGATGAGCATCGCATCCAGATGACCGATGTATTCTCCTGGACCAAAGGACGTCACACCCTCAAGTTCGGTGGAGACGTCAATGTCGTCCATGAGGTAATGATCAACCTGTTCCAGGGCGGCGGCATCTACGGCTACGGCGAGTCCAACACCACCGGCAACTTCCAGGACTGGGTCTTCGACGCATTCCAGGGACAGGCCGGCAATACCGATCCTTACGCCGGCTTCCACTACAACTCGTTTGTGCAGACGGTCGATGTCGTCAATACAAAGGTCGGCACCCAGGGCAAGGACGACTTCTGGATGAAGATGTACGACGGCTTCGCGGAAGACACCTGGAGGGCCAATCCGAAACTTACCATTACAGGCGGCCTTCGTTACGACGTTCAGATAACCCCGGCCCCAGGCTTGGTTAACAACAACTTCGCGCCCATCTCCGCCATCTATACGCAGACCATCAAGAATGTGCTTAATAGGGTTCAGCCGCGTGTCGGCTTTACCTTTAGCCCATTCCAGGGCACGGTGCTCCGCGGTGGCTACGGCCTCTTCTCAGCACTCAACCAGGGCAGCACGTACTACGCAATGCGCGTGGAAAACGGCGTAGTCCAGATCAACTACAACTATTCCGGCTGCAAGAACAGCGGCGGCGCGGCCAAGGGAACGGCCTGCAGCAGCGTACCTAGTTCGACTACCTCATTGGTCTATCCCAACGTGCCCTTCCAACCGACCGGTCCGTCGTTCGCCATGGCTCTCTATCCCACTGGCGGCGCCGCTCCCACGGTCAACGGACCCTCCAAGATTGGCAACCAGAGCTTCCACGGTTTGGATCCCAACTTCGTTCCTCCGTATGCGCACGAGGCCGAGTTGTCCATCGAGCAGGCGTTGCCGGGCAAGATGTCTCTGACCGTCGGTTACGTCGGCACGCGCGGGATGCGTCTGCCGGTGTTTGTTGACTCCAACCTGATCGGCCAGAAGCCGAGCGGCCTGCGCAGCTACAACGTGCTCGACAGCAGCAACAACTTCGTCAAGCAGATTACTGTCCCGGTCTACATTCCCACGGACCGCCGCAACACCTCCCTAACCAGCTTCAATACAGGGTTCAGCGTTGCGAATACGTGGTACAACTCGCTGGCGGCCACGGTTCGCCGCCCCTTCCAGAACGGCCTTGAAGTGCTGGCAAACTACACCTGGTCTCACGCTACTGACACCAGCCAGGTCGCGGGCACTTTCGGCACCTTCTACGGTGGCGACACGCCGCTGAACCCCAACAACATCAAGGGTGAAAACGGACCCTCCGACACGGACATCCGCAATCGCTTCACGATGAGCTTCTTCTACCAGCCCAGAATCATGATGGGAAACAAGATCGTCAAGAACCTGATCGACGATTTCAGCTTCTCCGGGGACGATATTGCCTCCGGCGGACAGCCCATCTCCCTGGGTATGAGCGGAACCGTCTATAGCGGCTCCAGCAGCGCCTCCAGCTACGGTGCCGATGGCGGCATCTATGGTGGCGCCATGAGTTCCAGCTCAGGTTCGGCTACGAACGGCCGCCCACCGCAAATCGGTCGCAACAGCATTTCAGGCCCCGGATTCAACAGCTTCGACTTCCGGATTACGCGCAATGTGCCTATCCATGACGGCATTTATATGCAGATCATTGGCGAGGCATTCAACGCGCTTAACCACACGATTGTCACTGGCGTGAACGGAACCTACTCGTCTTACTCTTCCGCGGTAGCTCCAAGCCTGGCGAATCCGAATCCCGTTTGCAATAACACAGCCTCCGCTCCCACCGGTTCAGCGCTGCAAGGCTGCATCGCTCCCTTCAGTGGCACCGGCCTCAACGCCTTCCACGCCATCAGCGGGACCAACAACGGCCTCTATACCGCGAGACAGTTGCAGATCTCTGCCAAGCTGTTCTTCTAAAACCAGGCAACGAACCACCTAAAGCGCGGCGGCTTCGGCTGCCGCGCTTTTCTTTATGCGCAATGCAATTTGCACTTGTCCCTCACCCATGGGCGATACTTGAGAGTTGAATGGCCGCATCCATGAACTCAACAGGATCGCGGCGAGGTTGAAGCATGAACTCTGAAGCGCAACACCTGGTTTCGATAGCGGAGATTCGCGCCGCAGCCGTGCGGATTGCAAACGTGGCTGTCAAGACGCCCTTGGTGCGCGCCCCCTTTCCCGGCCTTAGCGGCTATGGCACGTCCAAGGAGATCCGCCTCAAGGCGGAGAGCCTGCAACCCATCGGCGCATTCAAAATGCGCGGCGCGGCCAACAAGATTCTGCAACTCACGAGGGAAGAGATCGCTCGCGGCGTAATTACCTATTCGAGCGGCAATCATGCCCAGGCTGTGGCTTATGCGGCGCGCGAGGTGGGCGCCAAGGCTGTTATCGTCATGCCCTCGAATGCGCCCGCCATCAAGCGTGCCGCCACGCTTGCCCTCGGTGCCCAAGTGGTCGATGTCGGCCTGGCTTCAAGCGAGCGCCTTGCTGTGGCCGAGAAACTGGTGCGCGAGTACGGCTACGTGGTGGTGCCGCCCTACGACGACGAGCAGATCATCGCCGGACAGGCCACCTGCGGCCTTGAGATCGCCGAAGAGTGGCCGGAAGTCGACCTGGTGCTGGTTCCGGTCAGCGGCGGCGGGCTGCTGAGCGGCGTTGCGGCGGCGGTCAAGCAGTTGCTGCCCAAAACCAAAGTCTTTGGCGTGGAGCCGGAACTGGCCGGAGATACGGCGGAGAGCTTCCGCACTGGAAAGATCGTAACCTGGGGTGCCGAACTGACCAGCCGCACCATCGCCGATGGACTGCGCACCCAGAGCGTAGGGGAGCTGAATTTCGCCCACATCCAGGCGTTTGTAGACGGCATCATCACTGTCACCGAGGCGGAGATTCGCGCCGCCATGCGCGCCATTGTGGCCGCTACGCACCTGGTCCCCGAGCCCAGCGGCGCCGTGCCCGTCGCTGCGTTGCTGTTCCATGCCGCCGAGTTGCCCGCCTACCGCAACGCCGTGGCCGTCGTCAGCGGCGGCAACGTCGACCCCGCAATGCTGGCCCAAGTGCTTACCGAAAGCAAGGAATAGCGTCGTTCAACTATGATTTTCCCTGTGATGAAACTGCGAAATCTCGCCAACCAAACCCTCCTGTGCGGACTCGTGCTTGCCTGCGCGGCCCTCCCCGCGCACGCCGACAAGAAGAACCAGCTTGAAAAGCCCATGGCCGGTCCGCGTGCAACGGCTCTGCGCATTTCCTGGATATATGTGGCGCCCGACACAAGTTCGCAAAAGCTGGACAGGGTCCAGATTGGCCGCGAGTTGGTTGTCGCCGAGAAGAGCGGCCCCTGGGTGCGCATCTACGCCAACACCGACATCCAGGAGGCGCAGGACAAGGATGCCCCCATCCTGGGCACCGACGAGGCTCCGCCTCCCATCTCCGGCTGGATGGCGGCTAAGGGAATCGTGGTGGAAACAACGGCTGGAGGCGACCAGGTGCTGATGGGCGAAGCTGCCAACCAGGAGTCTCTGGCCAGCGACCCGCGTGGCCCCGCCAATGCCGCTCAAAGTGCGCGCCTGCTCTATCGGAGGCTTGTCGAGATGTTCCCCAACTCCCCGCTTGTGCCGGAGGCCGCTTGGAGGGCCGCCGACATTCAGTGGCAGATTCAGAAGGCCGATGTCTCGACAAGGCCCTCGGCCAGGGAGAAGGAAAACTGGCTGCGCGCCCAGATGGATGAAGACGAAATGAAGAAGGTGATCAAGCTCTATCCCCACACTCGCCAGGCCGATCTGGCCGCCTTCAGCCTGATCGACAACAAGCTCTGCGGAGACTGGCAGGGAACTACCCAGTGCCCGGCTAAAGAGTCGGAAGTCTACGAAAAGTACGCGATAGAGCACCCCGATGGACCACGGACAGCGCAGGCCATCTACCTAGCCGTCTACCGGCAGGCAGTTCTGACGGATATGTATGCCTCCAATGGCGACGACAAGAAGAGTGAAAATGCCAAGAGTCATGCCCACGAACTGGCCGCAAAGCTGAAAGATCACTTCGCAGGATCGGATTTCGCATGGCGGGCCGGGGCACTGGTGTTTAAATTGGATGAAGGTATCCCTGTTTACGGCATCGACCGGGACTAAGCGGAAACTGGCAGCCTGAATTTTTCGCAGGCGCATGGTAGTCGCACCATGGAGGCTTCTTGAGCCCTTATATTCAGTCCATTTTGTTGGGCATTGTGGAAGGTTTGACCGAATTTTTACCGGTCAGTTCGACGGCGCATTTGCGCATCAGCGAAGCATTGATGAAGATCCCCCTGGATGATCCGTACTGGAAGATGTACACAATCGTCATCCAGTTGGGAGCAATCCTGGCGCTTTGCCTGCTCTTTCTGGGTCGCATTGTCGATTTTCTCCGCACCTTTCCCAAGGGGGAAGACGGCGACCGCAATTGGCTGAATCATCCCGTCTCGCTCACCATCATCGCCTTCGGCTTCACTTCGGTTCCGGCGCTGCTGCTGCACAAATGGAGCGAAAAGAACCTGGGCAGCCTGAACGTGATGGCGGCAGCCCTGCTAATCGGCGGCATCGTGATGTGGGTCATCGATGTGAGGAGTTCGCGCTTCGAGCCCAGCACCAACCACGTGGAAGAGATGACCATGCCCCAGGCAATCTGGATAGGGCTGTGTCAGACCCTTTCCGCGGTCTTTCCCGGCACTTCTCGATCAATGTCCACCATCGCAGCGGGCCAACTGGTAGGTCTCAGTCGTCCGGCGGCGCTCGAGTTCAGCTTTCTGCTTTCCATCCCGACCATGATTGCAGCCACGGGGTGGGACTTGATCAAGGAAGTCCATCACAGCAAGGCCGCCGATGCTGCCGGGGTAGCCACGGCTCACGTGGCAATGAGTTCGGAACGCTGGATTGTGCTCGCCATCGGCACGGTGGTCTCGTTCATCGTGGCGCTCGGCGTGGTGGAGTGGTTTCTGTTCTGGGTTCGCAAGCACGGCTTTACAATCTTCGCGATCTACCGAATTCTGCTGGGCGGAGCGATTCTGCTCTTTGGAGCGAAATATATAGGGAGCTGATTTCAGAAGAACCAGGTTTCGGGCGGGGGTGGACGCGAAGGTTCCCCCCGCTTCGTTTTGCCTGAAATCCGACTCCAGGGCAAGGATAATAAGAGCTGCTCTGGGATTATTCTCGCCGCTCCATCGGTTCGCCCGGGAAAGATGAGCGGCGGACAAAGAGCGGAAAAGCCCCGTCATGAAGCCAATTCGCATTGTTCTGTCGCCCACGCGAAGCCGCCCCGTGAACGTGTTTCTGGGGCTTGTCCTGTTGCTGGTTTCGCTCCTGCTGCTGCTCTCTCTTGCCACCTATAATGCTGCGGACCCTTCGCTGAATACCGCCGCGAATCTGGCCTCTCCACACCCCGTCCACAACTGGATTGGCCTCTTCGGCGCCTGGCTCAGCGACCTGCTGCTTCAGGCTTTAGGTTTGACGGCCTTCTTTTTGCCGCTCTGGCTCGGCGGCATCGGCTGGACCTGGATGCACTCCCGCCCCAGCGGGTCAGGAGTGCTGCGCTGGATTGGCACCCTGCTGGCGCTCGTCTTTTTGCCCACGGTGTTTGGCCTCGCGCCCTGGCACTGGCGTTGGCTCCACCTGGTGCCGGTGGAAGGCGTTGTCGGCCGCCTCATGTCCGGCCTGCTTGTGAACTATCTCAACATCCAGGGCGCCTGGCTCGTAGCCGCTGTGCTGGCGGCGGCGGGGCTCTACTTTGCTTCGGCCATCAGCTTCTGGGTTATCAAGGAAGGCATCGAGGATCGCTGGCTGCGCGTGGTTAGTTGGCATGACCGCTGGAAGAACTGGCGCGAAGAGCGTGCGGAGCAGAGAGAAGAGCGCAGGGCGGTCAGCGAAGCCGGGCGCGCTGAAGAGACCAGCCCCGCCAAAGGTCAGCAGTTCATTCCAGGGACAGATCCGAATGTTGAGCCGGAACAGTCTGTCAGGCCTCCAAGCCGCTTGGCGGCGCTTTTTGGCCGCAGGGATCGGAACGCCGACAGCGACCCCGTGGACGACATTCCCGCATTCCGGCGAACCGGTATTGAGCGGGCAGAGGTAGAAGAACAGGAAATTCCCATTACGCCGCCGGTGCGGAAGAGCATCTGGGAGCGCAGCGAAGCTGAGACCGCGCCCCCCGCAGGGCCCGTGGCGGTTCCGCAAAATGTGGTTCCCATGCCGGCCCCGCCCGCGCAGCCGCGTCCTGCTCAGCCCCAATTTACTGAGTCGCGGCCCGCTGCTCCACGTTTCGAGTCGGAACCCGCCCCCGCACCCAGGCCGATAGCCGAAATCGCTATTCACGGCCGCGCCGATGCGGAGATGCGCACGGCTACCGTTGCGCCGAAGAACGTCAGCGGCTTCAAACTGCCGCCCAGCACGTTGCTCAATCCCGGCGACGGCCCCCAGAAAGTCCGCGAAGACGAACTGCGCGAAGAAGCCAAGGTACTCGTCGAGAAGTGCGGCGAGTTCGACGTGCGTGGCCAGGTCGTCCAGATCAATCCCGGCCCCATGGTCACTACCTACGAGTTCAAGCCCGAGGCGGGTGTGAAATACTCGCGCGTCACCGGCCTCGCCGACGATCTCTGCCTCGCCATGCGCGCCGAGAGCATCCTCATCGAGCGCATGGCCGGCAAGAGCACGGTCGGCATCCAGGTGCCCAACCACGAGCGCGAAACCATTCACTTGCGCGACGTGCTAGAGAGCGAAACCTTCCACAAAGCCAAGTCGCGCCTCACGCTGGCCATGGGCAAAGACATCAACGGCCGCATCGTCACCGCCGATCTAGGCGTCATGCCTCACATTCTCATCGCCGGCTCTACCGGTTCGGGCAAGTCGGTGGCCATCAACGCCATGATCATGAGCCTGCTCTTCCGCACCACCCCCAGCCAGGTGCGCCTCATCCTCGTAGACCCCAAGCGCGTGGAACTGGGCATGTACGAAGGCATTCCCCATCTCTTCACGCCCATCATCACCGAGCCCAAGCTGGCAGCCAATGCGCTGCGCAACGCGGTGCGCGAAATGGAACGGCGCCTCAAACTGCTTGCCTCCCGCAGCGTACGCAATATCGACCAGTACAACAAGCTGTTCGAAGGTTCCATGCCTTCCCTTTTCGATGAAGGCGAGGATGAAGAGCCGCTGCCCTATATCGTCATCATCATCGACGAGCTGGCTGACCTGATGATGCTCGACCGGGCCAACGTTGAAGAGTCCATCACGCGTCTGGCACAGATGGCGCGCGCCGTCGGCATTCACCTCATCCTGGCCACGCAGCGGCCCAGCGTGGACGTAATCACCGGCCTCATCAAGGCCAACGTGCCCACGCGCATTAGCTTCCGCTTGGCTACAAAGGTGGATTCGCGCACCATTCTCGACACCAACGGCGCAGAGGCCCTGTTAGGCCGCGGCGACATGCTCTTCCTGCCCCCCGGCACCAGTCGTCTGGTGCGCCTGCACGCGCCCTACGTTAGCGAGAAGGAAACAGCCGCAGTGGTCGGCTTCTGGAAAGCGCAAGGCCAGGCCGAATACGTCGAGGGCTTCCTCGAATCACCCAAGGACGACCGCCCCACAGTCGATGGCTCCAACCCCGACCCCGACGAGAACGACCCCATGTTCGACGATGCCGTGCGGCTGGTCTTCGAGTTCGGCAAGGCCTCCACGTCGCTCTTGCAGCGTCGCCTGCGCATCGGCTATGGCCGCGCCGCGCACCTCATCGATCTCATGGAGCGCGATGGCCTGGTCGGTCAGGCCGACGGCTCGCGTCCGCGCGAATTGTTAAAAGCTCCCGGCTGGCTGCACGAAGTCGTTACCGGAAACGAATAACACAACGGCCGCGCCCTTTTCATTCTGCTAGGTGAGTGTTGGGCATAGATTTGTGACGGAGCCTACAGCAGGGTCGTTGTGTTCTGTTTTAGGTTCGATTCATGGGCCAGAACTTCATTCCTGACACGGTCAACCAGACGCTTCTGTTTCCCCCATCGCTTCACGAT
>CAIKND010000145.1 GCA_903828675.1 uncultured Acidobacteriaceae bacterium
CGTTGTTCGAGTCGATACCGGCGCGACGCTGGTCGAAGGGACCGACTATACCCAGAGCGCCGGGTACTACACTTTCGATCCATCCCTGGCGGGCGTGTACGTCTACATCAGCTACACGTTTACCTCAAGCGATTCGAACGTGACCAATACCAGCGCGCTGAACCTCACGTTCTTTGGGGGATCGCTGGGGCAGACACCCTGGTCTTACATGCAATCGAAGTATCCGGGCTCCGCTTTTGGATACACAGGGCTCTGCTATGTAGGAGCGAACCCGATCGCGCTCGGCAGCTCGGCCACGCTGCCTTGCTATAACTACGAGGTCGTCGGCCTGAACATCTTTCCAGGCGGAAGCGGCCTGGATGCGCACTTCTGCGATGCCTTCCGCACGCTTCTCTCGGATGCGTTTCTTGGCGTGGGATTCCCGTCCGCGAACATCGACGCGTGGACGAGCTGCTACGCCTACTGGGCCGCAAATGGGTATCTGGGATCGGTTGTACTGGATACTCAGACCTCGGCGGCCGATGCTTTCTCGGCAATCATCGAGACCGGCAATGTCGGCGCAGTTATGTCCGGAGGCCTGCTCAAGCTCATCCCGTATGGAGATACAACCTGTGTAGGCAATGGCTATGCCTACACTCCGAATACAACCCCGGTGGCCACACTTAAATGGACCGATCTTTTGCCGCCCTCGGAAAAGCAGGCTGGAGAGAGCGGGAGCGAGGATCCACTGCAGGTCTCACAACGGGCTCCAGATGACTGCTGGAACTACGTCCAGGCGGCATGGTGCAACCGGCTTAATGACTACAACAACGAGCCGATCAATGAGCAGAACGACGCATTTATCGCCAGCTACGGGCGCCGCATCGAATCGGCGCAGACCTGGGACTGGATCACGACGGCCTCGGCCGCGGCCTGGGCCCTTAGTCTCCGCCTGAAGCGCCAATGCTACATCCGCAACACCTTCAAGTTCTGGCTGTCGTGGCGATTCTCATATATCGAGCCCATGGACATTCTGATGCTGCCGACAGGCGAGACTGTGCGTATTACCCAGGTCGTAGATTCAGCAGACGGCCGGCTGGCATTCGAGGCTGAGCAGGCCAACTATGGCAGCTCGAACGTGACCATCTATCCAAAGCAGCCTTCATCAAGTTTCAAGCCCGGGCTCTCGACGGCGCTGCCTGGGGATGCTGTTGCGATCGTGGTTCAGAACACTCTGACACGGACCAGCGGAATTCCCTATGTGGTCCAGATAGCCGCCTCAGGGCGGAATGCCAACTGGGGTGGAGCGAATGTCTACATGTCGCTCGATGGGCAGAGTTATACGCTTCTGGACACCATCAGCGCTCCCTCGACAATCGGGCTTCTGTCAGCGCCGCTTGCGTCGGGAGCCGACCCGGACCTGGCAAACACGGTGAGCGTCGATCTTACGCTTTCGCAAAATGGCTCGGAGCTGGATAGTGTGACGCAGCTTCTCGCGGACAAGCTCACGACGCTTTGCGCAATCGTTGATCAGAACGGAGCGACGAGCGAGCTGATCGCCTACGAGACGGCTGCTCTCACGGCGTCCAGACGGTATAACTTGAGTTATCTTCGCCGCGGAGCCTATGGCTCATCGGTGGGGGCACACACAACGGGCGCGCTTTTTGCTTACCTCGGACCGTCCTATAAATTCGCGAGCTACCAGTTTGGCCCATCGCTGCTGGGGAACACGCTCTATCTGAAACTTCAGAGTTTCAACCTGCTGGGTCAACAAATGCAGGACCTTTCGGCTTGTGCCGTCTGGAAGTATACGTTAGGCAGCCAGGGGGGCTTGTCGGGCGCATTCTATCGACCGTCGGTTTATACAACCCATTACCAAACCGGTCCAGTCGGGATTGTGAACCCCGCTCAGGCGTTTGATGGGAGCCTTGGGACCTCGGCTCATTTTGAAGCCGAAAACCCAGGAGGAGCCGGGACTCTCGCGGGCGTGACCGGGTACTATACCGGGTTCCCGCATGTTGTGCTGACCGCCCCGGCGACGCTCTATGTCTCATACAGCAACCTGGTCACAGGTATTCAGGTTGGTTCAGCTTCTGGGCTGGTGATCATAAGTGTTGGGAACGGCATCGGCGGCACGGTGTCCGCGACTTTGGTTACGGCGGGGATTGTTTCTACTCCGGTTCCCGTCAATACGAATCAGGGCACGGCCTCGGTCACAATTCCGAGCGGAACCGATCTTTCAACTCTGACGTTTTCGGTATTGGTCGGCACGATCGGCGGAAGCACTTCGAGCATGATTGATATTTCCGAGATATGGATCCAGCCGGCGAATGTGAACGCGAATCTGGGGGCTTTGGCTGTAGCAGTCCCGTATTCCGCGAGCCCGACTTTCGACTTCTCCCTCGGTGCGACCCAGATCATTACGCTGACGGGGAATGTGACGGCATCGGTCGCGGCCAATGTGGCGCAGGCTATCTATACCATCGTCGTGCAGCAGGACGCGACGGGAGGCCATACCTTTACCTGGCCGAGTAACTTCCGCGGCGCGGGCCCGATCTCTGCCGCGGCCGGAACCGCTGCAGCCAATACGGCAGCATCGCAGACCTTCGCGTACAACCCTACGCTTGGACAATTCATCGCCATCACCCCACTTACATACGGAGTCTGATATGCGGAAAATCTATCTACTTGGGCTGCTCGCAGCCCTGGCGGGGGTGTCCTTTGCTCAAAACATCCTTGTGACCGGCGTTAACTACGGAGCTGGGAACGTCGTCGTCGAGAGCTCCGGCACGGCCGCTCCCATCGGGAGTTGCGTTGGGCTGGCCCGATACACGCAGACCACAAGCACTACGAGCGCTATCTGGCAATGCGTTAATGGCGTCTGGTATCAGCAGCTCGGCGCTGGCGCTGGGCTGGTTTTGAATCGATCCTCGATGAAGTTCAACTGGATCGGGACGGTGCCAAATTCTCAGATCTTCGCCCAGGTATTGCCTGACGCGACTGAAGTGTATTCAGTGCCTTCGGGGTGCACGAGTTCGCGCGCCGAGGCGACGATCGCGGCGAGGGCGTCTACGACCTTCACTATCTACAAGTGCACCGCGGCGGGGTTCACGACCTGCTCTTCGGTGGGCACCATCGTTTTCTCGGCGGCCGGCAGGACGGGAGCCTTCACCTGCTCCTCAGGTTTCACACTGACCGGCTCCTCCTCGCAGTCGCTTTATATCCAGGGCCCGGGTACGGCTGACGCGACCCTGGCGAACGTCGGCATCGCGCTTTACGCGACGCATAACTAAGGAGATAGGCATGAAGTTGTATGTAATTTTCAGTTTGCTCGCAGCTTCGCTGTGCGCCGCGCAGAGCAATGAGTACTTAAGGCCCACGGCTGATGCTAATTCAACCGCAGACCTGAGTTCTTATCTCTTTTGCTTCAACACAGGCATAAGCACAAGCACGAGCCTGAGCACGGTGTACACTGGCAAGTCTGGCGCGGGACCGACAGGCAGCGGAAATACGCAGACGGCCACTTACTCGGGAAGCGCTAGCTACAACCAGCGCATCTTCTCAAGTTGGCAGACCACGACGAGGACTTACACATCGCTGACGCTCAACCTTAGTTTGGCAGTTCCGGCTCTGCCTGGCACGGTGGATGCCGGTTACTCGCTCGATGGTGGCAGTACATGGGTGGAGCTTACGCCCGCTGGCACTACGCAGACCACGTACACGGCCACGATCACTGGGGCAAACCTGGCTAACCTGCAAGTTGCGACGTGTGCCGAAGCAATCGGCACACGTGCCTCTCCCGCAACAATCGCAGTCTACGACATCTGGACGACGGGGGTTGTGAGCAATGCCCAGCCTGGAGTCCAGGTGATCGGACATCTCGAGCCTCCTCAGCGGCCGTTGAGATCTTTGAAGTGGAATCGCCTGGAACGATCATTCTTGGCGGCTGACGTTGCAGTGCGGGCCCTCGATGCCTTCAGCACACGCCGCATACTCGCAGCGCGTTGCCGATGCAATCACGAGATGTTCCTGCCGGGCTTCATCGCCAACCATACTGCGGCCTTGACGGCGTTCGAAGGCGGCATGCTGGCGATCAATTACGAGGTTAGTCGCCGTCTCTGCGCGCATGGCAGGCATCGCCGAGCCCTGGCGCTGATGGTGATGGATGTTGCCGTTGTCGCGCCCTGGGCGATCCGCAATCTCTTCCTGAGGAACTGAGCCATGATCGAAACTGAACGTGCAATTCTCGAGGCTTCGGTGAGCGCATGCGAGCAGGCGCTCGCGTTGCTCGATATCCTGATCGCCGACTACCAGGTCAAGCGAAACCTGGCCAGCGCGAAACTGGCCGAGTTTAAACAGCAGCTTGGCATGGGCGAGTCCGCTCCGACTGTCCAGTAAAAAGAGGGACCATGATCGCATTGGATCTGATTGCTTCCATCTTCGCCCGGCCGGGCTGGGGAAGCGTGGCGCCGAACGTCAGGAGGATTACGCCCGAGCAGCTGAAATACTTACAGGACCTTATCGCCGCGGATCCGGAGGCCACAGCGGTGCGCAAGGGCGCGCCCGGCTCGCTGGTGTGGGCGCCGGCGGGGAACCACAAGTACGTGATCACAGAGGATCTCAACGGAACGCGGCACACGCTGACCAAACTGAGCTCGCTCGATGCCGAGGGAACCGGCAGCCTGTTCTAGGCGACCGCGCAGGTTGACCTCGGACTTTCCGCTGTCAACCGAGTTTACGGTTGCGCACGGAGGCGGCCGTCTCGTTGACCGGCGGCTTCTTCGCTTCCAGGGTCATCACTGCGGCATACTTCACCTGCTTGCGGTGATGGCTGTAGTACTCGAGCATCTTGCGGCCTACGTGGCCGGCGATGGCAATCACCGTCTCCGGCTGGACGCCGTTTTCGAGCATCGCGGTGATGCACTGATGGCGCAGATCGTGAGGTTTCAGGTTGACGAAGCCGGTCGCGGCCTGCAGCTTGGCCCAGCTCTTGCGCAGGAAAAAGCGCGACGCCGGCCGCGTCGGATCGTAGATGTTGCGCCTGAGCCGGAACGGAAACAGGTAATGATCCGGGTCGGTTGCGCCCAGGCGAATGGCGCGTTTGAGGCACTGCATAACAGCCCAGCGCGCGAGCGTGTTGAGGGCGATCTTGCGCGGCCGGCTGTCGTTCTTCACGCTATCCTCGGGCACGTAGATCTCGGCGATCACATCGGTGAGGAAGAGGTTCTTGAGTCTCAAGCCCCGCAGTTCCATGCCGCTGGCCGTGGTGTTATTGGTGATGGCCGCGACCCAGTAGGCGAGCGCTGCCTCAGGCTTTTGCGGCAGGCGTTTGAAGAGAGCTTCTTCCTGCTCGACGGTGAGCACGTCGCGCGGGCTCCACTTGGGGACGGTCAGCGGCGAGTAATAGGGCTTGATGCGGTGCCATAGACTGGCGAATTTCATCATCAGGCCGAGGGTCGCAATCTCGTGATTGATGTAGGAGTTCGAGACTGGATCGTCCCACGGATGCTGATCGGCGCCCTCGATGCGCAGGATGTTGCGTTTGCGCGCGATCTGGTAGGCGCGCACGTGGCCCGGAGTGATGTCGACCAGGCGCAGGCGGCCGAAGAATTTGCCGAGCGAGTTCAGGTATCCCAGCGTGGCCTCGTGAGTGCGTTCGCGCAGCCGGGCTGACTGCCGGCGCAGGAGGCACCAGGCCGTTGTGGCGTCGTCGAACGGCATCGCGGCCAGCTCGGCGCCGGTGAGCGCCAGGGCTTTGTTGGCCTGGCGGCAGGCAGGGCACTCGACGTGATCGCGGGTGTGGTTAAGTTTAAGATCCAAGCCGAATGGATCATCGCGAGTTTTGACGAGCGAGAGCTGGCCCATGGTTTCCGTTGGGGACGCTTCAATCAGTGAATCAAAGTCTTTGGTGAAGCCGTCTGTCTGTTCTTGTTTTGAGGAAACCATACCGGTTTCGGTCGCCTGGCGTTGTGACGGGGGATACGTCATGGGCGGTTGAATCTCCTTTTTCTGTACGTATCGCATATGAAATCCTCCCTGTGTAGTACGTAAGAGGTACATATTGCAGCCGATAAGCTCTCTATATGGCTTTGAGGCAGTTTCATGTCGGCTTGAGTGCCGCGCAGACGAAGGTACTTGAAAAGCTCGCGGCGAAGCTGGGGCTCGACAAGAGCAATACGATCCGCTATTGCATCAGCCGGATCGCGGAGCAGGAGAACATTACCGGGGACCGCTTGAGAGAAATCGGCGGCCGCGGCTGAAAGGGGAATCAAGGCGGTAAACAGGGGCCACAAGTGGAAATTCCGCCGTGATTTCGCAATTACTGACCAGAATTGCACAGATTGGCGAAGGCGCTGTATCCGCCGTCACAATTCTTTGGGGATTTTACTGGAATGGTGGATGGAGTTTCAAAACGAAAATTTAAGAGATTTTCCGCGGTGGGGACGTTAGGGCACCGGCTGAAAACGGTTAGAGCACGCGCTTAGAAGGCCGGTGCTCTATCCAATTGAGCTACTCGCCCCACGCTTTCTCATTGTAACTTTGAATCGGCCGTTCCGGGAGGTGAGACGCGGGGAACTGCATCCTCGAAGCCAGCCAAGGCCGCTGCCAACCCCTCGGCGGAGCTGTTTCGGTCCGTGCCCGCCGCGCACAAATAAGCAGTCACGCCAAACCCTTCCGCGTCACCCGCAACCGCCTGCCGGACGATCAGAGCAATAGAACATTCTGGCCGGCATTCCGGCGCGGCAAGCAGAGCCAACCGGGCCACCCACTCACGGCAAAAGACCTCGGCTCCCTGCCAATGCTCAAAGACCCTGCCCTCCACTGGAAGCAGATCGATGTAGCAGGCCAGGGCCATCGGCTCAGGCTCAAACAAATCACATTTAGCGGTCCAGAGCGGTGACTCGGCTCCGTTCAGCGCCAGCAGCAGGCTGGCCAGCGCAGGAAACGGCGCAGCCTCAGTTACCTCCGCGATGCGCCCCGGATGAGAGCGCAGGTCTATGAATCCAGGCCAATGAGCCTCGATGACCGGCGCGCCGCCGCCAATTTCGACCTCCCAGTCAATTTCCATCGGACTCGCGCGTTGCAGACAACAGGTAGCGGACCACCGTCGCCTCCGCCCAATGAATCTCGTTGCCGGGGTCGCAGGAGAGGTAGGCGCAGTGACCCCCGTGGCGCGTCTCCACCAGATCGATATGCGGGTTGGCGAACAGGCGGGCGCGGGTCTCGGGCAGCAGACGAATGAAAGGATCGTCCTGAGCGCATAGGATCAGCGTGGGAACGGCGATGCGGTCCACAACGCGGGCGGCGGCAGCGCGATAGTAGTAGTCGTCGGCATCGCGGAAGTCACTATAGCGGGCCAGAATCTTGTTATCGAACTCCCGGATGGAGCGCACCGGCCCAATGCCCTCGGTCTCATAGCGACCGGGAAACAGAGCTGCCTTGCGTCGAAAGCGCCGCATCAGGCCGCGCAGAAATCGCCATTCATACAATCGATTGGCCGGCTCATGCAAGGCGTCGGACCCAGGCGCAAGATCGATGGCCGGGCAAACCGCGGCCACGGCAACCAGCGGCACCCCTTTGCCCCATTCCCCGGCCAGTTTCAGCACCAGGTTGCCGCCCATCGAATAGCCCACCAAGGCCACGCGCTCCAGACCGAACTTCTGAGTAAAGTGCCGCATCACCGCACCCGCGTCCCCTGACAGACCGGAGTGATAGAGCGTGGGAGTCAGCGCATCGGTATCGCCGCAGTTGCGCATGTTCATGCAAATAACATTCATGCCCTGCGCCCAGGCGCGCGCGGCAATGCCCTGGATGTAGCGGGAGTTCGATGATCCCTCAAGCCCATGCACTTGCAACACGGTGAGCCTGCCCGCCCGTTGCGGTTCAGGCTGCCAATGGCAATGGCACAGCACGCGACTGCCATCGGCTGGGTCCACTTCTACCGTCTCCGCAACGGCGGGATGCTGAAAAGGGGGACGAGGCAGAAAGTTGCCGACAATGGTCTGCAGGTGGCCGTTTGCCAGTCCGCGGTGCGGCACAAAAGGAGTGAGCCACCCCGATAGGTCGCGGACAAGGTTGTCAATTACTTTATTTTCAGAGGTTTCTGTAATCACGGAAACTCGGCAAGCGCGTAAGTTGGGCTGTTGCGGTCCGTGCAAATTGGGGCGGCTAGAGGGGATCGAACCCTCGACATCCTGTGCCACAGACAGGCGTTCTGCCACTGAACTATAGCCGCCACGTACCCAATCGATTGTAGCATCGAATTTGGTTTTGCGGCCCGGCAAGCCACGAGGTGAAATACCTTGCTCAGCTCTGATCGAAATCCGGTCAACACCCAGTCCCTTGCCGGCGCCGTTAGCGCGGACCGCTGGAATCGCGGGGCTTGGCTTTTCCGCGATCGGACGCTACGCGGCCTTGAGATTCTTCTGGACGAAGCCTTTCGTATACCCGGCACCAACATCCGCTTCGGCCTGGACGGGATCATCGGTCTGGTTCCCGGCCTCGGCGACGTGCTGGCCGGTCTGTTGTCGCTGATTATTCCACTGGCCGCCTGGATTCGTGGAGTCCCCTACATTACTCTGGCGCGGATGGCGGCCAATCTCGGCATCGGCGTGCTGGTAGGCTCTATTCCCATCTTCGGAGACATCTTTGACATCGCGTGGAAGGCCAACCGCCGCAATTACGGCCTTTTGTCCCGCTACCTGGCCTCGCCGCGCCGACACACCTGGCAGGATTGGGGCTTCCTGATGCTTTTGGCGGCAGGCCTGGCTGTGAGCTTCGCCGCCCCTCTAGGAGTGTGTCGGTCATAGCGTTTTCGCAAAAGCCAACTTAGCGGTTTGCCGGGGAGGTATTCGAAGTGTGTCGCGCAGGTGGTGAGCCGGTTTGCGGATGACAGTGTGTTTTTCGGTGCGATTTCGGTTAAGACGA
>CAIKND010000146.1 GCA_903828675.1 uncultured Acidobacteriaceae bacterium
GTTCATCGGCCCGCAGCTTCGATCCACGCTTCCTCCCCACAATCGGTCACCCTCATGCAGTTGCGCTTCACTTCACTCACTGTGACCAGCTTGTGACGGGACTTGCACCCGTAAGAGTGCGCCCATGCTGGGCGCACAAGTGAAGCGGCGATTTCCCTTTGGGAAATCGCCGCTTTTGCTTCAATATGAAGATCACTTATGGACGAGAATCAGACTGGAACCGTTGTTCACAGTCACATACTAAAGTTCTACATGCTCGAACATCGAGCGCACCGAATTCCGCCAACTCTGAAGCACCGCGCGATCACCAAGCCTTAGCCTGGTCGCGGCGTCGGCGATGGTGATGCGGTCGGTATAGAGCGCATCGGTTACGCGGTCAGCGAGGTCAGGCAGATAGAGGCTTACCCCGCCTTGCTGCTTAACCGCCTGCTTCACAGGGCTTTGGTTGTAGAGTTCGAATTTGCGCGGTTCACCAAAGTAGCCGTTGCAAATCACGTGGACGACACCGGCAGGCATGGACTCCATGTACGCTTCGAGCAGTTCCAAACTATCACGCTGGCGGTTGATCACCCAAAAGGTCACCAGGCGCCTTCCCAGCTCTTTCAGAGAATCAAGGAGTATGGCTCCATGCTCGCGCGCCGCCTCGTTGTTACGGGCGGGCGTGTTGATCACAAAAGTGGTTGGGGGGTCAGCATCGAACAGGTTCACCATGTTGATCCAGCCATCGACCTGATCCAGGTCGATGATTTCGCTTTCAACAGAGCCACCGTACGATTTCCATACGTCCGGATTTGCCAAATCCGTCTCCACCAGTTTGACGGACCGGCTCATTGAAGTCAGATAGTCGAGAATTGCCATTGTGGCAAGCGACTTTCCAACACCGCCTTTGCTTCCACTTACAAATACAATAGGCGAACTCATTCGGGGATATCCTTATGGATGTCAGTTTGCAGGGAAATATGGCAGCGCCACAAACCGGCGCATTTATACAACCCTTCTGTATGCATCGATTTTATTCTAACCCGGAATGCCCCTCCCATGACCTAATTGCTTGAATCGCATGGCTTCTGAGATATTGGGAGGTAAACTTCAAATTTGCGATGGCGTGCCCTTCGCCAGCTTCCGGGAGTTGGAAGAGCATGGTCTCAGCGGACTGCCCCAAACGCCAAGCGCCCCAGGTCCGTTTTCCGGAACCTGAGGCGCTTATGATCTCAATTCTCCGTTCGCAACCTTACAGCAGGTCCTTGATCGGAGCCGGGTCCATATCGCTATAGACCTGGTTCTCGCCGCCCATGCCCCAGGCGAAGCTGTAGGCATGCGTGGCAACACCGGCGTGAATCGACCACAAGGGCGAAACCACTACGTCCTTATCGGCCATGACGATGTGCTTGGTCTGCTGCGGCTGGCCCATCATGTGGAACATCCGCTCGTTCTCCGGCAGGTTGAAGTACATGTAGATCTCTGAGCGGCGCATGTGCGTATGCGGCGGGAAGGAGTTCCACACGTTGCCGGGATGCAGATGGGTTACGCCCATGACGAGCTGGCAGCTCCGTGCGCCTTCAAGATGGATGTACTTGCAAATGGTGCGCTTGTTGCAGGTCTCCTGGCTGCCCAGTTCGATCGGATTCGCGTCTTCCTTGCGGACCAGCGCAACCGGATAAGTGGCGTGAGCCGGATAGCTGAGCAGATAGAAGATGGCGGGAGCGCCTTTGTCAGTCGACTCGAAGCTGACGTTGGCGTTGCCGCGGCCTACGTAGAGCACGTCGAGATTGTTGAGATCGTAACTCTTGCCCTCGACGGTGACCTTGCCGGCGCCGCCGATATTGAGCACGCCGAGTTCGCGGCGCTCAGTAAAGAACTCCGCGCGCAACTCAGGATACGTGGGAAGCACCAGGGCGCTCTCAACCGGAGCCGCATAGCCGACGATGGCCCGCTCCAGTTCCACATAATTCACAATGATCTTGCCCGGCTCATAAAGGCCGTTAAGCAAAAATGATTCACGAATCTCTTCCGTCGTCATGCGCGGATAGCGCACCGGGTCGGCCATGATTACCGTTTTCATCGATTCTCCAATCCATTTCTATCGTTCCACGAAAGGCTTCAGGCACAGGCTGATTTCAGCTTGTACTCCCTGACAAAACGCTCATATCCATTTTACTGCTTTGCCGTATGCGCCGGGTCCCAGTTGTCGGCACCACGCAGGAAAACCGAAGGCTCAAACTGCCGCGCCTGCACGGGTGTCAGGAAATGCGTGTGCGGGTCGCGCTCGGCGGGATGCGCTCCGGGGCCGGTGGAATCGAATTCCGCGTAGAAAACCGTATCAAGAGAATGCGTCTCACCGGGATGCCACTCGCGCCAGCCCGCTGGATCGATCTTGTCGCCCATTTCGGTATGGAGAAAGACCACGGTCGCATAGGGACGCCAAGGCCGCCCAAGGTAGACGTTCTTTGTTACGTCCGGACCGGCGGTGAGTTTGCAGTGGTTCAGAACGAATCCGGAGTCCTCTTCCGGGTAGTGCTTCGCCTGCGCGGTGATGTAGCCGCCGGCATGGGCGGTGGAGTGAATCTCGCAGCGGTCGAAGACTGCCTTCGAGTCGCCGAAGATGAAATCGACGTTGCCCTCGATGTAGCAATCGGAGAAGTACTGCCGCGTGGGAATGCAGTTTTGCCCGTCAGGAGCGCAGTTGCGACTGCCAGCGTATACCGTGTCCTGATTGCCGAGCAGGCGGACGTTGTGAAACACCGCGCGGTCGCCGGTGATAAGCAGTGCCAGCGCCTGCGCTCCGGCCGGAAGCTGCGGATGGGTCCGGTTGAAGTCATTTTCAAATGTGATGTTTTCGGCGGAAAAGTTATCGGCTGTGACGTTAACCGTGGCCGAGTGAAGGGTGCCGCCATTCTCGCCGGCGTTGCGATCGTTGACGACCACCGTTTTGCCTGCATCGGGATTGTGGCTGCGAATCGTGATGTTCTTCTTGTTCACCGTGAGCACTTCACGATACTCGCCCGGTGAAACCATCAGCACCTGTCGTTCTTTCGCCACATCGAGAGCCCGCTGAATGGAGTAGAAATCTCCCGTCCCATCGGCCGCTACGTACAGGTTGTTATCCTCCGGCGGGACCTTCCCCACCATCTCCGGAGCCGTGGCCAGCGAGGGGAAGGGCACAAAGCGCGCATCGCATTCCAACGGCTTGCCTGCCACTGAATCAGCCGCCTGCTCCAGCGTCACGTTGTCTCCGGCCGGCGCAAGATTTCCACGCGCAGGGCCGATCGTGATATCCGCATCCTTGTCGTAGAAGAGCGAGTGTTGCTGGTCGTCCGCGAACACGTTGTCGAGCATAATCCCCAGCTTGTGGTCTGCGTCGAGCCCGAGAAACGTAAACGCACCCGGCGTCAGCACGTGCACGTTCTCAAGCGCGATGTCTTTGTAAATCGGCAGGCGGTCGCCCTTGAATGTGGTGTAGTGCGGCGTAAAAACCAGCGGGTTCATCACATTGCGAATGCATACGTTGCGGTAGGTAATCGCATGCACCAGCCCGCCCCGGCTGGGATCGCTCTTGATGCGGAGTCCGTTGTCCGCGCCGTCGATGGTGAGGTCGTCAACCAGCAGGTGATCCACTCCGCCATCGGTTCCGCTCCCGATCGACATTCCGTGTCCTGCATAAAAGTGATTATGCAGAACCGACATATTCGAAACTCCATTTCCGCGAACTGGCTTGAGGCACACATCGTCATCGCCGGTGTTGATGCTGGAGTAGGCAATGGTGATGTTGCGCGAAGAACCGGGGTCGATGCCATCGGTATTACGCGAGGTCTTCGGCGTCATGATCTTCACGCCCCAGGCCGTAAAGCCATCTGTAGTGCCGACAGAAACGTGAAAGCCCGGCGAGTTGCGCAGCGTAATCTTGTACATCGTAAAGCCGTCGGCGTGGCGCATCACGATCATGGCGGGAACGCTTTGTTGAAGGTCCTTGACCTTGGCCTCGTGCGCCAGGTCCCACCAGGTCACGTCCTGGCCAAGCAGTTTGGCGCCGCCACGAGCGTCAATGGATCCTTCGCCCATGAGGCCCGCGTTCTTCGCGCCATCCCCGGCGATAAACGGCTTGCACCCGTGCCCTTTCTCCGCCACGATGCCGCAGGTTCCAGGGGCAAGATCGTAGAGCCGCGGATCGCGCGCAGCTACCAGCGCCGTATTCTTCTCGATCACCAGCGTGACGCCGAAGCGCATTGCCAGCGGCCCGCTGATGAACACACTCTTCTTGCCCTGCGCGCGAAGCACAACAGCCTTGCTCTCCACGCCCGCTGAAGTGCAACTGTCCATCGCCTGCTGAATGCGCGCCGTATCGAGCGCCTTCTCGTCCTTCTCCGCAATGACTCCGTTGGGTGCGGCAATCAGTGCATCCAGCGTGACGCAGGCCGCGGGAATGTGCGGCTCGGTAACGGTGCGCGTATCCTGGGCAGGCAAGAGGACGGCGACGAGAAGCGGCATTACAGCACAGAGGTGACGCAGAAAAGCAGAACGCATTAGTGTCTCCGATAGGCACGGCGGGGGGCTGTGCCTGCTGGTCAAAACACTCCACTGAAGAGGACTGACCACTTGCAACATCCACTGTACAGGAGAGGAGCCGTTCTTCGTCAACACGACGATGGACTGTGGCGCCCACCCTTTCTTCATCGCTCTTTGACGAGCTTTGAAAGGGTGGAGCACCGGGATTTGTTTTGATTTTTATGAGTTGAACTATTTGTGCGCGACCGGTTGGACATGCGGAACCTGCTGGAGTATGTATCGGGCAAACTCCACACCAGCGGCATAGTTATCATACTCGGCGGGCAACCTGCGACCGTCGGTGTATTCGTTGTAGAGCCAGGGGTCAACCATGGCGATGACCGTTCCCTTGCCGTACTTTGCCGTTGCCATAAAGATGTCGTCGCCCTCCTTGAGCAGCGAGATGGCCGGCGCCATCGTCGAGATGGTGCACACATCCTTGGTGTAGATGGTGTGCGGCTGGTGGAAGACCGGCCCCTTGCCATCGATCAGGATCTTGCCCATCTCCCAGTGAGAGCCCTCGACATGCTTGCGCAACACGCTGTTGAAGTGCATGCCGAATTTCTCCGAGATGACGTTGAAGTGTTCGAGGTCGGCAAAGGAGGTGTCGTTCTCCATGATGACGAGCACGCCGCCTGCCTTGACCCACGCGGCAATCTCATTTGCATCCCTGGCGTTGGTGTAGTTGGGATTTGGATTCTTGGCAGGAATGTCGGGCGAGACAATTACGAAGACTTTTGCGTCATGCAGGTTGGCCGCGGTTGGCTCGGCATCGAGTTCCCTGGTTTGCGCGCCGAAGTTCTGAAAGATGCGGCCGAACATTGAATATCCCGGCTGATCCTCGGTATCCCACTTGTAATGGAAATACAGGTCCTTGCCGAAAGCATCGGTGCGCTTCTGCGAGTTGAACCAGCCGTCAACCGCAACCGTATCGCCGCGGCCCAGCTTTACGTTCTGCGCGTTCTCCATTTCGGTAGCGGCCATGATGAACGACCCTACACCCTTCGGATCATTCTCCACAACCTTCTCGCTCAGGTAGTAGGCATAGGTCCCGTCGCGATATGGATCGCCGCCGAGTCCGCCTACTTTCACCGTGCCGGTGAGCGAGACATCACTCTCTGGAGCGAGGCTTATAAACTGCTTCAGAATTCCTGCATAGCCGCGCTCGGCATTGGCAAGATAATGCTGCGGCAGGTATCCGCGGCGCACGCCCTTGGCCAGTGCGTATACGAACATTGAAGATGCCGATGACTCCAGGTAATTCCCTTTCGCACCGCCCTTGTCGAGCACCTCATACCAAAGCCCGGTCTTTGCATCCTGCACGCGCACCAATGCTGCAGCCTCCTGGTCGAGGATGGCGAGCAGTTGCTTGCGCCCCGCGTCGTCTGCAGGATAGTAGTCGAGCGTATCCACCAGGGCCATCATGTACCAACCCATGGCGCGGCCCCAGATCTCCGCTGAGAGTCCCGTCTTCTTGTCCGCCCAACGCTGCTCTTTCGACTCATCCCAGCCGTGATAAAGCAGGCCGGTTTTGGCGTCGCGCATGTGTTCCGCGATCAACGCAAACTGGTGCGTGATGTCTGCGAACTTCTCTGGATGATGCGAGATTGAAGCGTACTCGGCATAGAACGGCTCGGCCATGTAGAGACCATCGAGCCACATCTGATTGGGATACCGCTGCTTGTGCCAGAAGCCGCCCGAGGGCGTCCGCGGCTGCTTCTGTAGTTGGTCATAGAGCAGCGTCGCCCCGTTCAGATAGCGCTTATTCTGCGTCACACCATAGAGCCGCAGCAGCTGCCGCCCCATCAGGATGCTGTCGAGCTGGTTCCCTTCCGGCTTGTAAGTGGGGATGGCGCCGTCGGCCGTCACAAGCTCGTCCACGGCGCTTTTCATGTAGTTGAAGTAGCGCGGGTCGGCTGTGTTTAGATACACATCGTCGATGCCCTGGAGCAGAGTGCCCAACTCGTACTTGAAAGCCGGCTTCGAATTGGGCCCGTCAATATGGCCCTGGGGCCAGCGCGCCATCGCTGAATCTGCAGCGCGTTGCGACCATGGCAACTCATTATTATTTGCAGCGGCGAAAGCGCCGCTCGCCGTTGCAGCGAGCACAATTAAACAGGCAAAAATGCGAAAGCTTTTCATTTGAACTCCGGGTGTTCGTGAACCCACTTTTCGTAGCGGTCCAGTGCGCGTTGCAGTTCTGCGCCGAACCAACTATATCCATTCCGGCGTTCCGCGGACAAATGCTTGATGCTGTAGCGGATGGCCTTGTCGCGGCCCCCAAAGACTGGAATTTCCGCGCCGATCTGGCAGTAGCGCGCGCAGATTGCCCCCGCGCCAGCCAGATGGACATTGCTCCTTAAGTGGGAGCGGTAGATGAAGTTGATGCATATCGATGCCGAACACTGAAGAGGCTGCCGGTTCACTCCGGCAGCCTCTTCTGCTAGAACGACGCGTCAGCCTAGAACTCGATGCGGGCTGACAGTTGCACGTCGCGCGACGACTGCGCGCTGTTGACACCGCTCACAGTACCGAAGGCAGCGTTGCCTACGACCAGCGAATTGCCGGAAACTGCGAAGAAGGTGTGATTGGTGAGGTTATAGACGTCCGCCTGCAGGTTAAGGCGCGACGACTCGGTCAGATGGAGGTTGATGCTGCGCCGCAGACTGATGTCAAAGTCGTAGGTGCCGGGACTGTATAGGTTGTAGGGAGCGGTGCGGGGCGCATCGCTGAATTGATAGTTGTAAGCAGCCAGTATTTTTGTCGCCGGGAACATGAACGGCCCCGTTGCATCGGCGGGCAGGTTGGTTGAAGAGCAGGTGTTGGTGCCGCCGCAACCCACCGGAGCAACATAGCTGACGCCGCTGAGGTTGGCCGCGGTGACTCCATGGCCCCATTTGCCGTTCACGCGCACCGGGCCGGAGAAGTTGGGGTTCATGATAGGTTGATTGCTGCTCTGCGCCGGGTTGGTCTGAGCTGACGACTCTGTGAGCGCCAACGGAGAACCGGAGTAGAACTGGGCGATTGCTGAAAGCGTGAAACCGCCAAGAACCGAACGGCCCAAATAGTTCTGGCCGCCAAGGACGCCTTTTCCGATGGGAAGAGCCCACACACCGGAGACGACGAGGTGCTGAGGCTGGTTGGATGTGGAAACTGTCCGCTCGTATTTATCCGCCTTATACGTCGCGGTTGGGTGGTTGGCAAGGGTGCCGGCGGGAATTGCATAGCCGGTGCGGAAGGTGCCGCCATCGTCAATGGCGCGGGCGTAGGTGTAGTTCGCCATGAACATAAGTCCATGCGATACGCGCTTGTTCACTGATGCCTGCAGTGAGTGGTAGTTGGCGTTGGCCACGTTGCCGTAAGAATCTGTGACGCCATATTGCGGGAAGGGCTTAAGAGCGGTGCTCAAAGCCGTACCGGTGTTGAACCACGAGTAGTAGGGCAGGCCGTTGGCGGCGGCAAATGCTGCATATCCGCCTGACAGGGCGCTGACCTTGGAACCGAGGTTGGAGCCGAGGCCCAGGTACTTGGGATCCATTGCGTTTGCCCAGTAGCCGCGCGCGTTGCTGCTATCGGTAACGAGGAAGTGTCCCTCGGAGCCGACATAGCTGACGGTGAGTGCGATGCTGGGTGTTATCTGTCTTTGCACGCCCAAGCTCCAGTTGATGTACTGGGGAGCGCGGCCGCCGTAGTAGGGGTCTCCGTAGCCAAGCGAAGACGGTGCGCCGGTGTACCCGGATGTGGTGGTGTAGCCAGTGCCATAAGCGTTACCGGATGCTGTGCCAGCCGCCGGAGTGTAGGTCGGGAAGTTCCACGAAGTGGCCGTGCCCCAGGGGTTGGTCGCCAGGTAGGAGGTAGTGCTGGAAGCAAAGGCAGGTGCGGCGCTGAACCCGAGGGTTCCTGTGCCGGTACGCGAGATGGCTGAACCGCCAACTCCGTTTCCATGTGTATACATGACGCCCCAGCTGCCGCGCCATACGGTCTTCGAATCCATCTGATAGGCGAAGCCGAGGCGCGGTCCAAAGTTCTTCTTGTAGTTGCTCACCAGTGATGAGCAGTTGCAAGTGTTGGCGCCGTGGCCTGCATATTGAATTGCGCCGAACGAATTTGTAACCGGGTTGGTGAGGTTCGGATTGAAGAAGCTAAGCGTGTTGTTGGCTTCCTTGTAGGTTGGGTAGTAGTCCCAGCGAAGGCCCAGGTTCACCGTCAACTTCGGCGAAACCTTCCAGTCATCCTGGAAATAAGGTGAAATCGGACGGAAGCGCGCGCCGGTTTCGGGAATCAGATATTGCGTCATGCTGGGTTTATCGATCTGGCCCAGAAGGAAGCTGGCGTAAGCCAGTCCTGTACCGGAGGCCAGTGTGGTCGCATTCGAGAATCCTGCCGTTTCAGTGTTGGTAACAGCCAGAGTAATCGGAGTGCTGCCAGTAGCCGCCGCTAGACTCTGATATTGCAGCCATGCGACGGAAACACCAAAGGTCAGTGAGTGCTTGCCGGTAACCCATTGAACGTTGTCGATCAGGTTATAAGAGTTTGAAATGGCGGTGCTGGCCGTAACGCCTCCCCAGTTGGTCGGGA
>CAIKND010000147.1 GCA_903828675.1 uncultured Acidobacteriaceae bacterium
CCCCAGGGAAAGCAGCGTGGTTAGAGCGATGATCCCCTGCGAGATCACGCAATAGATGCACCACGCCATGAGCACGTCCTTTTCAATGTGGGTCAGATAGAGCGCAAATCCAAGCCCGACGATAGCCGCAAGTGCTAACAGGATTCGCCGCCGCATCCAAGCTAACCCGGCCAGCGATAGATAACCGGCAATCCCCAACGCGGCCACTGGAACGTGCGCAATCTCGGCAAACGGGCTGTGATTCACGACCCCGCAGTCCCATTTCTCGTTGATGGAACAGGGCTGGGTTTCGGTCGAGTAATGCACACGCAGCGCCATTATCGAAACCACCACGCCGGCTAAGGCCAGCAGTGCGATCACATATCGCATCATCTTCACTGAAATCACTCTTTCACGCCATGCAATCAGTACGGTTTGAGCACGCTTTGGCGAGACGTAACCGGTTTATACAGTGAGTTGCCGGACCGTGGGCTCCTGTTGCAATGTTGACGGGGCCAGGAAATCCTCGATTCGCTAAGAGTCACCAATGTAGGATTGTCGAAGAGCTCTTGGACCCTCCAGAGCGACGATTGATACTGTTTTCTTCCAACTCAGATTCAGCCTTTACAGCAAGAGGGAACTTCAGCGTCGGCACGACTTGAGCAGCAGCACCCATGGCCCCCACCCTGTTTCGTAGCGATATCCACGTTCCGCAACTTCAACTGTTCGAACATCTGGTAAGCCTGCATTCCTGTGATATGCTCAGGCGCAACCCAGCCGCGGATATTCGCCGCCTTCAGATGCCCGAATGCGCCGTTCCCAATCTCCGTGAAAATCACATCCGTGCAACCCTGGCGAATCATAATTTCGGCAGCGCTCTTGCCGTTCATTCCGTCGTTCTTTACAAACTCAACACCCCGGTTCTCCGTGTTCGCGATCATGATCCATTCGGCTTTGCCAAAATGCGAAGACATCTGTCGGTCAGCGTTGTCCGCCGACATCATCACTCCAATTTTGCTCATAAGGCTCCTTGTTTGGTATACGAAAATTGAGTTCGCTCTTCGATTGGGCGAATAAGTGTAATATACATCTAGCAGAGGCGCACGTCCAAGAGTGGTACTTTTGTTTAAGGAGAGCAGGACGCAAATTCCTATGCCAACGAGTCTAGGTTCCAAGGCGCGCACGCAGAATTCTTCGCAGGAGAGCGGGCGCCGGTGCTGTAAACAACCCGGCCAGGAGCACCCATGCACCTGCGCGATGGGGAATGTCTCCCGCTTTATCGAGCCAGTCGTTTTGCGGATTCTCAAGGAGAAGAAGAAATCGTATGGCTATGAAATTGCCGAATGCCTTGGGCAATATGCGCTTACCGACGCCACTATCGAGGGAGCGGCTCTCTACCGCACGCTAAGGACATTGGAGGCGAACGGTCATGTTGCCTCAACATGGGATGCCGGGGATGGCCCGGCTCGGCGCAACTACTCGTTAACCCGGTCTGGCCATGTGCACTTGCGCGACTGGGCTCATCTCTTGGAATCCCTTGGTAAGGCGATGATTCAGTTTGCTCATGAAACTAAACCCGGTATTGGCAGTGATGATCGCCATTGATGGCCGGAAAAGCGGGTACCCTGCCTAATGTTCAGGCAACAAGGGCC
>CAIKND010000148.1 GCA_903828675.1 uncultured Acidobacteriaceae bacterium
ACGTCGGACGTCACGCAGATTGAAAAACTGAATCGCCCTACAAAGCCCGCAGAGCGATCGGTAATGCCTCAGTGAGGGTTTTGGTATTCCGATATTTGCCACATTCCGAGACCTCTAAGTGTTTTTCAACAAGTTCCTAGATCGCCAAAGTAACAAATACAGTGAGGCTATTCATGACTTGGAACTTTCCTTTACTTAGGCCAGCCGCTCATATTCCCAAGCTTCCCGACGAACAGGTCAAATGGCTCTATCCCCGACTAAGATGGCAGATCCTGGAATCTACTTTTATTGGTTATGCGATATTTTATCTTGTCAGAAATAATCTACCTGTTGTCTCCAAAGAGATGGGGCAAGCGCTTGGCTATAGTAAGGGACAGATTGGGGATTTGCTGGCCATAACTGCAATCTCGTATGGCGTCGGCAAGTTTATCATGGGTGCCTGGAGCGACCGGAGTAATCCACGCTACTTTATGCCCCTCGGGTTGCTCCTTACAGCGTTTTGCAATTTTGCGTTTGCCTCTGTCAGCAGTTATCCAGTGCACATGGCGCTGTGGGGACTGAACGGTCTTGTGCAAAGCATGGGCTGGGCTCCCTGCGGGCGCTCGCTGGGCCATTGGTACAGCCTTGGGGAGAGAGGAACAAAGTTCGCATTCTGGAATGTAGCACAGAATGTTGGAGGAGGGGTCACAGGGCTCATTGTCGCCTACAGCACGGCGTTGCTTGGATGGCGTTCAGCATTTTATGTTCCGGGAATCTTGGCGGTGTTGTGTGCATTTTATCTTCTGCTAAGGCTGAGGGACACTCCGCAGTCAGTGGGCCTGCCGCCTATCGAGGAGTATCGCGACGACTACCCGGCTGGCGGAAACGCTGACAGCGAAAAGGAACTGGACACGCGCGACCTGCTTGTAAATTACATCTTCAAGAATCGCTTCATCTGGCTATTCGCGCTCGCCAATTTCTTTACATACATCGCACGGTACGCGATGCTCGATTGGGGGCCGACCTATTTGAAGGAAGTCAAGCACGCCAGCCTTGGAGAGGGAGGAATCAGCACTGCCGCATTGGAGTTTTCTGCGATTTTCAGCAGTATCATGGTTGGCTGGTTATCCGATAAGCTTGGCGGACGGCGCGGCATGATCAGTATGCTCTGCATGATTCCCGTGTTGCTCGCCTATGTGGGGATTTTGTATAGTCCCGATAACAAGATGTGGCTGGATCTAGTCTTGTTTGGTGTTATAGGGTTCTTTGTCTATCCGACCATTCTTCTATTAGTTGTGAGCGCATTGGACTTTACCTCAAAGAAGGCTGTGGGTACCGCGGCCGGGTTTATTGGTCTTTTTGGTTACCTGGGGCGCGTAGTTGAAGGGAAAGGCATTGGAACTCTGGCGGAGCGCTATGGTTGGAATACTGCGCTTTGCGCGGTCATGGTTGCCACGGTCATGGCGATTATTCTGCTCTCATTGTCGTGGAAGCTTTCGCCACGTGACGCAAAGGCAATTCAAATGAGGAAGTCGCGCCCCTTGAATCAAGGCTGATTGCGATGCTGCCGCGGCGGCCTCGATAAACTCTGGTTGGGGCAACAACAGACGGTAGTTCGAACCGTTATCTGCGAACCTGGCATCGAGCATTGACCGGTCGGCCCTACATGGCGTATTGCCCGGCCAACCGTTGGATTCACTCCTTTCTCCCCTCGCAGCCGCCAGCTGTGAGGTCTATTCCGAGTACTGACCTGCCGCGAGATGCGAGCATTGATCCGTGCGTAGTTGGGAAGTAGAGGCATTGACTTGGAGCTGCAGATTGATACAGACTTAGTTCGGAACCACATATGTGTAGTGAAGAGAGTGCGCAATGGTCGACAAAGGCACTGGTAAGGTAGACGAGGGTGCGCGCTCTGGCGTTTCGGAGCGAACTCTTCGTCAACCCTCTATCAAAGACATAGCGCGACTCGCCAGGGTATCTCACCCTACGGTCTCACGCGCGCTGCAAAATAGCCCCCTGGTAAATGCAAAGACCGCAGAGAGGATTCGCAGGATCGCGAGCGAGTCGGGATATCGTGCCAGCGCCGTTGCTCGGGGCCTGGTAACCAAACGGACCCGCACCATTGGACTGGTGGTTACAACTGTCGCCGATCCTTTTGCGAGCGAGGTGGTCTGTGGGATCGAGCAGACTGCGAGCGACCATGGATATTCCGTATTTCTGGCCGATTCAAATGCCGACCCTGAGCGCGAGAGAAAAGTAGTTCAGGCTTTCGCGGAACGGAGGGTTGACGGCATCATCGTGACTTCTTCGAGGGTTGGAGCCCTGTATCTTCCTCTTCTTTCGGAGATGATGGTTCCGATCGTTCTGGTGAATGATCAATACCCAGGCGCGTTTGTGCACTCGGTGATGATCGGTAATCTTGAGGGAAGCCGGGCGGCGGCCAAGCACCTGGTTGAACTGGGGCATACGCGTATCGCTTATTTGGGCGACCAATTCGGGTACCAATCGGATGTCGAACGATTCGCGGGTTACAGGGAGGCTTTGGACCGGGCTGGAATTCCATTTCTATCCGAGTTCGCAGTTCACGGCGACGGCAAGCCGGAAGCCGCGATGAGCGCGATGGACAAACTGCTGGCGCTGGCAAATCCCCCAACCGCGGTCTGCTGCTATAACGACATGTCCGCATTGGGCGCGATGCAGTCGATCCGCCTGCACGGTCTGCGCGTGCCCGAGGAAATATCGGTGGTTGGCTTTGACGACCTCTTCTTCGCATCCTACACGCAGCCCCCGCTGACGACTGTTCGGCAGCCGATGCGGCGCATGGGCCAACTCGCGATGGAAAATCTCTTCAAGCTGATGTCTGGCGAGGAGTCGGTAGTGAAGGTCAAGGTGGAGGCAGAGCTAATTGTCAGGGAATCGACAGCGAGAGTAAGGCCGAATGGGGTTCGGAAAGGCAATCGCTGAGAACCGCGAAGCGCCCATCCGTACGAACACTATTTCTAATCCATTCAAGACAACTTCTGCCTGAGTATATGTCGGTGGAATCCTCAGCCGGCGTTCAGATTATCTTCCCATTGTAGGCCTGCAACATGATTTCGACAGGATGGATGGCCTTGAAATCAGTTCCATGTTCAATTTGCATCTGACATGTGGCGCACTCGGTGGCGACCATTTGCGGCTGTGACGCATTGATGCTATCGAAGAGTTCCTGACCGATTGCCACAGAAATCTTGTACTTCTCCTGCTTGAAACCATACGTGCCAGACATACCACAACATCCGGCGTCGAGATCCTCAATGGTTATGCCTGGAATCTGCCGCAGCAGATGAAACCACGGTCGTCCAATTCCCTGTGACTTCTGGTGGCACGGCGCGTGGTAGGCGAGGCGCATATTGGCTTGTTGAAAGTCTGTGTTGAGCATTCCCGCATCCGACTGCGCTATGAGCAATTCGCCAACGTCAAGCGTGCTGGCTGCGATTTTCTGCACTGCGGGAGCTAACTCCCTGTCGTCCTTGAGCAGGCCGCCAAACCCTGTTTTGAGCATATATCCACAACTGGAACAGGCGGTGACGACGCGCATTCCCGCGTCAACGCCGGCCACCAAACTCTTTACATTTGCGCGCGCCATTGCATGTGCCTGGGCCGCATCGCCGTTGGCCGCTGCTGGAACTCCACAGCACTCCGTTGCAGCAACTTCAGTGGCAAAGCCGTTTCGTTCGAGGAGCTCGATCACTTTACGGCCAAGGTCCGGCCGATTGTAGCGAATAAAGCAACCGGGGAAGAACAGCAGACGCGCCCGGTCCTCGCTGGTGCGTGCCGGAGGGGTGCGCAGATTGGGCTTCGTGTATGCCGGGAATGTGCGCAGTGGCGTGATTCGCATGACCTTTGACATGAAGAAGCGAGCAAGCTTCATGGAAAGCGCAAAGTTGGAAATTGCGGGCAGAATTGTGGTGAGTTTTCCCAGCAAGCCGGGACGCGCAAACCACCAGTCACGCAGTCCGCGCACCAGCGGCTTGTGGTGCTTGGCCTTGGCGTGGGCAATCATTTCAGAGACGCCAACTCCGTGGGGACACGCCATGTCGCAGCGGTGGCATCCGAGGCAGTATTCCAACCATTCCGTGTCCGCGGAAATGCCCTCAAGGCGCAACCGTTCAAGCTCAGGGCCGAGTTGCTTGGGGCCGGGGTACTGCGCATTGACGCCGAAAACCGGGCACGCTGCATTGCAGACTGAACACTTCAGGCAGTTGTCGATAGCAAAGTCATCTTGCCGCATAGTGTCCCCTTGTCGCCGCCGCGAAGCTCCCCGCGCGGTGACCCGTTAGAATTTCCATCACATCTCCGCTGCTGCCTGAGCTGCCGGGAAGCGCTGTTCCGGCAACGAAAAGGTTCCCTGCCATTACCGAGCCCGAGGAAGTGAGCGGGTGCATCTGTTCATCGTGCCCATTGCAGTCGACGCCCAACAAGGTGGAAGAGTGCTGTCCAGTGGCCAGTACAGCGCACTCGCCGCGCAGCACCATGGGATGCCCTGGGCTCGCGACCTCGAGTTCCATGCATACACCATCTTGAATCTGGAGTTTGCTCACAGGAAATCCCTGCAGAAGTTCAACGCCGAGTTTGGAAAGGTGTCTGGAGAGGAGATGAAACAAACGCAAGCCAGGGATAGACGGCGGCAGAGTGGGCAGTTCGCAAACAGTGCAACCAAGCTCACTTTCAAATTGCGCGATCTGCTGTTCTCTGGAACACAGTCCCAACATGCCGGGCACGAGTACGCGCACAAATCCGGCGGCTGCAGGACGCAACGCTTCGATCAATTCAGCACGAAACCCGGCATCGTAGTCGAAGCGTTTTGCAATGCGCAGGGTTGTGGTTGGGGCTCCGCAACTGCGTGCGAGAGAGATTTGCCGTGCGGAGTAGGTACAACTCGAACCGAGCAGACGTGCTTGATCACTGAGCCGCTCTGCCATGAAGTTTTCATCAAAGTACGACAGCTCTCGAATGCCGACTATTGCGGTCGAGGTATCGTTGCGAGGCTCCGCATTCCAAAGAGGCCTGGGTGCGAAAGTTACGCTCTGAAAATCGCCCAGAATGGTGGGAAGATGGCGGCTGCTGGAAAATTGCCCTTCGAATGGACAGCCTGCCGCCTGTGCCATCTCACAAAAGAATGCGATGGCTTCGCTGAGTTCATCTGCTGGGCCAGCTGCGAGGATTTCCTGTGTCTTCAGGTAGCCGGAGCCCAGGACAAACGACCCGGGCCCGGTGGCAACCAAAGCAACCCTCAGCCCCTGGCACGCGGCAACCCCAGCGGCAGTGAGTCCAGAAAGTCCGGCGCCCACAACTACAACGTCGTAGTGATTACTTTCCATCTGGCTCTCCTGAATAGGCGCAGGTCGAAAGATCCGCTCCGTAAAGTTCGTGGCTCAAGTCGAGTTGCTCAACCTGCTTGCCCTCTTGAATGAGGGCCTGCCCTTTCCAGCGCTCATGAAGATACGAGGAAAACTCCTTTGCCGCTTGTGACGCGGTCCAGCGGTGCGTCTGAAATCCTGCGAGCATAGCCCTGTACCCGCAGAAGGTCCCCTGACAGGGGCCGAAGCCGAGACGCGTGCGCCGGCCAATATCGGCAATGGTCTGAGCCGGAATCGGGGATGCTTCTCCGAGTACATATTCCAATTCAGCGCGGGTTACCATCTCGCATTCGCAGACGAGTTCAGCCAGTTCGGGGCGGGCGTCGATGGCCTCGATAACCCGGGTGACCGCCGGACCCAGGCGGCGCTCCATCTTCTCAGCAACCGGCAGCGGTAACAGCTCATTTATGCGGCGATGCGCTTTGCAATCATCGACGGGACGTAGCGGGACTTTGCCCGTGGTACATTCCGACTGCACTCCCAGTTTGCCGGCAACACAGTCGCAGACGGCGGCAGCCATCAGGCGGTAAGTAGTGAGCTTGCCGCCCACAATCGAGATGAATCCGCCAACGCCGCCCAGCGTTTCGTGATCGAACAAGGCATAGCTGCGGCTGATTTCGCGACCTCCTGCGGAGTCAACTTTCGCAGGTACGTACAAAGCCCGAGCACCACAAAAGATGCGCAGTATGCGCGCGTCTGCTACCCCCGGAATGAGTTCAGCGCCCAGTTGCAAAAGATAGTTGATTTCCTCAGGAGAAGCGGTTAAACCGTCCGGTCCGGGCACACTCATCGAACTTGTGCCCAGGATGCACACAGGACCAGCAGGAACCAGGATGTCTCCATCGCCAGACTTGCGGCAGCGGTTAATAACGCGACTGCTGGGCCGATGGTTGAGGACCAGAAGCGTGCCCTTGTCGCAGCGTACTGGAACCTCGACGCCAGCCAGGGCGGCGGCCTCCTGCGCCCATCCTCCCGCGGCATTGATGACCACTTCGCAGGCGATCTCGTGTTTCTCGCCTGTGAGTGTATTGCTATAGCCAACCCCGCGGACACGTCCATCTGCGGACTGAATGGAGTTGACCTTGCTGTATGTGTGAAAGCGAGCGCCGCGTCCGACAGCAG
The DNA here is from genome assembly GCA_903828675.1 of uncultured Acidobacteriaceae bacterium. Classification (GTDB taxonomy): domain Bacteria; phylum Acidobacteriota; class Terriglobia; order Terriglobales; family Acidobacteriaceae; genus Telmatobacter. The sequence continues at coordinate 6,504 of CAIKND010000148.1, forward strand.
CTTCGATGTTTGCGAGCACCAGGCGAAAGACATCTACGTGAGCGTCTGGACATGTGAATGCGCCGAGGATGTTGGCTGCAAGGTTTGGCTCAAGGGCAAGTGCTTCTTCAGCGTTCAGGCGGCGGCTGGGAATATCAGCGTCCCCGGCGGCACGCCACCACTGCTCAAAAAAAGCAGGATCATCTTGCGGACATTGCACCATGAGACCGCCAATATCTTCCACGCAGTGAGGCGCAATCGTCTTGATAATGCGGTTTTCTGCGAGGCAATCGCGTGCAGTCTCAAGGTCCTTGGCAACATAGCGAGCGCCGGAATGGAGTAGCCCGTGGCAGCGCCCGGTAGCGCCATTGGCTATGTCTCCCTGCTCCAGCAATATGGCGGAGATGCCACGTAAACTCAAGTCCCAGAGGATGCCAGCACCTGTCGCACCGCCACCAATAATGACAACCTGGGTCGATTTCATCTCAGCCCCCTCAGGCGTTTAAATCGTACGCTCCGCATTGTGAAAAATGCGTCAACGGTTATGGATATTGCCGGCGCAGGCAAACATGCGCACACCGGACTACATCGATCTGCTTGAGAAGAAAGGGAGTGAGCTAGCTCCAAAACGCACCGCACAGAGATGGAATGGCCCCGGCTTTAAATTGGCCTATGATCCGGCCAGTAAAAGCGACACGAGGTAGATCCAAGGCGAACGATGTTGGCGCAGTTTTGCGCCTACACAATCAACATGCTCAAACTAGAGCGCTGGGATGCAAGTGCGAATGACTTGGATGCGGTTCAGAAAGGGAGGAGTCCAGACTTTGACAACGAAATTCTGAGAGACCAAAGCACGGATTGTACCGCCGCAACTCTGAACGCAGGGCCTCATGGCAAAAATACACTTGCCCCTGACTTCTTTAGCAGCATTGAGTCACCTGCTCGCGCTCTCTCAGATACTCTTCACGAAAAGGTGCTTAACTATCGAACACTTAAATATCTCTCGAATCGACGCGTAATGTCAAGGTCCAACCACGGTCGCCATTGCATTTCGAGCGACGGCGAGACGCGCTCGAATGCAGTGCTTATAATGGTTTCTTCTGTTGCGGCAACGTGTCTGAGTGGCCGGCTGATTGGGCACCATCGATGGGGCTCAAACCACAGCTTGTCTCTTGCCCAAGAGCAACGGACCAGTCCCGAGGAGCGCAAGAGAATGGCGCAGGAACCGCTGACACCATTTCGGATATTCTGCCAGCAGACTCCTATCATTCCTGCTGTCCGTAAGGCTGAATATGTTGAACTGGCGATTGCCGCGCATGGCAAGATCGTCTACCTTCTGACCGGCGACCCAGAAAACTGCGAGACTATGATCCAGAAGGTTCTCGCGGCGGACAAACTCCCTATTGTCAACCTCGACCTGCTCAACGGTTTCTCACGCGACCGGTACGCCGTGAATTACCTCAAACGAGCCGGTGCTTGCGGAATCATCTCCACGCATCTGGACCCACTGCGTCATGCGCTCTCGATCGGCCTGTACGGCATTCAGCGCACGTTCCTTTTGGATAGTGGGGCGATGGACACGATCACAAACCAGTTGAAGAACACCCCTGTGCATGCACTTGAGATCTTACCCGCCATGGTAGCTCCCAAGATGCTGGAACGCGTGCGCGCTATCTCGGCCGACCTCCCGGTTGTGGGCGGCGGATTAATCCAGAATATGAAAGAAGTCGAAGAGTTATTGGCACAGGGAATCAGTTCTATCTCGACCAGCAATCCGCTGATGTGGATTCACTAGGAACTTGTTGAAAAACACTTAGAGGTCTCGGAATGTGGCAAATATCGGAATACCAAAACCCTCACTGAGGCATTACCGATCGCTCTGCGGGCTTTGTAGGGCGATTCAGTTTTTCAATCTGCGTGACGTCCGACGT
>CAIKND010000149.1 GCA_903828675.1 uncultured Acidobacteriaceae bacterium
AAACGCCGCGGCAGGTCACCAGCGGGTCCAACTCAAGGGGGGCAGAGGCTGGTTGGAGCGAGAGAGGGCGAAGGAGTGGGCGTGAGAGCCGAAGCAGGAGGGGCCGATCGGAGGTGATCGGAGTCGTGTGTTCGATGAAGGCAGGCGGGTTCGGGCGGGAGGACCTGCTGCGCGGGAGGTCAAGCTGAGGAGCAGAAGCGGAGTTGGCCGAAGGAGGGCAGAGAGGGATCGAGACGCACGTAGAGGAGGCTGGAACGGAGTAGTTCGATGAGTTTGGTGTCGGTGACTTTGCGGCAGGCTCGTGTGAGGCGCCGGAACAAGCCGTTGACGAGCAACTGCTCGATAGTGTGAGCCACCTGCATGATGAGGTGGTAGTTGCGTGAGGCCTGAGTATGAGCGCAGAAGGCGTGCTCCAGCCCGAACCCGCCATTCTTCTCGACATTGAAGACGTTCTCGATGCCGTTACGAGCCCGGCCGCCGCGGTTGGCGATGGCCTGCACCCGTTCGTGCGAGAGTCTGAAGTTGGTGACCCAAGCCCAGAGCGTTGCGGCGGTTGGGCCGATCTCGCCGCTGAAGAGCACCTGGAAAGCGTGGTCGCCAAAAGGGACCTGATGAGTCCAACGCAACGTTTGCTGAATGGATCCAGCCTCACCTTTTCGGCGGCACTGGACGACCTGAGTGGGACTCAGTGCCGTGGTCTGGACAGCCTCGTCCCAACCGGTGGGCTGACGCCCTTCCCGCAAGGTGGCGATAAATTTCCAGCGATAGGTCTCGATCCTGTCGAAGACCGACTGGACGGGGTAAAGGCCATCCAAGAGCAGGCAGATGGGCAACTTGGGAAACTCCGCATGCAGTCGTTCCGTCAGCCGCAGGAAGGCGTTCAGTTCACAATCCTCCTTGTCCAGAACCGGATTGTACAGATCCCTGAACTCCGTCATCAGGGAGAACATGGTCCCTTGCGGCCCGACCAACTTGGCCTCCACGACGTACCGGTAGCGGGCCACGCCTTTGGCGGTGTCGCGGCCGCGATCCTGAAGCGTGCCGTCGATGGCGACCAACCACCAGCGGTTGAATAGTCGGGCGTCGTCCAGCAGTCGCATCTGCAGCAGGCGGCGCACCATGAGCACCGCGAGCTTCGCAACCTCGCTGACGGCGGTCCGCGAGGCGTGCTTCTTGGCGTTCTCTGAGCAGGTGATGGTACGGCGTTTTCCCAACCGTTCCTCCTCCCACTCCTGTTCGCACAGCTGCAGCAGGTTCGCCGGCAGTTGGCCGCTGTTGCGGTCTGCATCGAAGGCGTTGCGCGAACCGTCCCGCAGCAGAAAGGTCAGCAGCATCTGCCACCAGATGTGCCGCCCCAAATAGACACACAGATCCTGGCGACGACGGTCCGGCAACGCATCAAGCCAGCGATTCAGTTCCGGGAAGCAGTGCCGGATGAGGCCGTGCAAGTGGCGGCCGTACGCGTCGCCGGCTGGCGCCGGACCCGCTTTGCGGCCCGCCGGACGGCGACGTGCCGCCGGATGATCGCCAGACTCTGCCCCGTAATCTTGCGCACCACTTGCTTGAGCCGCTTGAACTCCTTCGCCCATTGCTGAACCTCCGGGACCAGGTCAACGGGCACGTATACGGTTCGCGTCTTGCCGCCCTGCTTGAACGTCAACTGCCAGGCCGGCGGCTTACGTCCCGGCCGCCGCACCTTGCTCAGTGTGCCTTCTACCAAAACGCCGATTCCTCCGAGTTGCCGCTGATAGGCTTCCCGGAGCCGATGGTGCCGGCTTGCGCCGGTCTCTGTTGCTTTCATATACTAAGTATTACACCTTAGCCATAATTGACAACAAAAAAAGCGCCTTGAAGAATCTTTTTTCTTCGCAGCGCTGAGAACCGCGCCAGCTGTCGCCCTGTCGCGCTATCCAGCCTCGACCTTCAACTCGAAGAATCAGTGAGTTGGAACCGCTGGCAGGTCACCCCTTGCCCAGCCGCGCGACGAGCATTTCGGTCGCCATCTGGGCATTAGCCTTGCCCTTGCTCAGGCGCATCACCTGCCCCACCACAAACTTCAGGGCCGCCGCCTTGCCGTTGCGGTAATCCTCCGCCGACTTGGCGTTCTCGGCAATGGCCTGCTCCAC
>CAIKND010000150.1 GCA_903828675.1 uncultured Acidobacteriaceae bacterium
AACGTCGGACGTCACGCAGATTGAAAAACTGAATCGCCCTACAAAGCCCGCAGAGCGATCGGTAATGCCTCAGTGAGGGTTTTGGTATTCCGATATTTGCCACATTCCGAGACCTCTAAGTGTTTTTCAACAAGTTCCTAAACGCTCTTTGCGGCGATGTCGTCCGCAAACGCCGCTATTCCTCAGAAGCAGCAGCGGAGCCGGCCAGCCAATTGTCCGCACTATGCAGTGTTCTCGCTGGTTGGGAGCGACGCGCGGCGGAGGACTCCTTCTCTTGGCGCCCCTCATCAATGCTTGCGGCTCTCGCTCGTGTTTGGGGCTGCTCTATGATCGGCATCACATAATTTATTGCCGCGACTGCGCGCTCCTCGGAGAATCGAACCTGATTCAAATGCCTATCCTGCCGGTTCGGCATTGTCTGGCCTGGCTGTATCTGACCTCCATGAGTGCCGTCGGCGAAATTGTGATGTCGACCGGCGCCACTGAAAAGCTACGATAGGGCCTGCCCTATCTCTAATGAGAAAATCTTGTGAATATCGAAGGTTGGAGTGCCAGGCCAATTATTCGCAGGAATATAACTCAATTCTGCGAAATCCGGCCAGCCACCTGCATCGATCAGCAAGAACGACGGGCGACTATCTTAGGAAATTCGAGCATCGATCCACATGAAGGCCATTAAGTCGCAGCAAATTTGAATTAACAGTGTGATTGCCTTGCGCCTGCGTTCAAGCAGGGGTTGGCCGCAGAACAAAGTGCGGCCATTTGTATTGGCCTGCCGGAAGGTCGCTATCGAACCAGAGGGAACAATCACATCGAAGGCCGCGGGTGCCCTGCCGAAGCCAGTAGAAGATTCGCATCGTCGGTGCGAACTCTCGTAACCGATAAAGTAACTGGCAGCGCCGAAAGTACGGTTATGAATGCAAACAGCGGCCGCCCCGCGTTGGTCCAGCCAGCCATCCCAATTTCTTCTTTCGGTCAGGGCCATTATCGTAATAGGTTGCGGTTACACGAATTTGTCGCCGTAACCATCCGGCTTCACAAATTCGACTATTCTATTCACGCAGCCAATTGATTCTGCGCCACTTCAAATCGGGACTCAGCAGTAGAAAAACCATCGGCGAGAATTGGAGGGTTGACGTGAAGGGGAAGCAGTGAGGGAACTTGCGCCCTGCTTGCTCTCGCAAGGAGTCACAACTTTTTCTCTTGACTTGAGTTTTTCTGAGTGCTACATTTTTCTGCCTAGTGAGACAACTGAGTTCTCAAATGCAGTTTATGTTCTAAGAAGTGGCTAGCAAGCCACGAAAAGTCATGACCCTCTGATCAAATCCAGCATCCGTTAAGGGATGCTGAGGAAATGATCAGCCTTTGCCGTTGGTATACTTGCTTTTCCTCCGTCCCCATTGATTTTGGGCAATCACCCTGACAACTTCACTGTCCTAAGCGCTCAAACGAGTTTGACGCATATTCAAGCTCACCTTATGAATTCCCGGCTTATCGGTTTGGAGAATATGAATGATTCGCTATAAGTGGCTTCGCCTGTGTGGAAATTCTGCGTCGGCTACGGTAATGTTCTTGTTTTCCAGCGCATTGCTTGTGAGTGGGATTAGCGCGCAATCAGCCGGATTGGCAGTGGTCGGTTCCTCTTTGAGTTATACCGCCCCTACCACTTTCATTGTTGCCCCTTCTTTTTCTCTCGGCTATGCTCCATCGAGCGTGGCGACGGGCGATCTAAGGCAGAGCGGCAAGCTAGACCTGGTTACGGCGGACTATACTTCCGGGAAGATTTCTGTCTTTCTGGGGGCAGGACGGGGCAGCTTTGCATCTGGCGTACAGTATGCCGTCGGACCTCATCCGAGCGCCGTGGTCGTTGCTGATATTGACGGCGACGGGCGAGCTGATGTTCTGGTCCCCAATGAGACTGAAGGCACGGTAACCGTGTTGATGGGTGCAGGCGATGGGACTTTCAAGTCCCCACAAACTTATGTTGTCGGGTTTAACCCATCTTTCATTGTTGCGGGTAATTTTAGCGGAAATGGAAAAACAGGCGTGGCGGTTGCCGGAAGATCCAGTAACCTGCTTGCCGTCTTGCTCAACGATGGGAATGGAGGGCTGAAGAAGCCTATCCTCTACACGTTAGGTAAGACTCCAACTGCCCTCACCGTAGCCGATTTTAGAAATGACGGCCATGCAGATCTTGCCTTGGCAAATGCCGATGGAACGGCAAGCATCCTGCTAAGCCAGGGTGCCGGTGCCTTCCAACCGCTCCCAGACGTGAGCGTTGGTTCAGGTGTTCTGTCTTCGATTACTGCACAAGATATTAATAAGGATGGCAAGCCTGACCTGGTGGTTACTCAGCCCGGCCAGAAGTTGGTGTCGGTACTTACGGGTAAGGGCGATGGAACTTTCGCCCCCGCGGCTTCTTATACGGTGGGTAGTCAGCCCGTCTCAACGTTGTTGGCCGATGTGGATGGGGATGGCGTTGCCGACCTCGTCGTCGTCAACAACAGCAGCAACACCTTCAGCGTGTTGGGCGGAAATGGCGACGGGACCTTCAAGCGCTCTGCTGACTTTATAGCCGGCAATGCTCCACTCGCCGCCGTTGCGGGCGATTTCTATGGGGACGGTCACGTAAGTCTCGCCATCATCAACCACTCTTCGCAGTCTCTGGCCATTCCGGTGGGAAATGGGGACGGTACATTCAAGGCTGCTCGTTCCTATTTGTCCGGAGTGCGGCCAGTTTCGATCGCTTCCGGCAATCTGAATGGGGACAAAACCCCAGGCCTCGTTGTTGCCAACTATTGCGGTTCTGACTCCTCCTGCAGCAAAGGAGGCAGCGTGTCAGTGTTTCTGCCTGACAGCAAGGGAATCTACAGCCTCTCGGCCACCTATACTGTCGGGGCAGGTTCCGCCTCGGTCCTGTTGGCAGACGTGAATGGCGACAATAATTTGGATATCGTCGCACTCAACAGGCTCGACAAGACAGCTTCAGTCCTGCTTGGCGCAGGCGATGGCACCTTTCGGCAGCCTATGACATTTGCGCTGGCAGGCGCCCCGATTACCGCCATTGCCGGCGACTTCAGCAAAACAGGCAAACTGGGCCTCGCCGTCCTTGAGGACTGCGGAGCAGCAACCTGTGCGCAGGCCGGCAATCTTGAAATGTTGGCTGGCGGCGGAGATGGCAGTTTCCAAAGCACCTCGAACCATCCAATTGGCTATTCACCCAGTTCGCTCGCTGCTGGAGATATTCTCGGTAACAAGATTCTCGATATCGTGGTTGCAAATCGCTGCGGCAAGGATGCCTCCTGCCAGTCGCCTGGCACCGCAAGCGTCCTCATCGGCGACGGCACAGGCAAGTTTACGGCAGCGTCTGACATCGCATTGGGGAAGAGCCCTTCTTCAATCGCACTCGGAAGTCTGAGTGGTCTTAACAGCCAGGACTTGGTTGTCTCGCGCTCTTCCGACAATACCCTGGCCGTCCTGCGTAGCAACGGAGATGGCACATTCCAGGCGCCCGTAGCCTATCAGGTCGGAGTCCAGCCAGGCCCAGTGGCCATCGGCGACTTTAATGGTGATGGCCAGGTCGACGTGGCTGTCGCCAATTTCAAGGATGCAACAGTAAGTGTCCTCTACGGACGCGGAGACAGTACGCTTCTCTCTGCAGCTACCATGCCCGTCGGGGCAGGTCCTGAAGGGCTTGCCGCGATTCCAAGCACCACGGGCGGACGCGCCAGCTTGGCCACTGCCAATGGAAATAGCGGATCCGCCGCATTGGGGACGGACGTTTCGGTGCTGGTCAATATTCAACCGATGGCCGGACCAACTCCCAGCACGACAGGATTGATAGCTACTCCCAATACCGCGACTGTTAACCCATCTTCCGCTATTTCTCTCACGGCGACTGTCACCGGTGCCGGGCCCACTCCGACCGGAACAGTAAATATCACAGGCAACGGTAGCCCTGCCAGCGTCTGCTCGATACCTGCCTTGAGTGGAGCCGGAACGGGAACGTGCACCACCTCTGCCCTCCAGGTAGGCACAACTACCCTGACCGCCAGCTATCTGGGCGACGCGACATTTTCAACGAGTACCGGCACCGCCAGTGTGACGATCACTCAGTTGCATCCCACCGTCACCGTGGTGCCCTCGCCTGCGAGCCCCTCTCCGCTGAACACGAGCGTGACCTTCACAGCCTCTCTAACAGGCGCGGCTCTTACTCCGACTGCTCCCACCGGCACCATGACATTTGCGGTTGGCGGCACCGTGGTCGCCTCCTGCACCGGGCCGGTGACTTCAGCTGGCGTGGCAACTTGCACTATTCAAGACCTGACGGCCGGCGTCCACAGCATTACAGCCACCTACTCCGGTGACACTAATTTCACTGTGACCAATCCAGGGTCGACGTCTTACACAGTCACGGCGGCGGCTGCTACGGTCGGTGTAACTGCCTCGCCAGCTAGCCCATCCGCAGTCAATACTTCTGTGACCTTCACGGCTCAGCTCGCGGCGCTCGCCCTCTCTCCGGTCAATCCCTCCGGCACCATGACATTTGCGCTCAATGGCACAACGGTTGCCTCCTGTACCGGGACGGTGACAGCTGCCGGTGCCGCAGTCTGTACCATTCAAGATTTGCCTGCCGGGGCTAATACCATTACCGCGACCTACTCCGGTGACAGCAATTTCACCGCGGCCTTAGCGGGATCTACGACCCATAATGTCAGCGCTCTTGCAGCAACAGTTAACGTCACGTCGTTGCCGCCTAGCCCGAGCTCAGTCAACACTTCAGTCACGTTCACAGCTCAACTCGCAGGCGTCGCGCTTACACCGGTTCTTCCCACGGGCACCATGACCTTTGCGCTCAACGGCGCTACGGTCACGAGCTGCACTGGGACGGTCAATGCAGCAGGCGCGGCTTCATGCGCCATTCAAAATATGCCTGCCGGAGCCAATGGCATTACCGCTTCTTACTCCGGTGACAGCAATTTCACCGTGGCCTCACCGGGAGCTAAGACACAAACCGTCACCGCCCTCGCTGCAACGATTGGCGTGACCGCCGTGCCGCCAAGCCCGACCTCAGTCAACACTTCAGTGACCTTTGCGGCTCAACTCGCGGGCGTCACGCTAACTCCGGTTGTGCCCTCGGGCAAGGTGAACTTCACGGCTAATGGGACCACGATCACCGGTTGTGGAGCGGTAACAGTAAATGCTGCCGGTAGGGCGACCTGCACAACCTCCTCCCTGGCTGCCGGGTCTGATCCGATCACTGCCACGTATTCGGGGGATAACAACTTCACCGTGGCCGCTGCGGGTACCGCAACGCAGACCGTTAATGCGCTCACTCCCACTCTTGGCCTGACAGCTGCGCCTGGCATTTCCGTCAGCACGGGCACGTCGGTTACCTTTACGGCTCAACTAGCTGGCGTAACGCTTACCCCGGTCACGCCCTCCGGCACGGTGACCTTCACAGTTAACGGGAACCCAGATCCTGCTTGCTTGCCCAAGACGGTAACAGCCGGAGGCGCGGCGACCTGCATAACCTCCGCCTTGCTGGCTCCGGCCGATCTCATCAAGGCGACTTACAGCGGCGATACGAATTTCGTCGTCGCAGCCGCTGCAACGCTCACTGAAACCGTGGGCAAGACCGCGGCCGCGGTTACGCTGACTAGCTCGCTGCCTTCCGCATCCGTTAACCAGACGACGACCTACACAGCAACTGTGAAGCCGCCGTCGGGCACAGTGCTGCCGTCCGGAAGCGTTACATTTACGCAGGGTGGCACAACTCTTTGCGCCGCAGTCTCGATCACCGGCGCCACCGGCATTGCGTCCTGTAATTACGCCTTCAATAGTGTGAGCGCGGGCCTCACGATTACTGCCACATACAGCGGAGACGGGAACTTCTCGGCCGGGACACAGGCCACAGCGTCACAAGTTGTGATCGCGTCGAGCACAACGACGACCCTCAATTCCACTCCGAATCCGTCGGCTGTCAACCAGTCAGTCGCATTCACGGCGGTAGTGGCACCCACCTATGCCACGAATCCGTACCTCTCGGCGGCTGTACCCCAGTCCGGATCAGTAGCCTTTGTCAATTCGTCCACAACCCCGGCAACCACACTGTGCACCAAAGCGCTGACCAACGGAGTGGTGCCGGTTTGCAATTACACGTTCACAGCTTCCGGCTCGTCTAGTGTGTCCGCAACCTACACCAGTACGGACTCGAACTTCGGGGGTAGCACATCGAGCGCTGATACACAGGCTGTGGGTGCCGGGGCCACTTCAGTCGTCCTGACATCGGCTCCGTCCCCCTCGACCGTGAATATGCAGGTCACGTTTACATCGGTCGTCAATGCCGCCTCGGGGGCAACTAAGCCTCAAGGCAAGATGGTTTATGCAGACAGTTCTACACCCACACCGCTGTGCACCGTCACCCTGGCTGCCGATGGAACTGTCCCCGCCTGCACGGTTCCCCTTTTAACCGCTGGTACGCATGCAATCACCGCGAATTACACTACATCTGACTCGAACTTCAACTCCGGAACCTCCAACGTTCTGAGTCAGATCGTTAGTCAAACCGCAACCACAACGACTGTGGCTCCAGTGCCAAACCCCTCGGCTGTTGACCAGCCTGTCACCTTCACAGCTACGGTTGCGCCGGCTATCTCTCCGTTTAACGGTTCTACGAACCCGACCGGCGGGGTGACATTTAGCTACACAATAGGTACACAGACGGCAGTTCTGTGCACGTCCGCGAGGCCAGTGAGCACTACAGCTGGAGCTACTACTGCTGTATGCACGGCCCCATTGCCTTTGCAGGGGACGTATTCGATTACGGCGGCGTACGCTGGAGACACGAACTTCCAGGGTGGAACTTCAGCGCCAGTGACTCAGACAGTCAACGCGGCAACCACAACAATCAGTATGCCGACCGCCCAGCCCAGCCCCTCGATTGTGAACCAAGCTGTAAGCTTCACCGCGGTCATTACACCAACGTTTGCAATCCCTGCTGGCTCGCCACTGCCAACGGGAACGGTAACGTTTACCGATTCGGTCACCAGCAATTCCTGCACCAGCACGGTATCTGCAGATGGTACGGTGCCGACGTGCAGCCTGACGCTGCTGACGGCAGGTACCCACCCCATCACCGCGAAATACACAGCAGGCAACACCAATTTCACCAGTTCGACGTCAGCTGTCTTCAATCAACCGGTAAATCCTGCACCGACCTCAGTGGCCGTGGTCTCTTCCTCGCCAGTCGTTATTGCCACCCAATCTGTCACCTTCACAGCCACGGTGACTCCGGCACCGACCGGGGCAACTGTTCCTACCGGAACAATCGCATTCGCGTCCACCTCCGGCCTAGTCACTGGGTGTGGCGCGGTTCAGGTGGTGGCGACCGGCACTGGAAGTGCTGCTGCAAGCTGCCCGGTGTCAGTCCCACTCGCATTTGGCAGCAATTTCACCGTCACTGCCAGCTATTCTGGCGACGGCAACTTCGCGGCCAGCACTAACAACGTCGGCGCACAGCAGACAGTGCAGAACTTTGGCATCGGGTTCTCTGCTCCTGCATCCGGTACGGTGGTTCTCACTCAGGGCTATTCAAATATCTCTGATATGTTCAAGCCCGTCACCATCACCGCGGCTTCGTCGCCAGTAGGTCTCTTTAGCGACCCGCTCAAGGTTACTTGCGTGGTCACCACCAATACATCGACCCCGACACCGGTCACTGATCCATCGTGTTCGCCGGCTTCAGCAGCCTTACCCGGGGCCAGCGGCTCATTGGCGTACACGCTCAGTGCTTCGGCAACCGCTGCTCCCGGGGCATATGCCGTGACTCTGACGGCCGTCGACAATAATGTTCCTTTGCTCACTCACACATCGTCGCCTTTGGTTGTCTACGTTGTGGGCGTGACTCCCCAAATGATCGTGGCTCCAGGTATTGCTGGATCAGGGAATGCTGTGTTCGACACTGCGCCTCTCCCTGCGCCGATTGCTGCGCCTACAACGTTGAAGGCCTTTGCCTGCGGCGTCATTATCAATGCCACCACTAAACAGGCATATGCCACAACCCAATACTCTGGACTTACATGCGCAGGTCCGACCGGTGGTATTGCAGTAACGGCTGGAGGTTCAACTCAGGTCCCGATCACTATCACGGAATCCACCACTGCAACTGCCATGCTTGAGCAGCCCAGTACGATCTATGCGGCAGCATTCTTGGGCCTGCCGCTGTTTGCACTGATCGGATGGGTAGGGAGTAGGAAGTCGCCGCGCAAGAACTTCTTCCGGTTCATCGGATCGATCCTGCTGATTGTTGGAATATCATTTGCTGCGACGGGTTGCGGCGGAAGCTTCACTCGTCCAACCGCGCCGCCAACCAGCGGGTTCAGTTTGGGTGCAGGGAGCTACTTCATCCAAGTCATCGCCACGGACCAGAACGGCGTCAGCCAGTACTATGCGGTGGTGCCCTTGACTGTGAATAATTAAGTGAGCGGGCAAGTTGGTGTTGTCCTCGGTATACCGTCAATGTCTATGATTTGCGCTGATTGCGCGGGGGAGAATTTGTGAAAGCCAAAGCACTGTTGCTCTTCATCTCGTTTGCTTGCGCACCCACGGCTTGCATGTTCGGGCAAGTCGATTGCTCCACATCGACCAAGTTGGTTTGTGAGTTTCCCGTCTCGGCTGGGGCCCTGGGAACCTTTGCAGTTGGTGGTCCGTTCACCAAAGCGGCACTAGCACAAGCCAATCCAATTAACGCATCAATCGCAGCCCAGTTAACACAACTCCCCATTCCAAGCGCTACTGTTGGCGTTGTCTCCCTCCGTGAAAAGGGAAGTGACGTCGGGGTCCCCTTTGAGAACCTTGGCCCGATCCTTACCGACAGGCCGGATACAGTGGGCAAGGGGCATCTCTTCTTCGGCTTCAGCTACCAGCACTTTAACTTCAACGCCGTTGACGGTGTAGGTTTGGGAGCGCTCCCCATTGGCTTTACGTATAGCCAGACCTCACCCTTCAACCCAGCAGATACACAGACCTATTTCGGCTCGGTTAGCAACAAAATCACCTTCAGGCTCGACCAATATGTCGGAATAATGACATATGGCCTAACGAAAACAACAGACCTGTCAGTCATCGTGCCGTCAAGTTCGGTCAAGCTTGATGTTGCGTCGTACAATTTCCAGGCGTTTTACTACGATTCGGCGGCAAAGTCCTATACCAACCAAAGCCCTGCGGCAACTACAGTGGTTGCTTCCAACGGCACCGCCAGTGGAATAGGGGACGTAACTATAGGTATGAAACAGATGCTCATCGGCGGAGATGGCAATCGGGCAGCAATGTCGGCTGGAGCCTCTGTACGAATCCCAAGCGGCGATTCGCTCAACTACCTTGGGTCAGGCGCAGTAGGCGTCAACATGTACGGACTAATTGAGTATAGGGCGCGCCTGGCTCCACACGTGAAGATTGGTTATCAGTGGAATGGTAACTCCCAGCTTGTGAATATCCAACTTGCGCCAACTACAAGGCTGCCGGGCGGGCTGCAATATGCCGCAGGAGCAGACGCGAAGATTATCCACTCGTTAACTTTGGCGGTCGATCTGCTTGGGAACCAATTTGACAATACACCGTCGTTCGCCTTAAGTACATCGCCTGTCTGCCCATCGCCGGTTGCGGGTGTCTGCACTGCGCCACCTGCAAGCACAGGGCTCCCAGGTGTCTTCACAACATCTACCAGCTTTACCAATACCTACTCAACAGCCAATGTTAGCGCAGGTTTGAAGTGGGCTCCCTTCCCGCATTTTCTGCTGTACGGAAATGTGATGAAGCAGATTAACAATGTTGGCTTGCGCAGTGACCTCGTTCCGCTATTCGGAATCGCATATAACTTCAAGGCAACGCACTGATCCTGTTAGGAACTTGTTGAGAGTTTCTTGCTCTGCAGGCATCCAGCAGGCTCTAGTGGGTAAGTCGGTCTGATATTTGTCCTAAATGTGTTCTGAAGCAGGATAGATAAGGTGCCTTGTGGCCTCCGGGAGATACTCCAGGAGGCCACGTCAGTCTTGAGGAATTTGCGGCTGGATTGGTGCAGCTTGTGGGTAGCGCAACTGAATGCAAACAGCCAATCCACCTCTTCGATCCCTCGTAAATGGACATAGCGCAGCGGCCCTGTCTGCCTCAACCAGCAAAGCCCTTCTCTACCAGATAACCTGCGATGACCTTAGACATCCGTTTATCTGTCGGCGCGTTCTGCAGTGGCATCGGCAAGGCGTCACGATTGATAGCGCGATGGTGGCCCTATCTACCTACGTCAGACATGCCAAGGCGTCCGACACCTACTGGTATCTGACCGGTGTTCCCGAACTGCTGGCCATAGCGGGAAGGAACTTCGAACAGTTTGCATCGAAGTCCAAGGAGGGAGGTCGTGCCTAGAACCCCATCACCCCCCATCTCTTGCGATGCTATTGCAACGATTCTTCGTTGACCACCTTCAACAACATCGGTCACTCAGTCCCTGCACGATCTCTGCATACAGGGACACGTTCAAGCTGCTGCTTCATTTCGCCGAAATGCATCTCGGAAGAACTCCAGTCAACCTCGCCCTTGCTGATCTGGATGCCGGGCTTCTCTTGGCCTTCTTCGACTACCTCGAACGCGACCGACACAACGCAACCCGGAGCCGCAACGCCCGACTTGCTGCTCTTCGGCCATTTTTGAAGAGCGCCGTCCACTACGATCTGAACGCCCTGCCCGTCATTGAGCAGGCTTTGGCGGTGCCGATGAAGCGCTTCGAGAGACCCATGCTCGGCTTCCTTTCACGCGAAGAGATTGATGCCGTCCTCGATGCTCTGGAACCTTCCGGCTGGACCGGCCGGCGCCACCGAACACTGCTCACCATGCACTACAACACAGGAGCCCGCGTCTCAGAACTCGTCGCGATCCGCATCAAGGACGCGATCCTCGATCACTCGCCTTGTGTTCACCTTCACGCCAAGGGCCGAGAAGACAGAAGCGTCCCGCGGTGTGAGTTCGCTCGTCTAAATTGGCCCACTTCGCTCATCTAAACTGGCCCACCTGTACAAGCCCGAATGTAAGGATTCGGGGATGGACAGGAGGCAAAAAGTGGAACTATTTGAGGTGATCCGGCGCGGGTACGCGTCCGGAGAGACGATCCAGGGACTATCCAAGAAGCATGGCGTGCACCGGCGGATGGTGCGGCAAGCACTGGGAAGCGCGACCCCTCCCGAGCGAAAAGCGGTGGTACGGGAAGCGCCGCGGCTGGGTCCGGTCAAGGAACACATCGACCAGATGCTGGCCTCGGACGTAAAAGCTCCGCGCAAGCAGCGGCACACGGCTCATCGGATCTGGATGCGCCTATGCCGCGAGCATCCGGATCATCTCGTAGGGGAAGCCACGGTCCGGCGTTATGTGCAGGTGCGGAAGCGCGAGCTGGGGCTCAGCGGGCGGGAAGTTTTCGTGCCCCAGAGCTACGAGCTGGGCCAGGAAGCTCAGGTGGATTGGTTCGAGGGCATGGCCAAGCTGGGCGGCGAAGTTGTGAAGCTGCAGTTCTTCGCGATGCGCAGCATGGGTTCGGGCGACGCCTTCCATCGAGCTTATCCGCACGCCACGCAACAGGCGCTGCTTGAGGCCCACGAACATGCATTCGACTACTTCGGCGGTGTATTCAAAACCCTGCGCTACGACAACATGAAGTCCGTGGTGAAGAAGATTCTTCGCGGGTATCAGCGGGTAGAGACAGATCGGATCATCGCGTTCCGGTCGCACTGGGGCTATCTGAGCGAGTACTGCAACCCGGCCAGCGGCAACGAAAAAGGCGGCGTGGAAGGCGAGTTGGGCTGGTTCCGGCGCAACTTGCTTGTGCCCGTTCCGGAGGCCGGCGATCTGACGGCATTGAACCAGCAAGTATTGGCCGACTGTGTCGCCAACCGCGGCCGCACGATCATCGGCAGAAGCATGACTATCGGCGCGGCCAGCGAGTTGGAGCGCGAGCACCTGTTGCCGCTGGCGGCGGAAGGTTTTCCGATTCACGAGTTACTCTATCCCCTTATCGTGGACGGCAAGGGCCGCGTGAAGGTGAAGACCAACTGGTACTCGACCTCGCTCTGGCCGGGACTACGCGTGATGGCGAGCGTGGGGCCGTTGAACGTGAAGATCGTGCACGACAACAAGGTGGCTGCGCAACATCCGCGTTGCTACGGGCGCGGCCACGAGATCCTCGATCTGGAACACTATCTGGATGTGCTGGAGCGGAAGCCGGGCGCCATGAAGGGTTCCACGCCTTTGCAGCAGTGGCGTCAGGCTGGCCGCTGGCCTGCTTGCATGGACGCGATGTGGCGCGAGCTTGAGCAGCGTCATGGCAAGAGCAAGGGTACCCGCGAGATGATCGCGCTGGTCCGCGCTGGCTCCAGCGATGGCTGGGACAAGCTGATCGTCGCCGTAAAAGATGCGTTGCGCCTGGGCATCAGCGATGCCGCCGCTGTGATGCATCTGCTGCGTATGCCCGATCCGGAACAACGCCGCCAGTGCGCCGTTGCCCTGGCAGAAGAGCTGCAACAGTACGAGCGGCCCATGCCGGTAATGGATAACTATGACCTTCTTCTGACCAACACCACGGGGGCTATCCAGTGAAAAACCAGACCCAAGCCCTGGAATACGCCAGCGTGTTGCAGTACTGCAAAGCGGCCCGAATGCCCACGGTGGCAGCTAACTTCATCACTCTTGCCGAACAGGCGGTGAAGGAAAATCACAGCCACATCCGCTACCTCGAAGCGTTGCTGGCCATCGAGTGCGAAGAGCGCGACCGCCATGCCATCGACAGTCGTATCCGCGATGCGCAACTGCCGCGTTTGAAAACACTGGAGGAGTTCGATTTCGCGCAAGCACAGCAGATCTCGGCAGCCCGC
Organism: uncultured Acidobacteriaceae bacterium; assembly: GCA_903828675.1. Lineage (GTDB taxonomy): Bacteria > Acidobacteriota > Terriglobia > Terriglobales > Acidobacteriaceae > Telmatobacter. The sequence continues at coordinate 12,915 of CAIKND010000150.1, forward strand.
ATCCGAGAGTTAGCCGAAGGCGGCTATATCGAGCGCAAGGAACCGATCGTGTTGATCGGCGAGTGCGGCACGGGCAAAACCCACTTGGCCACCGGCCTGTGCCTGGCTGCTTGCCGGCAGAAGCGGCGGGTTCGCTTCACCACGGCCGCGGCGTTGGTCAACGAGTTGGTCGAAGCCAGGCAGAACAACCAGGTCCGCAAGCTGATGACGCGCTGGCAGAAGTATGAACTGATCGCGCTCGACGAAGTCGGATACGTGCCCCTGGCTGACATCGGCGCGGAGTTCCTCTTCCAGGTAATCTCGGAACGGGCCGAGCGGGCCGCCATCATCGTCACCACCAACTTGCCCTTCTCTGAGTGGACGACAGTGTTTCCCAATCCGCGGCTCTGCAAGGCGCTGCTGGACCGGATCACGGATCGAGCCCACATCATCGAAACCGGAACCGAATCGTTTCGCTTCCGACGCACAATGGAAAGGAGCAAAAAGCGCTGAGCAGACCGGCCTGGGCGAGCCGTTTGACGGTCCCGGCGTCCGTTCCGCCCGCTGCCTCCGCCCGAAGGGCAGAGACAGCAGGCTCCACTCCCGCCGGGACCGTCAAACCAACACCGGCAGAATGATGCACAATATCACTACCCAGGTGGGCCAAATCAAATGGTCAAAGTGGGCCACGCCGGAATAGCGAACTCACGGTGGCGATCGACGGCGGATCTCATGCGGAAATGGAAGCGATGCCTCCACTCAACAGAGGATTCCAGCTACTTGTTTCCAAATCGCGGCGGAAACGAGATGACACGATCCAACGTCACCCAACGCCTTGCACTGGCCGTTTCCAACGCCGCCATAAAATGCTCCCCGTTGCGGCGCCATGCAATCCCTCCACATACCATTCGCGACTATCTACCCTTCCTGAATAGGTCGAGTGATTTTGCGAAGTACCGGCGATCGCTTGATAATTCAAGACGTAGGGCTGATCGAGTCGATCACTCACCCGACATAGTTTTCCTCTGTTTGTCTGCGTTACAAACCATTGAGGAACCCAAGCAGTTGGTCTCCTGGTTGATACCGCCCGGGCTTGCCACTCGGTGGCCGCGCTTTTTCAAGGGCCCTCTCTTTCATTGCGAGGGTGGCTTCGAGATAAATCTGGGTGGTCTCCACCGACTCATGTCCGAGCCACAGTGCGATAACAGAACGATCCACGCCCGCTTGTAGAAGGTCCATCGCCATCGTGTGCCTCAAACGGTGAACAGTGACCCGTTTGTCCTTCAACGAAGGGCAGGCTTTGGATGCCGCCAGTCGGTGCTTGGTCAACAGGATCTGGACGCCGTGGACGCTGAGACGACCACCTCTGGCGTTAGGGAAGAGAACGTCGCCATCACCGCGTTGCGGTTCTCGAAGCCAGGCCTTGAGCACGGCAATCGTCGCTTTGGCAAGAGGGGTACAGCGTTCTTTGCGGCCCTTGCCGGTCAGACGCAAGTGAGCACCGGATCCGACGATTAGATCCTTGCGTTTGAATCCAGTCATTTCAGATAAGCGCAGTCCCGTCTGCACCGCCACGAGCAGAAATGCATGATCGCGCCGACCAGACCACGTGAGTTGATTCGGAGCGGCAAGCAAGGCATCGACTTCGGGACGAGTCAGGAACTGGACCAAGGTGCGGGTGAAGCGTTTACTCGGGATGGCGAGCACGCGCTGGATCTGTGCGGAATAGGCAGGCACTTCGAAAGCCGCGTATCGAAAGAAGGAGTGAATTGCCGTGAGACGCAAATTACGACTGCGAATGCTTATTCCTTGACGCTTCTCCAACTCATCCAAGAAGGCCACGATTACGGGCGCATCGATTTCTTCGAATGTCAGGCGTGACGGTGGCTTGCGCAATCGTGGTTGGATAAACTTTAGGAATTGGCGAAAAGTATCGCGATAGGAACAGATGGTATGTGGACTCGCCTGACGCCGCAGCATCAAGCGCTGTGTAAAGAAACGCTGCAATAGCGGAGCTAGGTTGGTTGGAGTGATCATGACCGGCCCTCCTAGCGATGTTCGAGCCGATTCATGGCTTCTCGCATCAGCTCCGGAGAGCTGCTTAGATACCACTGCGTGTCCTCGACGTGGACATGACCGAGGTAAGCGGACAGAATCGGCAGGAGGCGTTCCGGATCCAGGTTAGACCGATACCATGTGACCAGAGTGTTCGTTGCGAATCGGTGCCTCATGTCATGCAGACGTGGACCGTGATTATCGGAGATGCTACGCAGACCGATCTGCCGGGACAATGGAAAAAAGTTCGATGGATATCTCCGCTGTCCAGACGATTACCCAGGCCGGAAACGAACAAATGAGCGGAGACCGGCCTGCCTTCCCAATGGCGTTCGCGCCGTGCAATGTAATCGGCAAGAACTTTGCATGTCGATGCGTGCAAAGGCACGAGGCGGGACTTGCCAAATTTGCGGTCGCGAATTGTCAAAAGCGCCATCTTAAGGTCCATGTCTTCGAGTTCGAGATTGCGCACTTCACCGAGACGTAGGCCGGAGACACTGAGAAGTCCAAACAGACAATGGTAGGTCCAAGGTCGCAGCTTGCCCAACTGATAACGGCAGGGCATGTCCAGCGCAGCGCGCAGTAAGCTTCCAATTTCGCCGTCCGAGTAAAGATACGGCCAAGCCCGCTTCGATCAAAATGGCAACAAGCCAAAGGGCGGAATCTCGGTTCGTTGATCGGTGGCACTATGATGGCGCGCAAATCCGCGGACAAAACCCAGCCGTTGAGCCCAGTACACCGGTAGAACGCCTACAGGTTGCTGAGCCCAATCAAGCGCCAACGCGCTAGTGATGTAAGAAGCGTTGTGGCGCTCCATAAACGTGACAAAATCGAGCATCCCTTTGCCTGTGCTTCCAGCAGCTTGAATCCCAAACTACGACGGAGACTGAGATACTCCTGAACGGCCTTTCGAAGTGTCTTCATCGCACACCCCCCGACCACGGCAGAGCCAGCGTGCGCAATGCCTTTATGTCCACCTTGGTGTAGATCTTGGTAATCTGTGGGTGGCGATGCCCCAGCAACTCTCCAATCTCGCCCAGCGAAGCGCCCTGGCCGAGCATCTCAGTGGCCAATCCATGACGAAACTGGTGCGCCCCTTTGGTTGTGGCGTGAATGCCGGCACGTTCGAGGGAATGTCGAACGACGGATCCAACCGCGCTCGTCCCGAGAAAGGCACGGACCGGTGCTTTGGCACGCAAGAATACGCGCCGACTACTGCTGACGGCCCGTCCGTTCCGCAGGTAAGCGGCGGTCGCTCTGCCAACCTCTATGGGCAAGGGTATGGTGTTGCGCCGACCGCCTTTGCTGCGCACGCTCACTTATCCCGCGTTCCAGTCGATGTCATCCAGTTCGAGAAAGGCCACTTCACCTAACCGCAACCCCAGGCGTGCCAGCAAGAGCAAGATAGCGTAGTCTCTACGCCCGACCGAAGTGCGTTGATCGATGCTGGCCAGGAACTGACGAACGTGCTCTGGGGAAATCGCCCGCGGGATCGAGGTCATTGACCAGTTCGCAGCTTTCTGAACGGCAGCGGCCAGGTCAAGCGAAACTTCCCCAATGTATCGCCCATAGTTCAGAAAGGAACGCAGTGCAATAGTCATGAGCTTCGCTCGCTTCATACCCAGTCTTGGTGCTTGACGCTGTACGAACTTCACAACAACGTCGCTTGCGCAAAGACGCGAGAGCACCGCTCGCCCAAGGCCAAAACAGCCTTCGAGGAAACTGAGGATGAACGGAACCTAGTTGATAATCGCCGCGTGCGCTAGCGCGCGCTCTTCCAACAAATGCCGCCCGAATGCCAGGGCGCAACGTTCAGCCGGAGTAGGTCGGCATGTAACTCTCTTCTCACATGGGATCAAGCCATCGCTCCGCAAGAAGTCGATAAGATGTCTGAGTGCAGCAGCATCCCCCTGGCAAAGTCGCGCATGTCGAGCGCGATATCGCAAATACTGTGCAGGATGATCGGAGCAGATGCTGCGCAGCCTGACCCCTTTTTGCTTAAGCCATCGGCTAAAGCAAGCAGCCAGAAAAACCTGTCGATGAATCGATGCCAAACTGTATCCCTGCTCACTCATCGATTTTGCAAACGAGCCGATGTGTGCTGCGATCGGGCCCTCCGGCGGCTGCGATAAGACCACTTGGTTCTCCACGATGCACTTCATGGTGAACTCCTCCCCCGACTGTGCGGGCTAGAGGCTGTTATTAACTTTGCGCGAGCTGTCGAGCGAGGTTTGCCAGCATGAGTATGGCGAATGCGAGGTAATGGAGTGCGGCGAGGGTTTCGGCGAGTCTTTCGTAGTCGCGAGCCAAGCGGCGAAAGCGTGCGGCCCAGGCAAAACTGCGCTCTACGACCCAACGTCGGGGCAACAGCACAAAGCCTCGCTTGACCTCGGTGTGCTTGACCACCTCCAGTTGCACACCCTGTTTCTCCGCAGCCTGTGCGGCGTTTTCGCCGGTGTAGCCTTGGTCGACGTATGCCAACTCAACGTTGTCCCCGGTGATCTGTTGCACCGCCTCTGCCAGGATTCCCACTTGGGCGCGATCCTGCTCATCGGCTGCGGTCACATGCAAGGCCAGCAGGTGGCCCAGCGTATCAACCGCGGCGTGCACCTTTGATCCCTTGCGGCGTTTGGCACCGTCGTAAGCACCGCGCGAACCAGATTCCGGCGTGGATTGCAGCGTCCGGCTGTCCATAATCATGGCCGTGGGCTGGCCCTTGCGCCCTGCAAACTCGCGCAACAGAATGCGCAGATCCTCCACCATTGTTTCGAAGCAGCGTGCATCGATCCAGCGCCGCATCTGCTGATAGACCACCGTCCAGGGAGGCAGATCGTTGGGCAACATGCGCCAATGGCAACCGGTTTTAGCCACGTAGCGCATCGCGTTGAACACTTCCCGCAGAGGATAATCGCGCTGTTGCGCATCCTCGCGGCACAATGCCAAATACGGCGCCACAAACGACCACTCCTCATCCGTCACATCGGTCTGATAGCCTCGACGATCAGGATTTCCCATCCCTCTATCGTCTGAAATCCTGAGCGTTGCTGCTATACAAAAGCAAACAAAGGGATAAAGTTAATAACAGCCTCTAGTTGAAGGAGGCATAGGCCGCGCTGATGTGAACCAGCAACGCTTCGTCGTTGAGATGGCGCCGCCGGGCTATCTCCCTGCGGCGCGCCAGATGCTGGTGGTAACCGGAAACGCTGACCCCGAGAACACGACACTGCGCCCGGATCGGCCAGATCCGCTTGTGGCGTTGAATAAAGGCATACTTCACTTCTGGCCCTTTGCGAAGAATGCCGTCGCTTTTCCCAGGATGTCACGCTCCATCGTGACCCGCGCCAGCTCGGCCCGGAGGCGGCTGATCTCCATCTGCTCGGCGCTTACCTGTTGCTTGCCGCTGGTGCCCTTTAGCGTTCCAGCTCGATGCAACTTGATCCAGTTGCCCAGCGTCTGCTCCACCACTCCAAGGCTGCGTGCTGCTGCCGCCATCGTATGGCCCAACTCCACAAGCCGAACCGCCTCTTGCTTGAACTCCAGTGTGTAACGTCCCCGCGTCGCCTTCGTCATCTGCGTGTCCCTTTCGCTATTAAACCAGCACGCTAAGGGATACGTTTTGCGGGGGCAAGGTCAATGACTTAATCAGAGCTTCCTTCACCTACAACCCTGGGTACTCCGTCTCGATCATTGGGGGTTACGACGCGGCCCACACCATCGAAGGTGTCATATTCGAGAATTTCCGCATGAACGGCAGGTTGGCCAAATCAGCCGACGATATTGACCCTTTCACGAACGATCATGCGAGCATCATCAGCTTTCGCTGAAAGGCCCGAGCGCCTCGTTTTGATCCCGCTCCGTTCAGGTTCTAGCGTTGGAACCTGGCAGGCACAGGCCCAGCACTGCAATGAGCATTGCCTTGTTCTTCATTTATCCCGTCGCCTCTGCAAACCTCCGATCATACACAAGCTTATTGAAGGCCGCGGAAGCGATGCTGCGACCAAGAGCAAATCTGGCTGGAGCGCGCCGCTTTATAGCGGCTTTACTGAACTGTCCACATCCGGCGATCTCAAGTTCCGATCAACCGTGCTGGAGGAAGGGCGATAGAATCGCGAGTTGCTCCGGATGCACCTCGCAGGATTCAAAGGCGAAAGAGTGGGCCATCTCCGCGAGTTCGGCGGGCGAGTACTTGGCGAGCCGGCGCAGAATGAAGTCGAGCGCGGGAGGGTCAAAATCGCGTGTCACCTCGCGTGCCCACTGTTCCCGAATATCGCCATCGATATCCGTTACGGCCAAGAGTTTGCCAACGCCCTGATGGAAGAAAGCCTCCATCTCTTTGTAATGCTGTCGAAAGCCAGTAATTTCCGGAGATTCGAGGAAACGGCGCCAAGGAGTATCCATGCGCACAGTAACGATTCCCATGTCGCGCAGATCCTTGTAGCACCACATCGTCCAACTCCATCCCTTTTCTTCGAAAATCGAAACCTGATCGCGCATTATGGCCAGTTGAGTCGCAAATGGCTGTGGGTTACTGCGGAAGACTCCAAACTCGGAAGCCATCACCGGGCAGTGCAAATGACTGGTTTCATATTTTGAATCGATTGTCTTGGCGAGTGCGGAGCGGTCGTATCGATTTCCGTCGACTACTGCGGGATATGAAGCAAGGCTGTCGAAGGTGCCACCCTTTTGACCAAACAATCCATCGCCTTGGTAATAGGGATGAATGCCAACAATGATATTGGGATCAGAAAAGAGATCTTCGTGCAGGCTGGCAATATCTCTTGACCACAGATTTGGATCAAGCAGGATCATGTGCTCGCGATCGACTCTGCGAATCGCATGAATGCACGAGAGTGAGAAATCGTTAAGGAGAGGGATATTCGATGTGACCGGCTCGCCCAACAAGTTGTATGCGGCGATGATGGGATCGCCACTGTAGCGCCGCGCGATCTCAGCCCACAAGGCGACCGTGCGGTCGATGAAGGATCGATAGTTCCAGAAATAGGTCTCGCCGTAGGCGCTGCCTGCGTTCTGATCGCGCGCCTGTGCACCGGGTGCAGCATGCAGATCGAGAATCACCCAGATCTTGTATTTGCGACAAAGCTCGACGACGCGATGCAACTGGTGAAAACCATTCTCGATCCAGTTGCCTGGCTCGAGGTCGCTCTCGAAATGACGGTAGTTGAAGGGTAGTCGGACGACATTGAAGCCAGTGCAAGCCAGAAAGGCAATATCCGCCTCGGCGATATATGCCTGATCGTAGGCATTGAAGAAAGCCGTATACGATTCCGCGCCCAGCACTTTGCGGAATTGCTCTCGGATCTTCCACTCCGTCCAGGGCAGACCGATAATGTAGTCCTCGATCAGCATCCATCCGCCCAGATTCATTCCGCGTAGGCGAATCGTGTGTCCCCCCTCCACGATCTCTGGTCCCCTGGCCTGGAGTATGGAGGACTTGGTCGCTGAACTTCCTATGATTTGTGAAAGACCAGGATTGTTTGCGGCCGCCAGCGCACCAGCGGCGAAAGATGCTTGCAGGAAACTGCGTCGATTCATTTCCACGATCTCTCTTCTTCTACTTGGTTACGAGTTGGATAAGCCTGCCTGGCGACGAACGCGTTCGGTAGAACTCATAAGAGTCTCCACGATAGAGCGTCTTCTCCCACCATGTCGCTTTGGCCCCCGAATATCCTACCGCGGAGACCAGGAATGCCGGCGAACCGTTGGGTGTCTCCAATATCCGTGCCTCTTTGCTCCGCAGACAGACAGCCCGAATCGTCTGGTCGGACTCGGAAACACGAAGACCATATCGCTTGCGGCAAAGCTCATAAAATGAGCCGCGCAGTTCCTGGCGAGTGAGGCAGGGAAAAACACTGACGGGAATCCAGCGTCTTTCCAGGATGACTGGAATCCCATCGGCCAGACGCAGGCGAGTAATGGCAAACAGCTCTTCATCGCTGCTGATCTGCAGCTTCTCAGCAACTTCAGGTTCCGCGGCGGAGGCTGTAATCTGCTCGAATTGCAGAACACGCGTCGAGGGCTTCCTGCCTGCTTCTTTAGTCTTCTCAGTAAAGCTGATGAGCGCCTGCACATCGAAGTTAAGGCGGGGTGGGCAGACAAATGTGCCCACGCCTTTCCGGAATTCGAGCAACCCTTCGGAGACCATGCCGCCCAGTACCTTGTTGGCCGTGGGGCGGCTGACCTGGAACCGTTCGGCGATCTGACGCTCGGTCAGGAATTGATCGCCTTCGGCGAACTCTCCGCGGCGCAAAAGCTGGCGAAGAATCTCATTCATCTGCTGGTACATGGGCTCGCGCACGAGCCGCTTTGCGTCAGTCTGAGCCATAGCGAAAGTCAATCTCCCCTTGTGTTTGGGGACTTCAAATGTGTTTCTTTGAGTTAGCGTCTATCTCGGTCAACCGCTATTCACTAGACGCGGCAGGGTGCCACTCTATGGCAGTGTAGTTTCAGTATCCGGCGGTGGACGTCGCCTGAGCTGACGTTGGCGGAGTGATCGGCCCCAGCCCCAACCGTTTGCGGCAATCTTCCAGCATCGTTTCTGTTCGGGTGGCGCCCACCCGGCTCACACCGATTTCGCGCACGGCCAGCAAACCATCCAGGTCGCGAATGCCGCCAGCTGCTTTGACCTGCACGTTGGCCGGAGAATGCGCGCGCATCAGTTCCAGATCGGCCATTGTGGCGCCGCTGGGAGCATACCCGGTTGAGGTCTTCACCCAGTCGACACCAATCTCACCACAGATTTCGCAAAGGCGGATCTTCGCAGCATCGTCCTGATAAGCATTTTCAAAAATCACTTTGATCTTCGCTCCCGCGCGATGAATCATCTCGGTCAGGGCGACCAGTTCACTTCTCACATATTGCCAATCCCCGCTTCGAGCCTTGCTGATGTTGATGACGATATCCAGTTCCTGCCCACCATCGTCGAGAGCCTGCTGTGCTTCGGCGAGCTTCACTGCGGTGGTATGTCCACCATGAGGAAAGCCAATCGTAGTGCTGGCCTGAACGGTGCTCCCGGCCAACACCTCCGCACACCGCTTCAGCGCATAGGGCAGGATGCAGACGCTGGCGACGTTGTAACGCAAGGCCAGGGCGCATCCCTCTTCCAGTTCACGCGTAGTGAGCGTGGGGTTAAGCAGCGAGTGGTCAATCATTTTGGCAATCGCGTAGTAATCGTATGCCTTTGGCATTTTCTCTCCTCAGGCCAAAGCCTGGTCGGTTCTGGCAAATTCCGGATTTGCGTTTGAGTCAAACTGCTGAGCCGCAAGTGCGACTCCGCCCAATGCACCGCACTTCTCTCCCAGGGCCGATATCCGGATCGTGACAAATTCCGCCGGGAACATCCGCACGCGCCGCAACAACTCCCGGCGCACTGGTTCGAGCAGCATTTCGCCTAGCGAGGAAAGCCCGCCGCCGATCACCACGCGCCTGACTGCTGTGACGCTAACCGCATTGGCGATTCCGATGCCCAAGTACTTGGCTGCAGATTCGATTGCCGCTGCAACCGCCTGATAGCCGCACAGTGCGGCACTGGCCATCAGCGTCGCCGTGACTTTGGCCGGATCGCCCTGCGTCAATTCGCTCAGCCGTGGAGCCAGTCCCTGCATCATCAACGCACTTCCTGCCCTGGCCAGTGCTGGGCCGCTGACCAGGGTCTCCAGACACCCATTCGCCCCGCAGGAACAGGGTGGTCCGTCAGGAAGGATGGTGTGGTGTCCAATCTCACCTGCCGCGCCAATAGCGCCCAGGCGCAGTCTGCCGTCCAGCACCAGACCGCCGCCTATGCCTGTTCCCACGGTCACGAACAGCATGTCTTCACCGGCTTGCCCCGAACCGTATGTGAACTCCCCCAGTGCCGCGATGCGCGCATCATTCATAAGGAAAACAGGTCGTCCTCCTTCCTCGACAAATGCGGCAGATATCGGAAAATCGCGCCACGAAACCGGCAGATTGGGCAGAAATAGGATTTTGCCTGCGTCTCCGTCGATCAGCCCTGGCAATCCTATGCCAATTGCCCGGAGCTTCTGTCTATGGGCTTGGCACAGCTCGTTCAGCAATTTGGAGGTTCGCCGCACCGCCTGTTCCGGACCCTATTCGGCCTGGGTTGGAATTACTCCCTCGGAGAGGATTCTGCCGCCTTTGCCGGCAACAACCGCAGCTATCTTTGTTCCGCCCAGGTCCACCCCAGCAAAAACCTCAAACTCGTCTCGACTCACGCAGTCGCTCCCTCGGACTAGTCACATTGTGGCATAGCCACTATATCGCATAGCGGATAGCGTCGAGTCGTCAAGGCTCCATTCCCAAGGACTGTAAAGCTCCGCGTGACAGTTGTGGCAATTGCATAAACCGCGTTTCCAGCCTGCGTCGCCTCAATCGAGCATGTGATTGCCGAGGATCAGCGGGACAGTAGACCCTGTAACCGTACAGGTTCTGGTGCAAATAGAGCGGTTGCGCGGTTTACATTGGTGATTTCGATGAAACGGGTCGAAAGTGGGAGGCATTAAGGATCTGTTTGGGGGGGGCGACACTTCGGCCGGGATGTGATCATCCTGTGTGTGCGCTGGTACTTTAGTTACAAACTCAGCTTTCGCGACCTGGTCGAGATGATGGGCGAACGCGGGCTGCGCCTTTCGCATACCACGATCATGCGCTGGGTGCAGCGGTATGCGCCGGAGTTCGAGAAGCGCTGGACTCGCTTTGCATGCAAGGGCGGCCCGTCCTGGCGTGTGGACGAGACGTATCTGAAAGTGCGAGGAAAATGGGTCTATCTGTATCGTGCCGTAGACCGGGATGGCAACACCATCTACTTCCGACTTAGTCCAACAAGGGACGTCGCGGCAGCCAAGGCGTTTTTCCGCAAGGCGCTTCGTACCCAACAACGCGCGCCGGTCAGTATCACGTTGGATGGCTACGCCGCTTCACGCCGAGCAGTGCGCAAGATGGCAGGGGAAGACGAGGCATGGAAGCACACCAAGCTGCGATCATCGAAATACCTGAACAATTTGATCGAACAGGATCACCGGGGCATCGAATCCACAACAGGGCCGATGCTCGGCTTCAAAAACTCTGATTGCGCATCTACCACCATCGCCGGCATCGAACTGCTCCGCCGCATTCGTAAAGGACAATTCGCCCTGGGGCGTCTCTACCTCAAGAATCAAACTGCCCCTGCAATCTGGAATGCGGTTCTTGCCGCATAGTCTTCAGCCCTCATCTGACCTTGCTTCATCCCTCGTACATATTTGCACCAGAGCCACTCAATTCATAGCAATACGGGCAGAGCGGATTCGGAGAATCATGCGGAAGATCGCTCGTCTGCAATTCAATCGCCTCGACCGAAGAGGGCAATTCGATACGCAAATGGCCCGCCGTTCTCGCGCCTCTACCTATAACTTCGAGCAGGGCGTCACCTTCAATTCCAGAATTGGCAATCAAGCCCGTTGCCTGGGCATTCTGCTTCGCCATGGCTCTTTCAATCGCCTCGGCGATGCCGTTTGTTCCACAAGTGATCTCATGCCGCGAACTTCAGCGAGCGGCAACCACGTATGAATTCTCCCCGCGTACGTCAATCGTGGAATTGCTTTAGTGCGCTTCGCGCTTAACCGTAGTTCCACGGCAGCCGACAAGAAAATCCAGGTCGGCGCCCTCCGATGCTTGCATTACATGCTGAACATACATCTGCTGATAGCCACCGGTCAGCGGCAAAGGAGCTTGTTTCCAGCTTGCCCGCCGGCGAGCGAGTTCAGCGTCAGACACATCCAGATGCAAACTCCGCGCTTCCACGTCGAGTTCGATGAAGTCTCCTTCTTGTACAAGCGCCAGCGGTCCGCCGGCAGCGGCCTCGGGGCACACGTGCAGAACCACCGTCCCGTATGCTGTACCGCTCATTCTGGCATCTGAAATCCGAACCATGTCCTTAATCCCCCGGGCGAGAACCTTCGGTGGTAGGCCCATGTTGCCAACTTCCGCCATGCCCGGATAGCCCTTCGGGCCACAGTTTTGAAGGACAAGTATCGAGTCTTCGTCCACATCAAGGTCCGGATCCATGATCCGCTCCTTATATTGTTCAATTGTGTTAAAGACGACTGCCCGGCCGCGATGGCACATAAGGTCCGGCGATGCGGCGGAGGGCTTTAGAACAGCGCCATCCGGCGCAAGATTCCCACGCAGTATTGCCATTCCGCCTTGCTTCACAAGGGGATTGTCAAACCGACGTATTACCTCTTCATCCCAATTTGGAGCGTCTTTGCAGTTCTCCCCAATCGCCTTTCCAGTAACAGTCAACGCATTCGAATGCAGTAACTCGTGCGCGTCGAGCGCCCGGATAACCGCGGGAAGTCCGCCCGCATAGTAGTAGTCCTCCATCAGGAAGCGGCCTGAAGGCATCAGATCGACAAGTGTTGGGACATTTCGTCCAATGCGGTCCCAATCATCGAGCGCTAGCGGAACGCCGATACGTCCCGCGATCGCCAGCAGATGAATCACGGCATTGGTAGAACCTCCGATCGCGCCGTTCACGCGGATGGCATTCTCAAATGCGCTTCGCGTCAGGATCTTGGAAAGGGTAAGACCCTCATGAACCATCTCAACTATGCGACGACCGGACATATGCGCCAACACTCCACGGCGCGAGTCGACCGCGGGTATTGCGGCGTTTTGAGGGAGAGCGATACCCAGAGCTTCGACCATATTCGCCATGGTTGACGCCGTGCCCATCGTCATGCAGGAACCCGCGGATCGAGACATGCAGGTCTCTGCTTCTCTGAACTCCAGTTGGGACATCGCTCCGGCTTTTAACTCTTCGCTAAACCTCCACAGATCCGTGCCCGAGCCGATTTCTTTGCCCCGATATTTGCCGTTAAGCATTGGGCCGCCAGAGACAACAATCGCTGGAACGTCGCAGCTTGCTGCTCCCATGACCAGTGACACCGTGGTTTTGTCGCATCCGCACAGCAGCACAACGCCATCGATCGGGTTGCCGCGAATGCTCTCTTCCACATCCATGCTGACCAGATTGCGGAAGAGCATCGCCGTGGGGCGAAGGGTTGATTCACCCAGGGACATCACCGGAAATTCAAGCGGAAGGCCGCCCGCTTCCCAAACTCCACGCTTCACGTGCTCGGCGATTGAGCGCAAGTGTGCATTGCAGGGGGTTAATTCGGACCACGTGTTGCAGATTCCAATCACCGGCCTGCCATCGAAGACATGATCCGGAAATCCCTGGTTGCGCATCCATCCACGATGGACAAAACTGTCCTTGTCATCCCGGCCAAACCAGGCCGCGGACCTGAACGTCTTCTTCTGATCGGACATCTCGATTGACTCCAATTCTAGGAACTCTTGCGTGAATGAGCGCGGCTCTTGTTCTTCATTGCTCTCCGAGTCTGAGTGGCAATGTCCTTCGAGGTTTGGCTAAGTATCGCGAGCATTGCGGCCTCCGCTTGGTCGCCATTTCGCGCTTCGAAGGCATCCACGACCGCACGATGAAGCGAGAGAGTCTTTCTATAAAGAGCGCGGTTGCTGCTGGTGAGTCGAAAGCTAGCTCTCAACGCAGCTTGAATTAGTGCGCCGAATGGCCTCATAAACGCGTTATGTGTTGCCTCCAGCACCGCCAGGTGAAAACGCAAATCCGATTCCACGGATGATGGCAAATCTCCCTTCGCGCTTTCCATTCCCCGATGAGCCTCTCGAATCTCCGCCAGATCTTCCGTGGTGGCACGGGTGGCCGCCAGGCGCGCCGCCGCCGGCTCTACAGCTTTCCGCACCTCCACTAGGTCGTTCATATCTGGTGGAACACCTGCCCCAGAGAAAAGCCAGCTCAAAACATCAGGATCGAGCATATTCCACTCCGCGCGTGGTCTGACCCTGGTTCCTGTCTTGCGCCGGACTTCCACCAGCCCTTTGGAGGCAAGTACCTTGATTGCTTCACGGATCGCGGTTCTGCTGACGCCGAGTTCCGTCCCGAGTGAAGCCTCGTTGGGCAGAACCGAGCCCGGTTCGATAAGGCCCTGCGCGATCAGCGAGCCGATTCGGCCGGCCACCTCATGATGAAGGCTGGGCCGGGTCAGTGAGACCGCCTCCCCTGACTTCCATTTGAACTTCCTGTTCACGCAAATAAGTATACATATGATGTTTCATTTGGATATACTCTCTCTGTCCAAATCCCACCCCGCCATGCGAGGGCCTATCTGATGCCTCGCGTGAAAGGCAGAACAGGAATTCGACCCATCTCCCTCAAGGAGTGCTCGAATTCTTCTCGCGAATCCAGTCGACTTCCAGCCAGAGCGGCTTCGACAACTCCACAGTCAAGGGAAGAAACTAGTCAACGGAGAGAAGATGAATCAGATTGACCTCAATCATCGTCACGCGGTTGTTACCGGGGGCGCTCAAGGGATCGGCCTTTCAATTGCAATCCGGCTGCTTGCTTCCGGTGCATCGGTCTCGCTCTGGGATCGTGATGCGGAATTGCTCTCGGCCGTGCTTAAGCAACTCGGGGAAAACAAGTTGGTTTCTGCCGATACTGTCGATATCTCTGATGCCTCGTGTGTGGCAGTCGCCACAGCCGCAACCGTCGAGAGACACGGCAAGATTGATATCCTCGTCGCGAACGCCGGCATTGCCGGTCCGAACCATACCACCTGGGAATACCCGATTGACAGCTGGAAGCAGGTCATCGACATTAACCTTGTCGGCGTATTTCTGTGTTGTCATGCAATCGTGCCGCATATGCTGCGCCAGGGATATGGACGCATTGTGAACGTCGCGTCCATTGCAGGCAAAGAGGGCAATGCCAATGCCTCGGCCTATAGCGCATCGAAGGCCGGGGTCATCGCGCTCACTAAATCCTTGGGTAAGGAAACCGCCAGGCAGAACATAGCCGTCAATTGCATCACGCCTGCCGCCGCCCGCACTCGTATTTTCGATCAGATGACAAAAGAGCATATCGACTTCATGCTCTCCAGAATTCCCCGTGGCCGCTTTCTTGAAGTAGACGAGGCTAGTGCGATGGTTGCCTGGCTCGTTTCCGAAGAGAACTCGTTTACGACCGGTGCGGTCTTCGATCTCAGTGGCGGGAGAGCTACGTACTAGAGCGTTTTCGATGCCAGTGTTAACAATAATTTGGGTGCCCCATCCTTGAATCGTTCTTTGATTCAAGGGTGGGAGAGCACAAAGTGCAATTTCCACCGTAAACACTTAAACAGAAATCGCTCTAACTGCCCGACCACCTCGACCAATGGTTTAGCCGAGAAATTCAGCATCGAGCGTCTCCAATTTCGCACCGTCGGCTGCCGCGACGAGTCAAGCCCACTACCTGCGGCAATGCTCCAACAGTCTACTAGTAGAATGCCTCAGGCACGCAGTCTCAGGTGAGGCGGTGTTGACCTGACTCATATTCCAGAAAGTGTGGTGCTTTGGCTGGAATAGATGGCCGCTCCATGAAATACCTATTCCGGCCTCAACCTTTCGATGGACTCCAGGCTCAGTCGAATAGGTCAAGACACCGCATCGAGGCTTCGGTAGGCTGTGAATGTCTCCTTAATTCGTTTCAAAGATCGACTTTTGGGTGGCTATCTTGTCCTGGGATAGCCGCCCAATTCCTTTTTGGGGCGCTGTACACCTGGTTCTATTCGGGACTGCTCGATGTGCCATCGTGGCGAATCTCAATGACGCGCATCAGGTTCCGGTCCCACTCTTCCCTTTTGTTCTTGATTTCCTCAAAGCGCTTCGACTGCTGCTCGCGCCGCGTATCGCCCGTGCGAGCGTAAAGCTCAAGCAGTCCAAAGTTGGCGGCGTAGTTGTCGCGATCAAGCTCCAGGGCGCGATTGAGACAGGTCGTGGCCTCCGGATAGTTCCTATTGCTGACATGGATTTGTCCAAGCTCCGCAAGCACATCCGGCTGATCGGGGCGCAGCGCAAGAGATTGCTTCAACTCATCGATTGCTTCGTCGCGGCGGCCCTCTTGGCGGGCGATCTGCCCCAGATAGAAGTGCGCATCTACCGCGCTCTTCCGGTTTGAGACTGACTGCTTGAGCCACTTGGCAGCCGTTTCATAATCCTTGGCCCGGAAGTAAGTGGCCCCAATCGCAAGAGCGCCTGCTGGATCCTGCGGGCGAAGGCTATGGTATTTGGTGAGGTAAGGCAGCGCCTTGGCCGGGTCAGGTCCATACGAGACAACCGTCCCCAAGCCGAGGTTATACTCTGCGTTGTCAGGGGCCAGTTTGACAGCCTCGGTCATTGCCTTGAGCGACTCGGCATAGAGGCCTATATCCAGGCAGATTGCGCCAAACAAATAGGGCAGGCTCGGATCGTTCGGCTGTAATTCCCTGGCGTGCGCAAGGTAGCCGAGGGCCCCCTTTTCATCCTTGGCCGTTCGTGCAACGCGCGCAAGGTCCTCCAGGACAACTACCGACTTGTCGTCAGCGGCATAGGCGCGCTCCAGCGTTGCGCGCGCTTCTTCAAGGTGTGATTCCGCCTCTTGCGCCAATCCGAGAATGCGTAGGCCAGCGGGCGACAGCGGCTGGCGTGTTCCTGCCGCGGCAAATATCGTATCGATCAGATCGGCTCGATGAGCGGCGCGCAAGGGTGGCAGGCATGTGTTCGCGTCCTGCTCTGTCAAGTCAGGATTGGCGGCAAGCGCGGCTGCGGCCTGGACGGCCGCGGCGGAATGTCCGAGCGCTGCCTGGTTGGAGCAGGCGAGCGCTTCAGCGCCAACTTCCGCTTGGGCCTTTGCGCTCAGCTTTGCAAGGTGATCCAGAGAGCGCTGATAGCTCTTTCCCCACGCAAGGATGGTCGCGATCTGATAGTTGGCTTCGTCGTTGTCCGGCTGCAGTTGCGCTGCTTTCTCGCTCAGCCGGAGAGCCTCACCGCGCGCCGAAAGGTCTGTTACCGCTGTCTCCATATCGATGCGGCTCAGATTCAAATAGGCGCTCACCAGTTGGGGATCGTGGCTTATTGCCAAAGCGAATGCCTTCCTGGCCAGGCGAATATTGCCTTGCTGGATCTCAACCACTCCAAGAAGATTCTCCAGGCCTCCATCGGCAGGATACTGCTTCCTTGTACTGGCAATCAGCGCCCTGGCAGCCTCCGGATTGTTCGCCTCGATCTGCTGTTGGATGGAAAGCAAAGTCTGGCGATAGGACGCGGAGGAGTTTTGAGCGGCTGTGAGCCCCGGTTGAGACCAGCAGACAAGCGCAAGCACAAGAAGGTATCCGGCGTTGTGGCGCCAATTGAGGTCCAGTAGTGTGTTTCTCCAAGGCCAATGAGCCACTATCACTCTCCTGCTCCTGTCAACTAAACTGTTGTCCATGATTCTACGGAAAAGAAAGGTGCTTTGGGGGCCTTGGTTTGCCTTGTTGATCTTCGTCCCTGCCGCTCTGTCCTGCCGGGCTCAGGCGGTCCTCGATGAACCTGCGCCGTCCACCTCTCCGGTAGAACTGCTCGGCCTTTCGCAAGGGCAAACTGTTGAATTGGAAAAAGCCCTCGTCGCCCGCGACTATATCGCCGCCGAAAAGCTGCTCCTGGCTGAAATCAATCAAGATCCTAATTCCCCAAAGGCCGGTCGATTGCTCGCCTTTACGGGCAGCGTCTACTTTCTCGATCACGACTTCCTGAGTGCCGCAGTTGCCTGGAAGAAATCTGAAGCTATCGCACCGCTCGACCCCCGCCTGCGATTTTCGCTGGCCATGGCATACATCCGCATCTCTCGCTCCGACTGGGCGCGCAAGGAACTGCAGTCTCTCGCCGAGCAGAACCCGCGAGCAGCCCTTTACCCTTACTGGCTGGGACGACTCGACTACGACGGCCATGAATACAATGGCGCGATTCGAAACTTTCAACATGCGATCGAACTGGATCCCGGCATGGCCAGGGCCCATGACAATCTCGGCCTTTGTTACTACTACCAGAACCAGAACGATCTGGCCGTGAAGAGTTTCAGCAAGGCGATCGAACTGGGTCGCGGCACAGTTCATCCGTCGCCCTGGCCTTATCTCAACCTGGGAATCACGCTCCAGTTCCTCAACCAGTTTGTTGAAGCCGAAACGAATCTTCGCGAAGCCATACGACTCGATCCGGCATTTGCCCAGGCTCATTTCAGGCTTGGCGTGGTTCTTGAAGAGACGGAGCGCCCCGACGCAGCCATTCAAGAGCTTCGTGAAGCGGCGCGTCTAGATGCCGCATATCCCGAGCCTCACATGGCGATGGCGCGCATTTACCACAAGCTTGGACAGGAGCCGGCCGCGCGCCAGGAGGTCCAAATCTACCTGCGACTCCATCCGCACTCAACTCCCTAGTGATCCGGCAAGAAAACAGTGACATCGTATTCCCACCCTGACAGTATTTAATTGCCGGATCAATAGTGTCCTGAGTCCAAAATTCCTAACAAAACAACGACTGTCATTCTGAACGAACGGGGCCCCGAACGTTTTTCAGTTCGGGGGTGGTGAGCGAAGAATCTGCTTTTGTCCTTCGGAGAATTTCAAACTCGACTCCTTAGACTGGCATTCCAGAAAAGAAGCAAACCAGCCTTGCCCACAACAAAAACGCGCCATCTGGCCGAGCCGAAGCTGGCCAGATGGCGCGGTAAAAAGACTACCTATTCTCAGACCTTAAAACTCGAGGCGTCCGGAGAATTGGATCGTACGCGGCGAGCTGGTCGAGCCAGTCCACGTTCCGAAGTTGCTGTTCGCCACGTCGTTATGGAACGCAACCGATGGGCCGCCGTAGTTGCCGCCCTGAGATGCGATCAGGTAGTGGTTGTTGAAGGCGTTGAAGAAGTTGGCCGCGAACTTGAAGTTGAGTCTCTCGATGATCTTGAATTCCTTCGCGAGAGAAATATCCCAGTTCTTGTACGACGGACCGTAGACAGAGGTGACGGCGTTACCGGTACCGGTGTAGCCGAAGTTGCTGAAGGGTGAGGGCGTTCCAAGAAGGGTTGCGCTGCCACCTTCCAGGGCGTTCAGGTTGAGATAAGGCGCTCCGCTCATCGGGTTATACCCGTTGCGTCCGTGCAGCTGGACGCTTTGCCCTGGCAGGATGCCTGGGACGCAACCTTGCCGCAGCGAGGGCGCATCGTTGGACGTGATGCACGTAGTACCGCCCACAAAGAACGAGAACGGCGTGCCGTAGTCATAGTGGTACAGAGGAATTACGCGCCAATTGCCAATGATGGTATCGGCAACGCTGTTGTCGTTTACCCACCTCTTACCCTTGCCGAAGGGGAGACTGTAAATTGCTGTCAGCTGCAGCGTAACTGGAACGTTATCAGGAACGATGGACCACGCCCGCGGCTTCTCATTGAATGGCGAGAATTGACCATTGTTGCCCTGGTTACCCGCTCCAGTGGTGTTGTTGGACTGCACCGTATCCGCCGCATCCGTATACATCTTTTGAATCGTCACAGTACCAAGGACATAAAGTCCACGGGACATGCGACGTTCCACCTTGGCCTGGAATGAGTGGTAGATTGAAGTTCCGTGCTGTTCGTTCTGTCCCTGGAGGTTGCCGCAGATCATCGGATACGGCAGCAGCGCCTGGGCCACTGAGGCAGAGCAGGATTTCATCTGCGAAGCCCATCCAACATAAGGCTGCGACACGCCGTCCATTGTAGTCTGGCTGAGGCCGCCCAGCGCAGGCTGGCTAACTGTGAAAACGTCTTTCAGGTGATCGCCCAGCGCCAGCACAGTCGGGTCGTTTGGATTGAGAACGTTGAGTGGGCTCAAGGCCGAAGGCAGGTGAGTCCCCTTTGTGCCGACATAGGAGGCCTGAAGGTAGAACTGGGCGGGCAGTTGCCGCTCAATTGTCAGACTCCACATCTGCGAGTATGGCCGCTTGTTGCCATCGAGCGGGCGGTACTTGGGCGAACTCGCGCCGTTGTCGAACGTAGAGCTGATGGTGCTGGCCGTTGAGCCCGTTTGCGCTGTTGAAATGCCGTTTTGCAGATAGAGTGCCGGCGTCTTAAATGAGCCTGCATTCGTTTCATTAAGCGACACTGTCTTGTTGAAGCCGTCCTGGCTCATGCCGCCATCCCAGCCGGGATAGAAAGCCTGGGCGTAGTAGATGCCGTAGCCTGCACGGACGACAGTCTTGTCGTTGAGGGTGTAGGCAAATCCGACGCGCGGTGCCCATGCACTCTTGTAAGGAACTTCCGGATACGGTGAGCCATAGCCAGCCGATCCAAACTTCGTTCCCGCGTAGGCCAGACGACCGGGGAGCGGCTTGCCAGTTATCGAGCTAATAGCGCCGGGGTTCGCTCCATTCGGATCGAAGAACGACAGGTTGCCAAACTTCTCGGCAAACGGAGTGATGTAATCCCAGCGTACGCTGAGGTTGGCAATCAGTTTGGGGCTTACGCGCCACTCGTCGCCGAAGTGAGCCGCGTAGCCATACTGGCGCGGGTACGACGCAGCCACGTTGTAGTAGTTGGTCGAGGCAGACGAAACCGCGCCCAGAAAGAACGAGGCCATGTCGTCGCCGGTGTCGCCGGTTGCGGTGTTGCCTGTTGTGTCCTGCGCGAAATTGAACGTGCCGCCGCGGTTGCCGCCGTTATGGATGCTGGTCCCGGCCTTCTTCCACTCGAATCCGGCCTTCAATGTGTGCTTGCCGAAGAGAGCAGTGAAGACATCGTTCAGGCCATAGGTGCCACGAGTGGTCACGGAGTGCGCCGAACTGGCTGGCGAAGAGGTGCCCAACTGCGTGTAGTTCGAGAAGGCCATCGTCGGCATGTCCTCGTTGCTGGCAACGCCGGCAACCTTGGGCAGCGTGGACTTCCCGTCAAGCTGGTAGTAACCTTCGTTGCGGTTGAGATAACCAATGCTGAAGTGGTTGGTCATCTTGCTGTTCAACGTATGTTCCCAGTTGAAGCGCTGAATCGGAGCGTTTTCCGGATTGGCCGGACCGGCGTTCGACAGCGCGATAGGAAGGTCGCTTTGCGCGTTGACGCCTGCATACTGCCACCAGTAGGTGTAGTAGAGGTGATCCTTAGCCCCGATGTTGAGATCGGCGCGGGCGAAATACACATTTTCGCTGTTCGTCAGCGAGCCCTGTCCGGACTTGGGAACGTAGTAGTTGTTCAGTTCGCCACTGCTGGTCGGCGTCGGCAAAGCTGCCATCCAGGCCTTGGCAATCGAGTCCTCGAACTTGGGATCGATCACGTTATGTCCCAGATTGGATGCATCTACCTTCTGCCCAGCAAGCGCGCCATACTTGGCTGGATCGTTCGGGTACCACAACTGGGTCGCCCAGCCGCTGAAGTTTCCGGTGCGGGCGTTGGTTGAAGCGATCGTATCCTTCGCCGCCACCGAGCCGCCGTGATCCTTGAAGCCTTCCCAGTTGAAATAGAAGTATCCCTTGAATTTTGAATTGGCTCCGTGGAATCCCGGAACATACCAGGGTCCGCCGACATAGGCGCCGTAGTCGTTTTCCTTGTCCGGCGGACGCTTCGAGTTGCCGTATTGGATGGCGTTGAAGAAGTCGTTGCGGATGTATTCGTATCCGCCGCCATGGAATTGCTCAGTGCCGCTCTTGGTCTGAATGATCAGCTGACCGGAGGTGGTGTTGCCGTACTGCGCGTCGTAGTTCGCCGTAAGGATGTGCACTTCGGAGGTGATGTCGGGGGACATGCCGAAGTCGGTCTGCAAAGCAACCATGCCCGACTGGTTCATGTAGCCTTCCGACGTGGTCACACCGTCGACGATCGCTTCGTCACCGGTGATGATACCGCCGTTGATGCGTGCGTTAAAGGCGTTGTTGCCGCCGGCAGAGGTAACGCCCGGCATCATCGTCGCAACGGCTACTGAGGAACGAGGGGCGCCACCAACTACCAGCGGAAACGCTTGTAGAGTTTCGGGGCTGACGCCGCCTTCAAGGGTCTGCGTTTCGAAATTGATCAGTGAAGTATCTGCACTGACTTCGATTGTCTGATCGGCCTGGCCGAGCGAAAGGTGAATATCTGAGTGCCCGCGCTGGGCCACCAGCAGTTCAATACCTTTCTGACTAACGGCCTTGAAGCCAACCGCTGAAACTGTCAGGTCATATTTGCCTGGTGGAAGGTTGCCGAAGCTGTACTCTCCGGCCGCATCGGAAACGTAGGTGGATTGGAAGCTGGTAGCTTCGTTCACCAGTGTGAGCTTGGCGCCCGGAATGACTGCGCCGCTCGGATCTGTCACCGTGCCGCTAAGTGTGGCGTTGATGTCCTGACCATAACCTCGATTGCCTACGGACAAAAGAAACAAAGCAAAGAGCGCCAGTAAAAGGCACCCCGATGTCTTTGATACTCTATTTGTCATTCTGCCTCCTTGAAATCGTTTTAACTGTCTTGTTTGCCCTCTCTTGAGGGAGTTTTGCCTTGGCAGAGCCTCGATACGGATTCCTCGGCACTCTGCATCGGATTGCGCTCATTCGCGATTCACAACGGCCTTCCTGCTGGATTTGTCGTATTTCCAGAGACCGCTGCCGGGAACATTTCCCTTCCGTTCTGTTACTGATGTTCTTTCTGACCGCCCAACGACTATACACGACGAATCTGCTTGGCTCATTGACCAAGACACACCGTCAGCATCAAACCGAATAAGGCCGGTCGAAATTGTTCAAGCTAAAGGGAAACAGGAACTGAATGACCGATTGCGTCCATTTAAATGCTTCGTTCTTTTCGGACATCAACCTGAAAACGTTGTCAATGGTTTCGCGCAATTACACAGGGAAAGCTCGACCAACTTCGCATTGAGGCTAGATGAGTCTCTAGACTGCTGTCAACGAGTTTTTAACACTTCACCACCTGATATTTGTTTACAGTTCGCTCGGCCTAATACTGTCTACCGATTCATTTGTTTCACGGTGTTTCAGAAAAAGATGGTATCTATCTTATATTTCAATAACTTACAGAATCTATGGCGCTCCGCATTTACACTAGTATCGTTCACCGGACTAGAATCTCCAAATCGCTCAATTAACAGCTCGGCACCTCAGCCAAAACCTAAATCCGCCCGTTTTCCACAACTATGCCCATACTGACCCGCAGATCACTCCTTTCCGCTCTCGCCGCCAGCCTTCCCGCTTTTGGAGTGCGCCCGGTCCTATCCGCATGGCTCAACCAACCACTTGGAGTCCCCCCTCTCCAGGTTGCGGCTGCCAAACCCGATTCCAGTACTCAGCGATCAAATTCAGCCCGGCCAAACAAAGACCCTTTCTGGTTCACTAATGTTGCCGCCAAATCGTCCTTCTCTTACAAGTCAAACAACGACTTTAATGGGCGAAAGTACTTTCCCCAGCCAATGTGCGGAGGTGTGGCCGCCATCGATTATGACAACGACGGCAAGATGGACTTGTTCTTCACCAACGGCGCTAAATTGCCGGAGCTCCGCAAGACTACGCCCGCTTTCTATAACTGCCTGCTCCGTAACAAGGGCGACGGCACTTTTGAAGACGTGACAGAAAAGGCCGGCCTTCATGGCGCGGACCTCGGCTTCAGTTTTGGCGTGGCTGTGGCCGACTACGACAACGACGGCAACGAGGATATCTTCATCTGCAATGCCGGGACGAATACTCTCTACCACAACAATGGCGACGGCACTTTCACTGACGTCACATCAGGTTCAGGACTGGAACACAAACCGGAAAACGTTCTAAGTGTTGGAGCTGCCTGGTTTGATTACGATAACGACGGTTTGCTTGACCTGATTGTGACCAACTACACCACATGGACTCCAAAGACTGACCAGCAGTGTTTCATGGCGCCAGCCAAGGAGGAATACTGCAGTCCAACTATCTACAAGAGCGTTTCATCGAGGCTCTATCACAATCTGGGCAAGGGTCGCTTTGAGGACGTGACCGAGGCGTCCGCTATTGGAAAAGCCCTGGGCAAGGGGATGGGGATATCCATTGCCGACTTCAACAGGGACGGGCTGATGGACATCTTCATCGCCAACGACACTGAACCTAATTTCCTGTTCATCAATCAGGGCAATGGGATCTTCAAGGAGAGTGGCATCGAATTCGAGGTTGCCTACAACGCGCAGGGAGCCTCCGTCTCCGGAATGGGCTCGGACGCAAAGGACTTTGACAATGACGGCTGGGTAGACATCGTCTATAACGACCTTGCGGGACAGGTCTTCGGGCTGCAGCGAAATGAGGGAGGAAAGTCGTTTACTGATGTCACATGGTCATCGCGTTTGGGTACGCTCAGCCGCAATCTCTCCGGATGGAGTATTGGGTTCATCGACTATAACAACGATGGGTGGAAAGACATTTATTCCGCCAATGGAGATGTCGACAACCTCAGTGCCACTGCCCGGCAGCATGACACCATGTTTGAGAATGTTGGAGGCAAGACGCTAGTCGATGTGACCGGCAAAATGGGTCCCGATTTTGAATTCGTCGGCTTCCAGCGTGGCTCGGCCTTTGTTGACCTGAACAATGACGGATTCATGGACCTGGTTGTAACTTCTCTTGGCGAGCGGCCGCGCATTCTCATGAATAGTGCGTTGTCCGGAAATCACTGGATCATGTTTGACTTGCGCGGGCACAAGAGCAATCGCAGCGCCATCGGCGCCACCATCAAAGTGACCACCGCCTCGGGTCGAGCCCTTTACAACCACGTGACCACCAGCGCCGGGTTCATGTCCTCAAGCGATCGCCGGGTCCATTTCGGCCTTGGTGCTGAGACTGCGCTGGATCAGGTCGAGATCCGCTGGCCAAGCGGAATTCTCCAGCGCATTGAACGCCCTGCCGTGGATCGGATCATGAATGTGGAAGAGCCGCTCGAAGAAGCGGTACGGCCGAAATAGCCTGACTAAGTAGATGTTTTGAAAAGGCGCGGCCGGGGTACCCTCTGGGTCGCCGTGCCGCAAATACTGCAAATTTAACGAGGGCTTTAGCCCCTGCCGCATCTCTATCAGGGCATCGACTTAATCGGAGGCTCCCTAAGTAACGCGCCATGCGCCGGCGAGCAATGAAGTCAACGGCCCTCAACAACCGTAAGTATCTGGTCGATCTTCACGTTGGTCAGAACCTGCTTGACGCCGGTGGGCCACGAAAGTTCGATCTTGTCGATCACCGTCGCCTTGCCTAAGCCAAAATGAACGCGTTTGTCGCTCGACGAACTGTAACCCACGGCAGTTGTAGCCTGGTTGAATTGCACACCTTCAGAAGTTGTAATTTTGATCTTTGTGCCCAGTCCGTCACGGTTATCTTTAGTCCCCACGAGCTTCAGTATGATCCAGTGGTTACCGTCCGCAGTTCGGTTCATAAAAAGTTGAGACTTGTCATTCAGCGTACTCACCACCACATCTATCTTTCCGTCGTTATTGATATCGCCGAACGCCGCTCCACGGTGGTTGCGGGGCTCTAGAAATGCTGCGCCGGCCGTCGAGCTTACGTCGGTAAATGTGAAGTTCTTGTCGTTGCGCAGCAATCCGTTCGGAATCAAGGCAGGCCGATGGAGTACCTCCAATTCGTTGTCGAGGATTGCGCCGCCCGCGGTAAACAGGTCCTTCCAGCCGTCGTTGTCGAAATCGAATGCGCCCGTACCCCACGCCGTCATCCGGCGGCTGAACGCCGTCATTCCCGAGACCTCGGTCACATCCTCAAAATCCTTGCCGGCGTTCTTGTAGATCGGAAAAGTGTTGCCGAACATCGCGGTGTGAAAGATATCGGCAAGCCCGTCGTTGTTCAAATCGCGAAAGTCCGCCCCCATGCCCGCAACCACACTGCCATTCGACCTGTACGCAACCCCCGTCTCCAACGCAACATCTGTGAAAGTTCCATCGCCGTTGTTATGCAGCAAAAAGTTGGGAAAGGTGTCGTTCGAGACAAATACGTCGCTAAATCCATCGTTATCATAGTCGGCAAAGGCCAGCCCCATGCCTTTGCCCGCGTACTGCCCTATATGCGAAGATTCCGACACGTCGGTAAACGTTCCGTTCCCGTTATTGCGGTAAAGGATGTTAGCGGTTCCTTTGAAATTGCCAGGGGCGCAATAAGTGCTGATGCCGTCGATCGAGCATAACTTGCAATTTGCAATGTCGTAGTCGAGATAGTTGATCACCAAAAGATCGAGAAGGCCGTCGTTGTTATAGTCGAACCATCCTGCCGCCACCGCCCATGGTTTGCCGCCACCTGCAGTCCGCCCGCTAGCTCCGGCCTTATCGGTAACATCGGTAAAGGTTCCGTCGCCGTTGTTATGCAAGAGTTGGTTCCGGTTCACGCCCGCAACATAGAGGTCCACAAAGCCGTCGTTGTCATAATCGCCGGCGGCCACTCCCATCGAATAACCAACTCCCTTTACACCCGCCTGCTCAGTCACGTCGGTAAAAGTTCCATCACCGTTGTTGCGATAAAGGCGGTTCCAATAACTCGGGTCGGATTTGTCAAGGGAGGGAATGGCCGCGCCATTCGTAAAGAAGATATCCAGCAAGCCATCGTTGTTGTAATCGAACAGGGCCATCCCGCCCAGCATCGTCTCAATCGAATATCTTTGCGGACTTACGCTGTTCTTCAGTTGAAACTTGATGCCGGAGGCCAAGATCACGTCCTCGAAAGTAATTCCTCCCTGGGACGAGGAGTCAGGCGCTGAAACGCGGGCGACGCTTTGAGCAGGTGCAGATTGTGCCGCCCTCCGATTCGAAGGTCTTGCGCCCTGTAGAGCATTTACGAATCGGCAGAACTGGGCTTGGGAAATCAAGATGAACGCGAAGACCAAGGTCTTCCAGATCGGACCGGAAACGGCGCTCACGTCATCTCTCCTGTGGCGCATCGTCGAGACGGTTTTGGGAGAACTTGCGGATTGGGGCGAAGGGCCATTGGCTCCGGTCAGTATAATTCGTGCTCCCTGCGTCCGTCTTCGTTGCGCGGTTCGCTTCCGAACCGCGATCTTGTCACGAATGACGCAGTGCGAGCAGGAAGACTCCTTCCTCTACCTGCCGCATCTTCTATTTGGTGCGCGGTGTTTGCGTTTGAGCCTCATCTGCGGTATCTTCAGTGCGATCCTGCCTGGAACAGAGAATTCACCATGAAACTTCAGCGGCGGAGTGTGACGGTCAGTGCAATCGCGGTTGCCCTCGTATGTTTAGGTACATTCGGGATCGTTGCCTGGCGCGTCGAGCGGACTATGGTCGGCTCAAGTCGCGAAGCCGCGCAACGGGAACTGCTTGGCCTGGAAGTCCGAGCACTCGTAGCGCAGCCGAACCCCGGCTTCGAGGGGATTACCACGCCAGCCATATATGAAAGCGCGGCCGTGTTCCAGGGGCAAATCTACTTGGCTGGTCCGGCAGCCCTCTACGCTTACGCCGCCGATGGAACCCAGGAACATATCTATCGCACCGGTATGGACCTGCCCGCCGCTCCTTTAGGTCAGTTGGTGGTAGGCATGATGGCTGGCTCGCGGCAACCGGAATTGTTGATTGCAACCTCCGGGGAGGGTGTCCTCGCCTTCGATGGCCAGCAATTCCGGCAGATCCGCGCCAGTCTGGCTGAGGCACGCACCGTTACCGCCCTGCTGCCGCTTTCGTCCGGCCTGCTGCTGATCGGCACCGCCAAGCTTGGGCTTCTGATCTATGACGGCAAGACCCTCAAGAGATTCCACACCACAACCAGCAATGTCTATGTGACGGCTCTCGCAGGCACTGAAGCCGAATTGTGGGTCGGCACCTTGAACGACGGGCTGCTCTATTGGCATGGTGGACAAACCGAACGCATCAGTGAGGATCAGGGCTTGCCGGACCGCCGCGTCGAGCAGATCGTCCTGGGCGAAGCGGGAAAGCCTGCGGCGAGAGCCTACATCGGTACACCAGTTGGGGTTGCGGAGATGCGAGACGGTAAAATCGTCCGCATTCTGGCGAAGGGCAGATACGCTCACGCGCTTTCAACAGATGGGAATACGCTGCTTGTCGGTCAGGTCGAAACCGGTATAACGCGCGTGCCCCTGTCTGGTCCGGACAACGACGTCAAAGCAAGGCGACCTATTGTGGCTCGGATAAGCGCAATTCCAGGCGACTCCAAAACAGGATCAGCAGCCAGCGCCCAAAGCAGCGGAACAACAGCACTGACCATCAAACAGTTTCTGAGAGTGGGTGAGACCAGCTATGCGCTCGCCAGCGACGGCTTGCTTCAGCAGGAATCCGGTGACGAATGGCGTCGCGTACTTGGCGGGGGCGGGTCCCAACTCACAGGCAGGGATATCTCTGCGTTGATGGTGGCCTCCGATGGGCGGCTCTGGGTGGGTTACTTCGACAGCGGCCTCGACATTCTGTCCGCGCTCGGCGGAAAGGTTCAGCATGTCGAAAACGAGCATGTATTCTGCGTGAATCGAATTGTAGAAGATCCCCGGCGCGGCGTCGTGGCGGTAGCCACTGCGAATGGGTTGGTCATGTTCGACCACGAAGGGCATCAGAAGCAGGTGCTCGCACGCGATGCCGGATTGATTGCCAATCATGTGACGGATGTGGCGCTTTACGGCGACGGCATGGCCCTGGCCACTCCGGCGGGGATTACATTTCTGGATGCCGGCGGCGCACACAGCATCTATGCCTTTCAGGGCCTGGTAAACAATCACGTATACGCCTTGGGCGTCAGTGGAGACCAGTTGGTCGCCGGCACTCTGGGCGGACTCTCGCTGCTCTCTGGCGGCCAGGTCCGCAGGAATCTCAACACGTCTACTTCGGGTTTGAAACACAACTGGATCACCGGCCTCACCGCGGTCGGCAGCGATTGGCTGGTCGGCACTTATGGCGCAGGTGTTTTGAGGCTGGCAGCCGATGGCAGCGTCACTTCAACCGATGCGACCCGCATAGGGATGGTCGTGAATCCCACCGCCATGGTGTCCGATGGGCGCGTGGTGTTGGCCGGCACCCTGGGCCAGGGCCTGATGGTGGGCGATGCAAGCGGGACTCGATGGAAGACGGTAACCGCGGGATTGCCGTCTTTGAATGTCACGGCGCTGGCTGTGCATGATGGCATTGTGTACGTTGGCACAGAAAACGGCCTCGTAAAAATCTCGGAAGACAAGCTGCAATGAGGAATGCGATGAGACGGGCAAATTGGGCATTGGTGATCGTCTTGGCAATGCGGATAGCGGCTTATGCGGACAGCGGCGTGCTTGTGCCCACTGATAAGCAAGCGCCTGACCCTTCCATCCTTTCCCTGACCGAGATGCAGGTCGAGATTCACGTGGACAACGGAGACGCCCGCGTCTGGGTACGCCAGGTCTTCACCAACCACACCGGCTCACCGCAGGAGGGCAATTACCTCTTTGCTTTGCCCGGCGGAACCACCGTCTCCGACTTCGCCGTATGGGATGGTCCGGTCCGCATTCCCGCCGTGATTCTTGAGCGCAAGCGGGCAAAAGCCATCTATCAGGAGTTGAAGAGCCAGGCCATCGATCCCGGCCTGCTCGAACAGGGCGAACACTCGGCGGATGATGCGCGGAGAAGTTCACTCTTCAGCGCGCACATCGTTCCCATTCCTGCTTACGGCACCAAACGCCTCGAGATCGAGTACCACGAACACATCCCCGTATCGGCACGTAAAAGTTACTTCCTCTTGCCCCTTAAGCCCGATGCGTATGCCGTCCAAAAAGTGAAAAAGCTCTCCATCCGTTTTGAGTTGCACTCAGCCGGGCGCATGAAGGACTTCGCCTTGCAGGGCAAGCTTCTGCCGTTTCACATCGAGCAGCAGGACGAGCACACCATCCGCGGCTCGGCAGATGCGGCCAACATCGACTTGGCCGAGGACTTTGCCACAGCCTGGACGGTCAACGAGCAGGCAAGCGCCCTTGAAGTCATCGCATTCCGCGATCCAAATCCAGTTGCTATGGTTGGCGTCGGAATCGATCCTGAGACCGCCCCTCCGAGCGATACCCCCGCCAAGCAGAAAGACAAGCAGAAGCCTCAGTCGAGCGCGCAGCCGGCGCCGGGCTTCTTTGAGACGCTGGCGCAATTGTCTGTTCCATCTCCAACCGGCGCGCAAGCCGGCCCTGCAGGCAGTCGAACCGTGATCGTGTTGATGGACACATCGCTTTCCATGCAGTGGGAGAAGCTCGAACGCAGCTATGCGGCAGCCGCCAAATTGCTTGAAAGCCTCGGCCCCGAAGACAAATTCAACCTGTTGCTCTACAACACCAGGGTCGAGAGCTTCAAGCCTGCTCCTGTCAAGGCTGATCTGGCCAGCGCAAAAGCGGCAATCGACTGGCTGCGGCAGAGCCACTTGCGCGGTGGAACGGATTTGCAGAAAGCTCTAGAAGCGGGGCTCGCGCAATTCAGCGCGCCACAATCAACTCCCGGCTCGGCTCCCGCGGAAGGGCAGGGAACCGCCTTGGTTTTGCTCACCGATGGAGAAGCTACGCGCGGGCTCATTCAGTCCGGCAAGTTATCGGCGTGGTACACAGAAAAGTGGAAGCAGATTCCCGCCGACCGCCGGCCAAAGACAGACGTGTTTGCAGTGGGCGACGATGCCAACCTCCCGCTCCTGCGCATGCTCAGCCGCAATGGCGGGGTCATGGAGCAGGTGCTCTCCACCGAGCCGGTTGACTTCAAGTTGGCGTCTTTTCTCGGCAAGGTCGGTAGAAATCCGATCGGTGATCTGCGCCTTACCATTCCGCCCAAAGCCGGCGTGGACAAAGTGTATCCGTTGGAGGATGCGGTCTTTGACGGCGGCGAGGCGCGCTGGGTGGGCCAGTATTCCAGGCCACAGAAGAATGTAAGCTTTCGCGTGGATGGCCAGCAGGATGGCAGAGCATTCAAAGCCGAGGGCAAAGCCGACCTCCCCGTGCAGGATCTCGAACACGATCAGCTACCCCGGTTGTGGGCCGGTGCGCGCGTGCAAGCTCTGTTGGAGCAGATTGAGCGCGATGGAGAAACCGACGCCGCCATCAACGAAGTGATCCGGCTGGCGCGCAGATACAAATTCGTCACGCCCTACACCTCGTTTCTGGCCGCTCCCAGGGCACTTTTGCGTCCCCGCGTAATTCGTCCGGGCGACCCGGTTTTGCGTGTGCATACTGACAAGGCAATCGTCTCTGTGATCGCGCTTTTTCCCTTCGGCCTTGAGAAGCCCCTGCGTTATCTGCCCGGAGAGGATGTCTGGCAAACGCGCTTTCTCGCGCCCACGGATATGAAGGACGGCAGCTACTCCGTCCGGCTCGTGCTTCGCGATACCAACGGCCAGGTATATCGGGAGTCGAAGAATTTTGTCATCGCCTCCACTCCCCCCACGGTGAAGGTTCGTCTCGATCGCGCCCGTTACCGAACCGGCGAGACTATTCCGCTCCGGGTCAGTGCATCGGAAAGCACTCGAACCCTCACCGCGCGTTTGGAAGGCCTGGCCCCGGTGAGTCTCCACTGGGATCGCGAGCAAGCGGCGAGCATCGGTCAGATTAACCTGCCGCCGGCATTGCCTCCCGGCGTGTATATGCTGGCTGTTACCGCAGAGGATATGGCGCACAATCTGGGCAGCGCGGAGGTGCGAATTGAAGTGGTTCCCTGAGCGCGTTCAAAAAGCCTGCAAGTGCACCGCGGAGTTGGCGGCGCTCCATTCTCGCGTCTGGCCTCTACGCATCCGGAAACGCCTGCGCAGAGCCAGCTTTGTTGCCTGTGTCGCCGCCACAACTCTGGGCGCATTCGGCTCGTTGATCTATTGGCAAAGCCCAGGATTGCTGCTGGGGGCCGGCAACGGAATTGCCCAGTGGCTTGAAAATGCCGAATCCGGATCGGGCGTGGAGAAGGCGCTCTATCGGCTCATGATGCTGCCCGCGGGCGAGGCCCTCTACCGCCGATCGCCGCGCGAGACCCGCCCAGAGTTGACTTCGCTCCTCAACACCAGCAAGAACAGCGCGGCGCTCTACTCGTTGATGGCTATGGAAGACGAGCAGGCGCTTGATTTTGATGCGGCCGAGCGCGACTGGAAGAGTTGGGCCGAAAAGGCTGACGACAAGGCCGCAGCGAATCTGGACCTGGCGGACTTCTACGAGCGCCGGTTGAAGCCTCAGGAGGAACTCGCAGCCCTCGAATCGGTTGGTCAAACCGCCGCTAGCCCGTGCGAACGTTGGGCGGCGGCTGAGTCCAGGCAGTCGTGGAAAGCTTGGGAGCGTGCTTTGGGCGTAGTAGACCGCTTTGCCCTCGGCCGCGCAACCGCTCAGCGGGAATACGCAGGCTGGGAGCGGAGTTATCCCGCCGAAAGGGCGGTCTACGAACGCGAGTTATCCTTCCACCTGGCAGGAAAGGACTTTGCCGCCACATCCGCTTTGATTGATCGCTATCGGAAGGCGCTGCCCGGCGACGCGCTGTTCCCCGTCAGGGCCGAGGCGGAACTGGCAGCCACCCGCGGTTCAGCAAAAGACGGCCTCGCTGTATTCGATCAGACCTTCGAGCCCCTCTGGCCGGCGGAGTTGGTCAAGAGTTATTACGAGTTGTTGTCCAGCGGCCACCAGACACTCAAGACGCGCGATGCGCTGCGGGCGCGGCTCGCGTCCCGGCCGGAGGGTGGAGCCGATGCTCTCAAGGACGCGGCCAAACTCTTTTACATCTTTCAGCAGCAGGGTGAGCCTGAGGCAGCCAAAGCCGTGCTCACTCAGTACCGCGAGCGCAAAGACGAGCGCGGAGCCGCGTGGACTGCGGATGAACTCTATACTTTCGGACGCCTGCTCGAGAATGCGCAGGACTTTCCCCAGGCCGCGCGTTACTACTATTCCCTGGCGGCAAGCAAGAATAACTCCGATGCGGAACAGAAGGGGCTCGCTGGGCTCACGCGCATTCTCCTCACCGCTCCGGAGCAGCCTCTAAGAGTTGGCGCTGGCAACCTCGCGCTCTATAAAAATATCGCCACCATGGATCGCGGGCCCGGATATTTAAATGGCATCCTCTCGCTCTTGCTCAATTCGCAGGGGCCGGATTCGGAGTATTCCAGCCAGGATCAGCTCGCCGCGCCTTACTTCCATCGTGCCAGGGCCGCCGAGTTGCTCGCAGTGATTGACCGCAGATTCCCTGCCGCTCCAGAGCGCGCGGACTTGCATGCCCGCCTGATGTACGCTTATGCCGCCTACGGCGAGAACGATGCCGTCATTCGCGAAGGCACGGTGTTTCTCGCGCAGTTTCCAAACGATGCGCGCAAGGTCGAAATTGCTTTGGCGGTAGGTGACGTCTACAGCCGCACCAACCAGGCCGAGAAGGAGTTCGCCCTCTACCGTGGCCTCTTGCAGGAACTCGCGGCCAGGGCCGATGGCGTTCCACTCGGCCAGGCGGGAACCGCGTACAGCAAGCCTGTCGCCGGCGAGGCCAGCAGACAAACAGAAGTGCAAACTGCGGGTGGCGCGCGGTCTGGTCAATACGCCCAAGTCCTGGACCGCTATCTCTCTCGCCTGGTTGCGATGCAGAAGTTGCCAGATGCTCTCCAGGTGCTGCGCGGGGAGCTTGATCGCAATCCACAAGACCCCGGCCTTTATGAAAAGCTGGCGAGCTTCCTTGAGCAGAACCATCTGAACGCTCATCAGGAAGAGATTTATCAACGCGCCATCGAACAGTTCCAGGACACCAGCTTCGGCACCGGCTGGTATGCCAAGCTTGCGCGCTTCTATCTGCGTGAAAGGCGCGCGGTGGATTACTCTGCACTCTCGCGCAAAGTTGCCGCAATCTTTTCCGGAACCCAATTGGAAGCCTATCTGCGCGAGGCTCCAGCGCCGGACGCCACGCTCGCCCTTGAGGTGAATCGCTATGCCCACGACCGGTTTCCGCACGATCTGACATTTGTTCACAATTTGCTGGCCCATTACCACATGCGCCGCCAGTCTTCTGAAGTCGAAAGCCTGTTGTGGCAACACTGGGCGGAGTCTCCCGAACTGCGCGACCAGTTATTTGAAATGCTCAGCAGCAGCGGCCGTCTTGATGCGCAACTTGATGCGCTCCGCCAGCAGGCGCCGCAGATCGATAAAGCGGACTGGGCCGCCCTCGCGCAAACCAACCCCGCTGCAGAGCGGTTCTGGCTCGAGTCTTGCCTGTGGCAATCGCATTTTGAACAGGCGGTGGATGCCGCCGACGCTTTGGCGGCCGAGTATCCTGCCGACGCGGCGCTGGGCCGGCAGGCTTCGTCGCTTTATCGCTCGCTCGCCTACTTCCATCCCGAAGATACTGACAAGGCCGTCGCAATCGAGAAGCGGTTGCTCAGCGCCAAGCCGGACGATTTGGAAACCCTCGCGCGCATCGGGGACATCTACGCGGATCGCGGGCGCATGGCGGAGGCGGCCCCCTTCTGGACCCGCATGGCCCAGGTGCATCCCGGCAATGCCGACGGTTATCTGCAATCGGCCACCGTGTTTTGGGATTACTTCGATTTTGCCTCCGCATCAACCCAACTGCGCAATGCGCGCGAGCGTCTGGCAACCCCTGCTCTGTTCGCCTATCAGGCCGGAGCCATCGAGGAGAGCCAGGGCAATCCCACCGGCGCCATCAAGGAATATGTAGCCGGATCGCTTGGAGATCAACCCTCGGAAGAGAGCCGCACCCGGCTTCTAACGCTTGCCCGCAGACCCGACTTGCGCGCCGCGGTTGAAGCCGAATCCGCAGGCTTGCTCCAATCGCCGGCGCCCACCAGCGCCGCCGTTGAATTGCGCGTGCGCATACTCGATGCCCAGCGTCGAAATCGGGATATGGCACGGGAGTTGAAGCAGGCCATCGCGCAAACAGATTCGTTTGACGTACTCGACAAGCTCACTGAGGCTGCACGCGGGCATAACTTGCCTGAGGTGGAACAGCTGGCCCTGGGCCGGCAGATTGCCCTCACATCCGACCCCGTGCACAACCTCGAATTGCGCTATCAATTGGTCGCACTCCTTCAGCTGCAAAATCCGCCGGCGGCCGCATCGGAAGTCGATTCCATCTATCGTCAGCACGGCAAAATACTCGGCGTTGTGCGGGCAACAGTCGATTTCGATTGGGAGCATGAACGCAAGCCGCAGGCTGTCACCGTGCTGCTTGACGCGGCGGAGGCCGCCTATCTCGACCTAAAACAAAAGCTGCAGCTTGAAGCCGCGCGAAAGCTCACGGAGTTGAGCGAGTACGCGCATGCAAAGAAGATTCTGGAGCCGCTCCTCACGCAGAAGCCACTGAATGCTGAGATCGAGGCGGCGTTGGCGGATAACTATGCGCGCTCCGGCGATCAGGCCGGCCTGGCGTCCTTCTATCGTGCGGAACTGGCCGCTGTTCAAGCCGCGGCTCTGGATCGCACTGAAAAGACAGCGCGCCTGGCGCAGTTACGGCGTGGCGCAATCGCCGCAGCCACGCTTCTCGCCAACTGGAGCGATGCTACAGATCAGTACATCGAGTTGATCAACGCTTACCCCGGAGACGCACCTCTGGCTCAAGAAGCCGCATTGGTTGCGGGTGCTCACGCACAAAGCGACAGGCTGCTCGGTTTCTATCGCAAGACCGTCGATGCATCCCCGCGTGACGCTCGCTGGAGCATAGTTCTCGCCAGGCTTCAGACGGCTCTTGAAGATTATCCCTCTGCAATCGAGGCTTACGGCAAAGCGATCCGTGTGCGTCCCGAGCAGAAGGATCTGTACGAGTCGAAAGCGGATTTGGAAGAGCGTCTCCATCGCCTCGATGATGCGGTTTCCGATTTCGAGCAGCTATACAAACTGAGTTACCACGATCCGCAATGGATGATGAAGGCAGCCGAAGCGCGCGCACGGCAAGGCCGCAACGCCGATGCGGTCAAGGCGCTTGAAGAGGCTTGGATTGCCGGTCGTCCGGTGAAACCTGCCAACTACTTTGAAGTAGCCACGCGGCTGGAGCAGTGGGGGTTACTCGACGAAGCCCGACGGTTTGCTGAGCAAGGTGTGGATACGGCCGGTCCGGAATTGCTGGCCGACCAGGGTAATCATTCCGGCGCGGTAATCTACGCGCGGATCATGGCGCGACTGCGGCAGACGGACGCTGCCTTCTCCCGCCTCGCTGTCGCCCGCCAACAGGCCGAAAGCCTCACTCTGAGCGTGGTGGCACAGCAGGTCGTAAAGCAAGGATTCAGCGCCATCACCAATGAGGACTGGCGCAAGCAACGTGTAGGCGAGCGCACCGCGCAAGCCAAGTCCGGGTTTGCCCAGGCCCTCCGAGCCATGGCCGCGGTCACCGGCGAGTATGGCACTCCAGAGGAGAAAGTGGCCTTCGCTGCGTGGTTGCAAACCAAGCGTATCGCAGCCGCCAATGGGAGCGAACTGCGCGAAGTTTATTTGCCCGCGATGCAGGACGCAGGCCTTATCGATATGGAAGCGAGCATGCTCTGGGAGTTCACTGAACAGAGCGGCAATTCTGCTCACCACGAATTGAATGATTGGCTGCAACTGCAGAGAAAGCGTGTTCAACTCGAGGGAACTGGGCCGAAGATAGAAGCCTTTGCTGCCTCTGTTCCACCCCGCCAGAGAGCATCGGTTTTGTCTGAGGCGGCCGAGGTCTATCGTGCCGTTGGAGATACCGAGTCCGAACTCCGCATCCTCGATAAGCTGGCGTCGATTAGTTCCGGGGGTAGCAAGGATCCGCACTACTACAAATTGTTGTTAGCCGCCCGGCCGCGGGAACTAGTGCAGAGAGCCGCCGGCTATGCGAGTTCCCGGAAGACAGCCGGAGACGCAGCGGCGCAGTTCTTGTTGGCGAACGCCAAGCCCGATCTCGCCTTCGCGGGGATCGCCGCGCGGTCCGGCGGCCAGCCTCCGGTATGGAAGAAGGCCTACACCGCACTCGCCGGTTTGTATCTGCGCGAACACACTCCCCAGGTACGCGAAAGCTTTGCCGGCGCGCTCGATGGCGAGGCAACCATCGCCGAACGCATCGCGCACCCGGTCAATCGCGATGAGCAACTCGCAGGCGAGGTCTGGTTCTACTACGGGTCGAGATTCGGTGAGTATCTTGATGGCGACAAAGACCCGCTGGCGGAGGGCTATCTGGAGTCGGAGCTTGAACACACTCCCGAAAGCGCCAGCGCCTATACGCAGCTTGCGGACTATTCTGCACAGGCCGGCAGGGCTGAGGCCGCGCTGTCCGACTACCACCATTCGCTCGACCTCAAGAGCGATCAGCCCGCCGTGTTGGACAGCATCGCGGCGCTTGAATGGAAGCAGGGCCATCAGTCCGAAGCGCTGGCCGCATGGCAGCTCGCCGTCACGCGCCTGGCCGCGGAGATGGATGCGCGCCACGTCCCCGAGACCTTCTGGGGCGACTTCGCGCAGGTATTGGCTGATGCCGCTGCACATGGGCAATACGCGGCGATCAATCAGCAAGTGGATGCAATGCTACGCATCTATCTCGCGCGCAACGGCACGTATCGTGCCGAGCCGCTTTTGGAAGCAGGCTACAAAGCCCACGGCAACAAAATGGAGTGGCTGTTGGAGATCGCGACAGCCGCCGGCAATCCGTCCGGCTTGCTCATTTCAGTCGAGCAGAGCAAATGGATTTTTGATGGTCAGCGGAGCCAGCTTCTCGCGCGCATCGTCGAGTTGGAACGCCGGAAGTCTGAGGCCAACCCAAGCGAAATCAACTATTACCTTGAGTCAGAAGAGTCCAGCTTCGTCTCCGCGCTTCTCGATGAAAAGAAGCTCCCCGAGGCCCGCGCGGAACTCGCGCGTATTCCCGAACAAAAGCGAAAGTCTAATCAGTGGCTCGGCGCGGAATTGCGTTTGGCCGAGGCGGAAGGCCATCTGCCGCAGTTGATCGAGCAGTGGAAGAAGCGCTCCGACGTCGCTCCCGCATCCAACGACATCCAGAACTCCACCTTCCTCTTGACAGAGTCTTCCCGGCGGATCGTGATGCGCTTTATCTATGAGCGCGCTCTCGATGCAAGGGAACTCACCGCACCCAATTTCCTGGGCCTCGCCGCCATCGATCTCGATGAAGGCAATACATCCGCGGCCATGGCCCTGCTCAAGCGGCTCACGCTCATCAGCGCCAGCCCCTATGCCGATGCGGACTCGGCAGCCAGCCTTCTTGAAATGCGAGGCCGCAATGCTGAAGCGCTCCAGTTCCTTCAGCCTTTAGCGGAGGCATTCCCCTGGAATGCAACTTACAAAGTCAGGCTCTCGGTCGCCATCTTGGCTACCAAATCTCCAACGCCGCAAGCGCTCGAAGCGTTGGCCTTCGTGGCCGCCGATCCAAAGGCGAAGTACTCTGAACGGCTTGCCGCGGCTAAAGCTCTGAAGGGCCACGCCGCGCCAAGCACCGCAACCCGCAGTACCGAACTGGACTTGCTCATGCGCGCTGGCTGCCCCAGTGAGAGCGACGCCAACAAGCCCTTCTTCGTGGACGCTCGCATGGCTGCGGCAGCCTGCGCGCCCGACAACAAAACACGCGAGCGTCTTTTGCGCGCCGCGATTGCCGCCGCTCCCATGAACGCGGAGTTGCGGCTCGATTATGTGTCCGCTGCTTTTGTGGCAGGCCTCGATGCCAGCGCATTGGTTGCGACTGAACCGATGCTTGAAAATGGCGGAACCTTCTACGGACAGCGCTATGCGCAAGGGTACGATTCGTTCCATAGTGAGGGCTACGTTGGCCAGCAGAAGATACCTGCGCTGTCGACATTAAATCTCGAAAGCGCGTCCAGGCTGACATGGTTTGCTGTTCGCGCCTATCAAAAGCGCCATGAACCCGATGAGGCATTGCAACTCGTGCAAAGATCAGTCGGCTCAGAGACAGACTCTGCGCGACGGCATGCTCTCGAAGAAGAGCGGAAGCGTCTGGAGACGGATGTGGCCCTTACACTCGAAAACGAATCGCGCGCACCCAAAATCCATGCCGAGTTGGATCAGGATCGGGTTGTGCGCCCAAGATTGCTGCCGGGCATGCCCTTCACTTCCAGGAAGGCGGCCACGAACGAGGGGGATGCGGAATGAAACGACGCCTCTGGATCTCGCTGAGCGTACTCCTTGCCTGCGGTGTTGTGTTTGCCGTGGGCGCATTGGAGCAGTTGACCAAGCCAAAGCCTGAGTTGCAAACCATGCTCCCCGAGGGCGCGCTACTGTCGATAGAGGCCCGCGACTTTGGCTCTATGTTGCACGATTGGAATACCTCAGTGGAGAAGCGCGCGTGGCTTTCAAGCGATAACCATGTGGCTTTCAGCACCTCGCGCCTCTTCGCGCGTCTCTCCCAGGCGCAGGACGAATTCTCGGCCGCCGCCGGACTTCAAGCCGACAGTAGCCTGCTTGAAAAGGTGGCCGGCAAAGAGAGTTGCCTCGGTCTATACGACATCGGCAACCTTGAATTTGTTTACGTCACGCGCCTCGAGCAGCGCGACATAGAGAACACTCCGTTGTGGCAGATACGCGCCAAGTTCGAGCAGCGCTCAGAGGCCGGCACTCCGTTCTATGTGCACAAGGATGCGCAGTCGTCGCGCGTTGCGGCCTTTGCCGTCAGAGACGGCTGGCTCATCCTCGCCACACGCGAGGACTTGGTGGCCGGCGTACTTGACCGCCTCGCCGGAGCCGCTTCGCATAGTCTCGCCAGTGAGGGTTGGTTTGCCGAAGCCGTCAAGCAGGCGCCCGCGGAGCGTGGAGATCTGCGCATGGTTCTCGATCTTGAGACGATTGTCCGCACGCCTTATTTCCGCAGCTACTGGGTTCAGCGCAATATCACTGACATGAAGCAGTACGCCTCGGCCGTGAGCGACTTGTATCGAACCAGTCAGAGTTATCGCGAAGAGCGCGTACTGGTGCGCCGCGCCGGGCTCCCCGCTCAACACGCGGGCGATGTAAACGGTCTCTCCGCGCTCGCACCCGACGACGCGGCATTCTATGCAGCTCAAGCCGCTCCAAGCTCGGAGGCCGTCCTCCGGACCTTGCGTGAGGATTTGCTCGAGGCGCGGCCGCAGCCAGTGGCAGACTCGTACACCAGCGCGCCCCCGGCCGTTGCCATCGGGAACGCCGGCACCGCGGCACAACTCGACGTGATCATCGATCAGGCTCCGGTTGCGGTCAAGCAGTCGGACTCCTACGCCTCCCTGCGCGCGCTGCTGCTCCAGCAGCCGCCTGAGGCTTCTCTCGCCGTGTATTCCACGCGCGCTCCTCGCGACGGCGTCTTCGTCTCCACACAAGCAGCCTTGGTCCTCTCCGCATCGCAGGACTGGGATCGGAATGCCGTCTGCGAGGCGCTCGCCTCGGCGCTTCTGCCCGGCTTGACCACCGGAAGAAGCGGCCTGCAGTGGGAGAAGCGGTCCAGTTCAGAAAAGGGTTCAGTCTCGGCGCAAGAGTATCTGGCCCTCGATGGTGCGGTGCCCCTCTTTCTCTCCGTTAAGGGCAAGCAATTGATTCTGGCCAACGACGCGCTTTTGCTCGAGCACATGCTTGCGCGCCGGCAGAAAGCCGCTCCTGCCGGGGAGAATGCCAATCTCACCTATGCTGCCGTCTTCCATCACACCCAGGAGCGCAACAACTATCGCCGCTTGATGGCGCAACTTGATCTGGCCGGACATCACGGGCGACCGGACGAGCAGGGAACTGCCGCTGGCGGGCAGACTCCGGCCTTCTTCTCCGGCGATGCGGCAAGCCTCAGCCGTGTCTTCTCCAAAGTCGAGTCCGAGCGAATCGAAGAGAGAGATCAGGGTGCGAAAGTAACTCAGACGGTTACGTATCAATGGGTCCACGATTGATCTGGCCCTTAAATATTGCAGCTCCGTGCCCCATTCTTGCGCTTTTGTTCTGGCGCAAGAGTGGGAAGGCCCATCGCTCTTTATTGATCCGGCCCTCAAATACAAGCACCGTGCCCCATCCATTTCGCAGGTCTTATCGCGAAATGGGTGGGAAGCCTGCACACTATTTAAGGGCCGGATCAATATGGGCCGGAGCAATATCTTCTCTGCCATTCAGCCTTGCCGCGGCTGCGCGGGCCGCGCGATGTGCGGCATGGGCAGCCGCGCTGCTCCTCTCCGTCGCATCTCCAGCACCAGCTCAAGCCGCGCCTGAAACGCAGTTTTCTCAAGAAGCAAAAGCAGTCATCGAGCGGAACTTCGCCGGCAAGAATATTTCCTACCTGTTAGTGGATGCATCGGGAGCCGTACTAGCCGAGCGATGGCCCTCGCAACACCCCATCTCCCCCGGCTCTCTGGTCAAACCCTTCCTCGCTGTTGCCTATGGCGAGCAGCACGGTAACCAATTTCCAACCGTGCGTTGCTTGGGCACATCCACTCGTTGCTGGCTCCCGGCAGGGCATGGGCCCATCGATATCGAGAAGGCGATTGCGCAATCCTGCAATGCCTACTTTCTTGCGCTTGCCGCAGGATTGGATCGCGAGCGTGCAGCACTGACATTTGCCCGCTACGGACTCACCGGGCCTGCTCCAGATGCAGCAGATGAGAGCCTCGTGGGATTGGGCTCCGCTTGGAAAGAAACGCCCATGGCGCTGACCAAAGCTTACCTCGCACTTGTGAAAGAGCAGCAGTCCATCAGCCAGGGCAGAATCGTCAAGGGCATGATGGCCTCGGCGGCTCGTGGCACCGCGCGCGAAGTCGATTCCGCACTGGGCGAATCCACTGCCCTCGCCAAAACCGGAACCGCGGTGTGCTCCCACTTGCCTCAAGCGTCAGCGGACGGCTTTACCGTAGTCGTGTACCCTTCTGCGCAGCCTCGGCTCTTGCTGTTGGTGCGTGTCCATGGCGTAACCGGCGCAGAAAGCGCAAAGGTGGCCGCCGCCATGCTCCGCTCCCTCGGAGTT
Source organism: uncultured Acidobacteriaceae bacterium (assembly GCA_903828675.1). Classification (GTDB taxonomy): domain Bacteria; phylum Acidobacteriota; class Terriglobia; order Terriglobales; family Acidobacteriaceae; genus Telmatobacter. Next base: position 54,632 of record CAIKND010000150.1, read on the forward strand.
GGCCAGCAAGCGGTTCAGCCATGATCCAGCCAGCACGCCATATTTCACGCGCCTCGATTTGGTCCCCCCTGCCATTCGCTCTCTTGCTCTTGGTCGCGTCGGTGGCGCATGCGCAACAAGACGTTCGCGTCGGCGTGTTGAGCTTGTTCCATCCCGCAAAGCTGGAACTGGAACAGGCCGGCAGCCAGGTAATCGTCGTGGCGGAAACTGAGGCCGCGAACCCTTCGCTGTTCGTGCTCAATGGCGAGCCTGGTCAACGCCAGCTACTCCTCCGCGCCCAGGGCAACCGCGTCCTTGCCGGCCTCCGGTCCGCCCCAAGTTGGACGGCCACCGCCAGGGATGGCGGGGCTGTTGCATTTCGGCTCACCGTTCCCGGCAGATTCCATCGCGCCTATTTCGCTCGTCTCACCATCGAAGCCCGCGACGGCGAACTGTTGGCCGTTGCCTCCATGGATCGCGAATTGGCGGTAGCCTCAATCGTGGCTTCTGAGATGGACGAAAACGCACCCATCGAGGCACTCAAGGCGCAAGCCATTGCATCCCGTTCCTTCCTGGCCGGTGGCGCCAGGCACCGCGACTTCGACTTCTGCGACTCCACCCATTGTCAGTTCCTCAAGTCGCCGCCACTTTCCACCAGTCGTGTCTCCAGAGCCGTGCAGGCCACCGCGGGGCTCGTCATCGAGGATCGTGGCAGGCCTCTCGCGGCCATGTACTCCAGTCGTTGCGGCGGCCATACCCGCAGCCTCCGCAATATCGGCATGGAGCCCGGAGAAGGTTATCCCTACTACGCGGTGCCCTGCGCATGGTGCCAGCAGCATCCGTTCACGTGGCGAAGCAGGATTGGCAAAAGCGGCCAGCCGCCAAAGCCGGGCGACGAACACCAAAGGATCGTCGAGGCGCGCCACTGGGGATGGAGCGCGATCCCAGGCAGCAACTTCACGGCCGCGGCCGACGGCTCAGACTGGCAATTGGAAGGCCACAGCATCGGCCATAGTGTGGGGCTATGCCAATTCGGCGCAGTGGGCATGGCTGCATCCGGCGCAAACTTCCGCGACATCCTGTCTCATTACTATCCAAACACCGTATTGGCTTCGCAGAAGTGACCTTCGGTGTCTCAAGATCCTCCGGCTTTAGACAAAAGCAACCAACTAATCCCAGCGCCCTTCCATCCACCTGAAGACCACTTACATTCATGCAAAGGGCATAGCCATACGCAGAATTGATAAAAAATGCCAATATTTATGAATGACCGAAACTAAATAACTTAATCGAAACACTGACTGCAGATAATTACCGCGCAAAGGCGCACAATCTTTATAGGTGATGCCTCAACGCAAACCGCAGTCTGCAACGCAGCGATGCCGCAAGCCAGACCCCACCCCCCTCCCACTCCCCTCCCACCCACCCCCCCTCCCTCTGAAACCCCAAGGTTCGACCACCGCTTTCCGTCCGCATCTCCGCAACAGCCTGCCTGAATGCCACGCCCGCAGTCCAGTCCGTTTCACCCTGAATATAAAGAAGTTAAGCCCGTTCTCGTGCTAACATTGACTTTCCGGCGCCTCAACGCCATCCAAACTGTGATTCAGGCTTTCACCTCGGCCGGAAGTTGCAAAATACGAACGGTTCGAGTGACCCTGATCACATAATTGAAGGTCTTCTTCGTCTATGCTCCACGCATACTGGGTGATATTTGTGGAGGATTTTGATTCCTTCATCCTTCCTTGTCACCTCGAGGCCGCAGCTAATGAAGAAAATCTTCCCTGTGCTCTTAGTTTTAGTCCTTCTTGTCATTGCCTTTCTGGTCGGTCGAATGCACACCGCAAGCGTTCCTGTCGCAGCGGCGAACAAACCGACCATTCTCTACTATGTAGATCCCATGCACCCTTCCTATAAATCTGACAAGCCAGGCATTGCTCCAGACTGTGGCATGCCTCTTGAGCCTGTGTATTCAGACGGAGGTGCGGCCTCCGGCACGGTCGCTTCGGGTCCCGCCCGTCCCGGCGTCGTCAATATCAATCTTCAGCAACAGCAACTCATCGGCCTGCAGGTCGCAACCGTAGTCAAAACCTCCGGTCAGGACCATCTTCAAGTTCCGGGCAGAGTTGTTGCGGATGACACGCGCACCTATCGCCTCGCCGCAAGTTTAGGCGGCGTGATTTCCGCCACATTCGATCACTCCGTTGGAAGTCGCGTAAAGAAGGATGAAGTTCTTGCGGTCTTCGACTCTCCTGACCTGGTTGCGGCCGAACAAACCTTCTTGCAGGGCATGCGCCGGGCCCCGGAAAACAAATATCAGTTTGCGTCAACCAAGGACTGGAAGGACCAATACTTGAAACTGGCTGCCGAACGGCTCCGCTCCTTGGGAATGAGCGAAGCCCAATTCGAGCAGCTCGTAGCGACACAGCAGCCCGTGCAGACTCTCCAGATCGTTTCGCCCGTAGACGGCATTATCCTCTCGCGCAGCCTTTCTTCAGGGCAGCAAGTCGAGAGAGGCACCGAATTCTATCGCATCGCCGATCTGAATCACATTTGGATTCTGGCCAGCCTCAATGCGAATGATGCTGAAGCTTTGCACCCGGGAACAGAGGCCACGGTCTCCCTGCCAAACCAGGGAAAGCGCTGGAAGGCGCGTGTCAGTAACGCTCTGCCTCAGTTCGATCCAACTACGCGCAGCATGCAGGTTCGACTCGAGGCCGAGAATCCAGGTCTCACTCTGCGTCCGGACATGTTCGTCAACGTCGAATTGGGTGTTCATTACCCAGACGGTTTGACTGTGCCTCAGGAGGCACTACTCGATTCAGGGTTGACCAAGCGTGTCTATGTCGATCTGGGAGGAGGAGCCTTTGAGCCCCGGCAAGTAGAGACCGGCCGGCGATCAGGCGATCGCGTCGAGATCAAAAGTGGGCTGGCGGCTGGCGAGAAGGTGGTCGTCTCCGGCACATTCCTGCTCGACTCCGAGAGCCGTTTGAAGGCGCCCAAAACCATGCAGCCGCAGAAGGTCGAGAGCGTTTCCAGCCCAGCCCATTCCATGAGCTCTTCGAAAATGCTCAAAGACCCGGTCTGCGGGATGGACGTAGACCCGGCAAAATCGATTGCCGCCGGCAATTTCGAATCAGTTCGAGGTAAGACTTACTACTTCTGCTCTCCCACCTGTCGCGACAAGTTCCACAAGGATCCGAAAAGCTATGCAGTGGCGGGTACCAATGACACCACGAGTGGTTCCATGCAGATGGGACCTGGGGGAGGGCAATGATTAGTCGCATCATTGACTTCTCGGTAACCCACAAGTTCCTGGTCTTTGCGGTCGTCGCCGTGGCCTGCGTGTTCGGCTGGTGGGCAATGATCTCGGTGCCGATCGACGCAATTCCCGACCTCAGCGATACCCAGGTAATCATCTACGCGCGATGGGATCGAAGTCCCGATATCGTCGAGTCTCAGGTTACATATCCCATCGTGTCGGCGATGGTCGGCGCACCGGGCGTAAAGACGGTGCGCGGATTCTCGGACTTCGGCTATTCGTATGTCTATGTGGTTTTCGAGGACGGCAAAGATCTCTATTGGGCGCGTTCACGGACTTTGGAGTATCTATCCAGCGTACTGCCTCGGCTTCCCGAAGGCGTGAAGGCGGAGATCGGCCCAGACGCTACCGGCCTCGGCTGGATCTTCCAATTCGCCCTTGTGGATACCACCGGCCAGCGCAGCCTTGCGGACATGCGCGCCTATCAGGACTGGTACCTGCGCTATTACCTCAAGGCAATTCCAGGAGTTGCTGAGGTAGCGCCCATTGGCGGCTTCACCCGCCAGTATCAGGTCAATGTCGATCCCCGCCGCCTGCAGGGATACGGAATTCCGATTAGCCGGGTTGTTGACGCCGTGCGTGGCGGTAACAGTGAAACGGGCGGCCGTCTCGTTGAATTCGGCGGTACGGAATACATGATTCGCGGCCGCGGCTACGCGCGCTCTATTCACGACTTCGAAGACATCGTGCTCACCGCAAGCGACACCGGTGTTCCCGTGCGAATCAAGGACATCGGCGAAGTAACAATCGGTCCCGACTATCGGCGCGGCGTATCCGAACTCAACGGCCAGGGAGAGGCCGTTTCCGGCATCGTGATCATGCGCAACGGAGAAAACGCCCTCCAGGTAATCGACCGCGTCAAGGCCAAGATCAAGGAGATTGAGCCCGGCCTCCCACCCGGCACAAAAATCGTTCCCGTCTATGACCGCTCCCAACTGATTCATCGCTCCATCGATAACGTGACGACGACCATCATTGAAGTAATCGTCACAGTCGTGCTCATCATCCTCATCTTTCTCTGGCATTTTCCAAGCGCCGCCATTCCCATCATCACCATGCCGGTCGTGGTGCTGCTCATGTTCATCCCCTTTCACCTGCTCGGCATCAACGCCAACATCATGTCCCTCGCGGGCCTGGCCATCGCCTTTGGCGAATTGATCGATGCGTCCATTGTCGTTGTTGAGCAGACTCACAAAAAACTCGAGCAGTGGGAGAATGACGGTCGAAAGGCCGACTATCGGCAAGTCGTGCTCGGCGCGGTCAAAGAGGTTGCAGGTCCCACCTTCTTCGCGCTGCTGGTTCTGGCCGTTTCCTTCCTGCCTGTGTTTGCACTGGAAGCGCAGGAAGGGCGGATGTTCAAGCCTCTGGCCTATACCAAGATTCTGGCAATGTTAGTGGCGGCGGCCCTCGCCATTACCTTCGACCCAGCGCTGCGGCTGCTGCTCACCAGGGCGGAGCCTTTCGATTTTCATCCGCAGTGGATCTGCAAGACACTCAACGCTCTTCTGGTGGGAAAGATACGCTCTGAGGATAAGCATCCCCTGAGCCGCATTCTGATGCGTATCTACGAGCCCGTGGTCGTGTGGACGCTCCGCCGAAAGTGGGTTGTACTTGCGTCTGCTGCCGTACTCATGCTCGTCACCATTCCGGTGTTCTTTCGCTTGGGTTCGGAGTTCATGCCGCCACTGGATGAAGGCTCAATTCTCTACATGCCTACGACCATGCCCGGCATCTCCATCGGCGAAGCCTCGCGGCTCCTGCAGATGACCGATCGCATCATCAAGCAGTTTCCAGAGGTCGATGCTGTGCTCGGAAAGGCAGGCAGGGCCGAAACATCCACCGATCCGGCGCCGCTTTCCATGTTGGAAACTGTGATTACCTTGAAGCCGAGGAACGAGTGGAGGCGCGTCCATACGTGGTACTCGGCATGGGCGCCGGAATGGCTCAAACCGCTGCTTCGCCACATCACGCAGGACACGATGTCCTCTGAAGAACTCATCGCAGAGCTTGATCGTGCTCTCCAGGTGCCCGGCGTTTCGAATGCGTGGACCATGCCCGTCAAAGGCCGCATCGATATGATCACCACCGGACTGCGAACCCCTGTCGGACTCAAGATTTCTGGAGGAGATCTCGCCGAAATTGAAAAAATCGGGACGCAGATTGAAGGAGTGCTGCCCTCCGTTCGCGGTACCCGCAGTGTGTTTGCGGAGCGCACCGGAGACGGCTATTACCTTGATGTCGATTGGAACCGCAATGAACTGTCCCGCTATGGCTTGAGTATTGAGGAGGCCCAGAAGGTCGTCGAAAATGCCATCGGCGGCGAAAATATTTCCACTGTGCTCATCGATCAGGAGCGATACCCGGTCAATGTGCGCTACATGCGCGATTTCAGAAGCGACCTCGACGCGCTCAATCATGTGCTGGTCCCGGCAGGCGGCCAGAGGCAGGTCTTGCTGTCAGATCTGGCGCAGATCAAGTTGGCTACCGGCCCCTCCATGATTAGAAATGAAGACGGACTCCTCACCGGATACGTCTATGTCGATCTTGCCGGGCGCGACGTTCAGAGTTACATTGCCGAAGCCGAACCACTGCTCCGTAAGTCGGTCAGCCTCCCGCCCGGATACGCAATCAGTTGGAGCGGACAATATGTCGCCATGCAGCGTGTCAAGCACCGCCTCGAGTACATAGTGCCGCTGACTCTGCTTCTGATCATTACCTTTCTTTACTTGAACACCGGCTCCACGGTGAAGACACTCATCGTCTTGCTTGCCGTTCCGTTCTCTGCAATTGGAGCCGTATGGTTCCTCTATTTCGCCGGCTACAACACCAGCGTAGCCGTGTGGGTAGGTTTGATTGCATTGCTCGGCGTCGATGCTGAGACCGGTGTCTTTATGCTCCTCTATCTGGATCTTTCTTACGAGGATGCCAAAAGGAGGGGCCGAATGCAGAGTCTTGAAGACCTGCGTGAAGCCATCGTCGCTGGCGCTGCCAAGCGGCTTCGTCCCAAATTCATGACCTTTGCCACTACCTGCATCGGCCTGTTTCCAATCATGTGGGCCGTCGGCACCGGCTCCGATGTGATGAAGCGTATAGCCGCCCCCATGGTCGGAGGCATTTTCACGTCGTTCCTTCTGGAGCTGCTAGTCTATCCAGCGGTCTACGAGATTTGGAAGTCGCGAGGCCTGAGCCCCGCCGCTGAAGCAGATGAGATCGCTGAACCGCACGTCACGCTCATCGGCTCTTATTGAATTTACGCTCCGCGTTTGCCTCGCGAAGTCCATTCCTCCTGACGTCTCTCAAATCTGCCGGGCTGATCTTTCAATCAAAATTGAAAGGTCAGCCCGCCATGAAATGACCTGCCCATACCGGGCAAGGATGCCCCTCCTTTGATCGCACTCATCGTTGGGCCATAGTAGCGCCCTCCCAAAGGCAGCAGGTAATTCCTGCCGGCTAGATTGTCGATGCCGGCATCGAAACGAAGGCTCAAAGGGTCTGAGATTTGGTGCTGATAGCTGGTTCGAAGATTGGCCAGAACGTAGCCCGGAGTGCGTAGCTCCATGCGGGTTGCCTGCAGATCTTTCTTGGCGTCGACAGCTTGCAGGTCGAAGCTGCTGGACCAGTTGCCCAGATGGTGCTCCACAGTCACCTTCGCATTCAGCGGCATCATGTGATAAAGCGGCTGCTTTCCAGGCGAGCCGGCTGCCTGAGGAGCGGTATTCTCTCCGTGGACATAGCCCAGCAATCCGCCCAGCGAAAACTCACCGGCCCGTGTGCGATCACCCAGCGGTAGGCGTCCGGATCCGTCCACGCCATAGAGTCGCGCCCCATAATTGCCGAATAACAAGGTGACGTATTGAGTAGTCGCAATTGTTGCGGCGGTGGCGTTGAACCGCGCGAGAGAGCAGCCGTTCCCCAGGCCGTTTTCGCTCACCGGGCAGCGGCCCGCGTCGATGTAGTTCTGCACATGGGTGAAGTAGGGCGTCACCTTCAATTCCCAGCGCGTCTGCGCTTCATCATGCCAGCCCATTGTGGCGCTTGCTGTATGGGCAACTTCGGGCAAAAGGTTCAGGTTCCCGGAGTACCCGTTAAGATCGCCGAACCACCCATTCATATCCGCCGACATCGCGCTCTGCTTAGCCCAGAGATAGCGTTCGTAAAGATTAGGTGAGCGCGTCTTCCGGGCATAGCCGAATTCGAAAGTGCTCTTCACATTCGGCGCATACCGGCCCAATGCGGTCAAATCAAAATTAATGTCGCGGCGTCCGTGCCTGCTGGAGTTGAAGGCCGTGGCGTCGTCGTAATAGGCAGCGCTTCCGGTTTGTGTCTTCATCATGCAATAGCCCGGCGCATTCATTTGACCTCCGCACATGTTGTAACCCTGCACGGCGCCCGTATTCATCATCACCACGTCACTGCGTATCCCCAGCAACTCCGTCCAGCCCCGTCCGCGCCTGCCCTCCCATTCAACGAAAGTTCCAAAGCGGTCCCGGCTACCGTCGTGTACGTTCCACAGTGTGTTTGGCCCCATGGAGCCCACCATCGTCATCGACGCCGGCCACCAATCGTCCAACGTAAAGCGGTGATAGTCAGTGCCCGCGCGCAACACATCCTGGCCCGCCAATGGAATCTCCGCTTGCAGCGAATAGCCAAGGTTCGAACCTCTGGTATCCATGGGCATGTTCATGTTCATGATGAGCTGCTTCTCCGAGAGGATATTCATCTCGTGTCCGGTATGCTCATAGAAACCACGCACGTCCACCCTGCCCCAGGCGAAGCCCGCGCGGTAGCGGACATTGCCGTATCTCGACTCGTTCTTGAGCATATCCATGTGCGCGTTGGGAAATCCTTCTTCAGGTATGTCCTGATAGCCAATACTAGCGGTAAAAAGGTGGATGCCCCGCCGAGCAGCCAGTTGCATGGTATAGGTCCTGGACTTGAACAGCGTGGATATGACTCTGTCTCCGTTTCCGCTCGTGTAATCGGCGGCATTCACGTACGTACCCTTATAAGACGCACTGAAATGCTGTGTTGCTATGGTTAGCGAAGCCTCTCCACCACTGACGACGCCATTGGTTCGATGGAATCCAGTAAGGCTGCCGCGCGTAACCGTGCGCTGGTCTGGCGCGGCAAACTCCGGCTCCGCGCTATCGACGACAATCGTGCCGCCGATACTGTCGCCGCCGTTGCTCACCGGCGTAATGCCCGCCACAACACTGATCTTGCCCACACCCCCCGGATCGATATAGGACATGGCAGGATTCATGTGGTTGCTGCAGTGCGCCGTCAGGGTCATTCCATTCACCAGTACCTTTACCCGGTCATCGGCCAGCCCATGAATAGCCGGCAAACTCGACAAGCCACCATTGGCGGCAAGGCTTACCCCCGGTACTCCATCGAACAGCGAGGCTGTATCGCTGGTGCCGGCATTCCTGCCTGCGAGCGTGTCGGCGCTCAATTCAACTTCCGACGCTACCTCAACGACCGTCTCTGTCCCGGCCACTTTCAGAAAAATATCGACAATCGTCTCGTCGCACGCCGCAACGGAAACATCGTCAACGATGACCATTTGAAATCCACCGGCTGTGGCGGTGACCTTGTAGCGCCCGACTGGAAGTCCATCGAACACGAATCGGCCTTGGCCATCGGTCTCCAGCGTCCTCTTGATCCCCGATGCTGAATGCAGGGCTTCTATCCTCACCCCGGGTACAACTGCGCCGGTCTGATCCTTGAAAATTCCGGCAATCCAGCCGGTTGCATCGAGCTTTCCCCGCACGCAAGGGACTGATTGACTAGGCCTCGGCGCGGGTTCGGCAAAAGTGACTGCGCCGGACATATTCTGGGCGCGGCTCGACAGTGCCGGAATGCAAAGGGCAACAGTTGGTACTAACGCCAGTAATAGCGTGGCTTTCATGGGTTCTCCTCTGGCTTTAACAAAACACGAGATATCGCAACGGAATAGGCAGCCCTAATCCGTTCGCAGAGCACTACAGTTTGTTAGGCCGGAAGTGTGGGAGGGCCGCGCCTTTGATGGCTGCGGAGAGACGAAATGCGGGAATGTGCTTCGGTCCGGGTGGAGCGAGCCGGATAGCTAACTACATAGGCGTAGAACTGTTTATGAGCTTCAGCCTTGCATTTTGTTGAATGCGCTGCGCAGGTACTCGCCGGGAAGCATGGGCACTTCTCAGAGACAGATGCAAAGCCGGTCTCTTTGCTGCCCGGCCGCTGCATTTTCTGCATCATGCAATGATGCTTGCCGTTTCTTCGGCAGCAGGCAGGCAGATTCGAATCCGCGTCATGGGCGAGCAGCGGCGCAATCAGCATCCAGCTGAACAGCATTACCAGCGATAGTGCTATCGAGCGTCGCATCTTCGGGGAAAAAGGGCAGCGTGCTTAGTTTGCCACTTCTGAAGCTACTATGCAACCGGCACTTCTATGCCGTTCTCGATTTCACCCGGGTGACGTTGTAACACCATTCTTCAACAGGCGAACTGCGAAATGAGTTCCGGCGGCCAATGAACGTGAATCTGCCCGGTTCCCCCTGGCATTACTGAACTGCGGAACAGCGCACTGCGCACTGCGCACAAACCGCGACACCGATTACAAAGGCTTGGTTGTAGAAGGGCTCCCTGCTGAACTTGCAGCGGGCTTTGTAATGGTCTGGCTAGGCAGAGACATGACTGCATCTGCTTTTGCATCCGCTCTGCGATAGGTTACGGAGTTAGCCGATCCAATATCAACCATTCTCAGGTTCTCGTCCGTGACGCCCCCGGTTGAAATAATATGGGGAGTTATGGCGAAGACGATCTCGTTTTGTTGGTGATCCTTCGACTCCTGCCCAAAGAAATACTTGAGAATAGGAACTTTCATCAACCATGGGTAACCACTCATGGAATTGGTGTCGGTATCCTCGAATATTCCGCCGATCAAATTGACTTCGCCGTCTGCAAGCCGCGCCTCGTGGTTGATCGTGCGTTGCCCAATAGTGGGCTGATTGAAGCCGCCGATGTTTTGTACCCCGGCAACGGAAGAAACCTCCAGGGACATCTTCAGCGTAACCGAGCGATCCGAATGCACATAAGGCGTGATGTCAATGTTCACACCAACATCCAGATACTGGAACTGGGTATTGACTGAACCGCCCAGCCCGCTCTGGAACGATCCCGTAGCAATTGGAACGCGGTCGCCTATCTTCAAGGAGGCCTTCTCGCCATCGATGGCGCGCATCTCAGGCCGCTGCAGAACCTTCGTGTTGCCGTCCGACGCGAGTAGTGAGAAGGAGGCGCCGGGGATAGACACGGAGAACTCGCCGGCATTCAGTGACGTGAAGGAATTCAATGTCAAGGATGAGCCCGAGGATCCTGAGGTCCCAGACGAGGTAGCTCCAGAGGGCGCCAATGTCACCGTGGCGCTCGTCGGCGGGTTTGTACCAAGGGTGCGGGCCCGGTCGCGGCTAACTTCCATAATCGTTACGTCGATCACAACTTCGCCTTTTGGCTTGTCGATATCCGTCAGTAACTTCTGAGCCAGCACCATCTGGTCTGGCGTGCCACGCAGCGTAAGTGAGCGCTGTTCAGGAGTTACCTGAATCCGGCTGATATCTAGTATGCCCTTGAGCGTGCCTGCGGCTTGTTGCAGATCCGCCGGCGTTGACGCGTTGCGCAGATAGAACGTCTTCATTACGTTCTGCTCGAATTCTTTGCGCTTGGCCCCGCTGTCAGCCGTAACCATGATGGTGTTCGCCGATAATGGGCGCCAGAACGTCTTCGACTGCGTCGCCAGCATGTCAAGAGCATCGCGCAGGCTCACGTCCTTCAGCTCGAATGTGATCTTTTGAGGTTTGTAGTCTGGATCGATCAGCACGTTGATGCCCGCCAGCTGTGCCAACGTCTTGTAAACGGCATCGGTTGTTGTGGCCAGATGCAACGTGATAGGCATATCGGATTTAAGGGTTATTGAAACAGGCCCCGCGGCGGTCTCGGCCTCTCGATCCAGGGAAGCAACCGGTGCCTTTGGCTGGTTGGCGTTTTCCTTTTCCCTGACCTGCTTCTGTATCAGATCTGCAGTGCGCCTGACTTCCTGGGTCGCAGAGAAGTTGCTGCCGTCAATCTCGGCGGCCAGGCGAAACTGGGCCAGTGCCTCCTGCAGCTTTCCGGCATCGCGCAATTGTTCGCCTGCATGAATGTGCAGACCCGACGCTAGAAATCGCAGCCGAAGATAGGCCGCCATAAATTTCGGATCGTTCGGCTTTGCTTCGTGGGCTTGCTTGTATGCTTCGAAGGCCGCGTCATAATCGTTTTTCTTTTCAGAGTGGTCGCCGATCTTGTATGCGTGTTCGGCACTGTCGGCTAGAGCGGGGATTACCCCAATCCCCGCCATCATTACATAAGCAAAAAGTCGTGACCGTTTCATTTCGCCTCGTGCGTGGTGGCGTTTGAAATTCAAAGTCCATGATGCACCGCAACTTACCGCGGCTCTTTGCGCAAGGTCAACTGACGCCGCATATCAAGCCGCCAGGCGCCATACAGTCTCTACTCCAGGCCTGGCCCTGCCGGCGCCAGAGAAGCACTTCGCTGTTTGCGCTTTAGCAAACATCAAATGCAAATAAAGCAAACAATCATAGATTCTTTGCGGAGGCGCAACGTGCTCAATGGCGACTACCGGGAAACTAGCGAAACGAATAGGACGGTGGCACGACACCTCGCTACCCGGAATGGGTAGACGCCGTCGGCGGGGAGGAGAAGAACGCATGTCGAATAGAAACGCGGTCGCGATTCTGTCAGTGTTCGTTACAGGCATACTTGCTGCACTGCCTGTAAGCGCACAATCTTTCAGAGTTCAATGTCCCACCAGCACCATCACCCATCCGGATCCAGGTAATACAGGTGTTAACAACCTGGAACCTGCATACACCGGTCCAACCGCGCTCACACCTGGCGCTAATGGGTACCTGGTGCCGAGCACCAACGTGAATGGCGCAATCAAGTGCCAACAGGTCTCCGGTGGCGATGGATACGCAACCATGGCCGACGGGACACAGACATTCATGTTCGCCTTTGGCCCGCTGTCGGGCCTTGCGGATATCGCCAGCGGACAACCCGGTACAGAATTCCCAAGTGTCTTCAATACCCTGGCCCCGGTCACGCTGAAACCCGGCGATCCAGCCATGTCGGATGCCCAGGTCAACACCGTCTGGCCCCCCACAAATAACCTGGGCGCATTTACTTGGAACGGCGCCGTCGGACTTGCCCCCGATTTGGATAACGGAAACGCCATTGACGGTCATGTGGATCCCCGCCAGACCATGGACATCGGCGTGATGAACGGGAACATTCCCGCCCCGCTCATGGCGATCGACGAGGATGACGAGTTCTTCCTCACCCTCAGCAACGTGGGCATGATCATGCGCCCTGACCTATTCGAGCAGCACACCATCCACTTCCACGGCTATCCCAACGCCTCGGCGTTTTACGACGGTGTTCCAGATGCATCTGTGGCCATCAACATCGGCGGCAGCTTCACTTATTACTACCTGGCGCCGGACGCCGGAACCTATTTCTGGCACTGCCACATTACGCCTCCCGAGCACTTGCAGATGGGCATGGTAGGCCAGATTTACGTGCGTCCGAGGCAGAACCGCGTCCCGGGCTCCACCAGCGTGTATGCGGCGTTGCAGGCGCAACAGACCGATCTGCGCACCGCGTGCAACTCCAAAGCCGACATCCTGTGCACCAATCCACTGCCTGCCGGAGGAGACGACGGCGTGACCGGTGGGTATGTGAACGGAGCGGCTACCAAGAGATTCGCCTACAACGATGGCGATGGCTCGACTGCCTACGATGTGGAGTATCCGCTGCAGATCCACGGTTTCGACCCCAACTTCCACTTCGTCGGCATGACCTTCAATCCAGAAGGCTTTGTGGACATGAAGGATAAGTACTTCCTGCTTAACGGGCGGAGCTACCCTGACACAGTCACCCCAGGCCCCATGCAGACCCAGACCGCGGACGGCAAGAACCACTTCTCGCAGCCGCTGCCTTCGATCATCAACATACCCGCAGGCGGCAGGGCCTTGCTTCGCATCTCCGACCTGGATGTCACCGAGTACCAGACGCTTGCCTCGCTGGGCATTCCCATGCAGGTTGTCGGTCTCAATGCCAAGCTGCTTCGGGATCAGTCTGGAAACAACCTGTACTACAGCACCAATTCGATTACGCTCGCGGGCGGCGAGTCGCTGGATGTGATTCTCGATGCCAGCAACAAGACTCTGTATCCGTCAGGCAGCGTGTTTTACCTCTTCACTCCGCAACTTGACCACCTGTCGAACGACGCCGAAAACTTCGGCGGACTGATGACAGAAGTCCACATCAATTAGGAGACCAGCCATGAGGCCGACGAAAATGAAAAGCGCATTCTTGAAGACACGACTGCTCCTGGCGGCGATGGTGGCAGTGGCTTCGCTCACGGCGACGGCTCACGCTGCGGCTCCAGGAATTACCGGACCAACTTTCAACCTGACGGCGCAACCCGCCTTCCTCAACCAGCCCGATGGATCCTCGGTTTATTCCTGGGGGTACGGGTGTAACGGCGCTCCAAGCGGATTTGCTCCCGCGGCAATCACCGGCGCCTCGTGCCCTTCGATGCAGGTGCCCGGCCCTACCCTCATTGTGACCGAAGGGCAGACGGTAACTGTGAACCTGACCAACGGCCTGCCCTCATCGGCAGGCAATACGTCAATCCTGTTTCCCGGCTTCAACGTTACATCGTCTGGCGGTACGACCGGCCTCTTGGCGCAGGAAGCCGCGCCAGGCGGCTCGGTCACATACACGTTCGTTGCCGGATCGCCGGGAACCCGCGCCTACTACAGCGGCACGCAGGGCGATCTTCAGGTCGAGATGGGGCTTTACGGTGCGGTCATCGTACTGCCCGCCCACGTCCCAGCCGCCTGTTCGACCGGATTGCCCACCACGAATCCGGGAGCGAATCTGACTGCCGAAGCGCACTGGGGAGAAGCGGATTACAGGCTTTCGGCTGCCGCATACGACCATCCAAAGACTTGCTACGACAGAGAGTATCTCTTCCAGTTCTCTGAGATGGATGCAAACATCCACGCCCAGGCTCTGGCCCAGGTTACAGCTCTGTCAGGCTGCATCGCCGGGGCCGCCGGATGCAGTCTTACCGTTCCTACTGAGCCTTATCATCCGGGCTACTTCATGATCAACGGCCGTTCGATGCCAGATGACATGGATGGAAACTATGCAGTCGAGTATCCCCACCAGCCATACAACGGCAATCCGCACATGCATCCGGGCGAACAGGTATTGTTGCGCATTATCGGGCAGGGTCGATGGCAGCATCCTTTCCACGAGCACGCCAATCACGTTCGCATCCTGGCTCGCGACGCCAACCTGATTGTGAGCGCGACCGATCCGAACAGCCTTGCCGGACCTGCACTGTTCACCACCACAACAACTCCTGGCCTGGCGATGGATGGAATCTTCTACTACACGGGCAGGGGACTCAACTGGGATATGTACGCTCACAATCCCACATCGACGGATCCTCTCGCCACCCTCGGATGTACGCCGGATGCCAATGGCTATAACACCGGAGCTCCGACCGCAGTCAACTATTTCGAATGGTGCCAGGACCACAACAAGCCTTTGCAGGTCGCGCCTTTCGGCGATGTTGCAGCAGGCGGTCCGGTGACACTGCCTGATGCCAATATCTTCACCAACGGCAACTGGTACAGCGGCAGCCCGTATCTGGGCCCCAATGCAACCACCCGCGCAACCGGCACCACCAGCGACTTCCTGCCCTCCAACACGCAGGGCAACCCTGCCAACGAGCGCGGATTTGCGTTCATGTGGCACTCGCACAACGAGCGCGAGATCACCACCAATAACCTGTTCCCCGGCGGAATGATGATGATGATGCTCATTGACTCTCGGGAATTCGTAATCGACGAACAAAATTGAGCGCGAGGAGAAAAGAAATGCGATTCAACCAACTCAAAACGAACATGAAGACAGCGGTATCCGCAGTAGCTGTTCTCCTCCTCGGAGCAGGTATGGCAGTCGCCCAGCAGCAGGTCAACTTGACTGCTGGGCCGGCCACCATCGTCCTGCCCGACGGCTCGACAGTGCCGATGTGGGGTTACAGTTGCGGCGCAGCCGTGGCTGGTTCCACTGCCACCTGTAATGCTTCGAATCCGACAGCAACAGGATGGTCACCGGTCGCGATTACAGTTCCCACAGGCCAGGACCTTACCATTAACCTGACTAATAACCTCTCATTTGCGAACGGCAACAACGTGCCGACTTCGCTCATGATCGTCGGTCAGCTTGGCGGCGGCCTCGGCGGCGGTGGAACCACCGTGGCCAGTCCGACCCACGATCCGCTCGGTGTCTCATGGTCAACCCCGAACACCCCCGGCGGCGGCAATCCGACTTTCATACCGCCCGCTCAGGCCCCGCGTGTGCAGTCGTTCGGTACTGAAGTGGCATCAGGGGCGACCACTGCGCTCACTTGGAAGGCGCCACGCCCGGGCACCTATTTGCTTGAGTCCGGTACGCACCCCTCTATCCAGGCGACCATGGGCCTTTATGGCGTCTTGGTGGTCACCAGTGCTCCAACCTCCTCTGCCGGAACCGAGACTGCTGCCGGCTCCGCGTACCCCGGCGTCACCTACGATGCTGAGGTCCCGCTCGTCCTCAGCGAGATTGACCCCGTTCAAAACAAGGCGGTCAGCGCTGCGGTCAATACCGCGGGCTTCAGCGAGACCGCGGTCTGGTCAGGGCAGCCCGGCGGCTGCGGTAATCCCTCCTCGGCGACATACAGCACATGTTATCCGCCGGTCGTGAATTACAAGCCGTTGTATTACCTCATCAATGGCGTAGCCTTCACCAAGACGACCGCCAATGCTTCGCTCTTCCCCGGCTCTCCGGCGACTCTTGCCCCTGCCTCGGGAACCGGAACGGTCTTGGTTCGCCTCGTAAACGCGGGCTCGCACATGCACGTGCCGGCCATCGTAGGAGCGCAAACCGGAACCGCGGCAACTCCCGGCTTCTCGCTGATAGCCGAAGACGGCAATCCTCTGCCTGGCGTTACCCGTGTGCAGAGCGAAGTATTCCTGGCCGCGGGCAAAACCTATGACGTAATGATCAACGCACCCCCTGCCGGCGGCTCGGCTCTTGCCGTGTATGACCGCGAACTCAGCCTCTCGGGCAACGCCATCAACCGCGATGCCGGTATGCTGGCCTATCTAAGCATCAATGGCTCTGGACTGCCAGGCGCCCCTGCATTGGCGGCGGCGGTAGCTAACCCGGACACGTATGCCTCAGTGGTTCCCGGCGTGACGCTCACCATTTCCAATCCAGCCAAGGGTGTCATCGCCAACGACGTCAATGTACTTGGCGTTCAAGTCACTACGCCACCGGCAAAAGGCGCGCTCACCCTGGCTACGAATGGCACGTTTACCTACGTTCCAAACGCTGGCTGGACTGGCCCGGACACCTTCAATTACTGCGGAAACGGCGCACTCTCCGGCCCCGCTTGCACAACGGTGACACTGAATGCGGCCCCGATCGAAGCGGCCAGCGGCATCCTGGTGAACAACATCACCTTCTCGTCGAAAGTTGCGACGTCCCTGAAGATCCCCTCCCCCGGCGTGCTGTCGGTTGACAAAGACACCGCAGGTTATCCGCTCACAGTCCTGGCAACGAGTGTCGCTGCGGCGTCATCGCCATCGGGCCTGGTGCTTAACGTCGACAAGAATGGCGGCTTCAATGCCACTGTTCCGGGACCCGGCACCTACACCTTCACCTATCAGGCGCAGAACTCGCAGTTGACGACTAGCTCTGCGGCGACCGTAACTCTCGTCTTCCCGCAACCCAGCAATCTTCAAGTCTCGGTTGTGGACGGCTCAACCAAGGCCGCAATTGGTGATTACCGCTGGATCATCGAAGAAGACAGAACCTTCTGGGTTGATCCCACCACCACCCAGAACAACGGTGGCAACACTATTGTCCCCACCTATGGCGTGAACTTCCATGCCAGCGACATGCCGTTCGTAGCGCAGGGCTGCACAGGACCAAAATCCTGCGAAGCCGGCCAGACGGTGCTGGGTGCGCCGGCGGTATGCGATATCGCCCTCGGCACTTGCAGAACAGACCCTTCCGCTGCAAACGGGCAGCTACCGGTTCTTCCCAGCCAGGTATCTTTGGATCCCACCAAGCGCTACTACATCTCCGTTCTGCCGGGCGATGCGGCGGACCCATTCTATGCGGCGGGCACTGTTGGCCACGGAATGGGCGGCGCTCCCATCACTTATGGGCAGACAGCCGTCACAGTGCTTTCGCAACCCAGCCCTTACCAGCCGTCCAAACTCTCCATCTTTGTATTTGAAGATGACTTCCCGCTCAACGGCGAGCAGGATGCCGGCGGTGGTGTCGATGTCTTGGCTCCCAACGAGCCGGGTCTCGGCGGCTTCAACATTCAGCTATGGGATGCAATGGGCGGCAATGGCGATTTCACCGGGCAGATGACATACGACATGTTCAACCAGCCGTTGTCGAACAGCCTCGATGGAACCATCGATCCGATCAGTGGTTTGAATGCATGCCCCATTTCTCAGCAGACCCAGAAGGATCCAACTCAAGCCGGCATCACGGGAATGATCGTGACCTGCCCCAAGTTTGAATCCGATGGAAAATCGCTTTCGCCCCTGGCTGGTCAGGCCGTAGTGGCCAACCTGATGCCGGGCAGATTCGGAGTGGTTGCCACCCCTGGAGCCGACCGGATCGCCAAGGGTGAAGAGTGGCACCAGACCAATACCCTTGACGGACAGAAGGCCCACGATTCCTTCATGAGAATCGGCGAGCCGGCGTACTTCCAGGAATTCGGTCCAGCGGGCTACCACGTCACCATTGGCTTTGCTAACCCGAAGATCATTAATGACCGTCTGGCTGGCGTCTGCAATGGCTCCGACATCAACATACAGGCCACCGGCGCCTGCAATAACATTGTCAAGGGACACATCTCCACCGAACGCATGAGCCGTACACCGGATGAGAGACTCTACGGAAGCGGCAACTGGAACAGCTTCTACTGGACCCAGTGCTTTGTCAGCTTCGGAGATCCGGACGGTGAGGACTTCGCGTTCACCAAGTGCGACGACCAGGGGAACTTCAGTTTCTCCGGCCTTCCTCCTGGTGACTGGAGAGTCACGGTCTTCGACAAGTGGAATGACCTGCTCGTCGATGGTCTATCTACGCCCGCCCGCCTGGGAGGCGGTAAAACGCTCGACATGGGCGAGATTGCCATGAACCAGTGGCAGGCCAACGTCTACACCAAGACCTTTATCGACGACAACAAGAATGGCGTCGCGGACCCCGGTGAGGCAGGAGTTCCGCTGATCAACACCACGGTCCGGTACCGCGACGGCTCCATGGCCAACAATCTGGCCACCGACTTCACGGGTGTTGCCAACTTCAACGAGACCTTCCCGCTGTTCAACTGGTATGTGGTTGAAACGGATACCACCCGCTACAAGAACACTGGAACTCACACGGTCTATGACGCAGGTGGACCGGCAGACGGTACAGTGGCGTGCGGCCAAACCGGCTATCCCAAGTGCGGAGGTTCGGTCATTGGCAAGAACCTTGCCAACACCCTCGATCCCAATCCGTTGCCTGGGGATTTGTCGGTCCCGGGCGCCGTCTATTGCGACAATGCGGACTGCTCTGGCTTCTCCATTCTGAACGGGCCACATGCCAGTTCCTCCAGCGCTTCGACAGGCAGAATCGACACTCCCTGGCTGGGTGGGGTTGAAGGATGGCAGGGTTACTCCGGCCAGAACAACTTCATCGAATTCGGCAAGGAGCCTTATGCGGCCGGAGAGAACGGCGGCATCAAGGGACACGTGGTCTATGCCTCGACCCGTCCCTTCGACGATCCGCAGATGCTCGTCCAGACGCAATGGGAGCCTCTCGTTCCCCACGTAACCATCAACCTCTACCAGGAGGGGACAGCGCCCGATGGCAGCCAGTCTCTCACCCTGGTCGATACCACGCAGACCAGCAGTTGGGACGACTGGGCGCAAGGCTTCCGTGCCGATGGCAAACCCAACATGAATTGCCCCGGCCAGTCCACCAGCGACTTGTTCTACTTCTCGCTGTTCAACCAGCCCGACTACCTCGACGTCTACAACAACCAGCACTACGGAACCGCGCTCCATACCGTGCCGTACAACTCCCAGTTCAAGTGCTATGACGGCATGCACAACTGGAATCAGTTGCAGCCGGCGCCCTACGACGGCATGTATCAGTTCCCAAGCATCACCGGCTTGGATCTGACGACCGGAAAGCCCGCGGGAACCAATTGCTCCATTTGCTCGCCGAATACCGCTGTACCCTCGACAGATTTGTACTACGGGCTGCCTATGCTGCCTGTCGGCAAGTACGTCGTGGAAGTGGTTCCCCCGGCAGGTTATGAGTTGGTGAAGGAAGAGGACAAGAACATCCTCATCGGCGATAACTTCATCGCGCCGGTAACTCAGGAGTTCGGCGGCCTCGGCAACATCTTCATCATGCCCGACCAGGCCTCGGTTGCCAGTGCCTACAATGCCAACAACGCCCAGAATCCTACTAATAGCCTTGGCGCCAGCCCCAACAATGGGCTCGTACCTGGGTTCGCCCCGGATCCCACTTGGCCGTGCGTCGGAGCGTCTCGCACCGTACCTGATTACATCAGCCTCTATCCGCAGTCCCAACAGGTGGCCCCGTTCGCCGGAGCTACCCGCAACCTGTGCGACCGCAAGGAAGTCACGCTCAACGACCAGATGGGCGCGATCGCCAAGTTCTACATCTACACCTCCACCCACAAGGCATCCAAGTTCACCGGCGTCATCACGGATGACTTCACCTCTGAATTCGACCCGTTCTCGCCGCAGTTCGGTGAGAAATTCTCGCCCCCCGACCTGCCCGTATCCATCCGTGACTGGACCGGAGCCGAGACGAACCGCGTTTATGCCGATCACTGGGGCATCTACGATGGCATGAGCTACTCCACATGGGAAGTGAACCCGCCGAACCCCACCGGGTATTCGCCGTCCATGATGGTCACCTGCATGAACGACCGCGGCGACGGGCCGACCGCCGATCCGCTGTTCAACCCCGGATACAGCCAGTTCTGCTACGAACTGCCTTATATGCCGGGACAGACCGGGTACTTCGATACGCCGGTTGTGCCCACCTCGGCGTTCTCGGCCGGCTACAACCATCCGGACTGCGCTTACCCTGACGCGACTCCTGCCATCGCCGAAGTGGATGGCGACGGCGTCAAGGGGCAGGGACCCTGGGTCAAGGCTGCCGGTCATACCCTCACCATCACAGGGCTCGGCACCCAGACAGTTACAAACTATGGGTACTCCGGTCCCGCAGCCACAACCGCTCCGTTCAACGAGAAGACCATCAACCGTCACTACGGCTTTGGCGCTGCTCAGGGGACCGGAACTGTAACCATAGGCGGGGTCAATGCGCCCGTTACAAATTGGAGCGACGCATCGATCACCGTCACTGTTCCCGGCGGAATTCCCAAGTGCGCCGTGCAGCAGCAGGCCATCTACGGAGGGTCTACTGCATTCTGCGGTCAAATGATCATCACCGCTGGCAACGGCAAACAATCCGTTGACGCTGTAACCGTCACCGTCGGCGGCAAGGCTCCCACTTATGTCACGAGTACCGCCCCGCTCACACCCACCGGTTCAGGCGCCATTCAGCAGGCCATCGACGCTGCTGCTCCTGGCGATCTGATCATGATCCCGCCCGGAACCTACTATGAGATGTTGCTGATGTGGAAACCGGTCCGGCTCCAGGGCGTGGGCGCTGCGTCGTCCGTTATCGACGCCAAAACCCAGCCTGCTGGAAAGCTGGACCCATGGCGTCACCAGGTAGCCTGCCTCTTCGGGCTGGCCGTCAATGGCGCTCCGATCGACAACTCCATCAACACTGCAACCGGGAAACCAAACAATCCGTTTGATCCGAGCGGGGCTCTCTCTTGCGGTTCGACCAACGGTACACCCTGGCTCGGCTTCAATCAAGCCGACCAGAATCCTCAGGTAGACCGTCTGCCCCTGGAAGGCATCGTCGGATGGGACACCACAACCAACGGAAACCTGGCACAACTCTTGCAGGAGCCCACGCTGATGGGTGCCTACGAGGGAGCCGGGATCACCATCCTCTCTAAGGGTGTTAACACGCACGGTTTGCCGGGTTACTACGGAAGCGGTGCGGAAGCTGCGTTCCCAACTGGATCCGTTGTCCTCACCAGCAGCGATTGCCTGGTGAAGGGTGCTAACCCGTACCCCAGCAACTTCCAATGCAACCCATCCAGCATCGACGGATTGACATTCACGGACGCTTCCCAGGGCGGCGGCGGAATCTTCGCTCACGCCTGGGCGCATAACCTCCAAATCGCCAATAACCGCATCTACGGCAATATAGGAACGCTCTCGGGCGGCATCAACATCGGCCAGGGTGAATCGCCGGACATCTACTCCGCCGGAACCGCCGCTGACTCCGATCCCGGCTCTTGCCGGAACGTCCCAAGCGATCCTACGGGCACGGAATTGCCGTATTGCTTCGACCTGAACGTCAACGTCCACAACAACGCGGTCACGGCCAACACCTCCATCGGCGACGAGCTCTTCTCGGGCACGCCGGCGGGGGCGGGTGGCGTCAGCTTCTGCACCGGCGCCGATTACTACAAGTTCAATTACAACTGGATTTGCGGTAACCAGAGCACGGGCGACGGCGGCGGCGTAGCTCACATCGGGTTCATCTGGAACGGCGACATCGAGCACAACACCATCATCTTCAACCAAAGCACAAACCCGACTATCTCCACTAACGGCGGCGGGTTGATCGTGATGGGTGCGGCGCCGGATGGCTTTACGGCGGCCGGCATTGAATGCGGCAGCACTGCGGCCGACGCGGATTGCGCTCCTGGCTTGCCAGACGGCACCGGTCCGGGCTTGGTCATCAATGCCAACCTCTTTCAGGGCAACGCTGCTGAAAGTGGCAGCGGTGGCGGTTTACGATTCCAGTCCGTCAACGGCACTGAGATTGCCACCTTCCCCAAGACTCCGGCTAACTGGAACACCGTCACGGTAACCAATAACATCATCTCCAATAACGTTGCGGGATGGGATGGTGCAGGCGTATCGCTACAAGATGCGCTCGCAGTTGACCTGGTCAACAACACCATCGCGTCCAACGACACAACTGCTTCGGCGGGCGTGCTGTTCAACACTCTGGGGGCTCCCTTGGCCAGCGCGCCGGGCGCCACAAACCAAACTACTTCGTCAACTACCTCCGCGCCCCAACCCGCTGGCTTGGTCACCATGCCAAACAGCGCGAACCTGACTGCGACCTTCGCGGGGCTTACCATTACCTGCCCCACCAACCACCCACACTGCACGAGCATTTCGTTCCCCTACCTGGCCAACGATCTGTTCTGGCAGAACCGCACCTTCTACATCGGTGTCGGCGCTCTCAGTCCGGCTTACCAGCAGAACGTTGTGTCACTCTTCCAATCGTTCACCACCAACCAGGCGGCAAGCCAGCCCTCAGCCGGTGCGACTGCCGCGAATGGGAACGGAACGATCGTCACTGGAGGCACCGGAGCCTGCACCACTGCCAGCTATTGGGACATTGGTGTACGCGGCGATACCGGCCCCGGCGACCACAGCTCGCTGTTCACGCTCGCTCCCGCATATTCGCTCTTGACGAATTCGTCAGAGAACGGAACTGGGACGCATGTGCTCAACGCCAACCCGACCGTTGTCAATCAGTACTGCAACGGATCGCGCACACCTCCGGAGTTCGGCGGGTCGGGCTTCCAGGTGCCTCCGGGCATTTCGGATGCTACCGTACCCAACCCGATCTTCAACCTGCAGCCCTCCGCCACGGTGGACGAAGGCAACAACTGGGTAAACATCAGTTGGGGGCCGTTGTCGCTGATCAACCCTGTAACTGGCGCCACGCTAGGCAACTACGCGTTGGCTGCGAGTTCACCGGCTATCGACTATGTCCCGACCACTTCTGCAACCTACTCGACCGCGAAGTGGCCGACACAGGCTTTGGACTTCTTCGGTAACAAGAGGCCCGACTCAGCTGTGGCGTCCGGCTTTGATATCGGTGCTGTCGAGTTTGTAGGAAGCACGCCTCCGCCAACACTGACTGCGATCACTCCCACAACCGGTGTTCGCGGTTCAACCGTCGTTGTAACCCTGACAGGAACCAATCTGCTAGGAGCGCAGTCGGTGGTTGTATCGGGTACTGGTGTAACCGTCAGCAGCTTCACCGCCGTCAACGCCACAACAGTCAACACAACCTTTGTGATCTCAGCGACAGCCGCACTTACCGCCCGGTCGGTGACGGTCACAACGGCGGGCGGAACCAGCAACGGCGAAACCTTCAACATTACCGGTCCTCAGCTGGCTTCCATCGCTCCCACATCCGGAGCGCGTGG
Source organism: uncultured Acidobacteriaceae bacterium (assembly GCA_903828675.1). Lineage (GTDB taxonomy): Bacteria > Acidobacteriota > Terriglobia > Terriglobales > Acidobacteriaceae > Telmatobacter. The sequence continues at coordinate 78,459 of CAIKND010000150.1, forward strand.
AACAGCGGTTCCTGTAACTCTCATCGGCGTTGGCCTCACTGGAGCATCGGCAATTACCGTCTCCGGTACGGGCGTTACGGTCAGCAATCTCACCGTTGTGAACGACACTACGGTCAACGCGACCTTCACGATTACAGCAACCGCAGCGCTCACAGCCAGAACCGTAAGCGTCACAACGCCGATAGGCGTTACCAACACGGTACCGTTCACCGTAGTAGTCCCACCGGTTCCCACGCTGGCCTCGATCACGCCTAACTCGGGCAATCGCGGCAGTAGCACCCCGGTAACTCTGGTCGGCACTAACTTCACAGCCGGTTCCACAGTAGCTATCGCGGCTCCTGCAGGCGGCGTAACCATCACCGGAGTGACCGTGGTGAACTCAACCACGATCACCGCGACCATCACCAGCACCGGCACGGCAGCACTCGGAGCCAGGAACATCACGGTTACAACACCGGGTGGAACCAGCAACGCCGTCACGTTCACAGTCAAGGCTGCGGTGCTCACCTCCATCGCTCCTAACACAGGGGCGCGCGGAGCCAGCATACCGGTAACACTAACCGGCACCGGACTTACCGGGACAACGGCAATCACCGTCTCTGGTACTGGCGTAACGGTTAGTGGCATAACTGTAGTCAATGACACTACGGTAACTGCCACCTTCACAATCACCGCCACTGCCACGCTCTCGGCGAGGACGGTATCCGTAACCGCGCCAGGAGGAGTCAGCAACACGGTGACCTTCACCGTGCAAGGCCCGACGCTGGCTTCCATCACTCCTGCAACCGGCTTGCACAACACAACCGTCCCGGTCACCCTGACGGGCACTAACTTGACTGGAGCTACCGGAGTCACTATCTCAGGCGCCGGAGTTACTTGCACTGTAACTAGCTCTACTTCAACCACGGTCAGCGCCAACTGTGCAATCACCAACGCTGCCGCACACACAGCCAGAAGCGTGAGCGTCACAACGCCTAACGGAACCACAAACACTCTAACCGGGGCGTTCACGGTGCAGTAGCAACCAAACTGGGCCGGATACTCTAACCAGGCGTCCGGCCCATCACGACGAAAGAGGAACGTGATGACTCCAAAAGCCAATCTGTTCGGTTGCAATACCTATCCGGGAACAAAAGCCATGCTGCTGACGGGACTCATCGCCGGCAGCATTCTTGTCTCGCCGGTATGCGCCCAATCCAGTGCCCCTGCCGTCAAGCCGGCAACAACAGCGAGCACTCCAATCCACTATCGAATGTCGACGCGAGAGGCTGCATATTATGGGCTTTTCTGGGGAGTCGATTCTTTAACCGTAAAGTCCGTCGAGTCTGGTGAATTGATTCGTTTCAGCTACCACGTGCTGGACGCGGACAAAGCCAAATCTCTCAACGACAAGAAGATCGAACCTTCACTCGTCTTCCCCGCAGGCAGGATCAGCCTCGTCATTCCAGCCCTTGAAAAGGTCGGCCAGTTGCGCCAGACCAGCACCGCCGAGGCAGGCAAATCCTACTGGATGGCATTTTCCAATCCCGGCCGGCGTGTCAAGCGCGGAGACAAGGTCAACGTAGTCATTGGTCAATTCCAGGCTGAAGGGCTGGTAGTCGAATAGCACCATCCTTTTGATCCTTCGCAGCCCGCACACGCTACTGGATGCGAATACCGCAAACCGGCTTGACCCTTCGGCGTCAGCCCCCAATTTCTTATAGCGAGGACGTAAGATGATTCGAAAGATCCTGGCACTCGGTGCTTGCTTCGTATTTGCCATCTCCTTTGCTGCTGCGGCCGATACCGCACAGATGCGATCCAACATTTCAGCTTCAGAAATTGCAAATAAGAACATCGCCTCCCGAGGCGGACTTCAGGCATGGCGATCGGTTCAAGCGATAACCTGGACGGGAAAATTAGGCGCAGGCGGAAATCGCCGCTCGCCTGTTCCGGTCGCTCCTGAAGGGAAGAAAGTTTCCACACTCCCCACGGATCCCCGCCCGGCAGAGGAGGTTCAACTGCCGTTCCGGATGGAAATGCAGCGTCCTCGCAAGCAGCGGCTTGAGATCGACTTCTATGGCAAGACTGCCGTGCAGATCTTCGACGGCGCGAAGGGTTGGAAGCTGAGGCCCTATCTCAACCGTTTGGAAGTCGAGCCCTTCACCGCCGATGAATTAAAGTCCGCATCGATGCAGTCCGAACTGGACGGCCCGCTGGTTGACTACGCCGCCAAGGGAACTAGGATCGAACTGGACGGCATGGATAAGGTCGAGAATCGCGATACTTACAAACTCAAACTAACTATGAAGGACGGTCATTCAAATTATCTGTGGATCGACGCGCAGACTTTTCTTGAAGCCAAGATTGAAGCGCAGCCCAGGCGCCTCGATGGCATCGACCATCCGGTTGAAGTGTATTACCGCGATTACCGCTTGGTGAACGGTCTGCAGGTTCCATTTGTTCTGGAGACTAAGGTCCTTCCAGTGGCCGGCGCCACCCCGCGCGTGAGGTCCTTCGACAACACCCCCTTACCGATTGAGAAAATCGTCATCGACAAAGTGGAAGTAAATCCTAAGCTCGATGCATCGCTGTTTGTGAAGCCGGAGGTCCAGACTGCGTCAATTCGCCACTAGCGCCAGGACTGTGCAATTTCGGAATCGGAATATAAGGGACCTCTGATTGAGTCGATGTTTTGAAAGGGCACGGCTTCAGCCGCGCCGCAAATGCTGCAATATGAACGAGGGCTTTAGCCCCGGAGGGAATGCTCGGGGTGGAATAAGACTTAATCAGAGGTTCCATAAAGTCTGGGTGCCACAGGTCCGGGGTCCCCGCAGACAGGTCTTCGTCTGTGGGGTAGAGGAGCCTCGCTTTTGGGCACCTGGGAGATCACAAATCTATAGGTTCGGAGAACTGGATCTATCACAGCGATTGGATTGCCGTTTGCCTGAGAGCAAAGACAGACCTGCGGGTCCAGTGTCAAATCATTAGACACACTGGACCCGGTGCGTCGGCGTCCGCTTGCCGGAAAAACTAGCTGCTCGTTTCTTTTCCCTTGGCCTGCTGCTGAATGATCTTGGCAGGCGGCAAACCCACAGAATAGAACGGGTCATTCAACCCGAATGCGCCAGCTGTAATTGTTCGTAAGGGGCGGCGATGAAGATGGATCGAAATGCACGACTCATCCTGTTGACAGCAATGCTGTTGATAACTGGATGCAAGAACTTCTTCAATGTGCCGGGTAGCGGTTCCGGATGCACGACCAACTGCACCACAGTATCCAGCGGCGTCTTCTACGTCCTCAATTCATCCGCGGGCCAGGTTCAAATCGCCGGCTTTTCCTTAGTCAAGAACACATTGACTCCAGTTACAGGCAGCCCCTACACGTTGTCTTCAGGACCCTACGCAATTGCCGTAGCTCCCAATAACAGCTTCCTCTACGTCAGCACGCAATCCGGCATCTTCCTCTACACCATAGGCTCTGGGGGCGCGTTGACGCTCGCCAGCGCGACCCCCGTCTTTAAAGACTTCTCCGCCTATACCATGCAGGTTGACGCAACTGACTCATGGTTGGTCGAGGCTTCAGGCTCGGGGTACCTTTATGCAATCCCGATCGACCCCGCAACCGGCAAGCTCGCAACTGCCGGTATTGTCCAGCAGGTGCCTCTCTCCCTTATTGCGCCCCACCAGTTAGCCATCTCTCCTGACAACAAGAATGTATTTGTCGCCCTTGGCGGCACCGGAACTGTCGTCGTCCCATTTGCCGCAGCCAACGCCAATCCGCTGCCGGCCTCCGTAGGCACACCCATTGCGGTGAAGGGAACTGGAGGCGCGGCAATTTCGGTCGCTGTGGATCCGACCAGCCGGCTCTTCTATATTGGCGAGATCTCAGCCCTCTCAAGCAGCGGCAACACCGGTGGCCTGCGCGCCTTTCTATACAGTTCGCTCAGCGGTACTCCCACCGAGGTAACTGGCTCTCCGTTTGCAAGCGCTGGACTCACGCCGGTTTCCATTCTGCCTTCAGCATCTGGCGCGTATGTCTACGTTGCCAATGCCACGGCCAGCAGCAGTTCCACAGGCAGCGTGTCAGGATTCGCTGTAACGGCAACAGGGACTACCTATGCGCTGTCAGCCCTCGCTGGCACTGTCTCAACCGGTACCACGCCGGCTGGCCTGGCTGAGGACTCCACTGGAACAGTAGTGCTCCTCGTCAATTCCGGAGGTAATCCGGACCTGAATGTTTATAGTTTCGATGCCACGACTCCGGGCAAACTGGATGCGGCTCTTTCCCTATCGACCGGTACTGACCCTGTCGGCGCCAAGGCGATAGCCGCGCAGTAAGAGCAACGCTGTGTTCTATCCATGTGATCTCTCCGCCGATAACTTAAGTGCAGGAACCTCAGAATTCTCCGACTCGCGACGAAAGCTCTGACTCACGACGAAAGCCCCGTGCCCCATCCTTTCGCAGCTTTATCGCGAAAGGGTGGGACAACAACCGACTAAACCTCGCGCTCTTCCATCCCCTAATGCTCGCCTGCAGTCTCACAAGAGGCTTCGCCGCGCGTAGAAATGATAAAAAGGCAACTGATTTTCATGTTGCTTAAGCTAAGTGGCTTAGACGCAATATTAATTGCAGATCATTACCATGCATTGGCGCACAATCTCTATATGGCTTTCTCTATTCAATTCAACGCCTGCCCGCCGGATCACCTGCCGCAATTCCGCAGTCCGGAAGTGGGTGCCCCCACCACCCCCCTCCCACCACCCTCCCTCCCATCCCCCCTCACCCAACTGGTTCAGAGCTTGGAATGGGTCTAGCCAGCAAATGCCTTCCCGCACTCGCAAAGACCCCGAGCGCGTCTGAGAAGGTCCACTAGTCGAGATGGCTGCGGAATATTGGTATGCACAGGTCGCTGACCTTCGCTGTAATTGCGGCCTGCGGCTGCGCTCATGAGATGAAAGCGCGGATATCCGATCGCCTATGGAACCTCTGCTTAAGTCAATGCTTTGAAAGGGCGCGGCTTCAGCCACGCCGTAAATACCGCAGAATCAAAGATGGCTTTAGCCCCAGAGGGAATACCCGGCGTGGAGTGAGACTCAATCGGAAGTTCCTTATGCCTACTGAGGGCTGGAAGTTTGCCTCTGAGTTTGATTCAACTGGCTGCGCTGTTGGAATAGCTGCTGCATATCCGAAATTCGCTCCGCTGTGCTCTTGCCAGAATCGAGACTGGGGTTCGCAAGGGATGCGCTTTGAGCAGGGGAAGTGGATAAGGGACCAACCATGCTCCCAGCAGCAGGAGCAATCGCAGCCGCTGCGTCAGCCGGAGGTGCGGAATCGGCGGCTGGCGTGGCTGTGGACGCGGTCGTTGCAGGCGCCTCTGCGGGTGCGGCTGCCGCTTCGTCCGCAGCCGGGGAGGAAGAGTCGTCAATGGCCATGGTGCTCTCGTCAACATTGAGGGATGCCGCTCTGTTTTGGCGGGTCTGCATCCAGGCGCGCCGCGAAGCAGTCATGGGACGGTCCGCGACTTCGGGTCTGGCCGTCGTATCTTTTGAGCGCGCCATCAGCAGGACGGTCTCTACCTTCTGCGGGCTCGCCTCCGACGACCCTATTACATAGTCGAAGCTTGACCCGTTTAGCAGCGACGCAAGCACCTGTCGCACGGGTCCGGGGCCCAGCTCTTCGAATATTCGGCTTCCAGCCGTACTTTCAGGGATATCGATTTGGATTCCGGCGCACGTCTGCACTGAGGCCAATATGCTTCGCAGCGTCGAGTTATCAGCGGAAATAGTCAGCTGGTCGTTCTTGCAGGTCACTCTCGGCGCTTTGGGCGGTGCCTGGGCCATTTCGGGAGGGGCTGAGGATGCTGGCGAATTGGTATCTTGGCTCGTGCCCTCAACTTGCGCTGACAGCTGCTGCGTGCCGGACGCGGCAGCTGTCAGCGCAAATAGGATCGCTACTGTAAGCAACCGGGTTAGCTTGTTCGTTTCCATTCTCCACCTCCAGGTTCACTTGCAAATTCACTGAACGCGCTGGCTGTTTATTCACTGGGTCATCAATCCAGCATCGTAGGAACTGTCAATCCTTGATAGGCCAGCATTTCGTCGTTGTCGGGCACGTTAGAATGTGCGAATGCATTGGTAACGGTCTTGCGCTTCCACAACTCATAGACTGCCGGATAGACAAGCAGTTCCAGAATGAACGAAGTGAATATGCCGCCTACCATTGGCGCGGCAATACGCTTCATTACATCGGAGCCTGCACCAATCGACCACATCACTGGGAGCAGGCCGATGCAGGTAGTCGCAAACGTCATGAACTTGGGGCGCAATCTCTTCGCAGCGCCATAAACGATGGCCTCGCGCAGGTCATCTAGAGACCTGAGACGTCCCTGCACCCTCGCCTCTTCGTAGGTAAGGTCAAGGTACAACAGCATGAACACTCCGGTTTCCGCATCGATACTCAGCAGCGCGATCAAACCCACCCAAACAGCAACGCTCACGTTGTAATGAAGAAAATAGAGAGACCAGACCGCGCCTATCGCCGAAAATGGAACGGCTAGAAGAACGATCGTCGTCTTGATGAATGAGCGAGTATTTGCATAAATCAGAATCATTACCAATAAAATGGTCGCAGGCACAACAACCCGGAGCCGCTGATTCGCACGCTGGATGGACTCAAACTGTCCGCCCCACGACATCACATACCCGGCCGGCAGCTTGACCTTGTCCTGCAACACCCGGCCAGCTTCGGCTATGTAGCTTCCGGGATCGCGATTTGCAAGGTCCACATAGACGTATCCAGTCAACGCGCCGTTTTCGTCGCGGATCATGGACGGACCGCTCGTGACCTGAACGGTTGCCAATTCGCCGATTGTGGCCTGACGCTGTCCAGATCCGGGAACGATGATATGACTTATCGAGTCAACATCGCTGCGATAATCGCGCATGTAGCGGACATTCACCGGATAGCGCTCTGCACCCGCGAACACAGTAGAGACGTTGTCGCCTCCAATTGAATTGTTGAGAACATTCTGTGCCGTTTCCATGCTGATCCCATATTGCGCCAGTTGCTCTCGGTTCCATCGAATGTCCAGGAAGTACCCTTCGTTCGTACGTTCGGCAAACACACCGCGCGTTCCGCGAACGGAAGGAAGAACGGTCTGAATCTGCTTTCCGATCTCCTCGACCGTCTTCGGGTCGTCACCGGATATCTTCAGGCCCACTGGGGTCCGAATGCCGCTGGTGAGCATATCGATGCGACCCTTGATAGGCATCGTCCAGGCATTGCGCACGCCCGGAACCTTGATCGCCGCATCCATCTGGCTGATAAGCTCTTCTGTGGAGATTGCGTCCGGGGTGAAATGTCGAAGTACGCCCCTTGTCCACTCCGGCGCCCAGGATGAATACCAGGTGTCCACCCGGCGCCACTGAGATCTGGGCTTCAAGGTTATGACCGTCTCCAGCATCGACAATGGAGCTGGGTCTGTTGCGGTTTCAGCCCGGCCCGCCTTGCCCAGCACCTGATCGACTTCCGGGAACTCCTTCAGAACCATATCGGTCGCTTGCAATACACGCCGTGCTTGAGCAATCGAAATGCCGGGCATGGTCGTGGGCATATACAGGATCGTTCCCTCATCCATCGGTGGCATGAACTCCGATCCCAGCGATAGAAATACCGGTATGGTGATTGCGATCAGCACAACCGCCCCAGCCAGTACGATCCACTTCGAACGTAGCGTCCATCGCACCGCCGGTTCGTAAACGCGCATTAGAAAGCTGCTCACCGGATTCCGTTCTTCAGGCCGGATCCGTCCCACCAGCAACGCATTGGTGATTCTGCACACCCACCCCGGCCTAAAATTGAATTGCCTAGACCTAACCAGCAACATACGGAGAGCAGGGTCTAGGGTGACTGCTAGAACAGCTGCAACAAGCATCGCCAGCGTCTTCGTATACGCCAGCGGACGGAACATCCGCCCTTCTTGCCCCTCAAGGGTCAATACGGGCAAAAATGAAACCCCGATAACAAGCAAGGCAAAAAAAGTCGGGCCTGCAACTTCCTTGACAGCAGACAGTACGACATCGCGATGGCTTCCGGGATATCCATTCCTCTGCCACAGTTCGAGTTTCTTATGCGTCTGTTCAACGACAACAATCGACGCATCGATCAGCTCACCGAACGCGATCGCAACTCCGGCGAGGGACATGACATTGACGCTGATTCCCATAAGCCGCAACGGGATAAACGAAATCAACACAGCTGCCGGCATCGTGATGAGCGGAACGGAAGCGCTGGGGAAATGCCATAAGAAAATCAGGATGATCAATACTACGGTGATTACTACTTCGAAGATCGTCTCTTGTACGCTGCTGATGGTGCGATGGATCAAAAGAGAGCGGTCGTAGATGGGGACCAATTTGATGCCGACCGGCAGACTTGGCTCGATGTCTTTCAGCTTATCCTTGACCCTGTCGATGACCTCCAGCGCGTTCTCCCCGCTGCGCATCATCACGACTCCGGATACGACTTCGCCGGATCCGTTCAAGTCCGAGACCCCGCGGCGCAGTTCCGGCCCCTCGACCACTTCGCCGATGTCTTTGATGCGGATGGGAACGCTATCTGGGGTAGTGATAACCACAATGTCCCGAAAGTCATCAATTGAGGTTGCGTAACCACGCCCTCGGACCATATACTCGGTCCCGCCGAAATCGAGCAATCTCGCCGTGGTTTCGTTGTTTCCTTCGCGGACCGCATTTACTACCTGGGTGATTGCAATCCCATAACCTCGCAGCCGGTTCGGATCAACATTCACCTGGTATTGGCGAGTGTAACCGCCAACTGGAGCAACATCTGCAACCCCAGGAACCGACCTTAAACGGTAGCGCAGGTTCCAATCCTCATAGGATCGAAGCTCCGCGAGGCTATGACGGCCTGTCGTATCCACCAACGCATATTGAAACACCCAGCCAAGGCTGGTCGCATCCGGCCCTAGCTCCGTTTTTACACCTTCAGGTAAACGCGTAACCACGCTGGCCATGTATTCAAGAGTCCGAGAGCGCGCCCAATATAGATCTGTGCCGTCTTCGAAGATTACGTACACATAGGAGTAACCAAAATCTGAGACGCCGCGCACCGCCTTCACGTGAGGAGCGCCCAGCATAGCGGTGACGATCGGGTAAGTTACCTGTGTCTCGATGAGGTCGGGACTGCGGTCCCAACGCGAGAGAACTATGACCTGGGTATCACCCAATTCAGGAATAGCGTCCAGGTGTGTGTGCAGAATCGACCACCAGCCGACTATGCAGCCAATTGCCACCGCCGTAAAGATGAGCAACTTATTGCGAACCGAAAAATCAATTACCCAGTCGATCACTGTTGAAGCCTCCACTCAGGCGGCTCGTTCGCCTGCCTTCAACGAAAATCACTTAGAGCGGTCGGTCGAGGGTCGAATACGGATTTCGACGGACTCGACAAAGAACTAACACGAGCTTTATCCGTTCTGCGGGAAATCAATTCATGGGATGGTCCATTGCTGCCATAGACCGAACGGCTTTGCCAGCCGAACTGCCCACTTTCGCAGCCATCTGCAATCGGCTCTCTGAATCGACGAGAAACGTGCCCGCTGAGACCACAGTTTCCCCTTCCCGCAGTCCATTTACAATCTGGACGCGGTCATTCATTCGCCACCCTGTTTGAACTTCACGCGCTTCGAAATGCCCTACAGATGTCTGGACGTAGGCCAGCTTGGAAGATCCCGAATCGACAATTGCTGCCGACTGTACCGTGAGACCGGGTGGCACGGAAATTGCAAGTTCGACACTCACCAACATATCTGGGCGGAGTTTGAAACCGGGATTATCAAGTTCCAACCGAGGTTTCAAAATCCGTGTAGTAGGATCTACTTCCGGCAGCACATCGCTCACCCTGGCCTGGAATGTCTCTCCAGTGTCCGAAAGGGTTACCCTAGCCCTCGCACCTGGACTGAAAGCCTGGGCATCTTTTCCGAAGGCTTCTGCTAGGATCCACACATGGCTTAGGTCGGCAATGGTGTACATGTTCGAGAATCGCTCGAAGCGAAGTCCTGGCGAGATGTTCCTGGAGAGAATGAATCCGTCGGTAGGAGAGACTACATAGACATTCTCCGGAATCCTGCGGGTTGTACTAATCTCAGCGATTTGTGAGTCGCTCATACCCAGATTGCGCAGGCGATCTGCACGGGCCTGAGCACTGGCTGCTCCTTGAGTGACCGAAACAGAAGTGTTTTCGTTCTGCGCGCTCATGCCACCCGGGGTGCGCTCGTTTGCTGAGAGGTAACCTCCCGTAACTGAGAGGAATTCCGGGGAATAGACGATGGCCAGATGTTGGTCCTTCTTGACATAGTTGCCGACGGCGTCGTCATGGGTTTCCTTTACAAATCCGTCAGTACCCAGATTGACGCTATATACGCGGGTCTGATCGGCTGCAACCTTGCCGAACACGCGAATGGTTCCTTGCCCCGAGTCCTTCTCAACTTTCGCGAGCCGGATTCCATACAACTGCTGGGCCGCGGGATCAATCTGTATTGCTTCCGGCGTTGCGTCGTTGGAAGGGAGCAGGGACTGGCTGGCATCTTCGGCGTATACAGGCTCTAAAGCCATTCCACAATCAGGAGCCGTTCCCGGTTTATCGGATCGATAGGCGGGATGCATAGGGTCTACATAGTAAAGAACCCTATGCACCGAGGCCGTCATTGGTTTCGGGCGCAAAATGCCGAACGTTAATGCCGCAATCAACGCAGCGGCAAGAGGGAACAGAAAAAGCCTATTTCGTGCCACTCGATACCTCCATTTCGGACCGAGTTTCTTGCGGGGTAGATACAATATCTACTGCCTACCCCAACCTTCAGTTATTGCCTTCGCATAGGACGATGCGCTCAATCTGCGATGGATTTGCGCCTTACCCTAAGCGATTGTCGCTGGCGTTGTTCAGCGGCTCTTCAATTCGGAGAAAGTCCAAGTGTTCGGCCCCCTCGTCGAGTTCAAAAGAATAGAGGGGGATGGTTCAAAGTTGCTTACCGTGAAAAAGATGCAATGCCGAGACGCGCCATTGGTGCGGATCTTCCTGGCCTATCTGAACTTCTCTTGCCCCGGTTCCAAGATCCGCATTAGCTCCATCCGGACGCTTGCGTTTCATGCTCTTCCGGTACGCGCTCCAATCTAATCGCAAATACCTTAGTAACCTAGAAGATCATTGCGCGGTTTTGGGCGGGACGTCTTTGCTTTAGCGCAAATGTGCCTGAGCATTCTAGGGTTACCGTGTCTTCAGCTCTTCAGCATTGCTTTCGGTAGGATCATGCCTTCTGGTTGAATCTTCTGCAATTCGCATCGATTATTAGCCTAGTCACCTGCCTGCAGAAGATCCCACCAAAGAGAGTCCCTCAGAAATGGAACCGGTAACGCAGTTCCGCGGAGACCTGCCGCGGATCATTGAAATGAAATCCGCCGATAGTGAGAGAACTGTCGGTCAACACACGATGATTGGTGGCGTTGACCACATTAACGGCCAGCTTCCAGTTTTCGCCAAGTGCTGTTCCGGCCGCCACATCGAAGGTGGTATGCACCGGGAGGTAGTTCCCCTGGTAGGGACTGATGAGATTCCCATTGGCATCGGTGGTACCGGCGGTACCGTTGGAAAAACCGGAGCCGTAGTAGACGTTGCTTGAGAACCAACTACGCATGGGCAAAGTTGCGGTGATTCCCGTGTTGAGTGTTTGCCGCTGGTCGTGATCGACCGGGGTGTAGTTGAAGCTGGTGTCGCAGTCCGATGTGCAAATGAGGCCGCCGGTGATGGCTCCCCGCTGCTCCGCAATCTGGTTGGAGTACGCGAGGTGGAATTGGCCGCGCCGCCAGAGGGACGGGCTGCGCAGTGTTGCTTCCCAAGCGCGAACGAGTGCTCCATCCACGGTAACCGGGATGAACAGATTGGATTCGCCGATATTGGAGTGATCGAGGAAGTTGTTGACCCGCGTTTTGAAATTGTCGATATCCAGTGCCCACCCACGATACGGAATCTGGATGCTGAATTCATGCTCTTCGTCACGCTCGCCGCGCAGCATGGCGAAACCCGTGTTATTAACATTTGCGTAAGTGAGCAACGGCCCCCGGATGCTGGCTAGCGGCGGTGCCTGGTAGTAGCGTCCATAGAAGCCGCGTACGACCCAATGGAGACGCGGAATAGTAAACGTGGCTCCAACTCGCGGGTCTGCGTGATTCTCGGCAATGCCGCCGCGGAACGAGGAAAAGCGTATTCCGGCAAGCAGGGTGAGCCAGTCGCTCACGCGCAGACTGTCTGAGATCGACCCCTCGACAATTCCCCCGGAAATTACGTCAATTTCCCGTATAGGCCCGGTGCCGGAACCATCGTTAAACACCACGCCAAACAGGGAGGAATCGTGTTGATAGAAGGAGTAGAGACTAGCCGCCAGATTGTTGCGTTTGACCTCACCCCGAAGGTTGGCCTGCAAGCCGGCGTAGTGTGATGTACGGTCCCATGTGGTTGCAGTGGGAGTGTCTGCTGCTTTGGAACCGTAATTGGCGAGGTTCCAGTGGTAGAAAGGTGCGATTTCAAACATCGCGATTGGCGATATGGTGTGTACCCAGTTTGCAATCAGGAAGCCGTCTCGCTCTGTCTGCCCATCGCGCAGGCCGCTTGAATCGAACAACTGATTGAGCCAGCTATTCTGATTGGTATCGTAAGGTACCTGAAAGAAATCCTGTCGCAGTTGGCCGTTGAAGCGGAACTGATTGGTCGCACTGGGATTAATTAGGAACGAGCCAAAGCCGCTCTGTGAATTGGCTGAGTCGTGGATTACCGCGACACTCGGAGCTTCTAGCCCGTAGTTGGAACGCGCAGCTGCCACGCTGGCATACCATGCGGTCCTCAATGTGTGGTCACCTGCGGAGAGCGCGGTTTCGCTGGTATAGAAATTGCCGCCGCTGATGTGCAACTCGGCCTCTCGGTCACGCTCAAATCCATTGCGCGGCGCAATGTTGAACACTCCGTAGGTGCGGTCGCCAATATCGGCGGCATAGCTTCCGCGTTGAACTTCAATCTGGTCTGCATCGGCGAGTGCAATCTGCGGACCTACGTTCGCGGCTATGTTGGTGTTGGGGATGTTGACACCATCGATCAGCCAACTGGTTTGGTGGCCGCCGCGTACATGGAGCATGTCGTGGCACATATAGGCGCCAGGCACGTAATTGGTGATGGCGGCAAACGATGTCGCCCTGCTTGCGCCTGGGGTCTGCTCAATCATCGCCCGGCTCACAAGCGTTGTCGGCGTAACGGAATCTACTTGAGCCGTTGCCCCTTCCACCACTACGGTTTGTGTCGTAGAGGCCACGGGTAGTGCTATATGAACGACCGGGTTGGTACCGGAGGCGATGACAATCGTTTCAGTCACTGTTGCAAATCCTGTTGCGCTGATTTTCAAGTGGTAAGTGCCGATGGGTGCTTGGGGTAGATCAAAATTACCTTCGGGACCGGCTGTCGCGTGAAGAGTGAACGCAGAGTCGGCGGCAATGAGCGTAATTGTGGCATCGGCAATGGGCCGATGCTCAGGATCGTGAACCACTCCGTGGACCGTGGCGAAGACAGTGGCAAGCGCAGGTATTGATGATGCGAGCATGAGGGCTAGGGCGAGGCGAGACGGGATACGCATGGGACTATCCTCCACGAAGAATCTTGCAATTGGACAGGCATTTTCACGGACGCAAGTGAGGCGATGTGAACAAAGCCTGACGCGGCGAGGTGTACGTTGTATGAAGACCCACCTTGAGGGAAATGATTCTTCTCAAGGCCGTAGGCACTTGTCGGTCTGCATAGTCTGGAGATGGACTCAGGCCCGAACCTCAAGGAGAGACTGGGCCGTCAACGGGATTCTCAACCGAGGAGGGAAGAAGGAGGTGCGCGGCCAGCGCGAGTGCGTATTTGGCTCAGTCGGGCTGCTGCGCGCCCGGCCGCTGGCATGTGAGCCTGTGTGAGGAGGGTCGGCAGACCTTCCGCAGAGGCGGCTAGGGCGTGAACTGGTGTTGCAGATGCAACGGAATTGCCGGGGAAGTAAGGGCAACGCACGGGTGAATTGAAAGCAGGAGAAGAACTGGGCGATGCCAGGGTCGGATTGATTGCCGCTTCAGCGTCCATGGTGCAGTGGTGTGCGCCATGGCGGCGGCAGCAGGCGGGCAGGCGCGACTCTGCACGGACTTGGAATGTCGCTGCAAGCGGTCCGAGTCCGAAAATTAGAGCGAGAAAAATGGAAAGTGCACGTCGCATCGTGGACTCATTCCGTTTGGCATAGCGCCTGCTTCTATCGGCCATGATTCCATTGCATGCCCCTAGGAACTTGTTGAAAAACACTTAGAGGTCTCGGAATGTGGCAAATATCGGAATACCAAAACCCTCACTGAGGCATTACCGATCGCTCTGCGGGCTTTGTAGGGCGATTCAGTTTTTCAATCTGCGTGACGTCCGACGT
>CAIKND010000151.1 GCA_903828675.1 uncultured Acidobacteriaceae bacterium
AACGTCGGACGTCACGCAGATTGAAAAACTGAATCGCCCTACAAAGCCCGCAGAGCGATCGGTAATGCCTCAGTGAGGGTTTTGGTATTCCGATATTTGCCACATTCCGAGACCTCTAAGTGTTTTTCAACAAGTTCCTAAGTGTTTTTCAACAAGTCCCTAGACTGCCGGCGTAGCAACCGCCACGGATGGTATTTGCGCTTCGATGAATAGAAAGTTCCTCCCGCCGGAACCACGCTGCTCTGGTTCGACTTCTCCGGCACTCACAAGGGTCCGGACCTGCAGCGGCAACTATGGCTCCGCCACTGCACTGCCGACGCCTTCCTCACAAATGTTCGCAAAGCTGGAAGGATGTCGAACTCCACTTTTCACTGCGGCCAATAGAACATTTTCGCCAATTTGCCTGCCGTCGGTTCGCGGGCTTGCCAACCACTTGCACAACAATAGGAAAACTTTTGCGCATTCATGCGCAATTGCTTGCAGCATTTCTACCCCCTTCATTTGGCAAGTGGCTGAATACCAAGAGGATAGGTTTGGCGTTCCATTTGCATATAGTTGCAATTAGAAACAACTAATGAAGAGTTCCATTCGGATTCGTAGACAGCGGCGAGCAGCTAGCTTACTTCCGTCTCCGCACCCTGAATAGCTCTAGTGGAGCCACTGCCCGTCTCTGAGATTCGAGAGGAGAGGATGCATTGGCTTTCACAAACGCTTCCCGGTCGCTGACTTATCAGCACGACCTTGGTGATGACGTGCATGATCAAGAGGGTCAACGGGGCATGTGACTCACAGGGCGAAGCTTTGCGCGCCCGGCCCAACTCCTCGCAGTTAGTGAATCAGTTCTGAGTATCTCAATGACACTTGAGAACCAGATGACATCTTGAAAGCATATTCACCCGAGTTGCTGTCTATACATTTCCTGTAACACCCATTTAGTTCAACAAACTTGGCCGCGTGTGGCTCTCGACTCATCAGTTCCATGTTTTCCCTGACCCCCACGCCTCACTAACTCCAGGACATTTGTTTCATTGTAACTCAGTTGGACACTTGATTCCTTCGCGCTTGACAAAGGCTGTCTTGCCGAAAGGTTTCACGTTAGTTGCGTCGAATGCGACAGAACTAACGAACTCTGACGCATTCAATAACGCACTAATAGCCTCACACCTGCGCAGTCATGACTGATTGGCAGATTGGTAAGTGACCTTTCTTGGATTCAGAGGCGGGAGGTCACAAGGGCCTGTAGTATTTCGAGGTGAACTGTGATAAGCAACACAGTCGAAATGGCGAGACTAGTCGTCGTTAGTCGCGACTCCGCGGTTCTTCGTTCGCTCTGTTCGTTGGGAGAATCGAACTGTTGGCAACTTGAAGTGGCCGCAGACGCCTGGGAAGTTATGGACAAAGTTCAATCCGGCGCAATGCTTGACATGGTCCTGTTGGACCTTCCTCCGGAGGATGAGGGTGGCTTGCACATCTTGAGATGGCTGCGCCGGCTGCGCCCAGCCTTGTCCATTGTATTGATTGGCCACCCAGACGACAATGGCAGAAAACAGGAATCAATTCGCATGGGAGTTCGCGACTATTTGGTGCGTCCCCTCGATGACCGCCAACTTGAAATGGCTATACAACGGAACCTCAATGCGGAGGATGCAGATGGAGATCCGGAAATCACGAGTGACGATGTCGAGCCTCTCAGCGATGATTCCTTCTTCATTGGGATCAGTCCGGCCATGCGAAAGCTTCGCGCCCAAGCGGCCTTGATTGCGGAAGCCAATGTCCCTGTTTTGATTTTGGGCGAGTCTGGAAGTGGCAGACAGACCGCAGCGCGCCTGATTCACAGTCTCTCCGCTGGCTCGGGGTTTCAATTCGCAAAGGTGAATTGCGCAGCATTGCCGGCCGACCTTCTGGAGAGGGAGCTTTTCGGGTACGAAAAGAACGGCACAGCCGCGCCACCGCGAACCAGGTTCGGGAAGCTGGAACTCTGTGCAAAGGGCACACTTCTTTTGGATGAAATTACAGAGATACCGCGCGGCGTGCAGTCAAACTTGATGCAGGTGCTGCAGAACAAGCAGTTCATCCGGCCGGGAACCTCCGCTTTCGTTGACGTGGATGTTCGCATTCTGGCCATGTGCCATACAAATGTTGAGCGTGCAATCTCCGAGAACAGACTCCGTGAGGACCTCTACCGACATTTGAGTTCGTACACGATCTATGTTCCACCTTTGCGAGACCGGAAGGAGGAATTACCGTTCCTTTCCCGTCATTTCATGCATCGCTTGGCCAAGCATTACGGCCTTATGCCGCGCGAGTTTCCACCGGGCATGATCGAAGCCTGGAAGAAGTACAACTGGCCGGGTAACCTGCGCGAATTGGAAAACCAGGTGAAACGCTATCTCATGGTGGGCGACAAGGAAATAGTGTTCGAGAATCGTCAGACTAACTCTATGAGTGAGACTCGAGGTGCAGGCGTGGCCAAGTCGAGAGGCTTGGCCCAGGTTCCGCCACCGTCGAGCCAATCTCATGCTGGGATCACGAGTTCTAAGTCGCTCCGATCACTTATACAGAGCGTCAAGTCAGAAGCGGAGAGAAATGCTATCGCGGCCGCACTGGAAAGAACCGGATGGAATCGAAAGGCTGCCGCACGACTGCTTAACGTCAGTTATCGAACCGTCCTCTACAAGATCGACCAGTACCGGCTCACCGCGTCTGATTCCCCCATGTTTCCAGCGGCTCAGGGGCTAATTGGCGAGGGAACCGGGTTCAGGGATGACGAGCATAGGCAATCAACTAACTCGGGAAGTAAGCCCCTCATGCCTCGTCGATTGGGGTCTATATGAGAAGCATAGTCAATGGTATTGCAGTGTTCGGACTCTTTCTAACCACCGCCTGCGTTTCTCTGCTTGCACAGACGCCATCCTTGGGCGCCGGTATAGCTGCACAGTCACCAAAGTCTGCGCCTAGTGCGGCTTCTCAGCCGTCGGAGCAAACTCCCGCACAGGGTCACGACAGCAGTTTCGTCATCGGCAACGACGATCTTCTGGCGATCAATGTTTGGAAAGAGCCGGAGGTTTCCCGGTCGATCCCGGTGCGGTCAGACGGAAAGATATCTCTGCCTCTGGCAGGAGAACTGCAGGCAGCAGGACGCACGCCACTGCAACTTGAACAAGACATTGCAGATAAGCTCCGCCCCTACATCGCTGACCCCCAGGTTACAGTAATCGTCCAACAGATTAACAGTCAGAGATACAACATCCTCGGACAAGTAGCAAGGCCCGGAACCTACTCGGTCACCCTAGCGACAACAGTTCTGGACGCTATTGCAAATGCCGGCGGATTCCGGGACTTCGCAAAGAAGAAGGATGTGTATGTCCTTCGCCGGAACCCGGATGGGAGCGAGACCCGCATTCCTTTCAACTACAAGGATGTCATCAAAGGCGTAAAGTCCGAGCAGAATATCAAACTCCAACCTAACGATACAATCGTTGTGCCCTGAGGCCGCTTATGTTCCATCGACTTTTTCTATGTCTCGCGTTACTCGCAGCCGTACCTGCCTGGTCCCAGGTTGAGCCGGCGGCGACTGGAGGAACGCGGGAAGATGATACACAAATGCGGATGCCACCCCCTGTAAGCGGGGAATCTATTCCGACTGCCACTGGAGCAGAAGGACGATCGAACTATCTGGACCCTGGACTGACCTTCGAATCCTCGTACAATGACAATCTGTTTCCGTTTTACAGCGCCCATCCAATCAGCGATGTAGGCTATACGGTAAGCCCCACAATCGAGTTGGACAAGATGACCTCCAGATTCCGCCAAACGTGGAGATATGATCCACGGTTCACATTCTATGGGCGTACGGGCGCACGAAATGAGGCGGACCAGAATGCATCTCTTGATGTTAGCTACCTTTTAAGCCCACACCTTCAAATCAGCGCAGGAGACACGTTTCACAAACTGTCAAATGTATTCAATCAGCCATACTCCTCCATTGTGGATCCGATATCCGGCTCAGCTATACCCTCACCAGCACAGGTTATCGCTCCATTTGGGCACCGGCTCAGCAATCAGGCTAATGCCCAATTGTCCTATCAATACAGCGCAAATGCCATGATTGGCGGCGGCGGATCAACAGGCATGCTCGCATATTCCAATCAGGCTAACACCTCCGGTCTTGCAGACTCACATTCGTATGGCGGTTCTGCCTTTTTCAATCGGAGGTTGTCAGGCACGCAATACACCGGGTCCACTTACAACTTCATGAAAGACGCTGACACGCGCCAGGGCACGCAATCTGAGACTCAAGTCCACACAATAAACATGTTCTACTCAATTTACCTGATGCAAAAACTCACACTTTCCGTTTCGGGTGGCCCACAGCATTTTGCCGTCACCTTCTCTCCATTCCCGACGTTCGCATCTTGGACAACTTCTGTAACCACAGCCGGCTCCTGGCAAAGTGATCGCACGAGTCTTTCTGCCAGCTATTCACGGTCCGTTGTCGGGGGCGGCGGGCTACTTGGCGCCTTTCATACTAATTCGATAAATACTAGTGCGCATTTGAAATTGGCGCGTACCTGGAGCGTTGAGATGGCAGGCGGCTACCAGGTCCGAAAGAATGTGTCTCAGTTTTCTCTATTCTCTCAACCCGGCGGGCACACCGCTTCTGGGACCGTTTCGGTTGGACACCCTCTAAGTGAGCGCGTTACCGCGACATTTCGCTATCAGCGTATGCACCAGATCTTCAACGGCATCGCGGCGATATCCAGCAACCCTGACAGCGATCGTGAATCGATCTCCATCTCCTACCAATTCAGAAGACCACTGGGACGATAATCATGGTAGACAACTCTGAACTTTCTGACGAACAGACCTCTGAGCGACCCGACATCGAGCGTTACTTCAGCTTAGTGCGTCGCCGCCACATGCACTTCTTAATACCACTCCTCTTCGGATGGCTCATTGTCTGGGGAGCCGGGTGGATTCTCCCGCCCCGCTATCAGTCTGCGACGCTGATCCTGGTAGAGCAGCCCAGCATGCCTAGAGACTATGTTGCACCAAATGTCAGTGAAGATCTTCAGGACCGGCTACAGAGCATCTCACAGCAGATTCTTAGCCGCACCCGCCTTCTCTCGATCATTGACAGGCTTCACCTTTATGCGGAGGGTCACACCAAGGCCACCGAGGACGAGAAGGTCGAGTCGATGCGCAAAGACATCGATATCGAGTTAGTGCATAGTGATAACCAGAAGGAGATCACCGGTTTCACAATCAACTACACAGCGCGTGATCCACAGATCGCCCAGCAAGTGACCGGTGAATTGACAGATCTATTCATCGACGAGAATCTGAAAGCCCGCCAGCAGGAGTCTGTAAACACCACCAGCTTTATTGAGAGCCAGTTGCAGGCCGCTGGCGCAGTTCTCGCCGAGCAGGAAGTGAAAGTCCGCGAGTACCAGTCAAAGCACCAAGGTGAGTTGCCTTCCCAGCAGGCGAGCAATCTACAGATCTTAGGCGGACTACAGTCACAGTTGCAGAACCAGCAGGATGCACTGAACAGCGCCCGGCAGCAGGGTATCTATCTTCAGGCACTAATAGAGCAATACCGGGCCCTGAGTGCAGCACAGGTCACCCCTGATGGGACTCTAGCTCCCGCCCCAACAAGCCTTCCGGCGATAGACCAGCAGCTTGGCTCACTAAGGTCCAAGCTTGCAAACCTGAGTGCTCACTATACCGATCGCTACCCCGATGTCCAAAGCCTGAAGAGTGAGATAGCCAAGACTGAGAAGATGAGAGACGATCTCATTGCCGGCCTGAAGGTGAAGGACAAGAGCGACGATCAAGCTAGCGGTGCAGCTCCCATGAATGACAGGAAGGATCACGCCCAAAACCCCGCCACCCTGCAAATTGAGAGCCAACTGCAGGCTAACAAGATGGAACTTGGGAATCGCGAGCAAGCTATCGCTGCCTTACAGACCAGAGTTAGCGCCTACCAGGTGCGCTTGAGTAACGAGCCCGTGCGCGAGCAGGAATTGGCAGATTTGAACCGCGGCTATGACCAATCCAAGGCCCATTACGACGAACTCCTCAGGAAGAGGAATGAATCTGCCATGGCCACCAGCATGGAACAGATGCAACAAGGTGAGCGCTTTAGAGTGCTTGACCCCCCCAGTTTGCCGCTCAAGCCCGACTTTCCCAATCGCCTGAAACTCTGTGGGATAGGCATTGGCGCTGGATTGCTCCTGGGCTTCATCGTGGCTGGCGGATTCGAACTCCTGGATGGCCGCCTTCACACCGAAGAAGAAATCAAACAATTGCTTCCGATCGAAGTCATATCTGAAATTCCCGTCATCTCGATCCCCGCAGATGAAAAGCTCAGGAAAAGAAGGACTGCATTGGGATGGGCCATGGCCGTGCTCGTCGCCAGCGTCATCTTGGCAGGTTCTGCGTTTAGCTATCTCCACGGATAGGTGCATATTCGTAATGTACAAGACCTACTTCAATCTCGCGCGCAACCCGTTCGAGCTTACGCCCGACCCGGTTTGCTTCGTCCCCACCAGATGGCACAATGAAGCGCTGGCTGCGCTCTACTACGGAATTCGCCGGCACAAGGGCTTCGTCGTTGTGACGGGCGAAGTAGGTACTGGAAAGACCTTGCTATTGCGGTGTCTGCTCGGACTTCTCAAGGACAGCGAGGATCTTGCTTATGCATATCTCTTCAATGCCCGGCTCTCTCCAACGGAATTCTTGCAGTACACACTCACCGATTTTGGTCTTCACGCGTCAGGCAAGAGCAAATATGAGCTCTTGCTTGACCTTGGGCAATTCCTTGCTTCGAGGAATTCCAAGAAGATGACCACGGTGCTCATTGTAGACGAGGCCCACCATCTGTCAGCCGAACTTCTCGAGGAGATCCGCCTTTTGTCGAACCTGGAAACGACCAACGATAAGTTGTTGCAAATCGTACTTGTTGGGCAGCCAGAGCTAGACGACAAACTCGATTCCTTCGAATTGCGACAACTCAAGCAGAGAATAGCAGTGCGCACACGACTCTTGCCTCTGGGGCCTCGAGAGACACGGGTATATATTGAACGTCGCCTCCAGATCGCAGGAGCGGATCCTAACTCAACCCCAATATTTCCGGAACAGGCAATTCAGGCTGTGTATCGCTATTCACGAGGCCTACCCCGCTTGATCAACTCCATCTGTGAGAATGCACTGATTGCAGCTTATGCGAGACAGTCGCCCTACGTAACTCCCGATGTTATCGAATATGTAGTAGAGGAACTACGCCTGAATATTCCCTATCCTCCGGCAGCTGACAACATTAAGAGGCACAGCGACGCGGATGTCCAACGGGCGATAGATACCCTCCTTGACCTGTATACCTCCAGACGGGGCCCTTTTGCAAACGACTTGAGTCTGGGCATCCCGCCTCGCGTTGAGGAGAGAACATCATGAGCCACATTTTTGATGCACTGCAAAGATCCGAGGCAGGGCAAGCTGAGGTCGACCCGTCTTCGCCCTCACAAGTGACTGAGCTACTGCAGCATGCCGAGCGTCGAGCCGCCTCGAGGTGGGAAGAGACCGTCCTCGTTGGACGGGACAAGGAAGCGGAACAATCCGTTAGCGACAGTCTATTTGGGACGGCCGAAGACATGCCGGATCCTGCCTCAGAGGTGAAGCGCTTGGCAGACGCTAAGCTGGCCGGCCTGAGCCAGGATTTCTCCAGCAAGTTCCAATTCCTGGAGGCGTCGCTTGATGCTCAGAACCGTCTAGTGTGTCTAACAGACAAAGAGAGCCCAGCTGCGGAGGCATTTCACTTGCTGGGTGTGCGTTTGCGGCACCTCCGGCGCGACCGCCCTTTGAAGACGGTTTTGATAACGAGTACCATCCCTCAAGAAGGCAAGAGCATAATAGCTGCTAACTTGGCCTGTGCTCTCGCAAGGAGGGCCCCCCAGAAGACCCTACTGATAGAAGGAGACTTGCGGCGGCCGTCTATCTCGCAGATCTTCGGTATTAGAGCTGAATCAGGATTGAGCGAACTGCTGAAGGGCGCAAGTAGTCTCAGTCATACCATCTACCGCATTAAAGAAGCGGAGCTTTGTATTATGCCGGCAGGGAGCGCTTCGGGTAATGCTCTGGAGATCCTGCAACGAGGAGCACTCTCCCATGTGATGGATCAATTGACCGCATGGTTTGACTGGATCATTATCGATTCTCCCCCCATGCTGCCTTTGGCTGATACTAGTGTTTGGACAAGGATGGTTGATGGAGTTCTTCTGGTTACTCGCCAGGGAGTTACTGAGAGGCGCCAATTGAAACGAGGGCTCGAAGCAATTGAACCCAGGAAGTTGATTGGCGCAATGCTGAACTGCTCAAAGCACTCGGCCTCCAGCGACTATTACTACCGTAAACCGACTATTCCGGCACTGAACACACGCCAGGATGACTAACAGAGACAATCAGTTCTCTTCTGTCCACCATCTAGCTGATGGACTAGCATTTCCCTGGTAATACTAAGTTGGATGCGGTCGTCAATCGCCGCTCGCTAG
>CAIKND010000152.1 GCA_903828675.1 uncultured Acidobacteriaceae bacterium
CCTTCGCCCAGCACAGAGTTCAGCCGGTCAATGAGGACGCCGACTTTGACGTAGGGAGTGACGAGCCCCCGTTTCTTGTCTTTGGTGCGCTCTACCACGCGCCAGCAAATGTCCCTGAAGGGGAATGGTTCGCCAAGTCGGGCGATGATGCGCTTTCTCTCGTCGGTGGCCGGGGTAGCGGACGGTGTCGGGGCGGGAGAATCCGGCAGGCTAACCGCGTTACCACGCAGGTCTACCAAAAGTGATGCTGCCATGTGAACCTCGGGGCCGGACAGTTGTCCGGCAGGAAATCGGATCCGGTAGATGGGAACAAGCGAGCGCTTGCACGGGGAGAGAGCGGGAGGGCTATTGCAGTCGTGAAAAGCGGCGGGGATGAAGAGCCTGGTTGGGGATACAACGCAGTGGATGCGGAATAGTAGTGAGCGCAGACTGATGGCCGTCTTGACGTGGCGGTCTTGGGCGAGATTCTGCGCAAGGCCAGGCCGCTAACGAATGCTCATTGAGGCAATGGCAGAGGCTATTGCACGTAGCGCAGTGCGGCGGCGACATCGGGCATTCCTGCGACCCAGAGAGCCTGAACCAGGGAATCTGCCCGGACCGCGCTTCCTTCCACAACTAAGAAGGAACCAACGACGAGAGCCAGCAATTTGAGGGGCAAGGGGAGAAAAACTACGCCTCGCACACCGCCCACACATAGCTCACCATTCGGCCTGTCCCAGGAAGATAGGCGGTGTCTTGGCCCTTCCTGCGCGTGAGCGGCTAGTTGGGATCCGGATCGCTAATGCGACGTTCTCCGTCCACCTTAAACGTATCCGGTAGGCGGGAGACATCGTAGTGGCAGGGCAGAACCAGAGCCCCGCAGACGTGGCCGCAGGTAGGCAAGGTGATGCTCGGCGAGCAGCCGGTCAGGTCCAAATCGCCGCCCACAAAGAGGCCATCGCCGATGCAGGCAAGGGAACGGCACCCGATAAGGATGCAATCGCGAGCCACACAAAGATTGCTGCCAATTGTTTTGAGAGCGGAACACCAGCTCAACAGGAGCGACCCATCCACGCGCACACGAGCGTGAACCTTCGTTAGAGTTGGATGACGACTGCAGTCCAAGCGCCCTTGGACATGCATGCCTTCCGGAAGAGACTGGAGAGGCACTTGTTCGACCACGCGGAGGCCCGCAAGAACAACGCAGTCGTCGGGCATCGTGCCATTGATTAACAACGTTCGTGCATGAGCTGGGGAGCACATAATGTGCGCATCTCCTTTGTTAAGAGCGCCTTCATCGAAGGTGGTTGAGTTCGCTTGGCCAGCGGAATATTCCGCAGTACCGCGACCTCTACGAGTCCACGCTTTTCGTGAAACGCCTCTTGGATTAACAAGCGGACAGCAGGTAAGTGCGTGAGGAAAAGTATAGCCAGAGCGCAGTGGCGTGTCCATATGGCCTCGCATGCCGGCAGCAAGCAAGAATACCCTCAGCGGCCATGAGATGAATTGATCTGGCCACTGTGGGTTCGAAAGTCGGAGCGGCAGCCGCTAATGGGAGATCGGTCGTGTAGCGCGTGCCCACTCCAGGTCGCGGCATGGTGTTCGCAGTGTCGTCCTGCGTGCTTTGCGCGTTGCAATGGCGCGCCCCGCGGGTTCGGCTAGTTGGCCGTTCGCTACCAGTTCAAAGATGATCGGGAGCTTCGTCTCGGATGCTTCGAACGCGCGCAATGAGACATAATCCTGAAGCATTTCCCTGACGGTCATTCGGTTCGGAATGGCGGCCGAACAAGTGATCTTGGTTGTCAACTCGCGAACCACCAATACGCGGGA
>CAIKND010000153.1 GCA_903828675.1 uncultured Acidobacteriaceae bacterium
AGCGTTGGCCGGCGGCCTGATCGCTCTGGGCATCATCCTCTGGAAGCGTCAGCTTGGAAAGCGGCTCACGAACGTCTTTCTCATCCTGATGCACCACTTCCACGGTGGCATCACCCCGCACCCAGAACTGAGTCTGGATAGCCCTGATGCCCTCACGATGCCTTACGGCACCGCCATTGCGGTAGGCAGTATGGCCGTTCTGGTAATAGCAAGAGGTCTCAAGTGAACAACATTCGCAAGCTTCTCATTGGAGCGCTGGTCTCTCTGGCCATTGCTGGGTTGTTTGTTTTTATTGTCTACCAGAAAATGCAGACGGGAAGAATGGATGCCGCCCGGATATCCCACCAGTGGCACTATGTTGCAGCGACACGCAATATCGCCGCCGGAGAGCGCCTCACTGCCGATATGCTCACGACTGTCGACTGGACCAGCACACTGCCGGTAGATGGCGGGATCGTGTTGCCGGAGAAAGCGGTGGGACGCCTTGCATCCTTCCCTATTGCCGGCGGCATGGTAGTGACCGAGGCGCTTTTAGCCGCGCCGGATTCTGCCCTTGGTCTTCCCCAAAAAATCCCCGATGGGATGCGCGCGATCGCAATCCAGACCGACGAGGTTGCCGATTTTGGCGGCTTCCTCTTCCCCGGTTCCCAAGTGGACGTGTTGATGACCATCAAGAGTGGCGCAGCGGGCGCCACTATGGCGCCGGGGGTGCGAGATTTCGATAGGGACCGGACGATTGTGGTGCTGGAAGATATAGCGGTGCTGGCAACCGGTAAGCAGATGGTCCCTGACCCTTCCGGCAAGCCGACAACTGTATCCGTCGTGACCCTCCTCGTTACGCCGGACGACGCGCGCAAAGTCGCACTGGCCCAACAGAAGGGCATCGTCCACCTTGCCCTGCGAAACAGCGGCGACCGTGGAAGAGCTGTACGCAAGGCCACCTACCTCTCAGACCTGATAGGAGCGCCTACGCCACAGTCGCGGGCATCTGTTCCAAGGAGTGCCACTCCAACGCCCGCAGAACCCACGGTCGAGCGTCTCGAAATCGTGACTGGGTCGAAGAGCTATACGCAGGCATACCACAACAACATTCCAGTTGGGGAGGCTTCTCAACCTACCCCTGTAGGAGGGATCTCAAAGTGAGCCGCAGCCCCCTGTTTCTCCGGAGCGCCATCTTCATAGGAGCACTGGCCATCTCAGCCTGCTATGCACAGCAGGCTCCGTCCGACCAGCCCATTCGCGTGGAGTCCCCTACGGTTCCCGTCGTTCCCGGCAGCGTAGGCCAGATCCTGCATGTCATGGTGGGCCACTCGCTGTTCTTCGATGCGCAGGCGCCGCTGTCGCGGGTATACGTCGACAATCCTGCGGTGCTCGAATCCTACGCGGCCACTCCTCGTCAGGTTGTCGTGAGCGGCCTCGTTCCCGGCATCGCAACGATTGTGCTTTGGGATGTGAAGGGCGCCAACACTGCATACAGCATCGTCGTCGATGTGGACGTTACGAGGCTCCAGGAGGCGTACGAGAACCAGTTCCCGATGGACAAGATTCTCGTGTCCGCCGACCAGAGCGACATCATTCTTCACGGGTACGTCGCCTCCAAAGAAGAATTCACTCTGGCAACGAAACTGGCGGCCGGCTTCGGCAAAACTGTTGCCAATTCGCTGCGCATCGCTCCACCGCACTTGCGCCAGGTGCGTCTGTCAGTGAAGTTTGCCGAGGTTGATCGCACCAAAGCCGCCCAGATGGGCTTCAGCCTGCTTTCCATGGGCCAGACAATCGGCATGACCAGCACGGGACAATTTCAAGCGTTCCAGGCCCCTACCATCAGCACGTCGAGTTCCGCCATTAGTGAAACGGTCAACACCCCGCTCAACCTGCTTCTTTACAACCAGAACCTGAACATCGGTGTGGCCATTCAGGACATGGCATCGAAGCAGGTTCTGCAGATACTCGCCGAGCCCACAATTACTGCACTTTCTGGGCATACAGGCACTTTTCTGGCTGGAGGGGAATTTCCTTTTCCAATGGTGCAAGGAGGCATGAGCGGGCAGGTATCCGTATCTGTTCAGTTCATGCCCTACGGGGTGGGCCTCAATTTCTTGCCCGTGGTCCTCGATGATGGCACCATCCGGCTGCATGTAGCTCCGGAGGTCTCTGCGCTCGACTACACAAACGAGGTGGAAATCGACGGCTACACCATCCCAGCCATCAGCACGCGCCGCGCGGAGACGGACATTGAACTGCGGGATGGACAGACGTTTGCTCTGACCGGGTTGCTCGACCGCCGCATCACCGACCAGTTCGAGCAGATGCCGGGGCTTGCATCGATCCCAATTCTCGGGACGCTCTTCCGCTCCAAGAATCTGCAACATTCCACAAGTGAACTGCTCGTCATCGTAACCCCACACATCATCGATGAGGTCAGTCACCCGGATGATGCGGCGCCTAAAGCGCCGGCCCCCGTAGTGCCGTACATGGCAAACCCCTCATTCGATAAGTTGTTCAATGGGAAGAAGTAGAGATGCCGCATCGTCCACTGCTGCTTGCAGTTCGCGCGAATCCGGAGTTGATTGCACTGCTTGAACGCGTTGCCGGCCCTCAAGGGCTCGGTGTCGCCAAGATCCATCAGTACCTCGCCAACGGCAGCCGCGTCGATCTGGCGCAATTGCCCCAGGATGCCCCCTGCATTGCGTTCGTCGACTTTGCGGCTGATCCAGAACAAGCGATTGAAACGGCAGAGAAACTAAGCGCCAATGTGATCCCGCGGGTATGGCCGGTTGCCGTTTCCGGAACTTCCGATGCCGACACTCTACTGCGCGCCATGCGCGCCGGATGTCAAGAATTTCTGCGCTGGCCCGCGACAGATACTCAACTGGAGTCGACATTGAGCAACGTCCTGCGTCGTGTTGCCAGTGCGGAAAGCGAACCCAGCCGGAATGGCCAGCTCGTGGTTTTCATAGGTGTACGGGGAGGCGTGGGCGCCACAACTCTGGCTGTTCATGCCGCGCTTGCGCTCGCCGGCACGCCCAATAGAAACACTCTGCTGGTTGACCTCAAGCGCCAGCTCGGGCACGTTGCGGTATACCTCAACGTGACAAATCCTGGCTATTCGTTCGGCGATATTCTGGACAACGTTCACCGGCTCGACGGCGCGCTACTGCGCACTATGCTTGTCCCGCAGTCGGCGTCCCTCTCTGTGTTGTGCTCTCCGGATAACTGTAATGCGCTTTCGGATTCGTTGAGGAGACAACACTTTCGCCCGAATCCGACCGTTGAAGTGATTGACAAGGTGCTGACGCTGCTGCGCGCCGAACACGACCTCATACTCGTCGATGCCGACCCTGGGCTGCCGGAAACCGCCATACTCGCGCAACGTGCCGAATATGTGTTCCTGATCGCCTCACTCGACATTGGCTCGATGCGCGATATGGCCCGATACGTGGATTTGCTGGGCCGGAACCCGGACCGGCAGAGGCTCGTCATTACCCGTGTGGAACGCGGCGGCGTGCTGACGCCCGACATGTTCCTGAACGCTACTAGCCTTCCGATCGCCGCCAGCATCCCTGACCTCTCGGAACCAATCTCTTCCGCTATCAATGCCGGCATTCAGGTTCCTCAGCAGGTACGTGGGTTCTACACCGGTCTGAAGGCTGTACTAGCGCTCATCGATGAACAGGCAGTGTCTGTTCCCCGCAAAAACTCATTTTCACCTTTTGGAAGACAAAGGTAGCGCATGATGCTTTTGCCAGACGACCGCACAGGAATAGAGCACCCGGTCCCGATTGTCGACGTGCCAATTGAGTTTTCCGCTGCGCCCTTGCGTGTAGAGCCGACATCCCGGCCGGAAAGCCGCCATTTCCCAGCCAAGGACATGCAGCTCATTCACGAAGAGCTTCTGTCCCTGATCCGTCCGGAGCGGCTTGGCCAGCCGCGCACCGAGGATAAGCAGGAGTTGCGCCTGGCCATCAATAACATCATCACGCGCCATCGAATGCCATATAGCGGCGTAGAACGCGACCAGCTCGCCGAACAGATTCTTGATCAGGTTTACGGGTACGGCCCGTTACAGCCGCTAATCGACGACGATACCGTGGACGACATTCTCGTCAATACTCACACCACGGTCTACGTAGAGCGGAAGGGCTTGATCGAGAGAACCAATGCCCGGTTCCATAGCAAGGAACACCTCATGCACATCATCGACAGGATTGTCTCTGCTGTCGGCCGCCATGTCGATGAGTCGTCCCCGATGGTCGACGCGCGTTTGTCGAACGGCTCGCGCGTCAATGTGGTCATTCCTCCGCTGGCCATTGATGGCCCGATCGTCAGCATCCGCAAGTTCGGCACACATCCGTTGACGGCGGAAACTCTTGTTGCCAACAAGAGCATCACTCCGGAAATGCTTGAGTTCCTTGCCGCGGCAGTGAAGGCCAAACTCTGCCTGCTCATCTCGGGTGGGACCGGCGCCGGAAAAACCACGCTGTTGAACATTCTTTCTCGCTTCATCGGATCGCGGGAGCGAATCATCACGATTGAAGACTCAGCCGAGCTGCAACTGCAACAGGAGCATGTAGTCCGGCTGGAATGCCGTCCGGCCAACGTCGAAGGGAGAGGCGAA
Organism: uncultured Acidobacteriaceae bacterium; assembly: GCA_903828675.1. Classification (GTDB taxonomy): domain Bacteria; phylum Acidobacteriota; class Terriglobia; order Terriglobales; family Acidobacteriaceae; genus Telmatobacter. The sequence continues at coordinate 4,619 of CAIKND010000153.1, forward strand.
GTCCTGCAGCGGCAGCTGGTCATAAATGCTTTGCGCATGCGTCCTGATCGAATTGTGTTGGGCGAGGTGCGTGGTGAAGAAGCGATGGACCTTCTCCAGGCCATGAACACAGGCCATGACGGGTCGCTCGCAACTATTCATGCCAACTCCCCCCGGGACGCAATAACGCGGCTCGAAAGCATGGTGCTGATGGGGTCTACGAATCTGCCTGACAAGGCCATCAAACAGCAGATCACCAGCGCCATCCACCTGGTCGTCCAGGTAAGCCGCCTGAGCGATGGAAGGCGTTGCATCACAAACATCGCAGAAATATCCGGAATGCAAGGCGATGTGCTGACGACGCATGAGATCTTCACATTCGATAAGCGCGGAGTGGACAGCCATGGCGTGGTTCACGGCACGTTCCGAGGAACGGGACTCGCGCCTGAACGCTGCGCTGGGATCATCGCGATCGCTGGGATAACGCTCCCTCGAGGCATTTTTCAAAACTCGGTGGAGGTGTAAGAATGCTGCAACTCACAGGGCTGTTTGCCGCGCTGTTCGGCATATCGTTTCTCATGTTTCTGTTCTTTACGCGCGCCTCAAAAGCGGAACAGGCTACGTTGAAAAGGGCACAACACATCGGAACAGGCAATGACGCGGATTCGGAGAGCGATCCGCTCCTGATCGAATCCACACCTCAAGAAGCGGCCACTTTCAGCAAGGGACTGCGCGGCACGGCGCTGGTCAAGCATTTAGAGGTGCTTATCCAGCAGGCCGCGTTGTCTATGAGCGTACCCGTCTTCTTCGGGCTTTCATTCGCAGGTGCGGCTCTAGCCCCTCTTCTCGCCTGGATGCTCATTCCAATTCTGATTGTTGAGTGTATCTCGTTAGTTGTGGGTGCATCTTTGCCCTACCTCTACCTTCACATCAAGCGCTCTCGGCGTCTTGCCGCTTTCGACAAAGCATTGCCCGAGGCTATGGAACTGATATCGCGTGCAGTGAAGGCGGGCCACTCCGTGCAGGCAGCGTTTGAAATTGCCGGACAGGAGGCAATGCAGCCGGTAAGGTCTGAGTTGGCCGTCATAAGCGGCCAGGTCAGGTTCGGTCTCCCGCAGAACGAGGCTCTTTTGCAAATGAGCGAGCGTATTCCGACGCAGGACCTGCGATTCATGGTCACAGCAGTGTTGATCCAAAGGCAGACGGGAGGCAGTCTTCCCCAGGTACTCGACCGGACCACGCACATGATCCGCGAGCGCATCCGTGTCGCAGGTGAACTGCGGGTTAAGACCACGCAGGGACGGCTCAGCGGAGCCGTTTTGATCTGTATGCCT
>CAIKND010000154.1 GCA_903828675.1 uncultured Acidobacteriaceae bacterium
CCCGCCAAGCGCCATTCAAGTTTGCCGGTGACCATACTGCGAGGGATCACCCGTTCCCATCCCGAACACGGAAGTTAAGCCTCGCTGGGCCGATGGTACTGCACGGGTGACTGTGTGGGAGATTAGGTGATCGCCGGCATTAATATCGAACAGAAAAGCCATCCTTCGGGATGGCTTTTCTGCGTTTAAGAGGTGCAGCCCTAGCCCCCATTTCTCACACGGATCGGTTCTGTGGGGAGCGGTGGGACTTGGCATGTGCGAAGTGCCGTTTAACTGCTTGGAATCGGCTCCGCGCTGACTTCGGCGAAGGCACCGGAGTGCGCTTCGCGGATCGAAGCCAGATTCCGAACATAGCTCCGCCAAGCAGATTGCCGGCTGATGTGGAAAAAGGTTGTTGGGCGGAGGCGGCCAACTTCAGCAGCGCAGCGCGTCGAAGGCCCGAGCGTAAGCCTGCTTCCACGGATAGGTTGAACTGGGTTCCAGCCACACGCGCCGGGCGCTGATGTGTACCAGGGCGCCGATTTTGAACAGCTTGAGCCGGATCGTATCCACTTGCGCCTCGGCCCACTCGGTGCCCTTCAGCGCCAGCCGCCTGAGAGCTTCAACCGGCGTATAAGCCAGCGCCGACAGGTACAGCCGCAGTTGATTGCCCTTCATTTCTTCCGTCGAGAGCCGATAGGCGAACAGGCACATTTGTTCCTTGATGCGGTTCTCCATCTCGCCCCGCTGGCAGTAGAACTTCTCGTATAACTGCCGCTCGCCTCGCCCGCGCCCAGCTCTTGTGCGTTTGATAGTCGAACTCGGCAAAGAAACGCGCCGCCTTGCCGGTCTCGCCGTGCAGCCGCCTGGCCTCGTACATCTGCTTGCCGACGATCTTCTGCAGCCGGCTATTGCGCGCCAGGCCGAACAGGAAGTCTACGTGGTTCTCTGCAGCCTCGCACCAGTCCATCAGTTCCTCCCGGCAGAAGCCCGAGTCGCCGCGTAGCACGATGCGCACCTTGGGCCACTTGGTGCGCAACCGGGCCACGATGCGCTTGACCTCATTCAGCGCGCCCGCAGCCCCGTCGATGTTGGCCGGCCTGAGCCGCGCGCATAACAGTTGATCGTCGGCCAAGATATACAGCGGCAGATAGCAGTAGCTGTCGTAGTAACCATGAAAGAACCGCTCCGGCTGATGACCGTAAAGCGGGATGTCGGTTGCATCCAGGTCGAGCACGATCTGCTCCGGCGCCTCGCTGTGCGCCGCGATGAACAGATCGCACAACAGCACGTCGATCTTCGCCGGCGCGTAATCGATCTTGTGGTAACGCTTGCTGCCGCCGGGCAACTCCAGGCGGCTCAGGGTGCTTTTGCCGGCCAGCGGATCTTCCAGTTTGCGGCGGCCGGCCAGCAGGGCCATCAGCGGATCGTGGTGCAACTGCTCATGATCGTTAAGGTCATCGTAGCCCAGCGCCAGCCCGTAGATGCGCTGCGAGAGCATCTCGCCAAGCTGGTGCTGGACCAGCAACGGCGACCGAAGGTCGGTGAAACAAGAAGCCACCCGCCTCAGCAAACCGATCTTGCGACCGGCCTGGCGCAACAAAAGCGCACCGCCATCGGTCGATACCTGGCCGGCCGTGAAACTGGCCTCGACGCGGCGCGAAAAATGTGATGCAAAAGTGAAGACTTCTTGATCACATTCTGTCATAAGAAAGGCCGCCCTTTCCGCAGCCATAACCCGTCTCGATAACGTAGTTATGACACAGAAAAGACGGCCTTTCCAGCTATTTTCTTCCCCCCGACTCACCACAATCGACAATCCACCTGTGAGATATCCTGGTTAAAAAATTCTTAGGGTAAGACTTACCACGATCCTTCAGGCAACAAAAATAGTCGCAAGGAGAGATGCAATCTAGGGAACCTCTGATCAAGTGCGATCTCCACAGCCAGTTTGCATAAACTTGTAGTTGGGTGGAGATCACGATGCGCCAGATAACATTTGCTTGCCAGCCGAGTTTTGAGAAGTTTGCCAGAGCCAGTCGCAGGGCGCAG
>CAIKND010000155.1 GCA_903828675.1 uncultured Acidobacteriaceae bacterium
CGCAGCCAGGCTGATTCTAGAAATCAAGGACTTCAGATCTTCGTCAATGATTCTTGAAATGTAGTTCTCAAACTTCTATCATCGCAATGAGTTTCAACAAGGAGCCCCCATGGCGGATTTGGACCGCATCACGCAAAGCCCGGACATGATGAGCGGCCGGCCCTGCATTCGGGGAATGCGGGTTACCGTTGGCATGATCGTTGGCCAGATCGGCGCCGGCGTCAGCATCGACGAGCTTCTTACTGCCTATCCGTATCTGGAACGCGAGGACATCATGCAGGCATTGCGCTACGCTGCATGGCGCTCCGATGAACGGGAAGTGTTGCTGGCCAGCGCATGAAGATTTTGATCGGCATGAACCTTTCGCCAAGCTGGGCCAAGGTGCTGAACGAGGCGGGCATTGAAGCTATCCACTGGTCTGAGGTTGGCCCCGCCACAACGCCGGACCCAGCCATCATGGCTTATGCCACAGCGAACGGGTTTGTCATCCTGACCAACGATCTGGACTTCGGAATTGCTCTGGCTATCGCGGACAGAGAAAAGCCAAGCGTGGCACAGATACGCGGAGAAGATCTCAGACCCGTATCCATCGGAACTCATGTGGTGCCGGCCCTGCGCCAGATGCAGGTGGAACTGGATGCCGGAGCCCTGCTGACGATTGATCCCAAGCGAACAAGGCTTCGGCTTTTGCCGCTGCGAAAGAGGGAGTAGAGGCAGATCATGTTGATCGGCTATGCGCGCGTCTCCACCCAGGACCAGAATCTCGATTTGCAGATAGATGCCCTGACCAATGTGGGATGTAAAAAGATCTTCCACGAAAAAACAAGCGGCAGCCGCGCGGAACGCCCCGAGTTCTCTAAGGCGCTGGAAGCGTTGCGCGAAGACGACACGCTTGTCGTTTGGAAGCTGGACCGACTGGGCCGGAGCGTCAAGAATCTGGTTGACTTGGTCAGCGAACTCCACAAGCAAGGCATCCAGTTCAAAAGTCTTACCGACGCGATCGATACAGGTACGCCGTCGGGCCGGTTCTTCTTTCATGTCATGGCCAGTCTGGCACAGATGGAGCGGGAATTGACCGTCGAAAGAACCCGCGCTGGTCTTGAAACCGCCCGGAGGCTGGGCCGCAAAGGAGGCCGTAAGCGACGGATGACGGACAGCAAGATCGAATCTGCCAAGCGCCTGCTAGCCAACGGGATGCCGCCCCGAGACGTAGCCCTGAACCTCAGCGTGTCCATTCCAACGCTTTACAGGTGGATTCCAGCCACTACACAGCCTTAGTGCTCAACGTTCCCGTTCTTCGCATCGCCAATTAAGACAGGAAAGAGGTAAGAAGGATGAATATCGAAGTTTCCGCCAAACAGAAAGCCGCCATTGAACGACTCATCCAGATTGCCCAGAGCGATACAGGCCAAAGCCGCAGAGTCGCCAATTTTCTGCTCGCGTGGTGGAATGCTGAGGAGTGCGGCGGGTTCGATCTCTGCGACCTTTGGAACGTCGACTCCGCAATCGCAGACGACATGGTGACGGTTTTCGCCCTCCTGGCCAACCTCAACAGCTATCCAGACGATCTCGGGTACAGTGAACAGTTCGAGAGAATTGTTGCAGAATGGCGTTCGGCGCTCAAGAAATGATGGCCACCTCAGTCCTGTCATAATGGATGCCCAGTTCAGATAGCCTGCGAGTGAACGCGGCGTGAATCCGAGCGCACACTCTCCTAATCAGGAGTTTCCATGGCAAGCTTAACCTACCCAATAACGCGGTATGCACCTACTCCGATCATCGATCTGACGTCGGAGCATGAGCGGAAGCGGCTAAGTGCATCTGCCCTCAAGGCATTCTTCAACATCATCCAGTGCTGGAAGATTCGGGACAATAATGCGCGCCTGCTTTTGGGCGGTGTGACGAACGGTCCCTACTATGAAATGAAGAAAAACCCGGGAGGCAGACTACTCGATACGGATAGGCTGCAACGGGTCTCCTACTTGGTGGGGATCTTCAAGGCGCTCAATATCCTTCACTGCCAGGAACTTGCCGATAAGTGGGTTTGCCTGCCCAACGCAAACCGCATCTTCAGTGGCAGTACGCCTCTCGACTACATGATCAAAGGAGGGGTCCCCGCTATGCAGACCGTGCGGCGACTTCTCGACGCGCGCCGAGGGGGATGTGAAGCTTGAACGCCCTCGTTTGCTGAGACCGGGAAGCGGCGACAACCCGGGGCTTCCGGTTTCCCGAGTTCGCCGCCACGACACTCACCGGCTCATCCCTTCCAAATACAGCACCCGAGGAAGCAGTGTTCTGGCGCGGATTGCGGACGAGAACAGCCACCTTGCCGCCATCTTCGACTTGGACAACGCAACTAATGACCGCCTTCTTGCCGAGAACCAACTGCTGCCTGGAATCGGCGCGCATGAACTGGTATTTGGGCTTCCCTTTTCCAGCAAGGTCAATGCTGGATTCACGCATGTCAACCCGCTTGCCAGCCGTTTCAATGGCCCAGACAAGGGTGCATGGTATGCGGCGTTCGACAATCGTGCGGCACAGGCAGAGGTTGCATTTCACAAAACAGTGCAACTTGCCGAGGTAGGCTTGCAATTCCATAAAATGTGATCCTCGAGAACTGTCCCCTTCAGGCGACGGTGTGATCATCACCGCCGCCGCCCCACCCTGCAACTCATCGCCGCCAATCCGTTTCTCTTTCCCAACTGGCATCCCCCGGCCGTCATAGCCAGCACAGGGCGAAGTCCTTGCGGCATTGATACGTGAGCCCGCTCCACCACTGCCCATCACTTTTCGAGGTTCCACTATGCCTGAACAGCAGCAAAACAGCGTCTCCCTGCGCGAACTGGTCCGCATTGCCGCCAAAGTCTACAACGACGACGAGCCCTCAGATGGAGACAAGTCTGCCTGGGACGAGGTCATCGACAGCAACGGACGCCTCGTTGCGCGCGGCGAGCTTGGCGACACGCTGGCAGATTTCATCATCATCGAACTCGCAGAGACCTACGACCCGAAAGCGAGTCGCGAAGAGCAGCTCGAGGAAGCTCAACGTTCGATGAATGCCGCCATCATGCAGCTCGACCGCGTGGCGTTGACCTTCGCAGAACTCCAATCCACCTAGTACCCACTCCACCTCACAGAGCGAGCACACCCCCATGAAGACCCTTTCCACGATTTTCGATTACATGCGGGCCTATTCTACGGAGCTGTCCGACCGTATTCTCACCACATTCCGGCCGCTGCACAGTCCCGCGGAGCCGGCTTCACCGCTGTTGGGGTTACTGAACCGCACACTGCTTCCCGCCCAGACAGTCGTGGTCATGGCAGTTGCAAAGTACTTGCGCAAGGCCAACGCGGCCAAGATCGTTGGCGAGTGCGGCACCGGCAAAACTTTCATGTCGCTTGCATCCTGCTATGTTCATGCCGACGGAGAGCACCACACCGGTCTGGTGATGGCTGCTCCACACCTGGTGGAGAAATGGGCCCGTGAAATCTTCAACAGCATCCCCCACTCTCGCGTCTTCCTCATCCATGACATGCGCAACGGTGGCGACCCTCGCAAACCCCATGGTGTCACCGAGGTCAGATGGCAAAACAACCGGCTGGTCAGGACCGGCTGGGCCGGGAGCCTCACCGAGATGCGCCGCCTGGGACGCAAAGGCTGGAAGAAGACTTGCCCCGAACCCGCCTGGTTTGTGCTCGGCCGTGAGAAGGGCAAGCTCTCCTATTTCTGGAGGCACGTCTTCACGGTCGCCAAATCCGGCCAGGTCATGGGATCTCTCGTCAATCCCGACTCCGGCGACCGTGTCCTCAACAGCGACGGCGAGAACCTGTACACCAGGGACTTCCGAGACGCCAAGCGCAGCGAAGTCATTATCCGTGGCAGCAGGGGCAAGGACGGCGTTGTTAGCGGCTCCCAGTTGTTCGCGCCGCTCTGGTCCGCCGACCGCAGCAAGCTGCAGCGCATGGCGCCGCTGGACTACATTGGCCGCTACCTCAAAGGCTGGTGGAACTATGCCATCGCCGACGAGGCGCATGAGCTGAATGGGGATACCGCCCAAGGCAATGGACTGGCCGTCCTTGCCCGCGCCGCGGAGAAGACCATCGCCATGACCGGAACGATCATGGGCGGCTACGCGGACGACATCTTCCGGGTTCTCTATCGGATGGACGGTCCCCGCATGGCCCGCGACGGTCTTGTATGGGGCACACAAGGGCAGCGCACCTTTCAGGAAACCTACGGAACGATTGAGGAGGTCCGCAAGGTCTACCCGCAAGACAACCGCTGTAGTCGCGCGGCCAAAGCCGAGGTACGCGTGCGCCGCCGGCCCGGAGCATCGCCCCTGCTGTTCGGCACCTACCTCATGGACTCGACTGCCTTCATCTTCCTCGAGGACATCTCGGAGACTCTCCCGGCTTACGTGGAGCAGGTCATCTCGGTCCCGATGGACAGAACGTTGTCCAAGGCTTACGAGACACTTGAGGAGCAGATCAAGGATGCCCTGCGCGATAATCCCAAGTCCACAGCCAGCATCACTAGCCTCATGCTCAATACGCTGCTCTGCTATCCGGACCATCCGTTCGGGTTCGGCCCTCTGAAGGCACTCATCCGAGACGGAAATGGCGACCTGCACCGCGAGGAGATCGCCTGGCCTGAAAGCCTCGACGAAGCCATTATCTACCCCAAAGAACAGTGGCTCATCGACGACCTCCGCAAGGAAAGACTCGAAGGGCGCCGTTGTTTGGTCTTCGCCACGTATACCGGCGACCACGACGTCACACATCGTTTGGAGCAAGTGCTGTGCCGCGATGGGTTTCGCGTCGCCGTCATGCGCGCCAGTGTCCCCACCGACCGGCGCGAAGCATGGATCGCCGAGCGCGTGCGCGAGGGGGTCGATGTGCTCGTCTGCCACCCCCGGCTGGTGCAGACGGGGCTGGACCTGCCCGAGTTTCCCACGATCTATTTCTACGAGACCGGCTATTCGCTGTACACGCTGCGGCAGGCCAGCCGGAGATCGTGGCGTATCGGACAGCGCAAGAACGTTCGTGTGAAGTTCGTCCACTACCAGGACACCGTGCAGGAGCGTTGCCTGCGGCTGATGGGCAAGAAACTCATGGTAGCCCTGGCCGTCGAGGGAAAGTTCACAGGCGAGGGCTTGCAGGACGCCGGCGACGAAGATGCTGCCGATATCCTCACCGCGCTTGCACGCGAGCTGGTTTCCGAAGCTCGCATCGGAGAAACAGCCGATGCTGTCTGGGCCAGCCTGGCACGCGAACGGGCACGGGTGGCGCCAGACTCGCCTCAAGTAGATATGGAGGTCGGACTGGTCCAACCGGAACTCCAGGGCCAATCTCAACTCTACGCTCCTGCCCTCACTGTTGTGTCCTCACCGCAAATCGCCGAGGGCCCGCAGGAACCGGCCTATGCCTTTGCCGGCGACGTCCTGCTCTTCCCCGAGTCATTCGCAAATAACCGGAAGAAACGCAGCTCGAAAGCGCCGACGCCGGCGTCTTCTCCCTGCGAGCAGTTGTCCCTGTTCGCAGACCTTGCAGGGGTGGCGTGAAAGCCACCTCTACCCATACCAAACCCACAATCTCTCCACGCAAAGGACAACTGATCCATGTTCACAGAACTTCTGCCCATGGTCCGAAACCGCAAAGTCACGTTCATCGTGATTCATAATCCGGATGACACGTTGACCGTCAACGTGGTTCCCACCCAGATCCGCGACTCCGACAATCCCGCCCTCTCGACGGCGCTGTCGCCAACTGGTGTGACCGGAACCGCCGAGGAACTCGACCGCGAGCTTCCGCAAGCTCTCGTCTCCTTCGTTGCCCAACACCTCTCGCTGGCAGCAGCGTTGGCTCAGTCGGCCGCCGAGATGGAGACAGCCAAGAAATCCGCAGCCGAGGCGGCCAAGCAGTCCTCCAAGGAAGCGAGCGAGAAGTGGAAGAAGACGAAGACCGGCGCGCCCCCGGCGTCCACTCCCGCCCCGGCGCCGGCGCCGCCAACTCCTCCCAGCCTCTTCGATGCGGCTCCCGCCGCGGAGCCCGCCGCGGAGCCCGCCGCACAGACCACGGCTCCCGCACACGCCAGCCTCTTCGATGCTGCCCCGGCCGGGACGCCTGCCCCAGCCCCCACTGACGAGTGTTTCGACGACGAGGATCCCGACCCCGAGAACGGCGAGTACGCAGATGAACACGAGGAAGAACAGACTGCCTGCGTTGCGTAGAGCATTTCCCCTGGACTCGCGCCTAACAGGCGGTCCTGGGGCGCATCTCCCGGCCGCTCCCCCTCCTATTTCTATTCACACTCACAAGGAGAAACTACCGTGACCCTTCAAGCCAAGGCTCTTCCCAGGGCATTTTCGTACGGCGGACTGAAGCTTCCGGACCTGCCCGGACTGACCGTCGAGCAGGTGCGCGACCACTACGCGACGCAGTACCC
>CAIKND010000156.1 GCA_903828675.1 uncultured Acidobacteriaceae bacterium
GCTGTTTAACGGGCTCCAATGGAAGCACCAATGGCTATTTCGGACTACTTGCCGTCAACATGACAAAAGTAGAATATCCCTCAGACAAATGGTCCTTCCCTCATCGACCTGCCATTCGCCGGTCGTTCGCTGTTTAGCCCCGAGGGAATGTTCATTCCTCGGGAATGGCCTGTTCATAGACCCCTACGCGCGGATCTTTTTCAACAACCAGGCCATATTCTGCCCCAGGGTCTTCATGGTCTGGATGCCTTCTTCGTCCTTCTCCACATCACCGATTTCGCGGCCAATGCCGATGTTCCAATAAGATGACCCGGGCACAATCATCTCGCTCAGCAGGAAGAAGTGGTTCAACGCATCGAAGGCATGGATAGCCCCCGCGCGCCGAACCGCAACCACACCGGCCCCCACCTTCCGACGGAACATGCCTCCGTTGGCCTTTGAAACCAGGCAGGCGCGGTCCATCAGCGCCTTGATCTCCGGTGAGATGTCGGCCACATAGGTAGGCGAGCCGAGCAGAATGCCGTCGGCCTGCTCCATCTTTTCAATCAGTTCGTTTCCCATATCGCCGCTCTGCGAACAGCGGCGGTCCTTCTTTACCGAGCACTTGCGGCAGGCCTGGCAGCCGTGAATCTTTGCCCCGCTCAGTTCAATCAGCTCGGTTTCAATGCCTTCGTTCTCAAGTTCCTTCAGAACATAGCGCAGCAGGATGGACGTGTTTCCGCCTTTGCGCGCACTGCCGTTTAAGGCAACAACCTTGGTATGAGTGCCTTTTATCAATGAGTCTCCCCTTGCCCGCAATCCAGAGCGACACGCGGATCGCAGTATTCCCAACCAATCAATTGTGCTCTCTTGGCGCATTGATTGCCACACGAGCCAATCTTCGACGGGGCTCTAAACAAGGGCGTTCTTGAGACGTACTGCTTCAGGTGGCGCTTTTCCATAGCAAGCGACAGGAGTGCTGCCGCAAAGGGCCCGGCTACAGAAGTCGCCACCTGAACTGTCATACTCCAGAGTTGGAGCATTCTCGCACTATCCCAGCATCGCGGCCAAATCCGCTTCCGCCGTGGTGGTGGGCATCAGGTTGTAGTTCTCGTGCAACAGGTCCAACACAGCGGGCGAAAGGAATGCCGGAAGCGTCGGTCCGATGCGAATGTTGCGAACGCCCATCCACAGCAGAGTTAGCAGAATCGCGACAGCTTTCTGTTCATACCAGCTCAACACCAGCGAAAGCGGCAGGTCGTTGACTCCGCAATCGAAGGCTCCGGCCAGCGCCTGTGCAATCTTCAACGCCGAGTAGGCATCATTGCACTGCCCCAGATCCAGCAGCCGCGGCAGTCCGCCCAGCGTGCCAAAGTCCTGCTTGTTGAATCGGTACTTTCCGCACGCCAGCGTCAGAATGATGCAATCCTGCGGCACCTGCGCGGCAAGCTCGGTATAGTAGCTGCGCCCCGAGCGGGCTCCGTCGCATCCGCCGATCAGGAAGAACCGCCGCAGCGCGCCCGCCTTTACCGCGTCGATGACAGTCCCCGCCACGCCCAGCACCGCGTTGTGGCCAAAGCCTGTCGTAATGGACTCGCTCGGACCGTCCTGGTCGAAGCCCGGAGCAGCCAGCGCCGCCGCAATCACCGGGGCGAAGTCAGTGCCCGTAATGTGTTGAACCCCCGGCCACTCCACCAGCCCAGCCGTGAACAGCCGCTCCGTGTAGCTCTTCTTGGGCTGCTGAATGCAATTCGAAGTCATCAGTACCGCACCTGGGAAGAGGTCGAAATCGTCTGCCTGGTCGATCCATGCGCCGCCGTAGTTGCCGGCTAGGTGCTTGAACGCCTTGAGCTTGGGATAGCCGTGCGCGGGCAGCATTTCGCCGTGCGTGTAGATGTTGATGCCCAGACCCTCGGTCTGAAGCAGAAGTTGATACAGGTCGTGCAGATCGTGTCCCGACACCAGGATGGCTTTGCCCGCAAGCGGATGCAGTCGCACGGAGGCTGGCACTGGCGCGCCAAAGGTCTCTGTGTGCGCGCGGTCAAGCTGCTCAAGAACTGCGTAATTCAGCTCGCCTACCTTGAGTGCCAGGCCGAGCAATTCCTCCACGCTGTGCTGCTCTTCCAGTGCGGAAAGTATCTCGTGAACGGTGGCATACGAGGCCGGGGCGCTCGATCCCAGGGCCATGGCGTGGAACGCGTAGGCTGCCACACCCTTCAGGCCATAGATAACCAGCTCCTGAAGATTCTTGATCTCCTTGCCTTCCGCCAGAAATGCGGCGGGGATCAGTTGCTCGCGGCCCTGGGCCAGCAGAGCGTCGCGGTTGGCGGCAGGCTGCCACGCGGCGGGCCCGGCCAGTTGCACTGCCAGAACGCCGGCTTTGTCAGCCGCCTTGGCATAGAGGGCGCGCGCCTGATCGCGAACCTTGGCGGCTTTATAGACAAGCTCGGCCAAGCGGTCGGCGTCGAAGTTCACATTGGTCAGCGTGGCAAAAATTGCCTCGATCGTGAAAGCGTCGATCTCCGGGTCGGCGGCGCCCAGCTTTTGGGCGAGATGCGCGTACTGGCTGATGCCCTTCACCGCATGAATGAGCAGGTCCTGAAGTGTGGCTGTATTTTCGTCCTTGCCGCAGACGCCAACTACTTGGCATCCCTGGCCTTGTGAGGTCTGTTCACATTGATAGCAAAACATGGCGAATCCCCCTCCGGGGTGGAATAACTGGAATAACCCAAGACTAGGGACCGGTGCCGGGCCAGGGCAGCGACTTAAGTCACTCGGAGGTTCTAGAACTTCACAAGGTGAGACGCGCAAGATGCCCGGGCCTGTGCAGGTGGCCTGCGAGTGTCCTGTCTCAGAAAATCGCATCAAAACAAGAGTTGTCATTCTGAGCTGCCTTACTCGCGGCAGCGCGTTAAATCCGGAGATAAACTGCCGCCGTCTACCCTGCAACTACAGCAATTCCAGGATTGGTATGCCTCGAAGGCAATACGAAAAGTTGACGCGACCATCAGGGAGTGGCAACCTCGAATGAATGCCGCCAAGGTACGGTAATCCTGGAATTGCTCTAAGCATCGTGCCCCATCCCGCGCTCTTTGCTGGATGGGTGGGAGGTCAAACCGCCCGCTCTCACGATCGCTCCCGGCAAACACCGCAGGCCCCAGATTCGCGTTGTGCATGCATCGTCGCCAACTCGTCAGTCAGTCGTCAGTAAGCAGGATTGCCCGGCAAACCCAGATCGCCATAGATTCCACTCCCCGATTTGCATATAATTACCCACCATTGGCGCACAATTGAAATAGTCGAAATGGAATGCAGAGTTCGCGAGACGCAAGCTCCAAAGCCGTGCCCGCCCTCATGTCCCTCGACCCGGATTCCCTGAGTTCCAACCCACCCCCTCCTACCCTCCCTCCCACCCCCCTCCCACCCCTCCCTACCCACCCCCCCTCCCCGCGCACGGGCAGCAGTCTGAAACTGGATAGCAATCCAATAAACGGTCACAGATTCGCCGCCAATCTGGGCAAGATATGGCCATAAAAGATAGAAATGGAAGGGGATAATAGCATCTCCTTGCGCCTTGTCAGAGAATTTTTCTATAGCAATTCCAGGATTGGTATACCTCGAAGGCAATACGCAAAGTTGACGCGACCATCAGGGAGCGGCAACCTCGAATGAATGCCGCCAGGGTACGGTGATCCTGGAATTGCTCTAGTTTGGTGCAGAGTGGCTTTGAAAGGGCACGGCTTCAAAGCCTGCACTGAGCGAAGTCGAAGTGTGCCGGAAGTGATTGAAAATAAATGAAGGCTTCAGCCATCGAGAGACGCTTTTCGAGCTTTCGACTCTCAATCAGGCCCTTTCCGCAGCCTCTCTAAACCAGACGAAATCTTCGTTCCACGGAAATGGCCCGATCAAGAGACCCTTTTGCCTCCTGCCCGGTCCAAGGGAGTAGCATTCCTGATGATTGGTTCGAGGACATATCCTATGCACCGTACATTCGCTTTTTTCTTCCTGGCCGTTTTCAGCCTGACCCTCGCCGCGCAACCAGCGCCGGGAACCGCCGCAAAATCCAGGTCCGCCGCGCCCGCCCCAGCATCCGCAACCACTCCGCCGTTGATTAAGGACCTGCCGGTCCGCAAGGTCGTGCTTTACAAGAACGGCGTGGGCTACTTTGAGCACGCCGGAACCGTCAGCGGCAACCAGCGCGTAGCCATCGACTTTACTTCTCCTCAATTGAACGATGTGCTGCAGTCGCTCACTGTGCTCGACAGTGGTGGCGGGCGCGTCGCCGGCATCAACTACAACTCCACCACGCCGCTGGCCGAGCAGTTGAAGTCGCTCTCGCTCGGCATGGACGACGATCCCACTTCGACAGAGTTGTTCCAGGCCTTGCGCGGTCAACGCGTCGAGGTCACCGGCGCGCCCGGAGGCACCATCACAGGCCGCCTCATGGCCATCGAGTCGCGTACCGAGAAGGTCCCGGGCAGCGACACCGACACCACAGTCGAAAAGTTCTATCTCACGGTAGTGGCCGCTTCAGGCGGTGTGCGGGTCATCGAACTGACTCCGGCGCTCAGTGTGAAACCGCTGGACGCCGGCCTCCAGGGCCAACTCGACCGCTATCTTGAACTGCTCAGCACAACCCACGCCAACGGACTCCGCCACCTGACGCTCGACGCGCTCGGGCAAGGCCAGCGCGAGTTGCGCATCAGTTACATCAGTGCCGTGCCGGTGTGGAAGTCGACGTACCGGCTCGTCTTTCCGCGCACCCCCAACGGCTCGGCGACCGTGCAGGGTTGGGCCGTGGTCGATAACACCGTCGGCGCGGACTGGGACAACGTCCAACTCTCTCTCGTCGCAGGTTCGCCCCAGAGCTTCATTCAGCCCTTGTCGCAGCCCTTGTATACCCGCCGGCCAGAGATTCCGATAGCCACCGGCGTTGAAACCACCCCGCAAACGCACGAGGCAGCGGAGATGCCTGCGCCACCGCCACCTCCACCGCCTGCAGTTAGAGCGATGGCCAAGATGAAGTCGGAAAACATGCGTATGAGGAATGAGATGGTCGGTTCGGCATCTGAGACCGTAGATGTCGAATCAATCGCCGCCGATCTCGCACTGACTGCTCCTGGCCTAACGACGTATGCAGGCGGCGTAGACCGCCCCTCAGACGCCATTCGCGAGGGCGATGTTACCACCAACGCCTTCGACGATTTCTTCGAGTACGCCCTCACCCAGCCGGTCACCATCCATAAGAACGAGTCGGCGATGGTGCCCATCCTCCAGCAGGACCTGCCCGCCCAGCACGTGACCCTGTGGAGCGAGTCTGGAACCACGCCCATGCGGGCCGTGTGGCTTGAGAATAAGTCGAAGCTGACGCTCGACTCGGGCAGCTTCTCCATCTTCGAGAGCGGCGAGTTTGCCGGCGAGGGCCTCCTCGATCCCATCCATCCCGGCGAGAAGCGCCTGCTCTCCTATGCCACTGACCAGGCGGTTCGCGTCAAGGTAACAGCGCGCGACAGCCAGCAAACGCTCCATCACGTCGAGATTCGCAGGGGCTCGATCATTGAAACCCACATGAACGTCGCCTCGGTCACCTATTCCGCGGTCAACTCCGCCGATGTGGATCGAGTGGTACTGCTGGAGCACGCGCGCCGCAACAACGGATGGACCTTGGATGATGGCCTGAAGGCGGACGAGACTTCTCCCAACCTCTATCGCTTCCGGCTTCCAGTCGCCGCGCAGACCATGGCAACCCTTGAGGTGCGCGAGCGCGGCCCCGTCACCACCTCTGTTTACTTGAATGCGGGCAGCGACCAGACCGCCTATCTGCTCGACCTGGTCAAGCGGGTTCCCGATGCGCTTGACAAGCTGAAACCGGTGATCGATGCCGAAGCCGCTCTGGCCGACCTCGATCGCCGCATCCGCGAATCCAAAAAGATCGAGACCACCGCATCTGCCGACGAGTCTCGCGCTCGCGACAACCTCACCGCCCTCAAAGGCAACGATGCGGCCAAGCGTTTTGTAGATGAACTGAACCGCGCCGAAGACCTGTTGCAAACCACGCGCAAACAGACCGCCGACCTGGAAACCCAGAAACAGGCAGCCGTCGAGAAGCTGAATGGGTTAATCTCGCAGATCAGCTTCGACTGGGACGTAACGAAGAAGTGAAAGGGCAGGGAATAGGGAACAGTGAATAGAAATGCGCGCAGTTTAGTTTATTGCTGCCCCACCATTGCGCCAGAAAAACGCCGCAAGGATGGGGCAGTTGCATTTGTGCTGCAGACAAGCTCCGGAACTGACCAATGTCCACTGCTTCTCTACTGTCCGTTCATCGCATTCAGAATCACCCGCGCCGTCGAGTCTTCATCTTCGCGCGAAGAGATCATCAGGTCATAAAGGTGCATATTGCACCAGTTCTTGCCAAAATATTGTTGCAGGTATTTGGCACGCTCTTCATCCACTGTGCGCAGGCGCTGCTCGACATTTGCGCCCTTTTCCAGGCGGTCGCGAAGGCGCAGGATGCGCTCTTTCAGCGGAGCGTAAACAAAAGCGTGAAAGACATCGGGCTTGTGCTGCAGAACGCACTGAGCGCCGCGGCCGACGATGACGCAGTTTCCCTCGGCCCACGCCTGCTCGACGATCTTCTGGGTAATCTTCACCATCTCCTCGGCGTCGAAGACGGAGTCTTCTCCAAGCTCAAGTCCGGCTGCCAGGGCTGCTCCGCGCATCGCCTGCTGGTTGAGGCGGCGAAGCCAAGAGTCCACATGTTCGTCGTAGTGTTTCACTACATTCTTATCCACGTGCGCCGCGTAGGCGATGGCGTCGATGATGTCGCGGTCCAGTAGTTTCCAGCTGAGCCAGCCGGCAATGGTCTGCGCGATTCGCCCCCCACCGCTCCCGAATTCCCTGTTGACAGTCAGCACACGGTATTTCACGATGCCCCCTTTTCAACCGAACTTTTCATGTTACTCCTGTCCGCCAGTCCGCTCCAGTTCAGCGCGTGCAACGCTTTGCTCCATCTCTGCCTGGAACAGCCCGGCATTGGCCTCGGCCAGCTGAGCCTCGGCTTCCTTCAGCGCCGAGGGGTTGGCGGTGTTTGCCTCCACTTGGTTGGCTGTAATCCGTTGCATCTCCGCCCGCGCGGCCACACTCTCCCGCGCAGCTTTCAGGCCTGTCTCCGCACGCCGCACCTTGCGCACTTCCTTTTCGATATCGATACGCACGCGGTTCTGCGCCTGCCGCAGGTTCTGTTCAGCCTGTGCCACTTGCGCCTGTCGCTCGCGTACCAGCCCGCCGCGCTTGCCAAACTCCGCCAGCGTCCAGTTCATCTTCAGGCCCACCGCGCCGTTATTCTCACTCAGCAGCGGCACGCCGGATTGATACACATACTGAGCAAAGGCCCCAATCTCGGGAATATATTCCGCACGTGCCGCGCTCAATCCGGCTCGCGCCTTCTTCAGCGTTTGCTCTGCCGCGGCAACTTCGGGATTATGGTTGAGCGCCTCGGCTTCTGGATCTCCGCTTGTCGCATCGGAATCATTCGCAGGCGGCGGCGCTAGCGCCAGGTCCGCGTCCAGCGGCAGGCCAATCAGATCGTTGAATTCCACCCTCATGTCGGAGATCGCGTCCTCCAGCGATCCCAGCGCATGGCGCGCCTCGGCAATCTGCGCCTTGCCCTCAAGCGCCTTCAACTCCAGCACCGATCCAGCCTCGACACCATTCTGCGCCTCCGCCAGCCGCGCTTCTCCCGCCGCGATGCGCAACTCCGCCGCCTGTTTGCGGCGCTCGGCCGAGAGCAAGCTGAAATAAAGCTGCTTCACTTTCAAAGCCACTTCATTTTCAGCCCTGCGCGCATTCGCCCGTGCCATGCCTTCGTCCGCCTTGGCCACATTGACCCCGGCGTGAATCTTGAACATCTGCGTAATCGGCTGCGCGGCAACGGTGGTGCTCAGCAGAAAATTCTGATTGCCGAGTTTGATGGAAACATCTTTTCCGGGGATCGGCCCCGCGCTCGGGTAGGTGCCCAACACCCCTTGCGGCAGCACCAGGCGATCCATCGCTCCCAGATGCACCGCTTCGGTTTCGTCGCTCACAACCGGAAAATAATTGGCGCGCGCCTCGGTTACGCGTGCGGCCATCTCTTTGGTTTTGAGTTGGGCCAGTTTGACGGCCGGGTTCTGGCTCTTTGCCAGCGCCAGAGCTTCATCCATCGTCACAACACGCGGCGGCGCCATGGGGCTCGACTGCGCCTGGGCAGCGCCCGCAAAGGCGAGCAGCAGCACCATCGTCGTGACTAATACGCGCGCGGGAACCGGTACGGTGCGCTCGCGGTGCGCCACCACAAACAGCACCGGGATCACCACCAGCGTAAAGAACATCGAGCCAAGCAGCCCGAAAGCAATCACGCTTGCCAGCGGAGACCACATGCTTGAGCCGGAAAGAATCATCGGGATCACGCCCACCGCTGCGGCCATCGAAGTCAGGAAGATGGGCCGCAGTCTCCGTTCGCCCGCCTCCAGCGCCGCCTTTTCCAGTTCCACGCCGTCCTTCATCCGCACATGAATGTAGTCGATCAGGATGATGGAATTGCGCACCACCAGGCCGCCCAGGCTCACAATGCCCATGAACGCGGTGAAGCCGAAGTTGTTGTGCGTAATCAGCAGTCCCAGCGCCGCGCTCGGAAGCGCCAGCGGAAAAGCCATCATGATAATCAGCGGATCAATAAACGAGCGGAATTGAAACAGCAAAATCAAAAAGATCAAGACAAGACTGTATAGAAGAGCGTGCGTCATCTCGCCGAACGTCTCATTCTGATTTTCAAATTCTCCACCGTACGCGATGCGGTACCCCGCCGGCAGCGGAAGCGCGTTCACCTGGCTGCGCATGTCGGCGAGAATCTCACTGGCCAGCCGGTGCCCATCGGGAAAGGCGCGCACTGTCAGCGTGCGAACGCCGTTTCTGCGCACAACCCTGCCCGGCTGCCAGTCCGGCGTAAGTGAGGCCACCGCGCCCACCGGGACCCTGGCCCCGGTAATGGGCGACGTCACATAAGTCTCTGTCACGTCTTGAACGCCCCGCCGCTGCACCGGGTCCAGCCGCAACACCACATCCACGTCGCGGTCGCCCTCCCAGAACGTCGTTAGCGGTGCTCCCTCAAATCCGCCCGCCAGTTGCTGCGCCACCGCCGCGTTGGTCAGTCCCATCCGGTTGGCCACTTCCTCGCGCACATTCACGCGCAGTTGCCACGCATCTTCGCGCCAGTCGGTATGAATGTAGGTTGCGCCCGCCGTATGACGCATAATGTCCTCCACCTGCGCCCCCAGCGTGCGCAGTTCCTGGGCGTCGTCACCCACGATCCGCGCCTCCACTGGAGCCTCCATCACCTGTCCCTGCTGCAACTCCTTCACATAGACTTGCGCTTCCGGTGCGGCATCGCTCAGCCGCTCTCGTAGCGCAGCCACCAGCTCTGGCGTTCCATTCACCTTGGTCGTGTTTACCAGCACCTGCGCATAGTTCGCGGCAGGTGCCTGCGGGTTCACGTTGTAGTAGAAGCGTGGCGCGCTCGAGCCAAGAAAGCTCGTGTACGAAGACACCAGCGGCTCCTTGCTCAGGATGGTCTCGATGCGCTTCACCACCGCGTCCGTGGCCTCGATCTTCGTCCCCTCGGGCATCCAAACGTCAAGGACAAACTGGTTGCGTTCCGCCAGTGGAAAGAACTGCTGCGGCACCAGGTGCAGAATCCCAATGCCCGCAATGAAAGCGAGCAACCCTGCAGCAAGCACCAGCGGCTTGTGATGCATGGCGTGAGTGATGATGCGGTTGTAGACCTTCTGCATGCGGTCGAGCGGAGAAAGCTTCGCCGGCCCCGTTGAATTGTCGAACTCGTGATCGATCAACCCCTGGCGGATAAAGTGACGCGCGGTCAGCGGCGTCAGCAGCATCGCCACCACGTACGACGTACCCAGCGCGATTGCCACGGCAATCGGCAGCGAGCGTATGAATTCGCCCATGGCCCCCGTTAGCAGCAGCAGCGGCGCAAACGACGCGATGATCGTCAGCGTAGCCGTGAGTACCGGAACCGCCATCTCCGTTGCGCATCTCCACGCGGCTTCCTCCACCGGCACATGCTTGTCCAGCAGGTCCACGTAATTGTCGGCAATCACGATGGCGTCATCCACCACCATCCCCAGCACCGTGATCAGCGCCGCAATCGACACTTGTTGCAACTCGATTCCACACAAATTCAGCAGTGCGAATGTAATAGAGACCGTGACCGGAATCGCAATCGCCGACACCAGCGCCACTCGCATCGGAAGCAGCAGCATGGTCACCAGAATGACGGCCACGATGGCGATGCCAAACTCGCGAAAGAAATCCCATATCCGCTCGGAAACAACTTTGGGCTGATCGGCCACCAGGTCAAGCTTCACCTCCGGCGGCAGCGAACTTTCCACACTCTTCAGCGTCTTGCGCACCGTGTTTCCAAAGTCCACGATGTTGTTGCCTTCGCTCATCTCCACGGCCAGTAAAATCGTCGGCTGGCCCCCGATGCGCGCATATTCCGTGGGGTCTTTGTACACCCGTTCCACACTCGCAAAATCACCTACGTACACCGGCTGCCCGGTGGGCGAGACGTCTACCATCACGTGGCGAATCTGGTCTTCGGTCTGCAACTCGCCGCTTGCGGCTATCGGCGTCTTGTTCTGCTCCGTCGGTACGCGGCCCGCATACTGCACCTGGTTGCGCCCCTGCAAAGCCTGCGCCATCTTCTGCGGGTTCACCGCATACTGCGCCAGCCGCTCGCTCGACGAGGAGATGTCGATCTCTTCCTTCTGGTCGCCGATGCGCTTGATCTTCGATACCGCGGGAATCGTGCGCAGCGCGGCTTCCACCTTCTGCGCGTAGTCCTTTAGCTCCCTCGGCCCATAGCTTCCGCCATGCACCGCAATCAGCACCGCCACCGTGTCGCCAAAATCGGAATCCACTGCCGGCCCGCGTACCCCCGCCGGCAGGTCAGTGGCCTTCAGTTGCGCCATGTCCAATCGCAGCTTCGACCAGAATTCGTCGGCATCCGTCACCGACTTGTTCAACTCGACATTCACCAGCACCACGCCGTTGCGCGTTGTCGAAAATGTCTTCTCGCGGCGCACTTCAGAAAAGCGGAACAGGTGTTCTTCGATCTTGCGCGTCACCTGGTCTTCCACTTGCTCCGGCGTCGCGCCCGGATAGGCTGCGGAGACAATCCCCGTGTGGATGGTAATCTTCGGGTCTTCGCGGCGCGGCATCGTCACCAGCGCATACATGCCGGTCACAAACAGCATCGCCGCCAGCACCAGCGATACCTGCGGGTAGTGCAGCGATGCGCGTACGGGATTCACTGGCCGCCTCCCGCCATCTTCACCAGCGAGCCCTCACGCACGTTCTGCTGGCCCGCAGTCACCACCATCTCGTCCCCGTTCAGCCCGTTTCGAATCTCAACCTCGTTGTTCACCAGCGTGCCCGCATCCACGCGGCGGGCATACACGCGCTGTTGCGCGGGGTAGTAGACAAACACATGCGTAACCCCCTTCGCGTCGCGGACAATCGCATCGCCGGGCACAGTCAGGGCGTTCACCATCGCCGGCGAAAAAATACGCGCCTCGCTCACCATCCCCGCACGCAGCAGCCGCTTCGGGTTCTGCACCGCAATCTTCGTCACGTAAGTGCGCGCCGCCGGGTCAGCCGCAACCCCCACCGCTTCCACTCTTCCTTCAAACACGCGCCCGTCGAGCGAGGGTATGGCGACCACCGCCCTGGCGCCCTCACGCACCTTGCCAATCTCCGCCTCTGGAATCCCTACACGCACCTTGACTGGATTCAGATCGAGCACGGAGATGACCGGAGTTCCCGCCCCCACCGTGTCGCCCACATCGATCCGCCGCATGCCCACAAAGCCCGCAATCGGCGCACGCAGTTTTGTGTCCCCAAGCCGCTTCTGCGCTTCGTTCATCCCGGCGGTCGCCGCGCGAGCCTGGCCGTTGGCGGCTTCCTTGTCCTGCACCCGCGTGCCCTGCTTCGCCATTTCGTAACGCTGCTGCGCCGCCTGGTAGCCAGCCTCGATCTTCTTGAAGTCGTTCGCCGCCAGGCTCTTGTGCTCGTAGAGGAACTTCATTCGCTTGTACTCGTCCTGCCAGCGATCAAAGTCGATCCGAGCCTGCTCAAGCTCCTGGGACCTCGGGCCTTCCTGCGCCTTGCGGTCCACCGCCCGGGCCGCATCGGCTTGCCCTCGCGCCGCGTCGTAGGCATTGCGGTAATCGGTCGCGTCCAGCTCCGCCAGCACCTGCCCCTTGCTGACTGCCTGGCCCTCTTCCACCAGAACGCGCGTTACCCGCCCCGCAATCTGGAAAGCGCACAGTGCCGTAACGTTGGCCTCCGCCGCGCCGCTGGCCGCAACTGAAACCGGCTGCTGCACCCGGTTCGGTGCGCGCAAGCCCACAGGAACAGGCTGGTCTGCCGCAGTTTTCGATTTTGGGCCGCACGCCGCCAGAGAGAGCAGGGCCAGCAGCAATACCGCGGCAAGTCCCTCTCCTTTCAATGGGCGCGACCAGGACCAATCGGCCAGCCCCAAACAAGTTGCCGCTTTGAAAGGGCGCAGCTTTAGCCGCGCCGCCGACCGCGCGAACAAACCAGTGGGCTTTAGCCCCTGAGGGAATGCTTCTTCTCCGCCAATTTCAACTGCAATACCGATTCTTTCCGTAACCTCTGAATCCGTGTCGGGGGTTCTTGCTTGCATATCCGTTCTTCTTTCTTGACAAGAATAGAATGACACGTCATTCTATTCTTGACAAGAGGGGGACATCCGCAAATGGCCTACCGTAAAACAGCCGCCACCGAAGCCCGCAAAGACGCGCGCCGCAAGGTGCTCTTGGATGCAGCTACCCGGATGTTCGGCGTCAACGGCTATCACGGCGCCACTGTGCCCATGATTGTGGCTGAGGCGGGCAGTTCCGTCGGCAGCTTCTACGCGCATTTTCGCAACAAAGAGGACATTTTCGCCGCTGTCCTTGAAGCGCTCGGCCGCAGCATTACGGATATCCTCGCCGAGGCCAAGTGCCGTCAGTCCGACCCCCTGCTCAGAATCCCCGAGGCGGTGGAGTCGCTGTTTCTGTTTCTGGCCCGGAACCCCCAGGAGGCGCGCATTCTCATCGTCGAGTCCTCAGGGCTCAGCCCACGCCTTGAGCAGGTACGGCGCTCGATTCTTCAACATCACGCCGCCCAGGTCCGTCACACCCTCGAGGCCGATCCCACCGCATTCTCCTTCGTTGACCCGGACATCGCCGCGCATTGCCTCGTGGGTGCGGTCTACGAGGCCCTCTGCAGTTGGCTCGAGCAGGATCCCAAGGATCGCCGGTCGGCCGTCGCCGTCGCGCGCGCCGTGGCGGATTACAACACCCGGGCGCTCCGAGCCGGATAAGCAGCCTTTGCCACTTCCTATCCGGGGAAACCCAATCGTCACTCCCCGTTGACTGCCTCAACAATCTTCTGACGTACACTGTACCCGGAGGGCGAGACGGCATGAAAAGGATCGGCATCCTCTTCGGTATGGAGAACAGCTTCCCCGGTGCGCTGGTCGAACACATCAATGCCCGCAACATCGATGGCATTCAAGCCGAGTTTGTGCTCACCGGCGCTGTCCAACTCGACAATCCCGGCCAGCCGCCGCACTACTCGGTCATCCTGGATCGCATCTCCCACGACATCCCCTTCTATCGCGCGTTTCTCAAGCACGAGGCCATCAACGGAACCCTCATCGTGAACAATCCGTTCTGGTGGTCTGCCGACGACAAGTTTTTCAACTATACCCTCGCCGAAAAGCTCGGCGTCGCCGTCCCTCCCACCGTGATCCTGCCTCACAAGCAGTTGCCCGAGGGCACCACTGACCGTTCGATGCGGAATCTCGAGTATCCCCTCGATTGGGACCGCGTCTTTGCCTACGTCGGCCTGCACGGATTCATGAAGCCGGTCGATGGCGGCGGCTGGCGCGACGTCTATCACATCCACAATCGCGAGGAGTTTTTCGAGGCCTACAATCAGTCGCGCGACCTCTGCATGATGTACCAGAAGGCAGTCGATTTCGATGAGTACTTCCGCTGCTACGTGGTCGGGCAGAAGAAGGTCCGCATCATGCCCTACGACCCGCGCCGCCCCCACGCCGAGCGCTACGTGCAGAACCCGCCCCCCTACAGCAAAAAGCTCCTCAAGCGTGTCGAACAGGATGCACTCAAGCTCTGCCGCGCCCTCGGCTACGACCTGAACACCGTCGAATTCGCGGTCGAAAACGGCATCCCCTACGCCATCGACTTCATGAACCCCGCGCCGGATGCGGACTTGCTCTCCGTCGGCGCGGAGAACTTCGAGTGGATCGTCCGCGAAGTGGCCGACATGGCTATCGCCAAGGCCGCCGCCGCTCCGCACCTCCCCGAGTTGCGCTGTTCAGTCTTTCTCGGCGCTCAGCCAACTCCCGCCAAGGCCCCAAAAAAGAAGGCCGCCGCCAAAAAGAAGGCCAGCACAGCCACAGGTACCCATCTATAAATCGCGGGTGCCCCAGGTCTGGAGTCTCAGACCTGGGAATGAATAATGTCCGAATAACCGGTAATACAATCACTACCAAAGGGTTAGCTGTCATCCTGAGCAGCGCAACTCGCATAGCGAGTTTCGTCCGGCGATGAACCGGGCTATATGTGCGACAAAGGCTCCGTGCCCCATCCATTCGCCTTTTTTCTGGCGAATGGGTGGGATAGCAACCAACTAAACCTCGCGCGCTTCTGCCCACATTCCACTGTTTTTGCAGTCCAGCATGAGGCGCTGACGCACCCAGAAAAAGATAAAAATGCAGCATAATTTTACATTGCTTCGGCGCTTTTGAGAATTGACCCGGGTCTGCTTTCCAAAAGTGACCCACCTGTCCGGTAATCAAGGTTGCAACTGAGGATCAGCGCAGTGCTTGGGGATGATGGTTCATCATGCCTGTTGCCCGGAAGCGTCCC